>DATAWH010000083.1:0-33882 GCA_036267315.1 Candidatus Cybelea sp. | reverse complement strand
GAGCGCCGATGCGGCGATGATTCTGTCGGGCATGAGCGCCTCTGGCGCAAAGGCTCGCGCTTTTCCTCCAAAGAAGCCTCGCCAATGCGCGTTTTAGTTTTGCACGGGCCGAATCTGAATTTGCTTGGCGAACGGGAGCCGGAACTCTATGGCAAGCAGACGCTCGAGGAAGTCGACGCTTCGATACTGAGCGCCGCGAAAGATTTCCACTTCGAGGTTCACTGCGAGCAGCACAACGGTGAAGGCGGACTCATCGACGCACTGCACGCCGCGCGCACGACCGATGCCGGCGTGATAATGAACCCCGGCGCGTACGCGCACTATTCGTACGCGCTGGCCGACGCGATCGCGGCGATCCGGATCCCCGTCATCGAGGTTCACCTTTCCAACATCGCCGCTCGAGAGGATTTTCGGCGGCGAAGCGTGACGGCGGCGGCCTGCCGCGGCGTCGTCAGCGGGCTCGGCGCCGCCGGCTACATCCTCGCGCTGCGCGCGCTGGCGGAAATTCTCGCCGCCTGAAGGCAGCCGAGCGAGGCTGTTGAACGATTGCTCCTCTCCGAGCCGAGTAGGAGAATGCGACGTTGACAAAAGCAGAAGTCGTCGACGCCGTCGCCTTAGAAGCAGAGCTCTCCAGGCGAAAGGCTGGCGAAGTAGTGGACTTGATTCTCAACGAGATCAAGGGAGCGCTCCAGAAGGGCGATCGCGTGGCGTTAAATCCTTTCGGAAGCTTCGTCGTGCGCTTGCACAAGGCGCGTGCCGGACGCAACCCGAAGACCGGGGAGCCGATCAGCATTCCCTCGCGAAAGGTCCCCGCTTTCGTCGCCGGAAAATCGCTGAAGGAAGCAGTGGGCGGCAACCGCTCGCGCAAGAGGAAGAAAAAATCGAACGGGCTGTAGCGAAGCTTGGTTATCGCGCTAGTCTGGGGGACTAGAGATCGCTGGTTCGAATCCAGTCAGCCCGAGATTGTCTTTTGCCGCATCAGTCAATGATGCGGTTTCTTTGCGTTGGCGAAGTCCGGACGAAGTTTGGCCGCCAATCCGAGACGATCGTAACGCTGAGGGATACGGCGGCGGATCCCGATGCAGAACGCGCGATTCGCACCTTGTGTCCCAAGAAGCGATAGCAAGATGCGCACTTCGGCGAGCCGAACAAAAGCGTTGAGATGAAGATCGGAACCCTCGAAATGAAGATCGCTCGGGTTGAGGGGTTTCAGGTGCGGATTCGCACGTCGGACGGGCGCGATATTCGCTCGGATCGGGAAGGGATGCCGCCCTGGCCCTATGAGAGGGCCGCGCGAGACCGCTGGTCGGTCGCTCGCTGGAAGCAAGATCGCTTCGTCAGCCTCTATCCGGGGTTCGGCGTGGACGTGCTCGATGGCGACGGAACGCCAGTCGAGTTCGGGCACACGTTGCTGGAGACGGTTCGCGAAAGCTACGATTGACCGTAGTCAACACTTGCGCGCGCTGCGCGATGCAAGTCGCTTGTAACGCCATGTAATCGAAAGGCACGCGAAGAAGAGGCCCTCCATGCCTTCTCGAGTTTCGTTCAACGCCGTAATATTTCTCACGATTTCGATCGGCTTAAGTGCCTGCGGCGGCGGCTCGTCCGCGCTCTCGGTACCCAGCGTGGCCAGTACCGGCGACCATCACAAGACCGGCTCCACGCCGATTCAGCACATCGTCCTGATGGTGCAAGAGAATCGCACGTTCAACAATCTTTTTGCGACCTTCCCGGGAACGACCGGCACGATTACCGGGCTGCAGCGTACCGGCACCGGTAAGAACGCGAAAACCATCACGGTCAACCTCACCGAAGTACCCCTCAAAGAGAAGCGAAATCTCAATCATCTGTACGTCTCGTATCACACGGCCTATCGCAACGGGAACATGGATGCGTTCAACCTCATCAAGTTCGCAACCAACGGCCTGCCCGAGGGCGATCGGCCCTACGTCTACGTGAACCCCACGGCGGTGCAGCCGTACTGGACGATCGCCAGCCAATACGGCATCGCCGACATGATGTTCCAGACGCAAGGCAGCGGAAGTTTCACCGCGCATCAGGACTTGATCCGCGGCGGCACGGAGATCGACCCCACGGAGAGTTTAGTCGACGATCCGACGACGTCTCAGGCGTGGGGATGCAACTCGCCGGTTGGGGCCACGACGCACCTGATCACGACCAAGCTCGTCTACGAGAAGAAGAAAAGAGGCCCGTATCCCTGCACCAGCCATTTCCCGTCCTCGGGGAGCAACTACCTCACGCTCGCGGACCTGTTCGCGACCGGCGGCATCACCTGGAAATACTACGCGCCACCCGACGTTCTCGGCGGCTCGGGCGCGCTCTGGAACGGCTTCGCCGTCATCAACTCCATTTACAACAACCCCAGTGAATGGAGCGAACACGTCGTCAGTCCGCCTCAGCAGATCATCAAGGACGCGAAGAACGGCAAGCTCGCGCAAATGTCTTGGGTAATTCCCGACGGCAACGACTCCGATCATCCTGCGTATAACTCCGATAAGGGCCCGTCGTGGGTGGCGCAGGTCGTCAACGGCATCGGACAAAGTCCCGAGTGGAGCTCGACGGCGATCATCGTCGTCTGGGACGACTGGGGTGGATTCTACGACGAGGTGCCCCCGCCGAAGCTCGATAAACAGGGCGGCCCCGGATTCCGCGTCGCGATGATCGTCGCTTCGCCGTACGTTCCCGCCAATGAGATTTCGCACACGGTCTACGGCTTCGGCAGCATCATCCGCTTCATCGAGGAAAACTGGAATCTCGGTTCGCTCGGCACGACCGACGCAACCTCGACGAGCATCGCCAATATGTTCGACTTCACCCAAAAACCGCGCAAGTTCAAGATCATCTCGGCAAAATATTCCCAGGCGTTCTTCCTGCATCAGAAGCCGTCGAACTTGCCGGTCGACAACCAATAGCTTGAGCGCGCGGCTCGCCCTCGCAGCGGCTTGCGCTGCAATCCTCGCGGGTTGCGGCGGAAGTGCGGCAACCGGGCCGCTCGCCCCCTTTTCGGCGGTTCCTCCACCGGCGGCCGCGAAAACCTCGCCGATCGCGCACGTGGTCGTGATCGTGCAGGAGAATCGCAGCTTCGATAACTTTTTTGCGACGTTTCCCGGCGCCGACGGCGCGACGAGCGGCCTGGAAAAGGTGCTTGTGAGCGGTAAGTACGTGGTGAAGTCGATCCCGCTCAAGCAGCATGCGCTCGTCATGAGCACCGATATCGGCCACTGCCGCTTCGCGTTCGTTACCGCGAAGGACGGCGGGAAGATGGACGCGTTCAACCTCGAGCCCAAAGGCGTCTGCCCGCGCGGCTCGACCAGCGGCCCGACGATTGACGCGCTCGCGTACCAATACGTCAATCCCAAACAGATCGCGCAGTATTGGGATCTCGCCCAGCAGTACGTGCTCGGCGACCACCTCTTTCAGACGCAAGGCAGCGGGAGCTTTACCGCGCATCAAGACCTGATCCGCGGCGACTCCTCGATCTCTACGGGCCTGAGCCTGGTAGACACGCCAACCGGGATGCCGTGGGGCTGCGACGCCTCGCCGACCGTCCGCACCGATCTGCTGACTTCCGACCTAAAGTTCGAGGAGGATAAGGGCCCGCGTCCCTGCACCACCAACTTCCCGGCTAAGGGTCAGAACTATGCGACGCTGCGCGATTTGCTCGACGCAAAGAGCGTCTCCTGGAAGTACTACTCGCCCTGTTTTGTCGGAAGTCCCGGTTGCGGCAACGGCTGCACGCAGTGCGCCGGTGCGCTGCTCAACGCGTTCGACGTCATCGCTCCGGTGCGTAACGGCAGCGAGTGGGGAACCAACGTCTCGATGCCGCAGACCAACATCTTCGACGACATCACCAAGAGTCAACTGCCGGCAGTTGCCTGGGTGATTCCCACCGACAACGATTCGGATCATCCGGGAACGAAAGTCGACCACGGGCCGCAGTGGGTCGCGAGCGTCGTCAACGCGATCGGCGAGAGCGCGTATTGGAAGAGCACCGCCATCGTGATCGTTTGGGACGACTGGGGCGGCCTCTACGATCACGTCAAGCCGCCGCTGCTCGATACGCAGGGCGGCCTGGGCTTTCGCGTTCCGCTGCTGGTCGTTTCGCCCTACGTGCCCGAAGGCAAGATCTCGCACACCAAGTACGAGTTCGGCAGCATTCTCAAGTACATCGAGCAGAACTGGAGCCTCGGCTCGCTCGGGACGACCGATCGACGCGCGACCAGCATCCTCAACGTCTTTAACTACAAGCAGTCGCCGCGCGCGTTTACGCCGATTCAGTCAACGCTCTCGCCCGCATTTTTCCGGGACGAGCCGCCGACCGACACCGGCGATCCGGAGTAGCTCGAACCGTTAGGGGGTGGGGGTTGCGTAGGGCGTAGGGGCTGCGCCGCCTTTGCGCAGACCCTCGAGCACCTGACCGAGATAATCGGCATCGCCGGCGCGCACGCGGCGGTCGTACGCCGTTTGATCGAAGAGCCAATCGGGCAGCGTCGCGGGGAGACCGATCTCGTCGTTCTGCACGTCGAACTGATAGCGGATCGGCGGATCGTCGTAGTTCCACAGCGAGCGGGTGACGACCCAACATCCGAGCACTTCGCGAAAGTAAACGGTCGCCTCGGTCGCGCTGATCGGCGCCTGTGGCACGGGCCGGTACGTGCCGACGAAGCGTGCCTCGAGCAGGTCGTAGGTCGCGACGTCGATCCACAGATCGCGCAGATTGTGCACCAGCGGCTTGCTGGTGGGATGCAGCTCGAGATGGTAGGCCTGGCGGCCCTCGACGTTTTCGATCGGCAGCGAGCCCTCGAGCTTTTGGCTCGGCGTTTGATGTTGGCTGGGCGTTTGATTGAAGGTATAGGACGGGTTGGCGACCGCGACGACGTGCGCGATCGTTTTGAATCCGGCGATATCGGGAACCATGCTCGGTTCGTCGTCGCGCGGGGCGACCTTTACCGACGAGCGCAGCATCCACGCAAACGGCCCGAGGAACTCCGGCTCGATCGTCGCCGGCGGAAGCTTTCCGTTGGTGCTTGCAGCGCTGACGTTCTCCATGCCGTCGGAGAGCCGCACCGCGTAACGGTTGACGTCTACCGAGCTCGATTCACCCGAGTAGTAGCCCATCGGGTGCGCGCGCGTGTGCCAGGTCGCCGTCCAGATGGCGTAGGGAGGAACCGGATAGGACTGCAGGCGCGCAAAGGTGCGCTCGAAGATCTGCGCGATGCTGGTTGTGGCCGGCCCGGCGAGAACGACGCGCATTGCGTCGAAGTCGACGGTGAACGCATAGTTGCGTAAGAAATCATTGGAGATGATGCCCGACGCCGTGAAGGGAAAAAGATCCAGCGGCGACCCTTCGGGGGTGTAGAGGCCGGGGACGTCGTGCCGCACGGCAGTGCCAACCGCGATTCTATCGGCGCGCAGCGGGATGGCGACGACGGCACCGCCGCCGCCGGCGCCGACGCTTTGATGGGCGGTGTCGAGGGTGAGCTGCGCGGCGGCAAGCAACTTCGTCGAAGGCATCAAGCCGCCGCCGGCGAGTCCCGAATCGAAGAGGAAGAGCCCGGGCGGTGCGTCGTTGACCTGCGCGTGGGCGAAGACGAAGTGGTCCCCGGCCAGGTAGAACGGTTCGCTTGCGTCCTTTGCCGACGCGGCCTCGAAGGCGGCGGAAACGCGCGCCGATCGCGGCCGCAGCACGAGTCGATTGTTTGGATAGTCGATCGTTACGAGAAAGCGTTCGAAGAGCGTCGTGCCGACGATGCCGTCGACCTTCAGCTTCGGAAAGAACTGTTCGAGGTGCGTCGGCAAAACGTGCACGGGGACCTCACTTGCGGTAGCCCCGCCCAGGGAGAGCGAGTGGAGCATGCCGCTCTGGACCGGCGCTTGTTTTTTGCCGGCGAAGGTTCCGATGAGGTGGCCGTAGGGCACGACGCCGATGCTCGCCGCAAACGCCGGGTCGACGATCACGTCGGCGCCGGTATCGATAAGAAAGTTTGCCGGATGTCCGTTTGCGACGACGCGGATGACCGGCAGCGGCGACGCGGTTACGAACGGCACCTGCGCGCTCTCGCCGTCGACCGTCGCGCTTCGTCTGGCTTCCTCTTGGCGGCGATTGATCTCGGCGAGCAGCCGCGTCGCGCGCGCGTTGTTGGGCTGTTTGGAAATGACCGCGAGAACGAGCGGTTCGGCGGCGTCAACGCGGTTTTCGTAGAGGCGGACAGAGCCTAAGCGAAGCTGCGCGTTGATGTCGCCGGGATGACGCTGCAGCCACGCTCGATCCGCCGCGGCCGATTGCGCGAACTCGCCGCTGGAGAAAAGCGACTCTCCCGGCGAACGCTGCTCCTGCGCGACGGCGACTCCGCAAGCGAGCGCTGCCGCGAGCAACGCGATGGCGCACTTCATCAGAGCTTCATGTACTCAAGTAAGGGCCGCGGGCCCTCCGGCACGAAGGCTGGATCGTTATGATGCAGATTGTCGCAGCCTTGATGCTCTCGGGTTTGGTGGCGCAAGCCGCGCCGCCGGCGCCGCCGACGACGAGCTTTACGACCTTCATGACCGACGTGATGGCCGGACGCGTTCCGCCAAACATCTCTGCGACGATGAAGTCGCAGTCGGAGGGGCTCTCGCAGGTCCGCCAAGCCTTTACGCAGTTCGGAACGTTCAAGCGGCTGCAGTACGTGCGTCAGGATACGATGCAGGGCTATCGCCGTTATCACTACACGGCGATCTTCTCGAAGAGCTCGCAGCACCTCATCTTCGTGACCGACTCGAGCGGCACGATCGTCGGCTTCTTCGAAGACCAATCGGATCAGCAGCAACAACAAGGGCAGCAGCAACAGGGTTCGCCGCAGGGGCCGCCCCCGCAAGGGCAGCCGCAATCGCAGGATCCCTACGGGCCGCCCGTCTAGTCGTCGTCGAGCGGTTTATACGACGGCTTCTCGCGCGTGAAAAACGAGGAGCCCTTGCTTGAGGTAATCGGCTGGAACGTGATCGGCGCCTGAAGGTAGTCAAAGCAGTCGATGATGCTCGCAGCGCGTTCGTCCGACGATCCCAGGGTGCCGAGATTCCAGTTGCCTTCCACGTACTTTAAAATGCTGCCGAACTCGTAGTTGGTCGGGGAGATGTAGCCGGCGCGCGCGTACGGCGAGACGATGATCGCCGGCACGCGGAATCCCAGTCCGCCAAATCCCAGCTGCGGTGGCGGAAGGTTGTCGTAGAGGCCGCCCCAGTCGTCCCAAACGATGACGATCGCCGTCGAGTTCCAGTAGGGGCTCTCGCCGATTGCGTTGACGACGCTGGCGATCCACTCTGGGCCGTTATCGGTGCCCTGCCCCGGATGATCGGAGTTTTTCATATCCGGCATCACCCACGAAACGTTCGCCAACTGCGAGTATTCGATATCGCTGAAGATCGTCGTCTCCGGCGAGATGACGTTGGTCGTCCACTCGGGACCGTAGCGAACCGTTGCAATTGCGTCGTACGCACTGAAGAGCCGCCCCGCGGTGACCTTTGCGGGCGGCACGTAGTACTTCCACGAGACGCCGGCAGCGTCGAGGAGATCGCGCAGCGTCGGATACGGTACCGGAAACTGATTCGAGCAGGGATAGGGTCCGGGGAACCGGCGCATGTTCAGCTCTTGGCTCTTGGCGGTGATCAGGTGCGTGTGAGTCCTCGGGGGCGCGTCGCAGCCCCAGACGCAGCTGGATCCTCCGCACGTCGGCAGATCCACCATCGCGCGGTTCGGCTGAATAGCGGTCGTGCCGGCGATCAGATCCTGGTGTGCGGTAAAGCTGCCGCTGCCTTGGGTCGTGAACATGTGCTCGGCCAGCGTATACTGCTGCGCCATTAGCCAGTAGGGGGCGATTTGACTGGGATTGGTATACATGTACGGATACGAGCACTCGGGCAGGTCGTTGCCGAACTTAACGCGGTCGAAGCCGTCCATCTTGCCCTTGTCGCGAGCAGTCTGATATCCGCTGAACCTATGATCGAGGTCTTTGTCGAGGACGAGGTTCACTTCTCGCAGCGAGATGGAGCCTTTTTGAATCGGCGGATTGCACTTTGGATCGGCGGCGACGTGCGCGCTGACTGTTCCGTCGGCACCGGGGAAAGTCGCAAAGAAATCGTTGAAGGTGCGATTCTCCTGCACCATGATGATGACGTGTTGGATCGGGCTGGGCGAACTGGCCGAGGCCGGCCGCGCGATACGCGCGGCGGCATTGCCGTTAGCGGGCGAAAGGCCGTTGCCGCCGCAGCCCGCGATGACGGCAGCAAAAAGAATCGAAACGTACGCAAACCTCCCGGCGCTCATCTCGCGTCTCCTAACGATCGGTCGTCTCGGGCGTTTCTCGCCGGGCTGACCGATTCCCCGAACGGCTCGGCCGGCGCTTTCGGCAGCAGGCTGCTCGGCGGCCCGCCGGCCGGATACTTCCACGTTCCAAAGCGATGCGCGCACCAGAGATTTCCGCCGATGATTTCGGTCGTCGTGCCGTTAGTGAGGATCGGGAACGGCTCGACGATATCGGTGTTGTCGTAGTGGCACGAATCGGTGAGGTGAATGCGTCCGATAACTTTTCCGCTCGCTCCCTTGACCGCCACGCGATAGATCGCGGTCGTATTGCCGTCGGCAGAGTTTTGATCCGTGACGCCCAGCGCCTGGCCGTCCCAAAAGACGCCGCCGGCGTAACGGATCGTCGCGCCGCTCAGCGAGATGCTGCGCAGCGCGCTGCCGCCTTTGGGGAGTTCCAGTAATCCGTAGGGACCGTCGAGCATCTGCGCTTCGGCAAAGAGGTTGCCGCTCGCATCGTAGGCCGGCGGCCACAGATAGTAAAACTTCGTCGCGCGGTACGTTGCCGAGGGAACGCGGCCGTGCCGCCAGATCTGAATGTTTCCAGCGCCCGCCCTCCCCGCGTAGTTGGCCACCGCTAAGTCTCCGTTGTGGCTGTTGACGGCACAGCCGATTGGGTTGCCGTTGGTGCGCAATCGGCGTGACGGCTTTGAAGCACCGTGCGCGTACTGCACGAGCGCGCCGGCGTTGAGGTCGGCGATCCAGACGTTGCCTGCCGAATCGACGCACTGCCCGTATGGACTCTGGAAGCCCTTCAGCGTAGCAACCGGGGCCTTCGTCGAAAAGTTGTAGACGAAGACGTCGCCCGTGCTCGAGTCAGAGATGTAGAGGAGCGGCGCCGAGGCCGCTTGTGGCTCCCCGCTCGAGTCCGGCGCAACCCCTGCAGGCGTGGCCGGCCGTACGCCGGGCAGCGAGCACCCAGCGAGCAGCAGCGCGATACAAACGGCGCGAAGGCGATCCATCTCCGCGCAAGCGTTCTACCGAGCGCGGAAAAAACCTGAAGAGCAGCGAGCGCCTAAGAGACTTGGCCGTCGCTCTATTGCGTACCGATGGTCTGATTCGCGTTGGTCAGCAAATAGATCTTGTCGGCGTGCGCCTGGCCCAGCGCCTTGCGGTCGTAGATGATCCCGACGTACTGTCCGGCTTTTACCTTGCCCATCTGGTACGTCGTCTTGCCGTCCGCCGAGAAGACCTGATCGAACTTCGGCACGAGCAAAAAGCTCATCGTCTGTTTGGTCTTCGGATTCTGAACCTTGATGTTGTTCGACGAGATGTGCACCGTGATGCCGTAAAAGGTCGAAGTGCCGGCAGCCGAGCCGGCTTGCGGGAAGGCTGCAAAGAGCGAGAGCGCGACCGCCGCGATGAGGGCGCGCAGAACGAACGGATGATTTCTCATGATGGGGGGTGTACCCGCGCGGCGGGCGGTCTATGCCTTGCCATCGCCGAAGCCCGGCTCGCTATGGACGCGACACTCTTTGCCGACGGTGGTTCCCGCGGCAACCCCGGCCCCGCGGCGGGCGCGGCCGTCTTGTTCGGCCCGCATGGGGAGACGCTGCAAGAGATCTCCGAGTACCTGGGCATCGCGACCAACAACGTCGCGGAATGGACCGGGCTGCTGCTTGGTCTGCAGGCGGCGACCGAGCACGGGATCCGGCGGCTAGCGGTTCGCCTCGATTCCGAACTGGTCGTCAAGCAACTGCGCGGGGAGTACCGCGTCAAGAACCCGGGGTTGCTGCCGCTCTACCAGCGCGCTCGCGTTTTGGTGCGCGCCTTCGAACTGATCGACATCAAGCACGTACCGCGCAAGCAGAACGCCGCGGCCGACCGCCTCGTCAACATCGCGCTCGATCTGCAGGCCGCGGAGGAGGAGTGATGCGGCGTTTTCCGATTGGCATCCTCATCGTCATCCTCGCCATTATCTTTCTGATCTTGGGTTGGCGCATCTACGGCCCCGGCGAGATGGGACGCTTCGGCCCGGCGATTCACGCGCAGAAAGCGCCGAGCGAACTCTACGCGCGCCTGCTGATCCGTTACGCGAAGCCGCCGATTGCGCAAGAAGAGTACGACACCTCCGACGTGGAGGGCGTCTCCTCGTTCTCGTACCGGATCCGCGGTTACAACGGGCACGAAATCACGGTCAAGGCGCCGGCAGCCCGCGTCTACGACGTCAGCTTCTTCTTCGGAAGGCTCGATCAAGACGGGATCTGGCAGCTCGAGACCAAGGCGCCGCGCCCCAACGCGAACGCCCACTACACCGTCTACGTTAAGCAGGTGGTGGACTACAAGCACGGCGATCGCACGGTAAGTTTTACCGATCCGCACTACTGGGCGACCAAGAGCGGGCAGTTTTATTCGATCGATCTTTCTAAAGGCGTTCCCAAAGATCTCGTGCACATGCAGAGCACGCAAGTAGCCGACCAGCGCTACGAGCAGATCATCAAGGATTTCCGGGATTTCGGGCCCGACGAGTTTCGCGCCAACGTGACGAAAGCGCAGGCCCGCATCCGCGGCACGAACGGTTGAGCGGGTGAGGCGCGGCTGGATCGCCGGCGGGATCGCGCTGCTTGCCGTACTCGGCTTGGGCGCGTACGAGGCGTACCAAGTCTTGGAGAGCCCCAGCAACCAGGTTTTCGGCAAGACGATCGTCAGCGGGCCAAAGAACCGGCGGGTCGTCGCGCTTACCTATGACGACGGGCCCAACCCGCCGTACACCACTCAGCTGCTTTCGGTGCTGCGCGCCGAGCACGTGCACGCGACGTTCTTCGTCGTCGGCCGCGCGGTGCAAGCCTATCCGGCGGTCGTGCGGCACGAAGCGCAGGACGGCAACGCGATCGGCAATCACACCTGGAGCCACGGCCACCTGCTGCTCTACGGAAGCGATAGCTTGCGACGGACCCTCGAACGCACCGATCGCGCGATCTACGCCGCCAGCGGAGTGCACACGCACATCATGCGCCCGCCGTTTGGCGCGCGCGACTGGCTCGTGCTCGGCGAGGTGCGTAAACTCGGCTACACGCCAGTGATGTGGTCGGTTCCGCTAGCCAACGACTGGGAGTACCCGCCGGCGCGGGTGATCGCGGCGCGCGTGCTTCGCTACGCCGGCGACGGGGCGATCATCGACCTCCACGACGGCAATCGCGGCATCATCTGCGCCGCGTCCCGAGCGGGCCGGCGCCTCTGCGACCGCAGCGCCGACGTCGAGGCGACGCGGATCATCATCGACGCGCTCAAGCGCGAAGGCTACCAGTTCGTGACGATTCCCGAGCTGCTGGAACTGCAGGGCCACGGCATCGGAACGCTCACGCGTACACCCGCCCATGAAGCCGAATGAATCCGTCGCGATGCACGTGCTCCGGATCGTGATGCGTCCAGTGCAGCACCGGAAGCCGGCCCGGGTCGTGCACGAGTTCGCCCGCGACCTCGACGCGATCGCCGGGCTTCACCGGGCAGCGCGGCGCGATATCGACGTTATCAACGACTTCGACTTTCCCGGCGCTGCCCGCGACGTCGAAGGCTTCGTGCACGCAGTGCGTCCGCGAGCCGTAGAAGAAGCGCGGTTGGGAACAGACCGTTCCAGAAATATCGACCCACATCGCCCTCCCTATCACGCCACCGGAGGTAGGCGGCAAGGAATCGCTTTGCGATGAGAACGATTCGCACCGCGCGCTTGCGCCTCGTTCCGGTGACCGTGGAAAATGCCGGCACGCTGTGGGAGGTGCTCCAAGAGCCCGATCTGCGCGACTATCAGGATCTGCCCAACCTGAACCGCGCGCAGTTTCTGCGGGCGGTCGGCCAGCGGCCGACGCGCTTCGCGTCCGGAATCAGCGGCCGATTCGAATGGCTCGTGCACTTTGCGCGCGGCACGAGCGTCCCGCTGGGCTGGGTGTCGCTACGGGTCTCGGACGGCGACCGCACCAGCGGGGAGATCGGCTACAGCGTCGTGCGGTCGTTCCGCGGCCGCGGGATTGCCACCGAAGCGGTTGCGGCGCTGATCGACGAGGGTTTCCGGTGCGCGCGGCTGGCGCGCATCCGGGCGTATTGTCTGGCGGAGAACCTCTCCTCGCGTGCGGTGCTGCGGCACACCGGTTTGCGCGGCGAAGGAACGCTGCCGCGCGGCGCGACCGTGCAAGGCAGACCGGTCGACGTGCTCGCGCACGCGATCGAGCGCGACGAATGGGCAGCTGGGCTCAGGCAGAACCGGGAGGCCACTCAATCGTAATCCCGGCTTCGTGATAGCCGGCGTAACGGCGTTCGAGAACGCCTTGAAGATAGGCGAGCAGCGGTTCGCGCACGACGCCGACGACGATGCGCTCGCGCACCTCACCCAGCGGCACCCACTGCGCCGCCACCACGTGATCCTCTCCCCCTGTCACCCTGAGCCTGTCGAAGGGCTCGTCTGTCACCCTGAGCTCGTCGAAGGGCTCGTCTGTCACCCTGAGCCTGTCGAAGGGCCTGAGCTTGTCGAAGGGCGGCCCGTCGAAGGAGAGCACGAAGGTCGCGTTGAGGAAGTGGCGTTCGCCGTCGTAGCTTTCGCTGACGTACGCGAGCTCGCCGGCGTGCACGCGTAGCTGCGTCTCCTCGAAGACCTCGCGAACGACCGTTTCCACGAGCAGTTCGCCGGGTTGCTGCCGGCCGCCGGGAAGATTCCACAACGGTTGCGGTTGATTGGGATAGTGCGAGGCGACCAGCAGCAGGCGTCCTTCGTGGATCGCGATGCCGCTGGCCAGGTGGATCGTCGTCATACCATCTTCTTAATCGCAGCGAGCGTGCGCGCTGCCGTCCGTTCCCAGGTGAAGCCGGCGGCCCGTACTGGCCCGCGGGCGCGCAAGTCTTGGGCGAAAACGGCGTCGCCGCTCACGCGCAGGATCGCGGCCGCTAACTCGTCGGGACGATCTTGCGCGACATAGTATGCCGCGTCGCCGCCGGCTTCGGGGACTGAGGCAGCGGTCGACGCGACGACGGGTGCGCCATAGCTCATCGCCTCGAGCACCGGTAAGCCGAAGCCTTCATAGCGCGAGGGAAACGCCAGCAGAGTGCAGGCGCGATAGAGCGCCGCCAGCGTGGTATCGTCGACGTGTCCGAGTGCGGCGACGCGGACGCCCGGCGGAACGACGAACTCGCTGGGCACGTCGGACGTCACGACGAGCGTGAGATCGGGCCGCTCGCGCGCGACCTGCGCCATCGCCCCGAGCAGCGTGTCGAAGCCCTTGCGCCGTTCGGCTGCGCCGACGTAGAGCACGAACGGCTGCAGCGCGGCGATGTCGAGTGCGACGGGTTCGACCGGTCGCGGCGGGCGCACGCCCAGCGGAATCGGGGTGAGCCGATCGGGCGCGACCTGCAGCTCGCGCGCGAGCTCGGCCTGTGCGAAGTACGAATCGGTAATCAGCGCGCGACAGCGCTGCGCGGCCGCTTCGAAGATGCGCCGAGTCTGAGGAGCGTAATCGGGTACGACGAAGTTCGAGGCATCGTGCAGCGTTGCGGCGGCCGGCAGCGCGAAGCTCGTCCAGCTGCAGCCGTTGAACGGAAACCAGAGTGCATCGAGGCCGGCTCGGCGGTGCAGCGCGCGCGAGACGACGGCATACCCGCGGGACTCGACCTCCGCGCGGTAGCGGCCCCGTACGGTCCACGTGTGCCACTCGGGCACGATCAGGGTCACCTCGACGCGTTCGCGCTCGCGTTCCCACCAGACGCGCAGAATCTCGCGCAGATAGCGGCCGATGCCGCGACGATCGCCAGGAAGGTTCCAGGCGTCTATGCCGAGCCGAATCACGCGACGAGAGAGTGGAAGAGCTCGGCGTGCTGCTGCGCGCTGCGATCCCAACTGAAGGCGTCGACGCGCTCCAATCCCGCCGCGCGCAGGCGCGCGCGCAGATCGTCGTCGGCGACGACGCGCCGCAGCGCCGCGGCCCAGGCGGCTGCGTCGTCGGGCGGTGCGTAGAGCGCCGCGTCGCCGGCGACCTCCGGTAACGAACTCGCGCGGGAGGCGACGACCGGCGTGCCGCAGGCCATCGCTTCGAGCATCGGCATTCCGAAGGTTTCGTGATACGACGCCATCGCAAGCGCAACCGCGCCGCGGTAACAGGCGCGCAGCGTTTCGCTGCCGGTTGCGAGCAGGTCGTCGTTTAGCGTGCCGACGTGCACGACGCCGGGAACCTGTGGCGCGCGTGGGCCGGCGATGGCGAGCAGCGGTGCGTCGCTGCCGCTCCAAGCGGCACGATAGGCCTCGTAGAGCAGGTCGAAGTTCTTGCGCGGTTCGCCGATCGGATCGCCGACGAAGAGCAGGTAGCGCCGCCCGGTCAGCGCTTCGGGCAGCGGCGTCGCTTCGCCGGGTGAGAACGCCGCCTCGACGCCGTGGGGGATGATCTCGATCCGATCCAGCGGCAGGCCGAGCATCTCGTGCACTTCGTCGCGGCCAAACCGCGAGACGGCGATGACGCGCGCGGCCCGCCGCGCCGAACGCAGAAACGGCTGCTGCGCGTGGTCGCGGCGCTGCGGATCGGCGGCGGGATAGCGAAACGGCACCGCGTCGTGGATCGTGGCGACCGAGGGCTGCGTCGAGGCGAAGAACGTGCCGTTGGCGGGATGCCAAACGAGGTCGGAATCGCCGGGGACGCGTCCGCGAACCTGAAAATTGTCGCTGCCCAACGCGCCAGCGTACGCGGCACGGCGGCGCGCCGCGAAAAAGCCGTCTGCGAGCAAGGTGAGTGCGAGATCGTCGCGCAGCACGAGACGCCGCAAGACGGCGCGCGCGTACCGCCCGATGCCGCGCGTATCCTCAGCGATGACGCGCGCGTCGACGGCCAGGCGAAGAGGCGGCATCACGCCCGCTTCGCGTACCCGGCGGAAACTCCATTGCCCCACGCGAAGCGCGCGTCATGGATCCGCCGGCGGGCGTTGCCGCGCACTTGATTCTCGGCCCGCGCGAAGAACCGTTTTTGGGGGCGATGCTCGAATCGATCGCCGGCGCCGCGCAGACGCTGATCGTCAACGACAACGCGCCCGGGCCGTCGCCGCACGAACGAACGCTGGCGGAAAGCCGCTTCGGGCGCGAAGCGCGCATCCTCGTCGACCGCACGCCCTTCACTGGGTTTGCCGAGGCGCGTAACGTCTGTTTGCGTCTGCACGCAGCGCATAACGCGGGCGACTGGGTCGCGTTCGTGGATGCCGACGAAGTGCACGGAGATCCGGTGCAGCGGATCGCGAGGCGGCTGCACGACGTCCCTGCAGCCTACGATTTCATCGACGGCTACACGTGGCATTTCTTCGGTTCGTTCGATTACTACACGTCGATCGAGCGGCGGATGATGTTCTTTCGGTTCGCGCCCGGCGTGCGATGGGAAGGTGCCGTGCACGAGCGGCTGATTGGATTGCCCGGAAGACGCCTCGCGCTGCCGTATGTCTACGCACACTATGGCCACACGCTGGAACCGAGGCGGCATGCAGAGAAGGGTCGCCTGTATTCCTCCCTCGGGGCCCCGGGCCATATCCTCACGGAGGACGAACTAGATGGATTCGATGTGGTGCGCTACTTCCGGCCGGTCTACCCGCGCCTGCTCCGCTTCCGGGCCGAACATCCGCCCGCTGCGAAAGCCGTTTTGCGAGCTTTGGAGCCGGAATTGCGCAAAAACCACGAGCTCACGGGGCAAATCGTCCGCGGGCAGCCGCTCGGCACTAAAGCTCGGAACGTGATGCGCCGATACAATTATGAGGTACGGTGGCGGGGCCGATTCTTCGAATCGCTTAGTAGACGCCTGATGGCGTCATAGGCAGCACTACATAACGGCTGGTTGCATGTATGAAAGCGAACAGATATACTGAACTTCCAGAGGAGGGCCCTCTGGTTCAGTGAACGCGAAATTGCCCCGTCTGGGGCCATCCATCGTGCGAAGGGCACGGCTCGAAGAGTGGCTGGGCCGCCTCTCGAGCATGCCGGTGCGCTTCCTGGTCGCGCCCCCTGGATTCGGTAAGACGATGGCGCTGGTCAGTTATATGCGCTATCGGGCCTTTAACGGATTCTACGGCGTCATCGGCGCGAAGTTCACGCCCGAAGCCGTCTGGGCCGCGATTGCGTCCGCGCTCGAGGGCGGCCTGATGCTCGATTCCCATGCCGCGGTGATCGAAGCGCTCGCCTCTCGAGTTCCGCTCGAGCTCGCGCTGGATTGCAGCGATATTCCGTCGCCCGAAGGCATGGATGCGATCTACCGTCTGATCGAAGATTTGCCTGAAGGCGCCTCGCTGCTGATCGCCTGCCGATCGCGCGCCGCGTTTCAGGTCGGGCGTCTGGTCGCCCAGGGCCTCGCCTCGCTGTGCGATGCCGAGCGCCTCGCGTTCGATGCATCCGGCGTCCGTCATCTTGCAGAAACCTACGGCGTGCCGTTCGCTCACGCCGACGTGCTGCGCCTCTTGGAAGTAACCGATGGCTGGCCGCACGTCGTCAGCAGCGCGCTGCGCAAGGCGGCCGAAGACAGCTGCAGCCTCGCGCAAGCGTTCGATAACTGGCGCCTGCGCCACGGGCATCTCTTCAACGAGTTCATCGCCGACGCGCTGAAGTTCGTCAACGAAAAGGATGCCGATCTCGTCTTTAAACTGATGAGCGGATCCTATCTCGAGGACCGCCAGCAGCTGCAGGCGCTCGAAGAACACGGGCTCTTCGTCGTGCACACGCCAGACGGCTACCGGCCGCTGCGCGCGCTCTCACGCAGTCGTCTGTACGACCGTTACGGGCGGCGCGTTCAGGCCGCGACGCCGATGCAGGTTCGCCTCTTCGGCTGGTTTCGCGCCGAGATCGATCGGCGTCCGATCGAGTGGGTGCGGCGGCGCGATCGGCAGATCTTCAAGTATCTGGCGCTGCAGCCGAGCGGAAGCGTCTCGCGGGCGGAGATCGGCAAGCTCTTTTGGCCCGATGCCGAGAAGCATCTGGTCGCGCAGAGCCTGCGGACGGCCTGCTCCAACATCCGCAAGGCGATCGCCCAACTCGTCGGCTTCGACCGGGTCGAGGCATACTTTCGAGCCGGCGACGACCTCGCGCTCGATCTCGACAACGTGATCGTCGACGTCAACGGCTTCATGGCGCACGCCAACGACGGCGACGAACAGTACGATCGCGGCGAAATGCGCGCGGCGTACGCGCACTACCGCAGCGCGGGCCGCCTCTACCGTGGAGATCTCTTGCTCGGCGACGCGCACGAACCGTGGGTCGCTCCGCCGGCCGAAGCGTTAGAGCAGCGACACGCGATCGTGCTCGGGCGGCTCTCGGAGATTGCCGCCGAGATCGAGTACCAGCCGCCCACCGACACCGAATTACCGATCGCCTCGGGCTCGTAATCCGTTGCGCAGGTCGTGGATCGCCGCCGGCATCGTCGTCGCGACGGTTCTGGCATTGGCCGCGCAGACCAGCGTCGTCACGCGAACCGGGTTCTTTGCCGGCGATTTTCGCGCGTTCTACTGCGCCGCGCGGGTCGCGTCGCAAGGCGCCGATCCCTACCGCACGCAGCCGCTGGGCGCCTGCGAGCGAAGCCTCGGCTCGACGCGGTTCTTCGAGAAGAATCCCAAAGTAACGATCCCGGCGCCGCTGCCTGGCTACGCAATCGCGGCGCTGATACCGCTGACGCGTCTGCCGTTCGGCGCGGCCATCGCGGTGTGGCTGGCGCTGCTCTTTGCCGGTTGGCTGGCGTGTGTCATTGCGATCGCCGCGTTTGCAGGGGTTCAACGCGAAGTAACGGTCGCGGCATTAGCGCTCTCTTTAGCCGCGCTGTCGTTTCCCTTTGGCGAGGTCGTGCCGATCGCCGTTGGGTTTATCTGCCTCGCGGGTTATGCCGCCTGGCGGGATCGGCCGCGACTCGCGGCGCTCTTTGCCGCCGGCTCGATGATCGAGCCGCACCTTGGCCTGCCGGTCTGTTTGACGCTGGCCGTTTGGCTTTCGGGCACGCGCTGGGTGCTGGCGGCGTGCGCGGTGGTATTCGCCGGGCTTTCGCTGCTGGTGCTCGGGCTGCCGGCAAACGTCGAGTACTTCACGAGCGTGCTCCCGGCGCACGCGCTCTCGGAGCTGACGCGCGACACCCAGTACAGTCTCAGTGCGGTGCTCGCCGCTCTGGGCGTATCGCCCAGCGCCGCGGTGCGCGGCGGAAGCCTCTGGTATGTCGCGATGCTGATCCTCGGGACGATCGTCGCCGGTCGCGTTGCCCGAACCACCGGCAATCGCGCCTTTCTCGCGTGTATTCCGCCGGCATTTGCGGTATTCGGGGGCACGTTCATCCACGTCACGCAGATCGCCGCCGCCATCCCGGCAGCGATTCTGCTCGTGTCGCTTTCAAAAGACCGCGAACGAATCGTAGCGGTTGTCGCGCTGATTTTGCTGGCGGTCCCATGGGGATGGGTTTACTCTCCGGCACTGCTGGTCGCGCCGTTTCTGCCGATCGCTTTTCTCGTTTGGCAATATTTCCGCACGCCGGCAACCGTTTTAATCAGTGCGATTGGCTCGTGCGCCGTAGTGCTAGGCCTCCAATGGCTGTTTAACCTGACTGCGCCGCACCTCGGCGCGCACGCCGCGCTTCCAGTGATGGATTCCCGCTTGGCAGAATCAACGTGGGCACTTTTTGCCGGAAACAACTCGGGAGGCAGCATCGCCGCGTGGGCGGTCCGCCTGCCGACGTGGGCGGCATTGGCGGCGGTGCTCGCGATGTTCATCGCTCGCGCGGGCTTCTCGATCGAGCGCAGGCAGATCGTTCCGTTGAGCCTCGCTCTCGGATGTACGCTTCTACCGATCGCGGCACAGACGTACGGAGATCGTGCAACGGGATGGCTTGGAGTCGACTTTCGCGCGTACTACTGCGCGGCGCTTGCACAACGCCAGCATCGTAATCCGTATTTCGAGAAGTCGCTGCACGATTGCGAAGCCGCCTCACCGAAGCCATATTTTCGCGCGCGACCCGGACTGGCCGTTCCCGCGCCGTACCCACCCTACGTTTTGGCGATCCTCGCGCCGCTGACGCTGCTGCCGTTCGAAGACGCAATTTCGGTTTGGTGGACTTTGATGGCACTCGGGATCGGGGCCGCCGTCTATTGCCTTTCGATCGTCAGCAGACAGCCTATCGCGGTGGCGGCCGGGGCGCTCGGGCTCGCGGCCGGGCTCACCTCGTTCTCTACCGGGAACATGGCGCCGATGGGGATAGCCGCGCTCGTCGTCGCGGCGATGTTCGTGCAGGCGGGCCGATTCGCGTGGGCCTCGGTCGCGCTTGCCGCGGGAATGCTCGAACCGCAAATGGCGCTCCCGGCGGCGGTAGCGTGTTTCATCCTCCTGCCGGCAATCCGCGCGTCACTCGCGGTCGCGTTCCTCGTTCTGGCGCTATTGAGCGCAGTAGCGGTGGGCCCGGCAAACGCCGTCGCCTACGTTTCGATGGTGATACCGGCGCACGCGCTCGCCGAAGTGTCGCGGGATAACCAGTACAGTCTATCCACGATTGCCACGGCTCTCGGAGTCGGCGATCGGGCCGCGGTCCTTATCGGCAGCGTTTCGTACCTTTTGATGATGGCGGTAGGTATTTTCGCCAGCCTGCGATTGAGCCGTCAGTTCTCTGAGCCAAGTTTCGTCGTGCTCGTTCCGCCGGCGATTTCGCTGCTGGGCGGTTCGTTCGTTCACACGGGCGAGATCGCCGCGGCAGTCCCCGCGGCGTTGCTGCTGTACACGCGCGCAGCGACGCTGCGCCCCTGGCTGCTTGCGGCCTTGGTGCTCCTTGCCGTACCGTGGATGTACGCGACGTCGGTTACGCTGTTCATCGCGCCGTTCTTTCCGGCGGCGTATTTGGTGTACGAGTTGTGGCGGCGCGATCTGACGCTTGCACTCGGGGTCGCGGCTGCGGCGTTCGCCGCGATTGCGCTGCTTTTCTGGCTCGCCGGTCAGCCGCACACGCCGGCGGCGATGCATCCGCACTCCCATCCGCCGATCGACCCGCGACTAGCCGAAGCGGGCTGGCGACAATTGGTACTCGGGAACTCGACCAATAGGCTCATTACGTGGCTGTTGCGCGTGCCGACCTGGTGCGGTTTGCTGCTTTTGGCGATTCCGGCCGTTTTGCTGGCGTTGCGAAGAGATCCAACCCTGGCACTCGAGCCATCGTGACTGCGTCGACAATACCCCTGCGATTATCCTGGGACCGCGCGATCGTTTACGGTGCGCTGCTTGCGGGGGTTACGTCGCTGCCATTCATTCTTTTCTTTCCAACGTGGTTTCGCGACGTCGCCTTTCGCGGAGATTTCGCAAATTTTTGGTCGGCCGGAGCGAATGCCGGCAGCTCGGCATTAATGGATCCGGGCGCGTTGGCGGCGTGGCAAGTCGCACATCACGTCAAGCCACAGTTGTTCGTTTACCCGCCCGGCGTGGCGTGGCTTTACGCGCCGCTCGCGCACCTGCCGCCAGTACCGGCGATGGTGATCGAGGAGTGCCTCATGGCCGCCGTCCTCGCCATTTGTGGTCTTTTGGCCGCAAGGGTATATCAATTCTCGCCGTGGTTCGGACCGATCGCTGCCTTCGCGTGGGGGCCCGCGATCAACGCAGTTGAGGTCGGACAGAACACGCCAGTCGCGCTGCTCGCAATCCTGGCCGCTATTTGGGCGCTGGTCAACCGAAGACCGGCTCTCGCGGGGCTCGCGGTCGGAGTCCTCCTTTATAAGCCGAGCGCGGCGTTGGCGCTCGTCGTGCTGCTCCTCGCGCGCAGGGAGTGGCGCGCGCTGATGGTGTGCGCTCTCGTCGGGCTTGGGTGGTACGTGCTGGGGGTGCTCGCCACGAACGGGAGCGTCGACTGGCCGGCGCGGTACGTTCATCTCGTGGCGCAATCCAGCATCGGCGAGTTTGCGGGGAACTCTTATAAGACGTACACAGTTCCGACTCTGTTGCTCAGCGCCGGAGCCTCCGGCGCTTTGGCCGCAGTCGCTGCCCTGGCAGTTTTGGCCGGCACGATTCCGCTGTTGATACGCCGCCCGCTCCTCGAAGCGGCCAGCATGGCGTCAGTTCTCGGCATAGCTACGAGCCTTCACGCTTGGCCGTACGAAGCGACGCTGCTGCTCCCGGCGGTCTTCTTCGCGATGGCAAACGCGACTGAGCCGTGGCGCACCCGGGTAATAGTAGCGTCGTACGTGGTGGCAGCGCTCGCGCTCTCGCTGCCGCACGCCGGCCACGCCCTAGCGCTCCTGGCGATTGGCGGCCTGATGTGGTGGCTGTGGTGCGGATATCGGCCCGCGGTTCGCGACGCAGTGCCGGCGCGGCCGGTTTAAGGGAGTCGTGGGAAGCACTCGTCGCGCTCTGGTGCCCTTGCAAGCACACTCCAAGACCATATTGGTGTTCGCGCTGCTTCTCGTCCTGTATGCTTCATTGCCGTTCATTATTGTTCCGCAGCGATTCCACGACATGGCGACCGTCGACGATTTTGCAAACTATTGGTCCGCGGGAGCGACCGCTGGAACGAATATTCTGACAAACTATGCGCTTCTCGCTGCTTGGCAGGGCGCGCATCATGTGGCCGTGCAGCCGTTTGTCTATCCGCCGGCCTTTGCCTGGATTTATAAGCCGTTTAGCTGGTTGCCGCCGATTGCCGGTTTCGTGGCCGAGCAAGTAATAATGGTGCTGCTTTTCTGCGCCTGTGCCGCCGTCGCCGCGCGGATTTACGGCTTCAAGTTCTGGTTTGCGATCGCCGCGGTCTTCGCGTGGGGGCCAACGATGGGCGCGATCGAAGTCGGCCAGAATACCGGACTGAGCCTGTTACTCAACTTGGGCGCCATTTTTGGGCTCGTTAGAGGGAACAAGTGGCTGTTGGGCAGCTCCATCGGGCTGCTGTTGTTCAAGCCGACAGATGCGGCAGTAATTATTCTGCTGGTGCTGGCGCGCCGCGAATGGCGAGCCGTCGCCATCATCGGAGCCTTTGCCTTTTTCTGGTTCGTGAGCAGCGTCTACGCAGCCGGTGGGGATTGGCACTGGCCGATAACCTATGTAAATACCGTTCGTGACTGGTACGCGCTGCATTCCGGCGCGAATCCTTACATGGTATTCACGTTGCCAACCATTCTTCTAGCGCATGGTATTCCGGAGCATGCAGTCTTTGCGGCTTCCCTGGCCCTGCTGCTCCTCTCAATTCCTTTGTTGGCGCGCGCACCGGCACTTGTCGCGGGGAGCTTAGCACCGCTCCTGGGCTTAGCTGCCGCAGTGCACGCTTGGAGCTATGCCGCCGCGCTTATCCTCCCCGCGCTCTTTTTCGTTATGACGAGCGTTCCGAATCCGCAGAGGACGCGGTTAATCGCGCTGATCTACGCGCTCGGAGTGATGGGCGTCGCGATGTCTATCGGTGGGATAGCCTTGACCGTTGTCTGCCTTGGGGGCGCGGGCTGGGCACTGTGGACCGCCTATAAACCGAGCGGCTACGTATGGGGAAGCGTTGCGAGCGCCAAGGTGAGCGCGGCATGAGCCGATCGCGGGTTTGCTGCGTTATTCCTGCCTATCGTGCGCGCGAAAGTGTCTGTAACGTCGTCCGGGACGCTTTGCCCTACGTAGACTGGATCATCGTCGTCGATGACGCCTGCCCGCACGGTTCCGGTGCAGCCGTAAGGCAGAGCTTCTCGACTCAGGACTCCGTTCGCGTAATCACGCGCGATAAAAACGGGGGTGTTGGCGCGGCGATGAAGTCCGGAATCGAAGAAGCCCTTGGTCTAGGTGCCGACATCATCGTCAAGATCGACGCCGATGGGCAAATGGACCCCAGCTACATCCCGGGCATCGTAGAGCTTTTCGAAAACGACCCAACGCTCGCATATGTAAAAGGTAACCGCTTTTTTGACCCGACGGTGTTATCGCGGATGCCGGCGGTGCGGCTCCTCGGCAATTCCTGTTTGTCGCTGTTGGCGAAGTTCGCGTCGGGTTACTGGAACATCTTGGACCCAACAAACGGTTATGTGGCGTTCTCTGCGCGTATTCTACCGGCGGTATCCTGGAGGAATTTCGCGAATTCCTATTTCTTCGAGATGTCCGTGTTATGCGAATTTGGGCTCAAACGGGGCGCGATCGCGGAGCTGGCAATGGAGCCGATATACGCGGGCGAGCAAAGCTCCCTCTCGATATCGCGCTCGCTCTTTTCCTTTCCACCTAAGCTTTGGTGGCTGTTCCTACGGCGTGTCATCCTTCAGTACTATTTGTTCGATATAAATTTGGGTTCCCTGTATATTTTATTTGGACTTCTGTTGGCTGGGTTTGGTACTGGATTCGCGGCGTTCGAATGGTGGCAAAGCATCGTTACGGGGATTCCGCGGACAACGGGAACGGTGATGCTGGGAGTGCTCCCATTTTTGATGGGATTCCAGCTCATTCTAAACGCGCTTCTGTTTGATGTGCAGTTTTCTGCGAGATCCTCAAGGGAACTGCTACTAGGGCTACCGGCGCGACAAAGAGCGACTTGGGCATCGGCGCTGAAAGAGGAAAACTCGAAGCAGTCATGAGCTATTCTCTTGCGCGCTAAACACATCGGTTAATGTTTTACCCAGCAATCGGCCCGAACGGACATAGGCTGTTCCAAAGGAATGCCCCTTCAGCAGCTCAGCTGTCGCCGAAATGCTCTGGGGCTGTGACGGAGCCTGAGAAGAGGGACAAATTTCCCAAGTCGCTGGCAATTGTCACCGCATTTTATCCACCTGCGATAGGGGGCGTTGAGCGATATTCGCAAGAGTTCGCGCGGACTGCGAAGGCGCTCGGCCTTTCGGTGAACGTTATAACGACGACATCGAGGTCTCGGGCGGAAACCGCGGTGGAGGATGACGGTATAAATGTATTACGGCTGCCAGCCCGCTACGTTCCCGTTTCTGGAAGCTACTTTCCGATCCCATACTCCGGCGCAAAAGAAATGAGCGAGTTTCTCGATTGCGACGTGGTTATGGCTCAAACGCGATTTTTCCTTACAACGCTAATGGCAGCCGGTATTGCATTCGCGCAACGACGACGAATTTCAATCGTCGATCACGGCGCCGGCCCACTGCGTCCGCAGCCGTGGTTTTTAGCGCCGGCAATGGCATACGAGCATGCGGTTACCGCCGTCCTCCGTTGTTTTTCGCCGCGGTTTTTCGCTGTATCCGAGGCGTCCTCACGATGGCTCCAGCACTTTGGCATTCCTAGCGCTCCAGTCATTTCTAATGGGATTTCGGAGAGCAGCACCATGCCGGTTCGGTCGAGAGGCGGTTTTGAGCATCCTGTCATTTTTTTTGCTGGGCGATTGTTGCGGGAGAAGGGCGTCTTTGAACTGGTTGATGCCGTTGAATATCTGACGCGCGAGGGGTTTGACCTGCAGCTCCGCGTTGGCGGCGAGGGTCCGCTCTCGAAGGCGCTCGAGGAGCATTCCAGGAACAGCCGATCTTTGACTTACTTGGGGCGCTTGGGTCCCGAGGATGTCGCCAACGAACTCCAGCGCGCAACCATCTTTGTAAACCCCTCCAATCTGCCAGAGGGGATGCCGACGATCTTGCTGGAGGCCGGACGCGCGGCGTTGCCCGTAATCTCTACGCTTGTAGGTGGAAGCGCTGAATTAATTGAGGATGGTCGCACAGGCTGGTCCATCGAGCGAGGAGCTGCTGCGCTAATTGCCGCTGCGCTTCAAAGTGTCGTGATGGATCCCGACGAGGCTATAAGAAGAGGCGCTGCCTTATTTCGGCTCGTTAACAGTCAATTTACCTGGCCCGCTATCGTGCAGAGGTTTCTACGTTACTGCGAGGCGGAATACGAGGTGCCCCGTGTATCCGTGTGAAATCTGTGCCGCGCCTCTAAAAGAGGATAGCGTTGTCCCTGGTTATCAAGAACCAGCGTCGTACACCATACTGCGATGCGACAATTGCTTTGCTATGGTGTCAAGTCCTAAGAGGAATGACGCGAGCGTGTACGAGGCAATTTACGGCATGCACGGCGGACCGCCCGGGTACGATCGCAACTTTCAATACGCCCGTTGTATCACAAAAGTCAGGAACCCCTTGAGTTACCTCGCGTCGAGGCAGGATGCGTTTTGGGGAGTCGAACGAAGCCTTCCTGAGACAAGAAAAGGTCGCGTACTTGAACTTGGATGCGGCCTAGGCTATTTGACGTATGCGTTGCGATCGGCTGGCTACGATGCGGTTGGTCTAGACATCTCGACGGAGGCGATCTCAAAGGCGAGAGCGAGGTTCGGCCCCTTTTACGTAGCGGCATCGCTCGAAGAGTATTGTGCGCGATCAGCGGATGCTTTCGACGCCGTAATTTTGGTCGAAGTGATCGAGCATCTCGAAGATCCCGTCTCGACGATTAAAAGCGCGCTACGACTGCTGGCGCCGGGCGGCTGCCTTATCGCAACGACACCCAATAGATCCTATTTTGGACGACGCGCCCCGTGGACTACTGATTTACCGCCGGTGCACCTTTGGTGGTTTTCTGAAGAGTCCCTGACCGCAATGGCACGGAGCCTTGGGTGCGACGTTTCGTTCGTCGACTTTACTGAGTACAACGCGGAGTTTCCAGTGCTTTTCAAATGCGGGCCACCCTTAGAGCCGATGTTTGATTCAGAAGGAAAGATCGTTCGCTGCGAGGCTTTTCCCATAGCGATGGCGCGAAAAATGGGAATCCTTCAGGAAAGCTACCGAATAGTGTCGCGATTCGTAGGGCGTTTTTGGCGGCAAAGGTCAGCGCGGCGTCCAACAATGGTTGCGCAGTTTACGCCGATCGGACCAGGTTCCTCAGACTAAATTGCCTTTCGCCTTGAATGCTAGCTCGGCAATGTGTTCCTCTCACTTACCCGCACAGTAAAATGCCTTGAAGTCAGGTTTGCCGATCAACGCGATCGGTGACCTTACGAAGAGATGTGATATGCGAGCCCAGACAATAGGATGAACGCAACAAAAGCGGCGACGGGCGTCTTGCGGTTTGTTCCCGCTAAGCCTGCCACGAAGCGAAGCGGTTGGCTCCTGGCAAAGCGCGCCGCTATACGAGGTAGGTTAGTGGTGTGCGGTCTGTGCGAGAAGGATCGCCACCAGCTTCATCTCGGACATGTCCCAAACGGTGAGGCGATAGAGCAAGTGCCATTTGGCTTCGGCCGCCATGAGCACGAGGTTCACGGCAAGGTAACCCACCGTTCCCTGGCCCAGGTATGCTAGAAAGCGTTTGTACTTTCGAGTCAGCCGCTCCATATAACCCGTTTCTACCCTCCCCGCCGAAAAAGTAGGCCTGCCGGTGATCAGATACGGGCGGAGCCTTACGCAAGATGAGCCGGCTCTCCTACGCACGCGCCGCCAAAGGTCCCGAAGGATGGGACTTCAAGGTCACCGACCCACCAGCGCCGAGTACCCGAATCGAGATGCACGTGGCTGTCGTAGTAACCGATCCCGCCTGAAACTGCCCGCGACCAGCAGGTGGCGAAGAGCTCGCGCGTCGAGACGCCCTCGACGTACATGTCAGCGGCTTTCGCGTAACAGTGCATGCTGTTACGCGCTGCGTTCTCGATCGCCGCGTTTGTCTGGGGCGAACGATAACCGCTAGTGATGACGAGAGGCTGCCGGATGCCGTGGAGGGCGAGGGCTTGTTGCACCTCCCAAAGCGCTTCGACCTCGACGATGTCGATCTGGACGTAACCTTGCGCCGTCGCGATATTCCGATCGCGCATCACCCAACAAATCTGGCGATAACCGGGCTGATAGACAGTCTTGCCGTCAACGCAAAAGGGGGCCATAATCTCGTCGCTCGAGCCCTCGCGCCGTAGCCAAAGGATGCGGTTCCGCGAACTTGGGACGGCGGCGCGGACCGCCGCGGGCGACATTCCCACTAGTGCAGCTGAGACGAGCGCTGTTAAGAAATTACGACGTTCCATGAGCATCCTTTGAGGGGATTGTATTATGTTTTGCTAGTTGTCCCAATGGATCGAGGCATCCGGCCGGCGCAGGCACAAGAGGCGCTTTCGATCCGCCGGTAAGAATCCTAAACCTGGAGGCTTGGGCGACTCGCCGGGGCACGGGCGAGCCCTGAAAGATCGCATAGGCCGTCACATCGTATGTTCCGGGAACGAACCCATCGGTAGGAATGGTTCCTAAGAACGAGCCGCGCGGGCCCGCAAGCCGTGCCGGGAAAGGACGTGAGTCCACGAGGAACCACGCGCCCTCCAGCTTACCCTTCAAGCGCTGAGGCGGAACGTCTCCAGAGAAAAGGAGAAGCGCGGACGGGAACGCGCCGATGGTTCTCCCCGCGAGCGAAGCCGTTCCACGGCACGCGCCCTCAGGGAGAACGCTCCCGCTCACAATGGGAGCTTTCACGAGCGTGCGCAGCGAGGACGGACTAAACCGCCCATCGCTCTGGGTAATAAAAAAGACGCGCGCCGGAAAGATGGGCTGATAGAGATTGCGGTCGCGGATTTGAGCGTATGCGCTAACCAGATGCGCGCCTTCGCCCAAGTGGGCCGTGTGAATAAACGCGTAGAAGGCGTCGTAACCGTAGCGCGAATCGTGAAATGCTTCGCCGACCCTTGCGTGATACTGATTGCTTAGCACCGGTACCGCGAGCCGTTGATCGACCATGACCGATGTCGTAGTCGGGTAGCCTTTTCCTTGCGGAAGGACTCCGCCGCTCGCTAGCAGCGGCGTACCTCGTACGAACGAAAACGGACCGTCCGCCGGCACGGCGTGATACCTGGCGTCGACGACCGACCACAGGGTGCCGGCCCTTCCCGAAACGATCTGCGACGGACTCGCGGTGCTCGCGACGAAGCCCGACGTTGCAGGCCCGTAGTAGCGATTTGAAATCGCCGCAATTGCATACGGTGAGGCAATCAGCGAATAGCACAGCAGCAACAAGGCGAGCGCCTTCGAGACGCCGGAAGCCGATCGACGGATTGCTCGCGGCGCATACCACACAAAGCATAAAAGCGACACAAAAATGAAAGGATACCAGTGTCGTCCTTCGACGGCAAATGAGTTATTGGTCATCAGGTACAGCGCAAGTATTATCGCTGCGAAGAGCAGATAGGAATTAAAGACGGGGTCGCTGACGGCAGCTCGCAAACCTGATAACGTATGCCGGCGAACAATGCAGGCTGCGATGCGAAGCCCGTTGCGAACCGCCAGCAATGCGACCAAGACCGCCGTCGTCATGCTAAAAAGGCTGACCGCTGCCCGGACTATCCGTTCGATCTGCCCATTAACGATCACGATCGGCGTGTCGAACCAGCCGACGACCTGCCAAAACGTGGCAGCACAAAGTCCTGAGCTGAAGCATTCCGTGAAAGCATTGAACGAGTTGGTAAGAAGGTAGGCTAGCGCGGGTAACGGCCCCAGAAGTGCAATGCCCTGGAGATACCCGCTATTCTCAAGCGGCGGCGCACGGTAAGATCCCCCCGGCGCATCGACGTAAAACCATTGGATGCCGAGCAGAAGAAGAGACGGCAATAATAGCGCCGCGAGCCGGGCGGCCTTTCGCGTCACGATCGGCCGTTGTTGCCAGAGCGCGAGGGCTGCCAAAGCCACGCTCGGCAACGCCACCGCCAAAAAAAATTGATATTTGGTGATTGCAAGGAGCCCGAGTGAGAGCCCCAGCCCCACGTAGGTGCCGAGAGTAAGCCTTTTGCGCAAACAAACGGCGAAGAAGAGGGCTGCGGCGACCAGCGTGAACGCAAGGTTGTCGGGCTGAATGTATGATGAGACAAACGACGTGAGAGGGAAGAGTCCAACCGCGGCCGTGAGCGCGACCGCCGCTACCGGAGGAACTCCTAAGATTAATGCAGTCCGGTAACTAAAGTACAGCCCCAGCATCATGAGAAGCACGCATAGTAATCGAGCTGCAAAAAAAGCGGCTACGAGGGAACCGGTGAATAAACCAACGATATGCATCCAGAGCGCTTCGAGCGCGTAGAAACCGAACGGATAGCTCGGGACTATATAATTGATGTAACCGCTTCGGCCCGAGGAAGTACGTAGACTCGGCGCCTGAGAGTCGAGGTGGTCAAAAAAGCTGCGGGTTCCGTAGCCATTCGGTACGCGCATTGAAGAGTGCCAAGCAATGCGATCGAAGTCAACGGCGTGCATGAGGTAGTCGGTATAGGGGCTTACCACCCAACCTGGTTTCCCGTCACTTAAGCGAACGAGCCGGTGCGCGCTGTAAATGGACATCGCGTAGTCAAAGTGTGCCGGCTCATCGGGCGCCTGGAAGATCGGAATGCGAAACGCCCAGTATGCGCTGAGTGCGCCGCTTAGGAGAATGGCGCATAGGGCGGCGAGATGTGCCGCACGCGAACTACTCACGGCGGAAGAGCGAGTACCTTGCATCTACAGATGCGAGCTTCCAGCCGTCTACCCGGCTCAACGCCTTTGCCAGCGCGCTCCCTCGATTTGCCACAACGCTATCCACGCCGAAATCGCTGAGCGAGCGTTTCCAGGATGGCTTTATCCCGATGGTCGCGATGTAGCTGCGCCAGACGCGCAGCGGATAGCCGTCACAGCGGCCGTCGATAAACACCCGGACGTTCTGATACTGCAGCGCGATGCTGCACCAAGAAAAGTCCTCGCAGAAAAGGCGATGCGCTGACTGGTCCTGCGCGAGCGACCCAATAACGCTCACCGGTAACTGCGAAGGAGCGTCGTGAAACGATCGGACGATCGTGAAGCCGCAGAGCGGCATAACGACGAGGATGCTCGCTAATCCGACGATCTCCAACTCGCGAACGCGCGCGCCGAGCCGGGTCATCTGCCCAAAGCGCGACGTCAGCCCAATCGCGGCAAGCGGCGCCGCCGCGATCGCAAAGAGCGGTACGTTGCGCGACGCGAACAAGGCGCCGGCGAATAGCGCGAGCGCCGGAAATGCCGTCAGGCGGTTCTCCCAAAGGGTTCGTTTCCCAGCGAGAAGGATGGCGATCGCCAGCGGAAGTGCCCCCAAAATGAAGGAGAAGCTGTGCAGGCCCGGGTGTTGCCACTCTACGATGTAATGGCGTATCGGGCTCGTGGCGAGCGTAAGAGCCAAGTCGGGCATTCTCCAACCCAACGGCGTACAGAACATCGCGAGCACGACCAGCGGGAGCATCTTAAGATCGCGGGATCCGCGCAGCGACCCCGGGCCTCCGAGAGCGGCGGCCAGTACGCGCGCTCCGACGATCACCGGCGCGAGGGCGACGCTCGCGTGAAGGTTTGCCCAAAGAATCGCAGTCGGAAAAGCGAGATAATACCAGACATCGTCGCGATCGAGAAAATAGAGAAATGCGGCAAACGCCGCCCAGCCCACGACTTGGGCGCGGATGCCGAACGATTCCAAGAGCGCGATCCCGCAAAGAAAGCAAACGATGCCGATGGCGTCCGGGGCGGCCTTACCCCGCGATCGCAGATAGATCGAAAGCAGAATCCATACCGGCAGGAGGCTGACGGCAACGGCAAACGCGACGAAGAGATTGCGATCGGTTGCGAAAGCGGCGAGAACGCTGAAGAGCCACTCTTGCGGCACCCACGATGCTCCAGGCGCCGTAAACGTCGTGGGACCGAGAACGCTAGGGATTTGGTGCGTTCGAAGGATCAGTTCTCCGAGCCAGCGCTGCCAATAAAGGTCGCCGTCGCCAGGCGGCCGCAGGGGGCCGGCGACGAGAAAGATGCTTCCGAATAACGCAATGACAAGTCGCGTTAAGCTCAGTGGGTCAACCCTAGCGGAAGTGCGATGCCGGTAAGTAACGCGATATAGGGTGCAAACGCAATCGGTGCGGTCCGTGCGCGGCCGAAGCGGTGCACGATCACGGCGACCGCGCAGGCGATCGCCATCGCGAACGCCGCCAACGGCGCGCCGAGAACGGCACCGCTCAAGGCCACGAGCTTGACGTCGCCCCATCCCATGCCGTAGCCGCGCGAGAAGATGGCAGCGGCGGCAAAGGGCACGATGATCAGCACCGCCGAGACGATCGCCCACCAGTCGCGCTGGGCGGCGGCAAAGAAGAGCAGCGCCGCTAACGGGCCCAAAGTAAAGACGTCGGGCACGATCCCGCAGACCGCATCGCTGCACCAGCAGGCGACCAGCGCGAACGTCACGATCGCCGCGACTCCTAACTGCAGCGGCTCGGCTTTAAGGTACGCCATCACCGCGCCGAGGACTGCCGCGCCGGCGATGAGGAAGAGTTGAGGCGCTCTTCCCGCGGGCGGCCCGTCATCGGCCGGCGGTATTCCGGCGCAGACGAACGCGCTGCAAGTCGCCGCGATGTACGCGATTAGGCCGAAGAAGACGGCGCAGAGCAGCGCGATCATTTTGGTGCGAAGTAGTTCGCGGCGACGGAACCGAAAATGACCGTCACGATCGCGGGAATCATGAAGAGGACCATCGGGAAGACCATCTTCACCGGGAGCTTCGCGGCCATCTCTTCAACCAGCATCAGCCGCTGGTGGCGCGCGTCGGCAGCCAGATCGTTGAGCATCTTGCTAATGTTGGCGCCGAGCTTTTCGGCTTGAGTCATCACCCGCAGCGCGTTGCGCAGCGCGGTTTGATTGGTCCGATCGCCGACGGCCTTGAGCGCATCGGCGCGCGCCCGGCCCAGCCGGATCTCCGACAAAGCTTCCTTAATTTCATCGCCGAGCGGACCGGGAACCGCTTCGACGGCGTAGCCCAGCGCTGCGTTGAGCGCGAGACCGGCCGATACGGTTGCCGCTACCATGTCGAGAAACTCCGGGAGCCCTTTCTGGATCGCGCCCTTGCGCGCTTCGATGGCATTGTTGAGCATGAACATCGGCGCGTATCCGGCGCAGAACGTCACGCCCAGCATCACCGGAATCAGGTACGTGATCGAGAAATCGATGATCTTCCAAGCGACCAGCGAGAGAACGACTCCAAAGAAGGCGCCGCCGATCATGCGCATCACGAACTGCACGGGCGTCGTCGTGTACCAGCCGGCTTCGGCGAGCTTCTTTGTAAGGTATGCCCGGCGATCGGGCGGCATGATCCGCTCCATGATCGGGGCCGGGAGCGGATCTTTCTTCGGTTCTTGGCGCGACTTGAGGACCTCGAGCTGCTCGCTCAGCGCGCTTTTGCTGGGGATCAGCGAGAGCGTCAGCAGAAAGGCCGAGATCGCGAACAGAACCGAGATCAGCAGCATTATGCCGGCCGGCATCAGACGTTCACCCGCAAGATCATGCGCAGCCAGAAATAGGCGCAGACTTCTAGTACGATGATGATCAAGATGACGATGTGACCGAGAAACGTGTACAGCAGCGCGTGGGCCATCGTCTCTTGGGTCGCGTAAATGAAAAGCCCCAGCGCAATCGGAATCGCCATCAGCACCCAGGCGCTCATGCGGCCCTCGGCGGTGAGAGCTGAGACCTTGCGCCCTACCTGACGGCGATCCTTAATCGTATCGGCGAGCTGATCGAGGATCTTTGCGAGGTCGCCGCCCGTCTCCGATTGCACCCGAAAGACCCGCGCGATCATCTTCGATTCGTGGCTTGGCATCCGATCGGCCAGGGCGTCGAGCGCATCGAACATGCTCGCACCGAGATTGGTCTGCCCGATCACGCGCCGAAACTCGTACTGCGCCGGATCCGGCAGCTCGTCGATCACGACCGACATCGCTTGCCGGAGGCCGAGACCGACGCGCAAGCCGCCGCCCATCAGCCGCATCGCCGGTTCGAGCTGCGTACCGAAGGCGTCCAGACGGCGCTTCGTCCGAAAATCGACGTATACGTAAAATAGCATCGCCCCGGAGATCGCGAAGACCGGGAGCAAAACCAGCGACGTGAAGAGCGTCGTGTGCAGCAGGAAAACGACCATGATCCAGACGATCGCGATGCTCGAGGCGACCGTCAGCACGATCTCCTGCGATCGCATCCGGATGCCGGCGCGATCGAGACGATCGGCTAAGCTGTTGACGCGTTCGGTCGCTCGGCGGTTGATCGTGCTCCAAACCGCGTAGAAAATGCAGAAGACCGTCGCGGCGACACCCGCGAAGATCGCGACCGGCGCGAGTGACCCGACCCCTACCATGCTGCTTGGAGCGCGAGCTCGTTGAGCGTGCGCGGATCGTACGGAACGCCGTATTCTTGAAATCGCTTGATGCTGATCGGCTGAATGCCGGTGAAGACGAACTCGCCCACCACCTGATTCTCTTTATCTATGCCGCGCTGCGCGAAGCGGATGATCTCCTGCATCGTGACGATCTCGCCCTCCATTCCGACGACCTCGCTGATGCCGATGACCTTACGCGAGCCGTCACGCAAGCGCGACGTGTGCACGACGAGATCGAGCGCGCTCGCGACCTGTTCGCGGATCGCGCGGATCGGGAGATCGAAACCGGCCATCAGCACCATCGTCTCGATGCGGGAAATCGCGTCGCGCTGACTGTTGGCGTGGATCGTCGTGAGCGAGCCGTCATGGCCGGTGTTCATCGCCTGAAGCATGTCGAGGGCCTCGGGCCCGCGGCACTCGCCGATGATGATACGGTCCGGGCGCATACGCAGGGCGTTGCGGAAGAGATCGCGGATGCGGATCTCGCCGCTGCCCTCGATGTTCGGCGGGCGGGCTTCGAGCCGGATGA
>DATAWH010000082.1:0-9188 GCA_036267315.1 Candidatus Cybelea sp. | reverse complement strand
GGGACGCGCCACTCTTCGAGCCACGACGGCAGACTCTGTTTGGAGAGATGGTGCGAAGGATGAAAGGCGATCTGCTTGATGACCGCTGCCGCCGCACACGGCCGCGCGTACTGCGCGGCGCTGCCGGAGATCCCGTAGTTGCCGATCATCGGATAGGTGAAGGTAAGGATTTGGCCGGCATACGACGGGTCGGTCAGCGCCTCTTCGTAACCGGTCATCCCGGTGTAAAAGACCGCTTCGCCCAACGCGATGCCTTCGACCGATAGGCCGTGACCGTCGAAGCGGCTTCCGTCTGCTAAAAAAAGAGCCGCCGAAGGAAACGCCATCAGGCGGCAATCTCCGTCGCGCGATAGCGAAGCTCGCCGCCGACGATGGTCGCGAGGATCCGTACCGGCAACTCCCGGCCGGCAAAGGGCGTCGTCTTGCCTTTCGACGCGAAGGCAGACGGGTCGACGCGCCACTTCCGGTGCGCGAAGATCGTCACGTCGGCCGGTGCGCCGCGCGCGAGCGTGCCGCCGCGAACCCCCAGAATGCGGGCGGGGTTGGTCGATAACAGTTCGACGAATCGTGAGAGCGCAAGATCGGGCAGCGCAAGGGCGTAGGCCCCTACGGCAACCTCCAGGCCGGTAAACCCCGGAGCGGCGGCTGCGCCGTCGCCGGATTTTTCAGCCTGTGTGTGGGGCGCGTGATCGCTGGCGAACGCATCGATCGTTCCGTCGCGAACGGCTTCGCGCAACGCAGCGCAGTCGTCTACTTCACGCAGCGGCGGATTGACCCGCGCGGCACCGCCCAACTCGCGCGCGCTCTCGCTCGAGAAAAAGAGGTGATGCGGCGTCACCTCGCAGGTTACCGGCGCGCCGCGCCCGCGCGCGAAGCGCAGCAGTTCGAGCGCGCAACGCGTCGAGAGGTGCGCGAGGTGCCAGTTCTTCTTCGTCGTTTGGGCGATGACGAGATCGCGCGCCACCGCCACGTCTTCGGCCGCCGCCGGCCGGCCGAAAGCGCCGCCGAAGCTGGGATCTTCACAGTGCGAGATGAAGACGCCCGCGACGACGCTTGCGCGCCGGGCGGCCTCGAGGGCGACGGCCGCATCGCCGATCGTGTCGCCGTCGTCGGAAAAGGCAACCGCGCCTGCGCGCGTCAGTGCATCGTAGTCGCACGGCTGCGCGCCGAGGCGGCCAACGGTCATCGCGGCGACGGGGTAGACGCGACAGCGAGCGTCGCGCACTATTTGCTCGCGCAGCGAATCGAGAACGGGCGGCGAGTCGAGTGCGGGGTTGGTGTTCGGCATGCACGCCACGCCGGTAAAGCCGCCGCGCACGGCGGCCTCGGTGCCCGTGGCAATGGTCTCTTTTTGCGGATAGCCGGGCTCGCGCAGGTGCACGTGCATGTCGATAAATCCCGGCGCAACGATCGCGCCGGCGGCGTCGATTTCGACCTCTCCGGACTGCGCGTCCAGGTGCTCGCCGATCTCAGCGACGACTCCAGCGTGCAGTCGCAGATCCCGCACGGCATCGAAGCGGTTCGCAGGATCGACGATCCTGCCGCCCTTGATCAGCAGCCTCTCCATCGCCGTTAGAGGCTTCTCGCGTTAACGAGCAGATCCAAAACGGCCATCCGAATCGCAATCCCGTGATGCACCTGGCGGGCGTAGCGCCAGCCCGCGAACTCGAGCACCGAGTCGTCGAGCTCCATTCCGCGATTGTAGGGTCCGGGGTGCATGACGATCGCCTCGGGTCGCAGCAGTTCGAGCCTTCGCGCGTCGAGGCGGTAGGCTCCGACGTACTCGTCGTCGGTGATCGGCATCGCGGCGAAACGTTCGCGCTGAATGCGTAGCAGAACGACCGCGTCGAGCTGCGGCAGCGCGGCGTCGAAGTCGCGTTCGACTCTAATGCCGCCGTTGGCGTAACTCGAGGGCAGGAACGGTTCGGGGCCTACCAGCACGACGGAGGCGCCCAGTCGTTTGAGGCCGCGAATTGCCGAGTGCGCGACGCGGCTGTGAAGCACGTCGCCCACGATCGCGATCGTGCGGCCCTCGAGATCTCCGAACTCTTCGATCAACGTGTAGATGTCCAGCAGTGCTTGCGTCGGATGCGCGTGGGCGCCGTCGCCGGCATTGATCACGTGGCCGTCGAAACCCAGCGCGATCTTCGCCGGAAAACCGGCCTGCGGGTGGCGCACCACCAGAACCGAGATGCCCATCGCACCCAGCGTGATCGCCATGTCTTCCAGTGTCTCGCCTTTGCTCTCGAGGCTGGAGTGACGCGGCGCGAGGTTGACGACGTCGGCTCCCAAACGCAACTGAGCGAGGTTAAACGACGTAAACGTTCGCGTGCTCTCCTCGAAGAACATATTGACGCAGGCTTTGCCGGCCAGTCTGGGACCCGGTGGCGTCTGTTCGAACTGCGTCGTGCGGTCGAAAACGTACGCGAGCTCTTCGGCGGTGAGATCGTCGAGGTCGAGCAGACTACGGCGTATCCGCATCGACCGTTCCCAAGATATCAATCTCGTCGGAGTCGGAGGGCTGCGGTGAGAGCACGACCTTGACATGCGCGTCGTGGGCCGTCGGCGTGAAGCGCCCGACGTAGTCGGCCTGAATTGGGATCTCGCGCAGGCCGCGATCCACCAGCACGCAGAGACGAATCGCGGCCGGCCGGCCGAAATCGGTCACCGCGTCGAGGGCCGAGCGGATCGTGCGTCCCGTGTAAAGCACGTCGTCGACGATGACGACGTGGCGTCCTGAAAGATCGACGGGTATTTGCGACTCCGGCAGTTCGTGCGTGACGCGGTCGTCGCGGTAGAGGTTGATGTTGAGAAAGCCCAGCGCCGGCGCACGGCCGCCGATGCGCTCGATCTCCGCCGCGATGCGAGCGGCGAGCGCCTCGCCGCCGCGCCTGATGCCGAGGATGACGAGGCCGTCCTGCGCTTCGTTGGGTTCGACGATCTGAAAGGCGAGCCGCGAAACGATGCGCGCGATCTCGTCGTGCTTGGCTACGATGCGATGGGCCCCCGTTGCGCTCATGCCGGCTCCTTTAGCGCGCGCAGCGCGGCGTCGACGCGTTCGAGTTCCGTGCGGTAACCCTGCAACTTCTCGCGTTCTTTCGCGACGACGTCGGGCGCGGCTCGCGTGACGAACGCTTCATTCTCCAGCTTCTTCTCACCGCGCTCGATCTCCGATCGAAGGTGGGCCGCTTCCTTGTGATAGCGTTCCTCGAGTACGCCCTGCGGTGCGTGCACCGTGACCGAGGCGAGCGCTTCGTCGAGCGACGAGCCCGCGGGAGCGCAGCGCTCGATGGTGCCGGCGACAAAGAGCGCCAGCAGTTCGGCGAGCTCCTCGGGCACGGTGGCCGGGACGGCGACGGAGATGCGTTCCTTGGGATGCATGCCCGCCTCCGCGCGCAAGTTGCGAACCCGCTCGACGGTGCGGGAGAGCGCCGCGAAGTTCGCCGCCGCGTCGTCGAAGGCGGGGATCTCGAGGGCATCGGGCCACGCCGCCGTCACGATCGTCGGTCCGTCGTGCGGAAGCGCGAGCCAGATCTCTTCGCTGATGAACGGCGCGATCGGATGGAGCAAGCGCATCGCGTTGTTCCATACGAAGGATAGCACGGCCGCCCGTGTGGGCCGATTCTGCGGCGCCTTGGTCGCTTCCACATACCAGTCGCAGTATTCGTACCAAAGGAAACGCCAGATGGTTTCGGCGGCGCTGCCAAAGTCGTAGGCGTTCAAAAGCTCGCTCATTCGCGCGCTGGTCTCACGAAGCCGCGTGAGGATCCACTTGTCCGCCAGCGTGAGATCGCCGGCTCCGGGAAGCGTCAAGGCTTCGGGCAGCCCTTCGGGCAGCGCGAGCAGGTAGCGCGTCGCGTTCCAGATCTTGTTGTTGAAATTACGCGCTTCTTCGCAGCGCGATTCCTGGTAGCGAATCTCTTGGCTCTCCAAGCGCATTTGCCGCAGGATCGAGAGGCGAAACGCGTCGGCACCGTATTTGTCCGCCAGCTCCATCGGATCGATGGTGTTGCCCAGCGACTTCGACATCTTGCGGCCGGCCGCATCGAAGACCAGCGGCGTGATGACCACGTCGCGAAACGGAACGTGTTTGCGGAAGTAGAGGCCGAGCATCACCATCCGGGCGACCCAGAGGAAAATGATCTCACCGCCGGTGAGGAGCGCCTGCGAGGGGTACCAGCAGCGCAGCTCCGGCGTCTCCTCGGGCCAACCAAGTATGGAAAATGGCCAGATACCGCTGGAAAACCACGTGTCGAGCGTATCGGGGTCGCGCGTCAGCTCGCTCGTTCCGTAGGTGCGCAGCGCGATTTCCCGCGCCTCTTCTTCACTTTCGGCAACGACTTCGCGCCCATCGGGTGCGTACCAAACGGGAAGTTGATGCCCCCACCAGATCTGCCGCGAAACGTTCCAGTCGCGAATATTTTCGAGCCAGCGTTCGTACGTGCGCCCGTGGCGTTCGGGGAAGAATCGCACTCGTCCGTCGCGGTATGCGTCGAGCGCCGGCTTCGCCAGCGGCCCCATGCGCACGAACCACTGCAGGGAGAGCAACGGCTCGACGACGTCGCCGCTGCGCTCGCTGGTGGCCACAGAATGACGGTGCGGCTGCGCCTCGAGCAGCGCGCCGCAGCGCTGCAGATCGGCGACGATTCGCTCGCGCGCTTCGTAACGATCTAAACCAGCGTACGGACCAACGTTCGCCTCGACGCCGGTAATTCGCGCGTCTAGCCCGATGACTGACGGCATCTCCAGGCGGTGGCGGACTCCGATCTCGTAATCGGTGGGATCGTGGGCCGGCGTCACCTTGACGGCACCGGTGCCGAACTCGGGATCGACCGCTTCGTCGGCAACGATTGGAATCGCGCGATCGTACAGCGGCGGCAGCCAGACGCTGCGTCCGACGAACGCTGCGTACCGCTCGTCGTTGGGATGGACAGCGATGGCGACGTCGGCGAGCATCGTCTCCGGACGCGTGGTCGCGATCTCGATGCCGCTGCTGGGATCGTCGCGATCGAACGGATAGCGGATGCGCCACAGCGTTCCGTCGCGCTCGACGTACTCGAGCTCTCCGTCGGAGACGGTCGTCTTAGCAGTGGGATCCCAGTTGATCAGGCGCGTCCCGCGATAGATGAGCCCGTCGCGGTAGAGCGTAACGAAGACGCGGCGCACCGCCGCCGAAAGTCCCTCGTCCATCGTAAAGCGAGCGCGCTGCCAGTCCGGTCCAAAACCGAGGCGCCGAAACTGCTCGAAGATCTGACCGCCGAATTTTCGCGACCATTCCCAGGCACGCTCGACGAACGCTTCGCGCCCGAGGTCCTCGCGTTGGATCCCCTCCTTCGACAATTCGCGTACGAGGACGGCCTCGGTCGCGATCGCAGCATGATCGACTCCCGGCAGCCAGTCCGCATTATTTCCCAGCATGCGATGATAGCGCGCGAGCACGTCCATTGGCGCATAGGTAGAACCGTGCCCCAAGTGTGCGCGTGCCGTTACGTTGGGCGGCGGCATGCAAACGATAAACGGCGGCCGCGCGGGATCGGGGTCCTCGTGAAAGTAACCGTTGCGTTCCCAGCGCTCGTAAAGGCGCGGTTCGGTCGCCTGCGGATCGTACTGCTTGGGGAGGTCCATCGGTGGGCCTGCGTTCAGCGCCGCCGCGAAGCCCGCCTCTCAGGGAACTCAGAAGTACGGGTGGTCGAGGCTGTGGGCGACAAAGATCTGGGGCGGAGAGAGCTCTAGGCCGGCATGTCTTTCTTTTGGTCGTGGTGGTAAATCAATGTCGGTGGCTCTTTCTTCTCGATGACGTCTTTGTTGACGACGCACTTCTTGACGCCTTGCAGCGAGGGCAGATCGTACATGACCTCGAGCATCGTCTCTTCGAGAATGGAGCGGAGTCCGCGGGCGCCGGTCTTGCGGCGCTGCGCCTTGTTGGCGATGGCGACCAACGCCTCTTTGGTAAACTGGAGATCGACGCCGTCCATGTTGAGAATCTTTTGGAACTGGCGAACCAGGGCGTTGCGCGGCTCGGTGAGGATGCGGCGCAGCGCTAGCTCGTCGAGCGCATCGAGCGTCACGACGATCGGCAGGCGGCCGATAAACTCCGGAATCAGACCAAAGCGCAGGAGATCTTCAGGCATCAGCTGCGAGAACAGCTTGCCCAAGCGCGCGTCGCGCTTGCCCTCGGGCTGCGCGCGAAAGCCCATGTTGTTGGCCGCAACGCGCGATTCGATGATCCGCTCGAGGCCGTCGAAGGCGCCGCCGCAGATGAAAAGCACGTTGGTGGTGTCGATCTGAATGAACTCTTGGTGCGGGTGCTTGCGTCCGCCCTGCGGCGGAACGTTGGCCGTCGTGCCCTCCAGGATCTTGAGCAGCGCCTGCTGGACGCCCTCGCCGGAGACGTCGCGGGTGATCGACGGGTTCTCGCTCTTACGCGCGATTTTGTCGATCTCGTCGATGTAGACGATGCCCTTCTCGGCTCGCTTGACATCGTAATCGGCCGCTTGAATGAGCTTGAGCAGAATGTTCTCGACGTCTTCACCGACGTAGCCCGCCTCGGTTAGCGAGGTCGCATCGGCCATCGCCAGGGGAACGTCGAGGATCTTCGCCAGCGTCTGGGCCAGATAGGTCTTCCCCGAGCCCGTCGGCCCGACGAGCAGAATGTTCGACTTTTGCAGCTCGACGTCGTCGGCGGTTCCGCCGGCGTTGATCCGTTTGTAATGGTTGTAGACCGCGACGGCCAGCGACTTCTTCGCGCGCTCCTGGCCGATCACGTATTGGTTGAGGATGTGGTTGATCTCTTTCGGCTTCGGGATGTTGCGCAGGCGCAGGCTCTCGTCGACGTTCTTGTAGAGCTCTTCCTCGATGATCTCGTTGCAGAGCTCGATACACTCGTCACAAATATAAACGCCGGGGCCGGCGATCAATTTGCGAACCTGCTCCTGCGATTTTCCACAGAAGCTACATTTCAGCTGACCCTTGTCATCTCCAAAGCGAAACATCAGCTTCCGGGGCTACCTCCTATGCGGGTATCGGCAAGCCCTGACGGTTTTCGATAATTTGGTCGATAATCCCGTAGTCCTTGGCCTCTTGGGCGGTCAAATAAAAGTCCCGCTCGATATCTTTGAGAACCTGGTCGAGGGGCTTTTTGGTGGTTTCTTCGTAGATTCGCGCCACGGTTTGGCGGGTGGCGACCAGGTCGCGGGCCGCAATTTCGATCTCCGTCGCCTGCCCGCCGATCTGCTGGACGAAGGGCTGATGGATCACGACCTTCGAGTTTGGTAGGGCGTACCGTTTACCGGGAGCACCCCCCGTTAACAAGATGGACCCCATCGAAGCCGCCAGGCCCATGCAGATCGTGGCCACATCGGGCTTGATGAAGCGCATCGCGTCGTACATCGCCAGGCCGGCCGTAACGCTGCCCCCGGGGCTGTTGAGGTACATATCGATGTCTTTGTCCGGGTCTTCTTTTTCGAGAAAGAGGAGCTGCGCGATGACGAGGCTCGAGAGGTTGTCGTCGATCACGCCTCCGACGAAAACGATGCGGTCTTTGAGCAATCGTGAATAAATGTCGTAGGCACGTTCGCCTCGCGCCGTCTGCTCCACGACCATCGGTACTAAATGTCCCATGAGCCGTTTAACTACGACGCCGGCCGCGGGGTTTCTTGGTCGGCCACGAGGTGGGCGCTATCGATCAGCAAGTCGAGCGTCTTATTTCTGACGATCCCTTCCATCAAGGAGAGTAAGTTGTTACCGAGCGCCTTGCGTATTCGCGCCGGCGGCTGGCCGTATCGGCGCGCGAGCGCTTCAACTTCGAGCGCAACGTCCGAGGGCGTGGCGGCGACTTTTTCTGCTTTTGCGATCTGCTCGATCAAAAGGGTCGTTTTTACGCGCGATTCGGCCTCTGAGCGGAGCGAAGCGCGGAGTTCTTGTTCGGTCTTACCGATCTGCTTGAGGTGATCGCCAAACGACGTACCCTGGGAGGCCGCCCCGGCCGCCGCGTCCTCCATTAAGTGCTCGAGCTCGGACTCGACCATCGTGGGCGGCAGCGGAAAATCGTGGGTTGAAAGCAGCTTTTCAACGATGACGTTGCCTACGGCGCGCCGGATGCGAGCGTTCGAAACTGCTTCGAGGCGGTAGCGCAGGTCGGCTTTTAACTCCTCGACCGATTGGTTACTGGAGAGGGCGCGCGCAAACTCGTCGTCAATGGACGGGAGCTCGTACTCTTTGAGTTCGTGCAGCGTAATCGCAAAGACGGCCGGTTTACCGGCGACCGCCGGCGACGGATAATCGTCGGGAAAGCGCACGTCGACGTTGCGAGTTTCGCCGGCGTTCATGCCGACGATGCCCGCGACGAACCCCGGGACGAAACGACCCTCGGACAGCTCGACGCTTTGGCCTGCAGCGCTACCCCCCTCGAACACGACGCCCCCGTCGACCGTGCCCGCGTAATCGATCGTGGCGACGTCGCCCATCGCAGCCGCCCGTTCGACCGGAACGAGGGTCGCTCGCTCCTTTGCCAGAGCATTCAGGCTGCGTTCGACGTCTTCGTCGCTGACTTCGCCGGGGGGGCGAGGCACGGTAATACCTTTATAGGTGCCGAGCTCGATCGTCGGCCGCACTTCGACCGTTGCCTTGAGCCGGGAGGGCCGTCCGTCGCTCTCTTCCAGTACCTCGACCTTGGGCCGGTCGACCGGATCGAGGTCGTGCTCGCGGACCGCTTTGGCGTAGACCTCGGGGATGACGTCCTCGACGGCCTGGCTGGTAACGGCGTCGCCGCCGTAGGCCTGCTCGAAGATCTTGCGCGGAACTTTGCCCTTACGAAAGCCGGGGAGGCGGACGTCTTTGGCAAGCTTGCGGTACGCCCGGTCTTCGGCCGCCGCGAGCTCCGTGCTGGTGATGGAAAACTCGAGCTCCACCTGCGTGGGAGCGAGCCGGTTTAATGTCGAGCTGGTCATATATATTCAATAATTAGCGGAAGACGAGATTCGAACTCGCGACCCTCGCCTTGGCAAGGCGATGCTCTACCACTGAGCTACTTCCGCACATGCGTTCCCTCGAGCGTGCGTATGGGCAAGCAGAGACTCGAACTCTGACGGGTCGCCCCACTGGAACCTAAATCCAGCGCGTCTGCCAGTTCCGCCACTTGCCCGGCGACCTCCTTAGATAGAACGCCTCCGATGCTTTTCCTCCCCGCA
>DATAWH010000081.1:0-3307 GCA_036267315.1 Candidatus Cybelea sp. | reverse complement strand
GATCGCCAAGCTGAAAGCGGCCCAGGCGAAAAAGCAAGCCAGCGCCGACGTGACCTCAAACTTCTACTTGTACTTCAGCTCGTATGGGCTTAAGAGCACCAGCAACAAAATGCCCGGCATGAAGATGTAGCTTCGCCGTTTCGAAAGTCACCGCGGCCTTTCCACAGGATCGGCCGCGTGGCTAAAAGGGACCGTGCTCTCTGCGGTCCCTTTTCTCTTTCCCATTGGGCGCCCCGGAACAGCGCCTTCCGCCGCCCCGAGTGAGGCATGTGCGTCTCCCGTAATGGAGAAGATTTCATTTGCTTCTAGGCGGCACCGAACGGAAGGGGCGTTATGCATTTGTTTTTGGGCTTGACCCTGATGATCGCGGCTCTCATGCAACCGCCGGAGATCGCGGGAAGGATCGTCGACTACCAAGGCCACGCCGTCTCGGGAGTATCGGTAGCGGTCCTCTCTTTGAATTCCAACCAAGTAATAGAGACGACGCTATCGGCGCCGGACGGATCGTTCAGCTTTACCTCCGACCCAGTTCGGATCGATACCGGCTTCACCAGCGTTCTTCGCCTCCGGCTGGTAAAGGGGCTCTGCCGAGCGGCCGTTCATTTCGCGCTCCCGCCGCCGAACCCGGAAAATGGCGCGGCGCCCTAAGCTGCTGCGCGCGATCGGCGTACTTGCGAGCTGCCTCTGCACGATCGCCGCGCCGGTTGCAGGTTCGACGCTGCCGCCGGGTGCGAGCATTGAAGCCAACTACAAAATCCTGGCAGAAGCGCTGATCGCAAAGAATGCGGCCAATCTGTCGCTCCTTTTGACCGGCACTTTCTACCAACGCCTGATGAACGGCTCCGTGGAGACGCGCAAAGCCTTTATCAGCGACGAGACTGGGCCGGATTCCGGAACGACTCTGACGGCCCTCACCTATCACCTCGCCGCCTTAACGGTCAGCGGCGATCGCGCGATCGCTCGCGTCTCCTATTCTTATACCGGAACGTTGAACGTCGACGGCGTCGCAAAAACGCTAAACGGCCTCGTGCATCTCACCGATACGTGGACGCGCGACGCGAACGGAAGGTGGAAGCTTACGCTGAGTACGATGCACGACGCGGTCGCCTATGTTGATGGCAAACTCGTTGAGGACCAGCAGGAACAACTTCCACCAACGAAAGTGGCCGTTGCCGCACTTAAAGCCCGCGCCGTGCTGATTCCAACGCTCGCACTGAACGCCGATCCCGATGCCCTTGCCGGCGTCGGCGCCGCAGTCGGAGAGTCGCGAATCGTGGCGATGGGCGAAGGCAGCCACGGTTCGAGCGAGTTCTTCGCCTTCAAGAACCGCCTGTTTAAATATTTAGTTGAAAAGAAAGGCTTCACGGTCTTTGCTCTAGAGGCGTACTGGGGCGCGGGGCTGTACGTGGACCGCTTCATCAAGACCGGCAAAGGAACGGCGCAGCAAGCCGTGGCCTCTCTAGCGTTCTGGACGTGGGATACGCCCGAGATGGTGGATCTCGTGCAGTGGATGCGCGATTACAACCTGCGCCGGGGCAGTCGTCCGGCACTCAGCTTCGTCGGCATTGACATGCAGGATCCGATGGGCGCGATTGGTTATCTGGCCACGTACTTGCACCGCAACGATCCCGCCGAAGCCGCGGCGGCGCGCGCCGCACTCGAATGCGCGGCCGAGTCCGCTTCTCGTCGCGGGGCGATCCCCGCGCCCGGCTGCCGAGAGCAGGTCGTTCGTGTCGGCGAACGGCTTCAAACCCTGCAAAATGCCCCCGGCGACGCAATCGCCGAGCACTCGGTGGCGACGATTCTGCAGTATCTCGATTCGAAGAACCGCAGCGAAGAAGCCCGCAGTGCAGCGCGCGATCGCGACATGGCCGACAACGTCGAGTGGATCGCCGCCGCCTATCCTACGGAAAAGATTGCGCTCTGGGCGCACAACTTCCATGTTGGGACTCGCCCGCTGTTCAACGGATCGACCGATTTGAACGACCGTCCGATGGGCGAATATCTTCGTTCCGCTTTTGGACGGAACTACTACGCGATCGGGCAGACGTTTGGAAGCGGTACGGTACGCGCGATCGTAAGCGGGCACGGCCTGGAGGCCGTAACGGTCCCGCCGGACGCCAACGATACGATCGCCTCGCTGTTTAACTCGCTGGGCGCCGCGGCGGTCTTCGTCGACCTTCGCGGGTTACGAAGCGGTACGCCGTTGTGGTCGTTTTTTTCAACGCAGCGCCCGGTCGAAGAAATCGGCGCGACGATGGACCCGGCTCACCCTGCATACGCGGTCTCGATGGTCGTTCCGAAGTCTTTTGACGGCCTCGTCTATGCTGCCAAGAGCACGGCGTCGACCGAGCGCAGTCAGTATTCGCAGATGAAGCGCGAAGTTCGTTCGGACGACGGAAGCCTCTGGCTGGTCTCCGGCTTGGGCTTCGACGACGTAACGGTGACCGCGTCTGCGGACGGCGCCGCTCTTAACAACGACGATGGGTTAAACGCGTCGCCAAACACGCTTCTGCGTCGCTTCGACGCGGCTCCGTATGCGGGGCTGACCGTCCGCATCACCGGCGAACTTCGGTCCGCCGATCTGCTCGGCTTCGTCTACCCCTTCGGTGAGGCAACGGCGTCGGCCGGCTCGATCGTGGGCTCCGCGCAAGCCGACCCGTTCGTTGCTTCCAGCCTTGCGCGCTGGACCCCATTTCAAATGTCGTTCAAGGTTCCTCGGAGCGCGCAGTTTATTGACGCGGGGTTCTGGGCCGAAGGTGTGGGTTCGGTGGAAACCCGCAACATAAAAGTGCTCCCGATGGAGGCTTCCCATCGGGACGCGACCTCACCCTAGCGGACCTCGACTTCTTCAACGTTGACGTACCCGTGGAGACGCCCGGCCGGCTGTAAGACCGAGAGGCTCGCGGTTTGGACTCTTCCCGGCAAGTCGCCGCTGTCGAACAGCAAACGGTGCACTTCTTTGGTGGCAGCGTGAAAGTCGATCGTCTGCGGCGGACGACCGGAAACGAGAACTTGGCCCTTGCCGCCGTTTTTGCCGCGTATCCCGTAGATACAGAAGCGCCGTCCCGTGAAGATCAGCGTCATCGTGTCTCCCACGTGAAACGAACGCGAGCTCGATCCGTCGAACCGGCCGTCGCTGCGATCGCGTATGAGCTGCCAGTTCCCGGTAAACACGATCGAACTCGGCCAGCTTCCGCGGTGGAGCGCCGAAAGCACGGTCACCTTTTGTTCCTGCGCGGAGGAAGGCGCCGATGAAGATTCCGCGCTCTGGGAATCGCCCTGCCCGGCGCACGAGCAGCACGCC
>DATAWH010000080.1:0-79047 GCA_036267315.1 Candidatus Cybelea sp. | reverse complement strand
ACCGTTCGCGTTGCCGCGAGGTACAGTGCAAACTCGCCGGCCGTCTTCAGCCCGTCGAGCGCGATGACGCGCGCCGGGCCGATCTCGTCGCCGTCGCGCAGCAGCCGATCGGGCGCGCGAGAGAGATCGCTCGCATCGGCCGCACCGGCGGCGACTCGCGCTCCGAAGCGAGCCGCGAGCTCGCTCGACGCACGTTCGTGGTCGCGGTTGGTAACGGCAATCCAGGCGACGCCGCCGGCGGCCGTCATCGCATCGAGATCGGACTGGTCGGCCGGCAGCGGGTCGACTAGGAGATTTCCGCCTTCGGCCTCGATGAAGTACGAGTTGAAGTACACGCCGCGATCGGTCTGCCAGCGCGAGTACATCGCGATGCCGGGAATCGACGTCGATTGCACGAGGCTCTCCTTGCGTCGGGTGCGTCAGGACTTGTTGCGCAGCTGGCGCAACACGTACTGGAGGATACCGCCGTGGCGATAGTACTCCGCTTCGTTGGGCGTGTCGATCCGAACTCGAACCGGAAAGTCGATCGACCTGCCACTGGCCGGATCGGTCGCTTTGACGTGGGCGCGCATTTGCGGCTCGACGCCGCCGGCAAGTCCATCGATTTCAAAGATCTCCTCGCCGGTGAGCGCGTAGGTGGAACGATCGGCGCCGTCGACGTACTCCAGCGGTAAGACCCCCATTCCGATCAGATTGCTGCGATGAATGCGCTCGAACGATTCGGCGATGACCGCCTTGATTCCGAGCAGGTGCGGACCCTTGGCCGCCCAATCGCGCGACGAACCGGAACCGTACTCTTTGCCCGCCAGCACGATCAGCGGCGTGCCATCGGCGCGGTAGCGCATCGCCGCATCGAAGATCGACATCCGCTCGCCGGTCGGCAGATACCGCGTGACGCCGCCTTCGACCCCATCGGCTAGCACGTTGCGCAGCCGTACGTTGGCAAACGTTCCGCGAACCATCACCTCGTGATTGCCGCGACGCGCGCCGTACGAGTTAAAATCGGCGGCTTCGACGCCGTGCTCGATCAGATACTTCGCCGCCGGACTGATTTTTGAGATGCTGCCCGCCGGCGAGATGTGGTCGGTCGTCACTGAATCCCCGAGCACCGCGAGCGCGCGTGCACTGCGAATGTCTTCCGGCAGTGCCGGGCGTTCGGGCATGCCTTCGAAGTACGGCGGTTTCTTGATGTACTCTGACTTGGGATCCCAGCGATATCGTTCGCTGCCTTCCACTTGCAGCGCGCGCCAGTTCTCGTCGCCATCGAAAACGTGCGCGTATTCGGCGGAGAACATCTCTTCGCCGATCGCCTTCGCCATCGTTGCGGAGATCTCGTCATCGCTGGGCCAGATCTCGGCCAGATAGACGGCGCGCCCGTCGCGGTCGACGCCGATGGGCTCGCTCGTCAAATCGATGTCAATGCGGCCCGCGAGCGCGTAGGCGACGACGAGCGGCGGCGATGCCAGATAGTTCGCCCGGACCTGAGCGTGAATGCGCCCTTCGAAGTTGCGGTTGCCCGAAAGGACGGCCGCGACGATCAAATCGCGATCGGCGACGGTCTCGGCGACCTCGGCCGGCAGCGGGCCGGAGTTCCCGATGCACGTCGTGCAGCCGTACCCGACGAGATTGAATCCCAGCCGATCGAGCGGCTCGCGCAGCCCCGCCTTGTTCAAGTAATCGGTGACCACTTTGGAACCGGGCGCGAGCGACGTCTTGACCCACGGCTGCGTTTTCAGGCCGAGCGCGACGGCATTGCGCGCGAGCAGACCGGCGCCGATCAGCACCGATGGATTTGACGTGTTCGTGCAGCTCGTAATCGCAGCTATCACGATGGAGCCGTCGAAGATGTCCATCGACGTCTGCGCTATCGTCGCCGTTCCGCCTCCGCCTTCGTCTTCGAAGCGCGCGATCGCACCGTTGCGTTCGCGCGAGGCGATCCACTCTTTGGTCGCCTCCTGGAAGTTGCGCTTGACGTCTTGTAACGGCACGCGGTCTTGCGGGCGGCTCGGACCCGCCAAGCACGGCTCGACGCTTGCAAGATCGAGTGAGAGCGTGTCGGCAAACTCGGGATCGGGGGTCGCGTCGGTGCGAAAGAGCCCCTGAGCTTGCGCGTAGGCTTCCACCAAATCGATCTGCTCCCGCGAACGTCCGGTGAGCCGCAGATACTCGAGCGTACGGTCGTCGATCGGGAAGATCGCTACGGTCGATCCGAACTCCGGCGACATGTTGCTGATCGTCGTGCGGTCGACGACCGGCAGCGCCGAGAGCCCGCTACCGTAAAACTCGACGAACTTTCCGACGACGCCCTTGCGCCGCAGCATCTCGGCTACGGTCAGCACCAAGTCGGTCGCGGTCACGCCTTCCCGCAGCGCACCCTCCAAACGAAAGCCCACGACCTGCGGAATCAGCATCGTCACCGGCTGCCCGAGCATCGCGGCTTCGGCTTCGATTCCGCCGACGCCCCACGCCAGAACGCCAAGGCCGTTGACCATCGTCGTGTGCGAATCGGTCCCGACGGCGGTATCGGGATAGGCGAGCGGCGGCACCTTCGCGTCGGCGGAGAGCCCGAAGACGACGCGCGCCAGATACTCGATGTTGACTTGATGAACGATGCCCGTCCCCGGCGGAACGACGCGCAAGCCGCTCAGCGCGGACTGTCCCCACTTCAAAAACGCGTAGCGCTCGCGATTACGCTCGAACTCGAGATCGGTGTTCTTCTCGAGCGACGCGTTCGAACCGAAGTAGTCGACTTGCACCGAGTGATCGATCACGAGTTCGACCGGCTGCAGCGGATTGATCTTGCGCGGATCGCCGTGCATCTCCGCCATGGCGTCGCGCATCGCCGCCAGGTCGACGACGCAGGGCACGCCGGTGAAGTCTTGCAAGAGCACGCGTGCCGGTGAAAACGCGATCTCGCGTTCCTTGCGGGCGCCCACTTCGTAGCGCGCCAGCGCTTCGACGTCGTCTCTGGTGACGCTGACGCCGTCCTCGCATCGCAACAAATTCTCGAGCAATATCTTCAGCGAAAACGGGATCCGGGAAAGCTTTCCGTTACCGCTCTCTTCGGTTGCCGCCAGGCGGAAGTAAGTGTAGGAACGGTCGCCGGCGCGAAGCTCGTCGAGCGCGTTGAAGCTATTCGGATGGTTGTTCATCGAACAGCCGTACTTTGGGATCGCCGTTCGCGTAGCCTTCGATTTTTAACGAAGCGTACCCGCAGAGGAGGCGCCATAGGGGATCGGCCACCAACGCGAGCCGCCACGGCTGCAACGCTAAAATTTGCTCAAAGCTCGCGCGATCGGGCGGGGTCTCGCGCGCGACGCGCTCGAGTGCCGCGCGCGGAACCAGCAGGCTTGGCGGCAGTCCCGCTTCCCGCGCGATCTCCGAGATCGTCGCGCCTAGCAGCGAGACGAGCGCATCGCGCGAAGGCGTCGCCGGCCGGACGGGACGATGTGGAAGGTCCTCTTCGGGAATTGCCTGACCGCGCGCGACCGCCTGAAGGATCGCCGCTCCGAGCTGTCGCTTCATTCCGCCGTCGAAGCGGCGCAACTGCGCAAAATCGTCCGGACGCGCCGGCTTGATCGTGGCGAGCCCGGCCACGACGTCGTCGGGCAGCACGTACCGTACGGGAAGGTCGCGATCGCGAGCGACATCGTCGCGCAGGCGTACGAGCTCGCTCAAGATTCCCAGCTCGCGACGGCTCATCCGCGGCGCCCCGGGAATGCGCAGATATGCGCGACGCTCGTCCATTCGGTATCGCTCGATATCGCCGAGCTCGGCGCATTCCTCGTACACCCACTCGTAGCGCCCCTTCTGCTCCAGACGAGGCAGCAGCGCGTCCCATACCGGCAGCAAGTGGACGACGTCGCCGACGAGATATTCGATTTGGCGTTCGGAGAAGGGTCGCGCCGACCAATCGCTGACGGTCTGCGATTTTGCTAGTCGCACGCCCTGCACGCTGCGCACGAGATCGGCCAGCGACACCTGCATTCCATACCCGAGAAACGACGCCGCTACTTGCGTGTCGAAGACGCGCGACGGCACGAGCTCGTAGCGCTCGGCGAAGATCTTGAGGTCGGCGGAGAGTGCGTGACCGACGACCGTCGTCTGCGTCAACGCCAGCACCAGTTCGCGCAGGTCGGGCAATGCAAGCGCGTCGACGATCGCGGCGCCGTCGTCGAACGCCAGCTGCACGACCATCAATCGCGGCGAATACGTGCGTTCGGCGTGAAACTCGGTGTCCAGCGCAACGCGCGCGGCATCGCGCACCTCCAAGCAGAGGCGTGCGAGCGCGGTAGGATCGGCTACGATTACCGGCGTCATGGCGAAGGCGATGGCTCGGGGCGACGGCGGAAGTGGAAGTGCGGGCAACGGTGGGTAAGGCAGTACGTATGCGCGTAATGGCTGGCCCGCCACTCGTAACCGTGCAGCGCGACGGTTACCCGATCGCCGAAGATCGTCAGCAGCGCGCAGACCGGCACGGCGATGGCGCACATCGTCCAGACGTGAATCCATATCGGTACCCGGAAAGTCGCGGCCGTCGTGGTCGCAACCGTGCCGCCGAAACCCGGAATGATCCGCACCGCGAGTAAAAAGGCCGGCGACCCGATGGGGAATCGTTTCACCCAGGGCGGCAGGCGCTCGAGCGATCGTTCCAGATCGAAGAGCTTGGTCGCATGCAAGTTAATCCAATAGCCGAGCAGCGCCGCGCAAAATAGACCGGCCGCATCGATGATCGTTCCGCGAATCGGGCCGAAGATCGCGCCGTTCATGATCGCCAGCGCATCGGTCACCGAAAACGGGGCGGAGGCGACGACGGCAAAGATGGCGATCGCCAGCGGATATGCAAACGGCCCGATGATCCGAATTTCGTGTTCGACCCGCGGTTGATAGCGAATGACGAAGAACGCCAAGGCAAAGGAAGCTGCCAGCAGCGCCACGGCGGCGCACCGGCGAAGAAAGCGGCTCAAGCGATGATCGTACGCGGATTGATCACGGTCTTGTGCGGAGTTGGGCTCTACGCCTCGCTTTTCATGCTACGGAAGAGCCAACGAGCGGCACGCGGTGAGCTTTCGGGGCCAAGCGTCGTAAAAACGCCGCGGGCACACCTCTTTGGCATACCTAATTCCCTGCTCGGTTCGCTTTATTACCCTGCTCTCGCGATCGCCGTGTGGTTCGTCGGCCCTCCCGCGACGATTTTCGTGCTCGTCGTTGCCTTGTTCGCAGCGGCCACGTCGGCGCTGCTCGGCTACTCGTTGCTCTTCGTAACCCGGCGAAGCTGCCCGTATTGTTGGACGTCCCATGCGGTGAACTGGGCTCTGCTCGCCCTCTCTGCCTGGATTTTCGTTCCAGACATATTGAGTAAAGGCATATGATTTTGGTAGAATCGGCCTCTCTGGTCAGGACGGCGAGAACGGTCGCCGAAACCGCCCGAGAAGCGGTGCCGGAAGCGTAGCGTTAGTTCTACTTTCCGGCGAACGGCAGAAAACTAGGGGGCGGCGCGAGTGCGCCGCCCTTCTGCTTTCATCTTCTGGTCTCGATCCCGGAGGGAGTCGATCATTGCGCGGTAGGCGGGGTCCTGGGTTGGGCTGCCCGCAAACCATGCGGTTAAGATTTCGGCGGCGAGGGCCGCGGAGGTCGCGCGGATGCTCAGGCAGAGCACGTTGGCATCGTTCCACTCGCGAGCGCCTTGAGCCGTCTGAGCGTCGGCGCAGAGCGCCGCTCGAATCCCGGGAACCTTGTTCGCGGCGATGCTCACGCCGGTGCCCGTCCAGCAGCAGAGGATTCCAAAATCTGCGTGACCGCCGGCAACGGCTTCGGCGACGCTGAGCCCGACCGAAGGCCAGGCGTCGTCGGCGTTCTCGGCCAGCGCTCCGTACAGACGAGTTTGGAACGATCGCTCCCGCAGCCAACGGTCGATCGCTTCGGGCAACTCGCCGGCCATGTCGCTTCCCAGTGCTACTCGCATGAGAGAGGTTTTCGCCACGCCCTGACAGGACGCTACTGCCGTGAGCGATATGCGTTTGGCCGCGACGGTGATCCTCGCGCGCTCGCCGTTTGAAGTCTATCTCACGCGCCGCAGCGCCCGCAGCACCTTCGCACCCGACGCGTTCGTCTTTCCCGGGGGTACGATCGAGGCCCAGGATTCTTCCACCGACATGCAAGCGCGTAGCGCGGGCCTCGAGGCCGAGCGAGTGGGTAAAGAGTTTCGCGCGACCGTTTCTCCGGCGCTCTCCAGCAGCGAGGCCGCCGTCGAGCTCGACGCGGGCCGCTCGCTGCTCGTTGCGGCGGTACGCGAACTTTTCGAAGAGGCCGGCGTCCTGCTCGCGTCCGACGCGGCAGAACGGACGGTCGAAATGACGGCGGCCGATTTAGACGCGTCCGCAGCCGCGCGCGCCGCGATGCGATCGGGCGAGCTTCCGTTCTCTGAGTATCTGCTCCGGCGCGACTGGTTTGCCGACACGCGTGCCCTGGCGCTCTTTTCGCACTGGATTACGCCGGCGAGCGAACCGCGCCGGTACAATACGCACTTCTTCTTTGCGGTCGCGCCGGCAAACCAAGCCGCCCAAGCCGACGCGTACGAAACGCACGACGGCATTTGGATTCACCCCAGCGTTGCGTTGGAGCGCTACCGCAAGGGCGAAATGCACCTCGTCTATCCGACGATCAAACATCTGGAACGCCTGGCCGCCTTTGACTCCGTTGAAAGCGCGCAGCGTTACGCGCGCGACAAAACGGTTCTGACGATCATGCCGCTCGATGGTGACGACGACTTTGCGATTCCGCCCGTACTGGAGAACGCATGGTAACACTGGTGCGCGCGGCCAACCCGTCACCGATGACGCTCTCGGGAACGAACTCCTACGTGCTCGACTGCGGCGCGAACGCGGCACTCGTCATCGATCCCGGGCCTCCGCTGCCGGCGCACTTCGACGCGCTCGTCGAGGCCGCCGCCGCATCCGGCTCGGCGATCCGTCATATCGTTCTGACGCACGGACACCCCGATCACACGGCAGGCGCCGCAACGCTGGCCGCGCGCACCGGCGCGCGAGTTTACGCGCATCCGGCCTGCCGCGTCGCCCACGACGTCGACCTCCCGCTCGAAGCCGAGCTTACGATCAACTCGCTCTCGCTGCGGACCATGGACGCACCAGGCCACAGTTTCGATCACGCAATTTTTTATCTCGCACCCGAACGGGCGCTCTTCACCGGCGATACGATTCTCGGCGAAGGCACCAGCGTCGTCGCTCCACCCGGCGGCGCCATGCCTGCCTATCTGCGCACGCTCGCGAGACTTTCGCAAGAGTTCGCCGGCGCGCGAACGATCTATCCGGGCCACGGCCCAATTGTCGAAGACGCGCCGGCAAAGATCGCCGAATACATCGCTCATCGGCACATGCGCGAGGGACAGATCGCCGCTGCGCTATCGGCCGGCCCGCGCACGATTCCCGATCTCGTGCGCGAGATCTACTCGCAGCAGCGTGTGGCGCTTTGGCCGGCGATGGCGCGGCAGATTCTCGCGCATCTTCTCGCGCTCGAAGAGCAAGGGCGCGTCGAATCGTCGCCGGCGGGTCGCGCGCCGAGTCCGGCCGAATTCGAGATGCTCAATCCCGATCTCGAAGCGATCGTCGGCGCGCAAGAAGCGGCGCTGCTGCAGGCCGAACTCGGCACGCAGATGCGGCTCGACTCCTTCGACGAGTACCGGCTCGTCAAAGGGGCCCAGTGAAGCGCTTCGAACACCGCTTCACTGTGATTGGTTCGCGCCGATGGTTGACAGTCGCGGTTGCGATTTCGCTGGCGTCCTGCGGACGATCGGCCGGCCCGCTGCTTCCTTCGGCCCAACCGTCCTCCACGCGCGCCGCGTGCTATTCAGACAAGCAGGATCCACAGACGGTCTCGGCCACGATCACTTTCTATGGCTGGCCGGACAACTCGCCGCCCGGCAACAAGATCGCGCATGGTGTCATTCATCGGCACGCGGGAGGTGACGGAACCTTTTGCAATCCGACGACCTTCGCCACGGAGCGCGCCAACGACAAGCGAATTCCCTACGGCATCAGAATCTACGTGCCGTTCATCAAGCAGTATTTCATTCGCGAGGATCTGTGCGCCGCATCGGGCCCCAAGAAAGGCAGCGGCAGCAACGGCTGCAAGAAACTGTGGTTCGACCTTTGGGTCGGCGGCGACGCGCACTCTCGGCCGCGAGAGGTGTTCAAATGCGAGCGAGAGCTGACGCCCGACGGCAAGGTTCCGGTGATACTCTATCCCAACGACAAAATGCCGGTCGCCCATTCCGGCCCGATCTACAATAACGACCCGCCTCCAAACGGGTCGTGTGACGGGCGCGCCCTATAGGTCTAGCCGTCGACGTTCAGCACGACCTTTCCAAACTGATTGGCGTCGAGCAGGTGCTGCGCCGCCGCGGATGTCTCTCCGAGCGAGAATACCCGGTCGACGACCGGACGGATCCCTTTTCCGAAAAGGTCGAGCATCGCGGTGAAGTCCCCGGGACTCCCCATGGACGTGCCCAGGATCGTCAAGTGCTTCCAAAAGAGCGGAAACAGTTTGATGCTCGCCTCGCCGGTGGTCCCGCCGTAAACGACGACCCGGCCTCCCGGGCGTACGATATCGAGCGCTTTGCGAAGCGTCTCGCCGCCCGTTGAATCGACCGCAATGTCGATCGGGCCGGCCTCGCGAAGCGACTTCGCCCAATCCGGATTGGTTCGATAGTTGACGCACAGATCGGCGCCGAGGCTCTTCGCGCGCTCGAGTTTTTCATCGCTGCTCGAGGTAACGATCGCGCGCGCGCCGGCCTGTTTGGCAAAGAGCAGCGCGAAGGTTTGCACGCCGCCCCCAACACCCGGAATGAGGATGGTCTCGCCGCGCGCCAACGAGCCGCGCGTAAAAAGTGCGCGGTACGCCGTGAGGCCGGCCAGTGGAATCGCGGCGGCCTCTTGCATGGAAAGATGCGCCGGTTTGGGATAGACGTTAACTTTCGGCACGGCGACGTACTGCGCGAACGTGCCGTCGTGCGGCATGCCCAGAATGCTTGCCTTCGACGCGTCCCAAACGTGCGGATCGTCGCCCCAGGAGAGCATTGGATCGATCACAACCTCTTCGCCGGTGTCGGTGAGTTCGCCGGCACCGTCGGAACCGAGCGTCACGGGCAGCGCAATCTTCGGATAGAGGCCTTGCGTGATGAAGACGTCGCGGCGATTGAGCGCTGCCGCGCGGATTCGAACGAGCACTTCACCCTCCGCGGGCGCCGGCAACGTAACGTCGTCGATGCGCAGTCCCTGCGGACCGGAAACCTCGTGCAGCCGCACCGCCCGCATCGTGCTCACTCGTGGACGGTAATGATGAACTTGACCGAAGCGGGCTGGATGAAGAGTTGGTCGGTCGGGAAGTTGGCGAGAAACTGACTGTTGTTCGAACCGGCGTAGAGCCCGCGATACGGAACGCCCGCGTCGTACATCGTGAACGGTCCCGAGACGGCGTTGAAGATGTTCGTGAAGGCGACGGTGAAATCGATGCGGCCGAAGTTCTTTCCGGCCGCTGCGTCCACGAGCGTGTAGGGCGGCTGGCTCAGCGTATTGTTCTTGCCGGCAAACGTCAGGGCCGTCGATGCGTGCCAGCCGTCACGCGCCCACAGAAATGCCGCCGAACCCTGCTGTTGCGGAACACCGAGGAACTGCTCGTCGTCGACCAGCGTTCCGCCCGACGTCGGGTTCGAGACCCAGGGCCCCAGTGCGTAAGGATAGGCGACGTTGAGGCCGTACGAGAGCGTCATCGTGAGATCTTGCCGTCGGAAGAACTGCTTGTAACGCGCCTCGGCTCCCTCATACACCGCGTTGCCGATGTTGATCGGAATTTCGTAGGCAAAGCCCTGCGCCGAGTTGCAGAAGCTCGTCGCGCCCCCGCCTGGATAGAAGTTTTCGATCGTATCTCGCAGATTCGAACGGTAGATCGAAACGTCGAGGTTCGACGAGTTCGAAAAGAGGTGCGAGAAGCCGAGTTCGTACTCGGTGGCGTGTTCCGCACGCTCGTTGGGATTGCCGTTGGGAACGACGCAGTTCTGGTCTTCGGGGCCGACGCCGGGATTAGGCTGCAGCTTACCGTCGACGACGACCGGCGGAAAGAAGTAGCGCTCCGCGAGCAGCGGCGCCCGAAAACCGGTACCGACGGAGAAGCGCGCCACGCTGGTCGAACCCAGATCTTCGCTCAGGCCCAAGCGCCAGTTCAGCGAGTCGCCGAACGTCGAATAGGTCGAGTCGTACAACCCGCCGGAGACGCGCAGGTCGCTGCCGATTTGTTGGGCGCCTCGGAAAAAGTACGAATCGATGCTCTGAGAGATCGCTCCGTCGATCCCGAGCCCGGCCAGCGATTCTTGTCGCGCGTACCCGCCGAAGGAAAACTCGCTCTGGTCAAAGTTTCGCCCCCACGAAAGCCCTTCGTTGTAGCGCGTGTCGACGTGCGAAACGTCGTACGGCGAGATCGCGCCGCCTTGAAAATCGACGTTGTTATCGCTTGCATAGAAGTCCGCAAGCAGCGTGCCCGCTCCCAGCGGCGCTCGGCCATACGTATCGTACGCGCGAATGCTCTGCGCAAACGTCGCGCTTCCTTGACCGATATGATCGCCGAAGACCGGATTGGCAACGACGTTGGGCGAGTTGGGACCGGCCGTAAATCCGCACCCGGGGCCCGGACCGCTCAAAACGCAAGTTGGATTGCCGGCGATCCCGTTGAGCGCGCTCGACTCGTCGCGGTTGTCGCCGAGGGTAAAGAGGCGAAAGCCGATGTCGGCGCGCTGCGAAAAGTTGTAGTCGAGGTTCACCATGCCCAGCAGCGCCGAAATCGTCGAGCCGAGGTGCGTGTAGAACGGGCAGTTCGGCGTCTTGGTCTTGGTCGGCTCGCCGCAGTAGACCGGAAGATTGTTCGAAGGCACGACCCAGGAGTATTGATTCACCTGGCCCGCCTGCTGGTAATCGTTGCCGGCCAGAGCGTAGCCGAGTTTTCCGATCGACCCCGTGGCGTTCATCCAGCTCTGGGTCGTTCCGTACGAGCCGGCCGAGCCCGAAAAATTCAAGTGATCTTCTTGAGTCGGCCGCAACGAAACGAGGTTGACCGCGCCGCCGAACGTGTTGCTCCCCTCCAGATCGCTGGGCCCGAGGCCTTCGGTAACGGAAACGCTGTTGAACGCGGGTACCGCGAACTGCGAGAGATCGATGTCGCCCGTGTTACCGTCGTTGAGCTGCTGGCCGTCCAGCGTCACCATCGCCTCCGATGGATCGGGTCCTCGTAACGAAACGACCGCCGGCGCAGTCGGCGCACCCGCGTCCGGGCGCTGGATCACGACCGAAGGGACTTGCTGCAATCCTTCGAGCACCTGCGTGTACCCGAGCGCGTCCATCTGCGTTCGCGAAACGTCCATTTCCGGAATCACGTTGCGATCGAGCGTGTATCCACCGTTGACGGTAACCTGACCGATCGTCCGCAGTTTCGGTGCGTCGCTCGGTTCGAGGACGATGTCGAAGTGCGCCCCTTCCTCGATCGGCCCCGTGTTGACGGTCACGGGCGCATAACCGGCGGCGACGGCCGACAGCGTGTAGCGGCCAGGCGCCACCGAAGCGGTGAACAGGCCTTTGGCGTCGGTCGTCGTGGAGAGCGATTGCGGCCCTCGCAGGGTTACGGCTGCCCGCGCGATCGGTGCGCCGCTGGGCGCGTGTACCGTACCGCCGATCAAGCAGCATGCGGCTATCAGCGTGGCTAACATAGCCCGCTCGCTTCGTCTGCAAGGGTGCCAGGCCTTCTCAGGCGGCTCGACGTAAACGCCCGAACAATGAAGAATAGAGCTCGAGTGTTGCGAGCGCTGCTGCGCGGGGGTGCGCGCGTGCAAAAAACCTTCACGATCGAAATCGGACCGCTGCGCGCCACCGGCGTTCCGGCGGTTCTGCTCGGCGTGACGGGTATCGTTCTGGCCACGGGCTTGACGGCCGCCCTGCGAAAGAGCGCAGACCGGTTGCCTGAGACCTTTGGCGAGGCGCGCAAGTTGGCCGAAACGCTCAATGCGGCGTCGCCGCGACTGCGATCGTGATCGACGACGAGGCGCTAACGAGCCTGATCGTAGCTCGCCTTCCCGACGCTCAAGTCAACATCGTCGACCGGACCGGAACGATGGATCATTTCAACGTAACCGTGCGGTCCCAAGCATTTCGCGACAAGCCGAAGATCGACCAGCACCGGCTCGTCTATTCCGCCCTCAAGGCGGCGCTCGACGACGGGCGCATCCACGCGGTCGAACTCAAAACCATCGTAGACGAAAGCTAAGGAGAAGTTCGCATGTCTGACGACCTGCACGCGGAGATCGAGCGCGAAATTGCCGCCGCTCCCATCGTAATTTTTGGAAAAGGAACCAAGACCGCTCCCCGATGCGGGTTTACGCTCGAGACGATTGAGTTCTTTAATCGGTACGGCTACCCGTTTGAAGTGATCGACGTGTTAGAGAACATCCCCAAGCGCGAAGCGCTTTCGCAGCTGACCGACTGGCCGACGCTGCCGAAGGTCTTCATCAACGGAAAGTTTTACGGCGACACCGACGTGCTCGAACCGATGGCTGCCAGCGGTGAGTTAAAAACGGCGCTCGAGGAAGCCTTCGGCGGTACGGCGCCCGAACCGAAACAAACGATCAATCTGCGCTAGCCTCGTGGCCTTTACGACGATCGTCGCGCCGCGCGAGCTCTACGAACGCCTCGGATCGCCCGGGCTGGTCGTAATCGACTGCCGGCATTCGCTTGCGGATTTTGCGCTCGGCCGGCGCTGGTACGACGAGTCGCATATTCCCGGCGCGTTCTTCGCCGGCGTCGAAGAAGATTTAGCGGGCGAAAAGACCGGGACAAACGGGCGCCATCCGTTGCCCGATCCGGACTCTTTTGCGCGCTTCCTCGCCGACCTCGGCGTCGACGACGAGACGCAGATCGTCGCCTACGACGGCGGCGGCGACATGTTTGCAGCGCGGTTGTGGTTTCTCTGCCGCTGGATCGGCCACGACGCCGTCGCCATTCTCGACGGCGGCCTTGCCGCGTGGACGAAGGCCGGCTATCCGATAACGGCGGCACCGCCGGAGCGCGCCCGACAAGCGCGAATAACCCTGCGACTGCATCCCGAAATGGTCGTCGACGCGCGCTACGTCCTCGCCAACTTGCACGACCCCTCGATGCAACTGCTCGACGCGCGCGCGAAAGAGCGGTTTTCTGGGGAGATCGAGCCGATCGATCCGGTCGGCGGACACCTTCCCGGCGCCGGCAACCGTTGGTTCAAGGAAAACTTCGAGGCCGACGGTTCGTTGAAGTCACCCGAACGTTTACGGCTGGAGTTCGAACGGGCTGCGCTCGACCCACAGCAGACGGTTCACCAGTGCGGTTCGGGAGTTTCGGCCTCGGTCAACGTCCTGGCAATGGAGCACGCGGGCCTCATCGGATCGCGCATCTATAATGGCTCGTGGAGCGAATGGGTCGCCGATCCTTCGCGCCCCGTCGAGACGGGATCTTAGCGCTTAATCGGCGGCGGAACGGCGTGGGGTTTCGCGATTGCTCCAGCCGGCGAAGCATTCAGCCGATCGAGTTCCTCCGCGCTTGGAATTTGCGGAAAATCTCGACAACTTTCGACAAAGCAGTAGAATCCAAACGGCGCGTCGCCGCGATTGACGAACTGATGCAGCTCGTGCGGGCCAACGTAAACGACGTCGTCGGTCTCGAGTTCGGTGACCTCGTCGCCAATAACGGCGTAGCCCGCGCCCGTACGCACGACGACGTAGTGTTCGTGCTCGTGCTTTTCCAGGCGTGACGCGGCGCCGGGAGCGACCTCGAAGTAGCGCAGTTCCATCTTAGGACCAGGCTCGCTTGGATCGTTCTTTCGAGTGCCGACGATCGTATGCCGAGCCACGCCCGTACGCGGAGCGTTTGGCGCGTACCCGCTGGGTTCTACACCATCCCAACCGTTCTTGGATGCACGGACAACTCGCTGCTGCATAGCCGACCCACGATAGCACATGGAACCTTGGATTGCCAGGGCATGCTTCGCGCTTCGCGAAAGGGCGCCCGTATGCTGAAGCTTCTCGAGCAGGCGCGCTGCGCGGCGTGTCTTTCTGCGTTTGCCTTTGCGTTCTCTGCCTGCGCTGCAAACCAGCCGCAGACGACGCCGTCTTTGCCGGCTGCCCCAACCGCTTCCCGCGCGGGCGGCAGCGGCGGCGACCTTCTCTACGTCGGCGCGCGACGCGAGGGGACGATCTATTCGTATCCCGGCGGCAGTCTCGTCGGGAACTTCACGACGCCGGCATCCATCCACGGAATGTGCGCCGATGCAAAGGGCAACGTGTTTGTCGTCGCGGGCAAAAACGGCTCCAAGCCATCTGCCGCTGGATACGTTTACGAGTTCGCGCACGGAGGCACGTCGCCGATCTCGACGCTCGCCCTTCCGGCTCGACAGATTCCGGCGAGTTGTTCGGTCGATCCGACGACGGGTGACCTCGCCGTAACCAGTTACGACGGTAAAGATTTCGCGCCGGAAATTGAAATCTACTTGGGAGGAACCGGCACGCCGGCGACCTACACGAGCAAAGTCATCGGCGCCATTCCGCAGGCGGCGTACGACGCGAGCGGCGACCTGTTCGTTACCAGCGGCAATAACAAAGGGGTCGAGCTCCTCCCCGGAAGCGCAAAGCTGGTGACGATTACGTTCGACCAGACCCTTGGCGGCGTGGATCACGTGCAGTGGGACGGCGCGCACTTCGCGCTGCAATCATATCAAAACTCGCAGCACAACAAAGAGCGCCTGCTCGAGCACATTTATCGTCTGCAGATATCGGGTCACCGCGCGACGATCCTGGGTCTGAGCCACTTCAAGAACTGGCTCACCCGCTACGCGGGGCAGTCGTGGATCGACGGCGACACGATCGTCGCGACTCCGGGCAACTACATCGCGTTTTGGAAGTACCCGCAGGGTGGTCAAGCATTCCTCGTGCTTCACCCGGCAAACGTCAGTAAAGCGGTGACGATCAGCAGCGCGCCCTAATGCCGCGGCACTGGCTGTTCAAGACCGAACCGGAAGCCTATTCGTTCGAACGGCTCGCCGTCGAAGGAACGACGCCGTGGACGGGCGTGCGCAACTTTCAAGCGCGCAACAACATGATGGAGATGAAGCTCGGCGATCTCGGGCTCTTTTACCATTCGAGCATCGCGCAGCCGGCTGCGGTTGGAATCTGCCGGGTCGTGAAAGAGGCGTATCCGGATTTCACCCAGTTCGATCGCGACGGAGAGTACTTCGACGGGCGAGCAAAGCTCGATAAACCGTTGTGGTTTATGGTCGACGTCGCGTACGAGAAGCCGCTCGCTCATGCCGTTACGCTCGCGCGGATGCGTTCCGAACCGCGGCTCGTCGCGATGCCGCTGCTGCGTCGCGGACAACGGCTATCGGTTCAACCGGTTACGCCGCACGAGTGGAAGATCGTGCTGGAACTTGCGCGCACCGCCGGTTGACCGGCGCGCCGTAGCTAGTAACGACCTACTGCGACTGCCAAGAAATGGTTATCTGGCCGTCTCCGGTCGGGGCCTCGCCGCGCTGATTTTTGACGTTCGTTGCAGTCGGCTCGACGTATGAGGAGCCGCCGCCGGCCCCGCCGCCCCCGCCCAGGCCGTTAGCCGCCAGCGAACCGCCGCCGCCTCCGCCGCCCCCGAAGTAGCCGCCGCCCCCTCCGCCGCCGCCGTTACCAGCGGCGCGGGTACCGTCGCCGCCGCCGTCACCTCCCAGGCCACGCTTGCCGGGCGTACCCGGAGGCCCTTTCATCCCAGACGTAAGCTGACCGCCTTTTCCGCCTCCGCCGCCCGCATCTTGCGTGCCGCCCTTGCCCGCGTGCCCGTCCCATTTATCGTGGCCGGCGACTCCGCTGGCGCCCGTCGTGCTGCCGCCGGCTCCTCCGTCGTTATGCGGATCGTAAATTCCAGGCGTGCCGCCACCGCCGCCGCCGCCCGCAACTATGATGCGATCGCCGAGTCGATCGCCATTTTCGCGGATATCGGAAGCACCGCCGCCACCGCCGCCACCGGTAGTGCCGCCGGAGGGATTGCCAGTGCCGCCGGTACCGCCGCCGTTAAAGCCGGCAACGAACGGCGCGCCCATCCCGCCAACGAAGATGGCAAGTGTTTCTCGCTGCCGGACCGGCACGGTCGCCGTCACCAAACCACCGTTACCGCCGGCGGAGCCATAGGAACTCGCAGAGGTCCACGTTCCACCGCTCGCGCCGCTCACGGTGACGTTGAGTTGTTTGACGCCTTTGGGCACGACGAACATTTGCTTGTGCCCGACGTAATGAAACACCAGTTGAATAGTAGAGGCCGGATTTGCCGCGGCGATGGGAACGCTAACTGACGACCCCGATGTGGCGCATCCAACCAGCAAGGCTCCGGCGAGAACGCTGCCCACGTGACGGGGAAACCGCAGTGTTGCCGATGGGTTAATCACCATTTGAAAACAACCAGGCCATTTTTCGCATCCTTCCACCCTCGCCAGAGCTTGACGTTGGTCGCCGTCGGCTCGACGTACGACGAGCCGCCGCCTCCGCCGCCGCCCGCGCCTCCGTCGTCTTCCGTGCCGCCGCCAGCACCGCCGCCGCCACCGCCAAAGTAGCCACCGCCGCCACCGCCACCCCCGCCGTTATAGCCGCAATCGCCGCTGCCTAGGCACCAGGCTCCGCCGCGCCCCGCCTTGCCGAGGCGTCCATCGCCGCCGGGTGTGCCGTAACCAGTGCTTCCTTCACCGCCGCTTCCTCCCCGGCCGCCACGGCGTTGCGTTCCTCCGGTGCCCCCTTCCCCGGCCATTCTCGAGTAACTGCCTCCGTTGCCGCTACCCCCGGTCAGGCCTCCGCCGCTGCCCCCGATATTCCGGCGGCCGTACGTGCCGGCGCCGCCGGCGCCACCTCCGCCGCCGGCGACCAAAATGCGATCGCGCAGGGCGGCGCCCTCTCGAATATCCGTCGAACCGCCGCCGCCGTTGCCGTTCGAACCGTACTTGTCTCCGCCGTTTCCGCCACCGTTGAAGCCGCCGCCGGAATCAGATGCATTGCCGCCAACGAATACGTGCAAATTCTCAAGTTGACTGACCGGAAGATCGGCGCTCACGCGGCCGCCATGGCCGCCTTTGGAGCCGCCGGCTCCATTGGCGCCGAGGGCGATTACCCGGACCATGTGAACGCCGGACGGCACCCTGAAGATCTGCGCGGTGCCGGTGAACGAAAACGTCTTGTGATTCGTATACCTCTGAGGAACGACGCGGCCGTCATCCGCCGGCGCAGCGATCGTGCTCTGCGCAACGGCACTTGGCGCGCTTGGTTGCGACGTGCCGCACCCCGTCAGCAATCCGGAAGCGACGCAGCTCAAGAGCCCGTAGCTAAGATTTTTCATCGGCCTAGGCGAGCGCTTGCGCCTGCGTGAGAAAGACTCGCTGCGCATCGACCGGCATCTGTCCGCTCCCGGGGACGCAGCGCTTATAGCTGCCGTCGCTTTGCAATTCCCGGCTCTTTACGTTATCGGAGAGCAGTACGGAAAGGATCTGCGAGGCGACCGTCTCCGCCATCACCGGATCGAGCACCGGCACCGCGATCTCGACGCGCCGGTCCAGATTTCGCCCCATCCAGTCGGCGCTGGCCATGTGCACCTCGAGGTCGCCGCCGTTTTCGAAAACGAAGATTCGCGAATGTTCGAGGAATCGTCCCACGATGCTGCGCACGCGAACGTTCTCGCTCACGCCCGCGATGCCGGGCCGCAGCACGCACATTCCGCGAACCATCAGATCGACCGGAACGCCGGCTTGGGACGCGCGATAGAGCGCGCGAATGACGTCACCTTCGGTAATCGCATTGACCTTCGCGCGGATGCCGGCGCGGCGGCCGGCGCGTGCGTGCTCGGTTTCACGATCGATTCGCGCGATCAACTCGCGGTGCAGCGTCACCGGTGCGACCCACAGATCCTCATAGTCGGTAACCTTGGAGAAACCGGTTAGCGCGTTGAAGAGCTGAGCGTCGTCGGTCCCCAGTTCGGGGCGGCACGTAAAGAGGCTCAAGTCCGTGTACAGGCGCGCCGTCTTTTCGTTGTAGTTTCCGGTGCCGAAGTGCATGTAGCGGCGCAATCCGTCTTCGTCTTCCCTTACGACCAGCAGCGTCTTGGCGTGAACCTTCTGATTGGCAAAGCCGTAGACGACGTGCGCCCCGGCGCGCTCCAGCCGCTTTGCCCACTCGATGTTGTTTTCTTCGTCGAACCGCGCCTTGAGCTCGATCACGACCGCGACCTGCTTTTCATTTTCGGCGGCAGTGAGCAGCGCTCGAACGATCGGTGAGTTCTTGCCGGAGGTGCGGTACAGGGTCGCCTTGATCGCGAGCACCTTCTCGTCTTCGGCGGCCTGCTGCAGGAACTGAATCACCGGATCGAACGACTCGTAGGGATGGTGCAGTAAGATGTCGCCGTCACGAATCTGCGAAAAAATATCGGTCACGCCGATCAAGCGCTTGGGAATCGCCGGCAGGAACGGCTTGTCGCGCAGATGCTGATAGCCGGGCAGATTAACGATCTGCCAAAGGTCGCTCAACGCCATCAGGCCTTCGATCTCGTAGCAGTCGACCGGCTCGAGCTCGAGCGAGCTGCAGAGGAAATCGCGCATGTACTCCGGCATCCCGCGCTCGATCTCCAAGCGCACCGGTTCGCCGAAGCGGCGGCGGCGCAGTTCGGATTCGATCGCGCGCAGCAAATCGTCCGCCTCGTCTTCTTGGAGGTCGAGGTCGGCGTCGCGCGTTACGCGGAAGAGGTACGAGTCGCGAACGTGCATGCCGGGAAAGAGCCCGTCGAGGTGATGGGCGATCAAGTCTTCGAGCAGCACGAAGGTGCGTTCGCCCGACCCTTCGACCGGAACGAATCGCGAGAGCGTCGGCGGAATCTTTACGCGCGCGAAGTGCAGCTCTACGCCGTCATTCGTCGCCTCCTCCAGCTCGACTGCCAGCGACAGCGACAAATTGGAGATGTACGGGAACGGATGCCCGCTATCGACGGCCAGCGGCGTCAAAACCGGAAAGACGCTGTCGTCGAAGGCGCGCTCGAGCAGTGCCTGCGTCTCGTCGTCGAGCTCGCCGACGCGCAGCAGCCGGATGCCTTCGCGTTCGAGCGCGGGAAGCAGTTCGTCGTTGAGCACGCGCATCTGCTGCGGGAGCGAGGAACGCAGGCGTGCCGAGATGGCGGCGAGGTGTTCGGTCGGCGTACGACCGTCCTCGGAACGGCGCACGACCTGCGCCTCGATCTGCTGTTTGATCGCCGCGACGCGAATCATGAAGAACTCGTCGAGATTGGTCCCGTAAATCGCGACGAACTTCAGGCGCTCCATCAGCGGGTTGCGCGCGTCCAGCGCCTCTTCCAAGACTCGGTCGTTAAACTCCAGCCACGAGAGCTCGCGGCTGATGTAGAGCGACGGATCGTCGAGGGCGGGAATGGGGCTCGCTGGAGAAGACGGGGGCGCTTTCGTGATCACAGGTGGTCTCTTTGCTTAGCGTTCGGGGCCGGGTTTCGCCTTCCGATGGACAAAAAACGTCGGCGTGGCCTCGATGGACCTCGCCGCGCACGTCGCCGGGCACTTGCAGCTGGCGCTTTCCGCACTCGTCTTGGCGCTCGGGGCCGGCCTTCCGCTGGGAATTTTGGCGGCCCAAGCGTCGTGGTTTCGCGGAGCGGTGCTGGCCTTGGCCGGCATCGGACGGACGCTTCCGAGCCTCGCGGTGCTCATGCTGCTGCTGCCGTGGCTCGGCGTTGGTAAAATGCCCGCGATCGTTGCGCTCGCGCTGCTCGCCATTCCGCCGATCGTCATCAGCGTCGACCTGGGCATCCGCGGCGTCTCCGCGGCGTCGCTCGATGCCGCGGCGGGAATGGGCATGACGCCGCTGCAGCGCTTCAGCCGCGTGGTCGTACCGCTAGCGCTGCCCGTCTCGTTCGTTGGGCTTCGCACCGCGACGACCGAGACGATCGCGAGCGCCACGCTCGCGACCTTCATCGGTGCCGGGGGCCTCGGCGACGAGATCGTCCGCGGCTTGCAAACCGACGACGCGGAGCTGCTCTTCATCGGAGCCGGACTGGTCGCCGCTCTTGCCTTGTGCGCCGATCTGCTCTTGAGCGCGGCCGGCCGGCGTTTGGCAGAGCGGCGGTGAGCCTTTCTCGCGCGCGTGCGCTCGCGCTGCTGGCCGGTTCGGTGCTGCTGCCGAGCTGCGCGTTCGATGCGTCGCGCGTTCGCGTGGGTTCGAAGAACTTCACGGAGTCGTTTCTGATTGCCGAGATCTACGCGCAGGCGCTGGAACGCGCGGGCATGCGCGTCGAACGCATCTTCAATCTCGGGTCGACGGAAATAGCGCTCGCCGCGATGCGCCGCGGAAATATCGACCTCTATCCCGAGTATACGGGAACGGCGCTGATCGACGTTCTGCATCGCGCGCCGATTCCGAACGCGCAACAGGCCTATCGCATCGTGTCGCAGATCTTCAAGCAGCGCTTCGAAATCGTCTGGCTCTCGCCCTCACCGATGAACGACTCGCAAGGCTTGGCAACCACCAGCGAAATTGCTGCGAGCCGCCGAATTCGGACGCTCTCCGAAGTCGCCGTCGCGGCGCCGCAGCTGCGCCTGGCCACGATTCAAGAGTTCTTGTCGCGCCCCGACGGGCTGCCGGGGCTGCAGCGCGCCTACGGCGGCTTTGCGTTCGCGTCGGTGCGAACCTACGACATCGCGCTGAAGTACACCGCGCTGCTCGAAGGAAAAGCCGATATTGCGAGCGCGTTCACGACCGATGGCGCGATCTTTTCCGACCGTCTGGTGGTTCTGGAAGACGACCGGCATTTTTGGTCCGCGTACAACGTCGCGCCGGTGGTGCGTCAAGCTGCGCTCGCAAGCCGCCCGCAGATCGCGCGCGTGCTCAACGCCGTGTCTCCGGCGATCACCGATCGCGCGGCGCGCACGATGAACGCCCAGATCGAGAGCGCGCAAGAGGATCCGGCCGACGTCGCCGCCGCCTTTCTCAAATCGCTGAAGTTGACTGGAGCGCGAACGTGAACTCTGCCTCGATCGCCTTTGAAGACGTCGTCGTCCGCTACGCAAACGGCGATCGCAATGCCGTCGACGGAGTATCGCTCGAGCTGGGCGGCGGCGAGCTCGTCGTGATTCTCGGCCCGTCGGGCTGTGGCAAGTCGACGCTGCTGCGAACGGTAAACCGGCTCGTCAACCCGCAATCCGGGCGAGTTCTGCTCGACGGCAGCGACGTCACCGGGCTCGATCCCGTGGCGCTGCGGCGCAGCATCGGCTACGTCATTCAAGCGATCGGGCTCTTCGGACACATGAGCGTCGCGCAGAACATCGGCGTCGTTCCATCGCTTTTGGGGTGGAAACGCGCCGACATATCGCAGCGAGTCGACGAACTCCTCGAGCTCGTCGGACTCGATCCGGCACGATATCGCGATCGCCGGCCGAGCCAGCTTTCCGGCGGAGAGGCTCAGCGCGCCGGAGTCGCACGTGCCCTGGCTGCGCGCCCACGCGCGCTGCTGATGGACGAACCGTTCGGCGCTGTAGACGTCGTCGCTCGAACGTCGCTGCAGCGCGAACTCGTCGGGATCGTGCGCGAACTCAAGACGACGACGCTCTTCGTTACGCACGACGTCGACGAGGCATTTCGCCTCGCCGACCGCATCGTCGTGATGCGCGCGGGCCGAATCGAACAGGCGAGCTCACCGGTCGAACTCTTCGACAATCCGGCGACCGATTACGTGCGCGATCTCACCCACGCGGGCGACGGCGTCTACCGCAGTTACTTCCTGCACACGCGTGACTTGCTGCGGGATTCGGCTCGATGAATTATCTTTTTTCGCACGCGGCGCGCGTGGCCGGCTTGTCGCTCGAACACCTCGAACTCGTCACCGTCGCGCTTGCCGCTGCCTGCGTTATCGCTGTACCGCTCGGATTGTGGGCCGCGCGCCGCCCGCGCGTCGGGCCGTGGCTGCTGGGAGCGCTCGGCGCCATCTACACGATTCCAAGCCTGGCGCTGCTGGCGGTGCTCGTCGAACTCTTTGGGCTCGGCTTCACTCCAATCTTCGCCGCACTGGTCGTTTACGCGCAGTTCATGCTGGCGCGCAACGTCGTTGCCGGCATTGCGGCGGTCGATCCGGCGCAAGTCGACGCGGCGCGGGGCTTGGGGATGTCGCCGTTCCAGGTACTGCTCCGAGTCGAGTTGCCGCAAGCGCTTCCGGTGCTCATCGGCGGCGTGCGGATCGCAGCCATCGCACTGATCTCGATCGCAACGCTGGGCGGCTATGTCGGCGGTGTTGGGCTCGGCGTGCTGATTTTCAATGGCCTAACGCTGCACCAGCCGCAGATGATCCTCGCCGGAAGCATCGCGGCCTGCGTACTCGCCGTCGCTGCCGACGTTTCTCTCCGTCTACTGGAGCGCCGCACCCTGTCACCCTGAGCCCGTGTCACCCTGAGCCTGTCGAAGGGTGCGCCCGTCGAAGGGCCGCGCGTGTCACCCTGAGCCGGTCGAAGGGCCGTGTCACCCTGAGCCTGTCGAAGGGTGAGCCTGTCGAAGGCCCGTGTCACCCTGAGCCCGTCGAAGGGCCGTGTCACCCTGAGCCTGTCGAAGGCTCAGGGTGACACTAGATCACTCGTATCTTTGCCATCATCCCGAGATCTTCATGATCGAGGATATGACAGTGGAAGACGAACTCGCCCCGGATGATCGGATCCCGGAAATCCATCAAGAGCAGGAGTTTTCCCGGCGTTGACTTCTTGCCGTTGTTGATCCGATGGGGAATCACGACGCTGTCGGCCCAATATGGATGCTCGACTTTTCTGCCGTTGATGCTCTCCACCAAGAAGTGGATCTGGTGGATGTGGAAATCGTGAATCTCGTTAGTGACGTTCTCGACGGTCCACTCCTCCATCGTCCCACTGTGCACGACGAACATCGGCTTCGAGTGGATGTTGAACGATTTCCCGTTGATGAAAAACCGCGGCTTCTGCTCTTCGCTGAAGATGGCGATGCGCTTGACGGCGGGCGGCGGAAGCTGCGAGTTGTAGTCGTTGCTTACCAGCGGCGCAGCTACCGACACCGGGCCGTAGTACCCGGCCTCTTTGTGCGGCGGGGGAACGACGGTGGCCAGGAAGATCGTGCGGTCCGGGTCGCCGTTGGGGCCGGTGTCGTAGCAAAGCGTCCGAACGCGGTCGCGCTTGGCCAGACCGGTTACGATGAACTCAGCGCGCGCGGCCGGCGGAATGATGAGGAAGCGGCGCTTCTGGAACAACGGCGTTCCCGGGTAACTGTCGAGCGCGAAGCCGTCGATCGCGACGAGCGAAACGTCTTCGGCTTCGAGGTTCAGCTTGAGCGTTTTGTGGCCGGTCGCATTGATCACCCGGAAGAACTGCTTTTCCCCGGGCGAGATGGTGATCAGCGGACGGTAGGCGCCGTTGAGCGTGGTCGTCAGCAGGTCTTTGCTCTTGGGCGAACACGGCGTCTTGTTGCTGCCGTCGGGATTGATCCCGTCTGCGCCGCTCATGTCGTACATGCTGCGCAGGCCGCGCGGATCGGGCGCGTCCGACGCACTCGACATATTCGCCATAGCGGCGCCGGACATGCCGGCCATGTCGCCGTCTCCCGAGGCGTCCATGCCGGGCTGCGGCGCGGCGTTGATGCCGACGCCGGTCGAACGCACGATGATAATCCGCTGCTTCATCTTGGCAAGCGCCGGAATGTGCTTCTCGAGACCGTCGATGACGATCGCGCCCGACATCCCGCCTTCACCGACCTGATAACTCGTCTGGCCGTGAACGTGTGAGTGGTACCAGTAGAGCCCCGGCTCTTGGTTTTTCGGTACGTGGACGACGTAGTGCAAACTCTGTCCCGGCCCCGCAAGGCGGAAGAGAACGTCGTCGGCATTACCTCGGGGCGAGACGGTCAAGCCGTGGAAATGCAAATTGACGTAGTCGTACATCTTGCCGCTCGCCGGCAGTTCGTTCTGAACGTCGATCTTAAACGTTTCGCCCGGGCTGAGTTCGATCGTCGGAATCGTACCCTGCAACCCGTTGTAACGGAAGCTGGGCAATCCGGTCGCGGGATTGATGTCGGCGATGAGCGCGACCGTGGCAACTCCGTTAACGGCTTTGACCACGGGAGGCTCGGGCAGTTCGTTGACGCCGTAGTTCGGCGACACTTTGGACGCGGCGCCGGTCACCGGCGGCGTCAGCGAGTTCGGCCCCGCCATGCCAGGCGGAATCGCACCCGTTGGGCCGGCCGAACCGCGGCATCCGGCAACGCAAGCGCAGGCAAGAATAAGTAGTAGAAGGCGTGGTTTCATGGAAGTCCCCGTCGCAACAATGAGATGCAACGCGTCAGCTAGCGCGTTCCCGCGTCACTTCCAATTAAACGGCTCGACAGCCTCCTTAGTTCCGAACGAGGAGGCTGACGCTGAAGCGCTTGGCCCTATCGCGCCAGACGGAGACCGCCCGGAAGCCCGCGTCCGCGCCCATTCGCGCGACGTCGTCGTCGTCAAACTTATATGAGGACTCGGTGTGGATGCGCTCGCCGGCCTCGAAGGCGGCTTCGATTCCAGCCCCAGGAATACGAACGAGCGCGCGCTCGCGTGCTTCGAGGTAGGAAGCGACGCGGCCGGGTTTCTCCTCGTATTGGGCGACGTGGGCAAAGTTGCGCACGTCGAACTCCGCTCCGAGCTCTCGATTGATTCGCGCGAGCAAGTTGCGATCGAATGCCGCGGTCACTCCTGCCGCATCGTCGTAGGCAAGCTCGAGCGTTGCACGGTCTTTCTTCAAATCGGTGCCGATCAAGAGACCGTCGCCGCGCCGCAGCGCAGAGCCGAGAAGGCGTAAAAGGGTCTGCGCTTCTTCGGGCTCGTAGTTTCCGATGTTCGATCCCATGAACATCGCGAGCATCTTGCGGTCCGACCGCACCGCGTGCGAACCGAGCACGTCGAAGTAATCGCCCGCGTACGCCTTGACGCGCAGGCCGGGATAACTTTCGACCAGCGCCAGCGACGACGCACAGACCGCGTCGGTGGAAATATCGATCGGACTGTAGCGAAGCTCTCCTTGCACGCGCAGCGCTTCACCGATGAGCAGCCGGGTCTTTACCGCGCTTCCGCTTCCCAGTTCCAGAAAGTCGACGGGCGCATCGAGCAGGCGCACGATCTGCCAGCCCCACTCGGAAAGTATTTCCGTCTCGGCTCGAGTCAAGTAGTATTCCGGGAGCCGCGTGATCGCGTCGAAGAGCGCCGAACCGACTTCGTCGTAGAAGTACTTGGAGGGCAAACGCTTGGGCGACTCGCCCAAGCCCTGAGCGACCACTTGGGCAAACGAGGGCAGCCCCTTCGCCGGGGGTACCGTCACGAGTTCGAAGCGGTCGGAGACCGCGGTTTGCAAGCTCAACTGAGCCCCCTGATTCCCATGCAAGTGCTGCTTATAAACGCCCCACGGCCCTCCGGTTGCACTTTTTAGGGCTCGACGGGCTCGAGGCGGAGCCGCGAATTACGGAATCCGTAAAGGGCATAAATGAGAATTCCGACGCAGAACCAGATGCCGTAGCGTACCCACGTCGCAACCTGCAGGCCGCCGATCAGATAGAGGCACGCCGCCGCGCCGGCGATTGCAAAGAACGGCAGCAGGGGGGCCCGGAACGGTCTTTCGGCTTTTGGGTTGACGATGCGCAAAACCAGCACCCCCGCGCACACGATCGCAAATGCGGCTAACGTGCCGATGTTGACGAGCAGCAGCAGCTGCGTGAGCGGGAGGGCGGCGGCAAAAATGGAGACGATGATTCCCGTAATCATCGTCATGCGAGCCGGCGTGCGAAAGACGTGATGAATTCGTGCGACGCCGGGCGGCAGCATTCGATCGCGGGCCATCACGTAGAAGATGCGGACCTGGCCCAACAGCGAGGTGAGCATCACGGTCGCGTTGCCGGCCAGTCCTCCGATCGCGACGATCCAGTACAGCGCGTGGTTTTTGCTGACCGCGGACAGCGCGTCGAGCATCGCCGCTCCGTCGGAGAGCCGATCGTAACGCAGAACGCCGACCGTGCAGAGCGTCAGCGCAACGTACAGTATGCCGCCCAAGGTCAACGCGAGAATGATTCCGATCGGTACGTTTCGCGCTGGGTTCTTTGCCTCTTCCGATGCGACCGTCACCGTATCGAAGCCGATGTAGGCGAAGAATACGAGCGCGGTACTGGCTAGGATTCCGTGGTAACCCGTCGGCGCAAACGGCTGCAGGTTCGACGGGTGCACGGCGTGTGCCACCGCAACGATAAAGACTAGCATCGCCGCGATCTGCACGAGCACGAGCGCACCGTTGACGCTCGCCGATTCTCTGATGCCGCTGGCGACGAGCAGCGTAACCAACAGCGTCGCGATGCACGCGAAGAGATCGACCTGCGGATGCAGCCCGTGAATATTTGCAGTTTGCGCCCATACCGGCAGCACGACTCCGACGTTAGCGAGCATGTGCTGGAAGTAGTCGGAGAGCGACGAGGCCGTCGGCGCCAATGACAAGCCGTACTCCAGGATCAAATCCCAGCCGATGACCCACGCGACGAGCTCGCCCATCGTCGCGTATGCATAGGTGTAAGCGCTTCCCGCGACGGGCACCATCGAGGCGAACTCCGCGTAGCAGAGCGCCACGCAAAGGCTGACCAACCCGGAGAGGACGTAGGCCGCAATGACGGCCGGCCCCGCCGCGTGCGCGCCGGCGCCGATCGTCGGAAAGATGCCACCGAGCATCGTGCCCAGGCCAATCCCGGCGAGCGCGGGCCAGCCCAGCACCCGCCGCAGAGGCGGTCCCGAGGTTTGCGGAACGCTCCACCCCAGGGGTTGACGCGCGAAGAGTTGCCTTAACGCACTGCGCTGCGCCAAGCGATCACGGTTTCGCGCAGAGCTCGCGCAGGGACGCCATCGCCAGCGGATTGGGCGGCGCGACCAGGGGCCGCACGTACATCGCGATGTAGGAAGAGCCGCTCACGTCGGAGAGCACGAGGTCGACCCGGTCTGTGCGTCCTTTTTCCGAAGAACCGCGCGCCTCCACGTAGGTCGCCGGCTGGCCACCGCAGATCGCGATTCGCTCCTTGCGGACGATCGATGCGTCCTGCAGCGTGTCCTTCATGCCCCGGTCCGAGAAGATGTCGTCGGCCGTGAGGTGTTTGGGTGAACGGAACAGCATCAGAAACTCGCCGTTGCTGACGGGAGCACGCCAGAACTGCATGAAGCCCAGGACCCCCGGCGACGCTTTCCAGCCCGGCGGCGCGGTGAAGTTCAAACCTTGCGCCGGGCTGCTTTGAAAGCCGCATCCGGTAAGGGCAAGAACGAGGAACGCGACGGCTGCGCGTGCGGTCGTACCGGTCACGAGTACCTCCTATCGGCGGGTACGCTTCAACGCTTCCGGGCGAGTCTCCGCCGGGCGCTCGTATGACAGAATCCTGCCCCATCGCTCGTAGACTAGCGCGATGTACTCGCGCGTTTCGGCGTACGGCGGGATGCCGTCGTAGCGCTCGATCGCGAGCGGACCCGCGTTATAGGCAGCTAGCGCCAGGGCATAGCGATCTTCGCGGCGGCGCCCGTAAGCCGCAACGTAGCTGCCGGCGAGCGCCGCGGCACCTTCGATCGAAGCGAACGGATCGTAGGGATCCACGCCCATTCCGGCCGCAGTCTCTGGGATGAACTGCGCGAGCCCGATCGCCCCTGCCGACGAAAGCGCCCGCGGATCGTAGGCCGACTCCTGGAGCAGCATCGCTGCGAGAAACTCCGGTGGAAGCGCGTGAGCCCGCGCGGCGCGCGCCGTCGCGACGGCAAACGCCAGCGCGGATGCTTGCCCGAGCCGCGGATTGGTTCGAAGAATTGCGCGCGTCATTGCGAGTTCGGGCGCATCGACCGGGCCTCCGTCGCGCAACAGCATCGCCCCGGCTAGCGCGTCGACGTCCGGCGGCGCGGGCCAGCTTAGGACGATATTAAGAGCACGCTCGAGTCTGGGCGCTTTAGGCGCGCCAAAGGTATGGTATATGGTAGGTGTCGTGCATCGGCAAAAGACCACAACCAACAAGACGAACCAGACTCGGTGAAACCGCAAAAGGCCGCCTAAGGTAAAGGAACGCATGCTCTTCATTACGGCTCTCATCGTCACGCTGGTGGTGGGAGATTTTGCTTCGACCTTCTTGTATCACGTTCCGCAGCATCTCTGGTTCACGCTTCACCTACGCACCCACCACGACCGGCGCCGCCCATACTTCGATCACGCCGTTCTGTCGAGCGATCCTGCCGTTCTGCTCGACGGATTCCTCGGAGCAATACCGTACATCGCGATCGCGGCACTGCTGTGGCATGTTTCCTGGCAGGGGGCGCTCGCCGGCCTTGCACTCGGGCAGCTTCACGTCTGGTGGCGCCACACCAGCGAGCTAGGCTGGCACACGCCGAGCTCGATCCGCCGCCTGCTGCGCCCGCTGGGCGTCGTGCTCCCCGAGGACCACGACGGGCATCACCGAAACCCGGATGTCGAGTTCGGCGATATCTTTCGTTTTTACGATGCGCCGGCTCGAGCGCTATTAGCCTGGCTCGCTCCAACGAGCCGGCGAGCGCGAAACGCCGGCCGGCGTGCAACGAGGAGGGTTCCGGCCAGAGCTTAATCGGGAGGTCGAATGGCCAAACGGGCGCTTCTTCTGATATCGGACACCGGCGGCGGGCATCGCAGCGCCGCCAATGCCATCGTGGCCGCGCTCGAGGAACCCAATTCGCCCAACGCCTTCGAGACGCGCATCGAAGACGTCGCCGCCCACTGCGCCTTCCCCCTCACCCAGCTCGGACTCGGCTACAGCATGGCCCTGCGCTACGCGCCGCCGGTCTACGGCGCGCTCTACTACGCGACCAACGGCCGGCGCCGTTACCGGGCACTCGTACGCTTTTGCGAACCGCTCTATCGGGAGCGGCTGCGCGACCTTTTCATCAGCTATCAGCCCGACGTCATCATCTCGGTGCACCCGTTGCTCAACCACGCCGCCTTGCGAGCCCGAGACGACGCCCGCATGCAGCACGTGCCGGTGGTGACGGTCATCACCGATCTCGGAAAGGTGCACGAATCTTGGCTGGTGCCCAACGCCGACGCCGTGGTCGTGCCGGCGCGCGAGGTCTACCAGCGGGCGCTCTCGCGCGGCGTCCCGACTTCACGCTTGCATTTGCTCGGCCATCCGATCGATCCGAAATTCGACGACGTCACGGGCAGCAAGGCGGCCCTGCGTTCCGCCCTCAACCTCTCACCGAACCTGCCCGTGGTCATGCTGATGGCCGGCGGCGAGGGGGGCGGAAAACTGCTCTCGACTTCGCTGGCGCTCGCCCGCGCCAAGCTTCCGATCGAACTGGTCGTCGTCTGCGGACGAAACGAACCGCTCGAGCAGAAGCTGCGCGACGCCGCCCCGTCGCTCCCGACGCCGATGCACGTCCTCGGCTTCACCGATAAAATTCCCGAGTATTTCCGCGCCGTCGACCTGCTCGTCACCAAGGCCGGTCCCGGGACGCTCGCCGAGGCAAACGCCGCGCAGCTGCCGGTCATCGTGTACGACTACGTTCCGGGCCAGGAACGGGGCAACGTCGACTTCGTGCGGCACAACGGGCTGGGGCTTATCGCGCTCAACGGTGCCGCCGCCGTCGTACGTGCGGTCAAAACGCTCATCGACGCACCCGACCGGCTCGAGATGATTCGCCACAACCAAGAAGTCGTCGCTCCCCGCCGCAGCTCGCGCCGCATCGCGGCGCTGATCTCCGACATCACCGAGCACGCCGCTCTGCAAACCCTCGCCGCAGTCTAAGTCTACCGGGCGTCCGCTCCGTTCCAGACGATCGCGTTGGGCAGCACCTGCGGCGCGCGCGGTTTTTGGTTGAAATCGAAGTCTTTTCGCAGATCTCCTAAGAGCGTTACGTTTTCGCGTACGGTCGGGCGCCGATCCGGGCGTCCGTCGGTCGCCGGATCGATGCGCACGCCGCTGAGAAAATCGTCCTCGATGAACTTGACGTAGGCGTCGTGGCTGAGCGTTTGGTGATCGATGAAGTTTCGCCGGGCGTACGGGCTGATGACGATTCCCGGCACGCGCAGGCCGTAGCCGTTCTCGTCGACGCGCGGCGGAACGACGTGATCGTAAAAGCCGCCCCAGTCGTCCCAGCTCAAAAAGATCGCCGTGCTCTTCCAATCCGGCCCGCGCATCACCGCGTTGATGAGACCGGTCACGTACGATTGGCCGCGGCTGATCGCTGCGGGCGGATGCTCGCTGTACGGGCCGGCCGGAGAGATCCAGACGACGTTGGGCAGCGTACCGCTTTCCGCTGCTGCGTAGAAATCGCGCAAATCGCGAATGTTGCCGAGCTCGCCGTCTTTCTTGACGGTATCGAAGTAGGGCAAAACGTTCCAAATTCCCGGCGTGTGATAGCGCTGATCCATCGGCGCGCAATCTTCGTCGTTGTTGACGCAGTCGGGCGCCGTGCCCGCCATGATGTAATAGCCCCAGCTGACGTGGTGCGCGTGCAGCAAGTACGTGAGATCGGTCCACGCATAATCCGGACGTCCCGGAGAGTGCACCCGATTGTTGCGCTTGTCGTAATCGGGCGGCAGATCGGGGTTCTGCAGTTCGTTGATGCAGCTCGCCGGATCGCCGATCCGCGAGCACGCCGCCGACCACTCGGAGACCATAAACAGATGCTGGGGCAGACTCCAAGACGCGTTGGGTTCGAAGAGGTTATCCTGAAGGACGTAGTCGTGCGCGTATCGCCAGTAGTTCACCAGCTGCCGCCCGTCGTGATATCCCATCACATCGGGCGACCCGCCGCAGTTTGGCGCGTTGGGATCGCGGCAGGCCCTCCGCGCGCGCCGGGACTGATCGAGGAAACCGTCCATCCGTCCGCCGTCAATATCACCCCGCGCGGCTTTGGCATTGTGCGGGCCGCCGCGATCGACGTCGTTCGTGTCGTAAAAGGGACGCACGCAGTCGCCGCCGCGCGGACTCGGAACGCAAACCCTGGGCACGCCGTCGCTCATCGGAATGCCGTCGGCGCCCGGAAACGTGCCGAAGTAGGTATCAAACGAACGATTCTCTTGCATGATGATGACGACGTGGCGGATCTTGTGAATCCCGTCGCCCGTCTGCGAACGCGCGGGCAGGCCGCCAAGCGCGAGCAGCGCCGCCAGAAAGAGAAACTTATACCGAAGCTGCATCTCCCGCCACCAATCCTCCGCGCAGCGCCATCGTCGCAGCGCCCACCTGGCCGGCGTCGTTTCCGAGCGTCGCGATCACGATCTGCGTCGTGCCCTTTGGAACCATCGTCGTCAGCACGTCTACCGGCTCGCGCACGGCGTCGAGCAGATACTCTCCGGCACTGGAGACTCCGCCGCCCAGCGCGATCTTCTCGGGGTTCACGAACGCGATGATGTTCGCCAATCCGATAGCCAGGTCGGCCGAGAAGCGCTTCCACGCCGCGAGCGCGTGGCCGTCGCCGGCTTGCGCCGCTTTGCGTATCTTCTTCGAACTGAGCTTGTCGCGCGCCACGTCGAGCAGCGCGCTTCGCGGGAACGACGGGAGCACCGCAAAGGCATGCCGGATCAAGCCCGTACCCGACGCCTGTGCCTCGAAGCATCCGATCTTGCCGCAGCCGCAAACGAAGCCGTCGGTCGGTCGAATCTGATGGTGTCCAATCTCACCGGCGCCCCAGCGATAGCCGAGCATCAGTGTGCCGCCCGCGACAATCCCGCCGCCGATTCCGGTACCCAGGGTCAAAAGCGCAAAATCTTTGGTCCCCCGGCCGGTGCCGAACGCGTACTCCCCCAGCGTCGCGCAGCGCGCGTCGTTTGCGACGTAGACCGGGACCGAGAACTTCTTGCGCAACGCCTCGCCTAACGGCTCGTTTTCCCAGCCGAAGTTGGGGCTGTAGAGCACCGCGCCCGAAGCGGCGTCGATGTTGCCCGGAGAGCCGATGCCGATGCCGCACACCTTTCCGGCGTCGCGTAGCGCGAGCGTGACCATTTTTTCGATGGCTTCCACGACCGAGTCGAAGCGAAGGTCCTCGAGATCCTCCTCGTGCTGGCTTTGGATCTTTCCGTCCTCGGTTACGACGCCGGCCGTCACGTGACTCCCGCCGAGGTCGACGCCGATTGCCGTCTGCATGCTCTGCTCTTTTGATGCCAACGAAGGCCGCACCCGCAGGACGCGGGAAACGAAGAGCCCTTATGGAGACGATCGACCTAACCGCTTTACGAAACTACGCGCGTCGCACCGGACAGCCGACGCATCCCGAGCTTCTCGATGCCCGCCCGCTGCAGCACGTCAACAAGATCGAGATCGACGAAGAACACATCACGATGGAGTTCGACGAACAGACGACCCGCTATTATAACGTCAACGAAATAACGCACCGCGAGTGGGTCTACAAGTACAACGACGACCCCGAGTTCGTCGCCGCGATCGGCAACGTCATCGCGCTCGCGCGCAAGCACCTCAAAGACATGCCCGATAATATCGCGTGTCCGCCGGGATGCGCCGAGTGCTGCGGCGGCTACGAGCCGTTCGTCAGCAAATCCGACGTGCAGCGGATCGCCGATCACCTCGGCATGAGCTACGACGAAACGCTGGCGCGCTACGTCGTCGAGCGCGAGTCGGCCGACGGTTTTCACGTCGGCTGGCTGCGCAAGGTCGGCGACGACCTCGCCGATCAGTGCGTCTTTCTCATGGGTTCGAAGAGCGGGCGCCACTACTGCGGCATCTACGAAGGCCGGCCGCACGACTGCCGCGACTTCACGCCGATCGGTTGCGGCGACGTCGACGAGTCTCTGCCGCGCAAGACGAACTGGAAGATCGGTCCGGCGTTTACGCCCAAGCGGCGCGGACGTCCCGCCAACGGCCGCCGGCTTTGAAGTACGCGGCGGCGCTGCTCGCCGCGGCGCTGACCTTCGCGGCTGTGCCGGCGGCGGCGCCCGCGGTTGAATCTTCTTCGTACGCCGCCATGCAGTGGCGCTTCATCGGCCCGCTGCGCGGCGGCCGAACCGTCGCACTCGACGGCGTGCCCTCGCAGCCGAATCTCTTTTATATCGGCGCGGTCGACGGCGGCATCTGGAAGAGTCCCGATGCCGGACGAACGTGGACGCCGATCTTCGATCGCGAACCAACCGGGTCGATCGGCGCGCTGGCCGTTTCCCCCAGCAATCCCGACGTCATCTACGCCGGAAGCGGCGAAGGACTGCAGCGCCCCGATCTCAGCGTCGGCGACGGAGTCTACAAATCGACCGACGCGGGGGCAACGTGGACGCATCTCGGCTTGCGCGACGCCCAGCAAATCGCGTCCATGGCGCTCGACCCGGCCGATCCGAATCGCCTCTTCGTCGCGGTCCTCGGGCACCCGTACGGCCCCAACGGCGAGCGCGGAATCTACCGGACGCTCGACGGCGGCGCGACGTTCGCGCGCGTGCTCTATAAGAGCGAAAACGCCGGCGCGTTCGACGTCGTACTCGATCCCAACGATGCAAAAATCGTCTACGCTACGCTCTGGGCCGCCCGCCAGGCGCCTTGGGAGATCGGCGACTCCTTTGAAACCCCCGGAAGCGGCCTCTTTAAATCCAGCGACGGCGGTACGACGTGGACGCAGCTGACGGCCGGTCTGCCTGCGCGCATCGGCCGCACCGAAGTCGCCGTCGCTCCGAGCAACTCAAACGTCGTCTACGCCTACGCCGACGTTGCAGAAAAGGGCGATGATGCGGGCGCGCTCTACCGCAGCGACGATGCGGGCTTGCACTTCACGCTCGTCAATCGCGAAGACGAAATCGCGCAGCGCGGCGACGACCTCGTTTCACTCGCCGTCGATCCGCGCGACGCACAGACCGTCTACCTGACGAACACCTCGACCTATCGTTCGACCGACGGCGGAAAGACGCTGATTCCGATCAAGGGCGCACCCGGCGGCGACGACTATCACAACGTCTGGATCAATCCCCGCAATCCCGAGATCGTCGCGCTGGCGAGCGATCAAGGCGCGGCGATCAGCGTCGATCGGGGCGCGACCTGGAGCTCCTGGTACAATCAGCCGACGGCGCAGATGTATCACGTCAACGCCGACGATCGGTTCCCGTACTGGGTCTGCGGCGGCCAGCAGGAGAGCGGCTCGGCCTGCGTGGTCAGCCGTGGCAACTGGGGACGCATCACGCAGCGCGATTGGCACACGGTAGGCGCACAAGAGTACGGCTACGTCGTGCCCGATCCGCTGCATCCCGGCGTCACCTACGGCGGCAAGGTCGAACGCCACGACGAGCGCACCGATCAGACGCAGCCGGTCTCGCCGATCGCGCCGCCTTCAAACCGCTATCGCGTCGTTCGCACCGAGCCGATCGCGTTCGATCGCTTCGACCGGCACCGGCTCTACTTCGGCGCCAACGTCGTCTTTGCGACGGAGAACGGCGGACACAGCTGGGCGGCGATCAGCCCCGATCTCACGCGCGCCCACCCGGGAGTTCCGCCGGTTCTGGGCGCGTTTGCATCCGACGATCCGCAGGGTGGCTCGCACCGCGGCGTCGTCTACGCAATCGCTCCGTCCTACGTGCATCCGGGCACGATCTGGGCAGGCACCGACGACGGCCAGGTCTGGATCGCGCACGACGCTTTGCCGGGTTCGGCGTCGCCGCACTGGCACAACGTCACGCCGCCCGAACTGACGCCGTGGAGCAAGGTCTCGCAGATCGATGCGTCGCGCTTCGACGACCAGACGGCCTTCGTCGCGGTCAATCGCTTTCGCTTGAACGACATGCGACCGTACGTCTACATCACCCACGACGGCGGCACGCACTGGAAACTCTCGGTCGCCGGTCTTCCCGACCAGCCCGTCAACGCCGTACGCGAAGATCCCGTCGTTCGCGGACTGCTCTACGCCGCAACCGAGAACGGCATCGAGGTTTCGTTCGACGGCGGCGGCGCGTGGCAGTCGCTGCAGCAGAACCTGCCGCGGACCTCCGTGCGCGACCTGATCGTCCACGATAACGACGCGGTCGTCGCAACGCACGGGCGCGGATTCTGGATTCTCGACGACGTCGAACCGCTGCGCGAACTCGCCGGCGGCGCGACGGCACCGCACCTCTTCGCTCCGGAGCGCGCGTACCGCGTGCGCCGCAGCAGCAACACCGATACGCCGCTGCCGCCCGAAGAACCGGCGGGTCAAAATGCGCCCGACGGCGCGCTCATCGACTACGCGCTCGCTTCACCGGCGCATCGGGTCGTGCTCTCGTTCTTCGACGATGCCGGACACCTCGAGCGCCGCTACTCGAGCAGCGACGCCGCTCCGGCGCCGATTCCGCACCTCGACAAGCCCGCGTATTGGGAGCGCCCCTTCGTGCGCCCGGGAACCGCGCCGGGCATGCACCGGTTCGCCTGGGATCTGCGCGAAACGCCGCCGCGTTCGGATTCGCAAGATCTGCCGATTTCGGCGGTCCCGCACGACACGCCGCGCGTGCCCGAGGGACCGCTGGTGGCACCGGGCACGTACCGCGTGCAGCTGTCGGTCGACGGAAAAGTTTTCGAACGGCGGCTCGTCGTCGCGATGGATCCTCGCGTGTCAATCTCGCGCGAGGCGCTGGCCGCGCAGTACGCGCTTTCGCGCCGCCTGGTGGCGCTGATGAACCGCAGCTTCGACGGCGCCGCACACGCGCAAGGCGACGCGAAAGACGCCTACGACCGCATCAACGAGGTGGCCGCGTCGCTGCTCGACGCCGTCGACGGCGCGGATGCGGCACCGACCGTCCAGGTTACCTCGGCAACGACCGAGCTCGAAACCCGCCTGTCGACGCTCGCACGCACGCGCTCTTCGCCGTAGGTCCGAGGGGAGCCCACGCTAGTGCAGAACGGCTCGCTCATGAAAAGATTAAACGTTTTCGTTGCCTGCCTCGCGTTCGCAACGGTCTGCATCGGATCGGCCTCCGCCGCAACCGATACCCTTACGGTCAGTCTGAAAGCGCTCAACGGATCGGGTGAAAACGGAACCGCAACTTTAACGCAAACGACCGATGGAGTCACCGTCGTCGTCAGCATTCCCAACGGGCCGGCCGGTCCGCAGCCCGCGCACATTCACGAGGGCACCTGCGCGTCGCCGGCCGGCGTCGCCTACGCGCTCACCAGCGTCGTCAGCGGCAATGCGACGTCGACGGTCAAGGGCGCGACGATCGACAAACTACTCGCCGGCAAGTACTCGATCAACGTGCACAAGAGCACGTCGGATATGGGCACCTACGTCGCCTGCGGCGATATCGTTACTCCGGCGTCGATGTAAGCAGCGCCGCGTAGCGGCCGGGATCGATGTTTCCGCCGCTGATGACGGCCCCAATGCGTTTGCCCGCTAGCCCTGGTATGCGCCGCACGAGCAGCGCGGCCAGGGCCGCGGCGCCGCTCGGCTCGGCGACGATCTTCATGCGCGCGAAGAGAAAGCGCATCGCCTCGATCAGTTCGCCGTCGCTGACCGTCACGACCGCGCGAGCGCATTCGCGCACGATCTCGAACGTCAGGTCTCCGGGCGCCGTCGTCTGAAGCCCGTCGGCGATCGTTTTCGGAACGGGAATCGAGACGCGCTGCCCGGCGTTTAACGAACGCACGAAGTCGTCGCCGGCCTCGGGCTCGACCCCGTAGACTGCAATTTCCGGATTGGCGGCGTGGGCCGCGATTGCGGTTCCCGAGAGCAGTCCTCCGCCTCCGAGCGGCACGACGATCGCGTCGAGTTCTCCGACTTCTTCGAGAAGCTCCAGCGCGACGGTGCCGGCACCGGCGACGATTCGCTCGTCATCGAACGGCGGAACGAGGGTCGCGTTGCGCTCGCGGGCCAGGTCGCGCGCGATCTCCTCACGATGCGAGCGCTCGCGCTCGTAGTGCACGACCTGCGCGCCGTACCCGCGCGTCGCCGCGAGCTTGACGGCCGGCGCGTCGGCCGGCATGACGATCGTCGCCGGAATGCCGAAGATCTGCGCGGCTAGAGCGACGCCCTGCGCGTGGTTCCCGCTCGAAAACGCGACGACCCCGCGCTCGCGCTGCTCGGGTGGAAGCGAGGCCAAAAAATTGCAGGCGCCGCGAAACTTAAACGCGCCCATGCGCTGCAGGTTCTCACACTTGAGAAAGACGCTCCCGCCGCACGCTTCGTCCAAGGTTCTGGAGTGCAGAACCGGGGTTCGGTGGGCGACGCCGGCGAGGCGCTGCGCTGCCGCTCGGACGTCGTCGATCGTAACGCGCGCGGTCGTCCTCACTGAGGCGCCATGTGGAAGTCCCAGTTGACGACCTTGTGGTTCTCGTCGAAGCGCATGCGTTCGACGTACGCGCGCTTCTCGAACTTCACGGCAAAGCAGTGCCACCCCGGCTCGCAGTTGGCCGTCGTCTCTTTCACGGAAACGAGCTTTCCCTGCGCGTTGAGTTCGTCGGACCACTGCGCGACCTTCACGCGCGTGATCCCAACGCCTTTGGCGATGTCGTTCTGCACCGGCCGCAAATCGTTCTCAATGACGGCTTTGGTGATCTTATCGGCCTCGCGCTCGTTGCCGTTTTGAAAAGAACAGGCGGCCAAAGCGGCGACCGCCGCGACCACGATTACCGCACGAACGATCTTCACGATGCTACGGCCTCCGCGCCGCCCGCGGCGCTGAACGCGCCGAACGTCAGGTTGGGGTTCCATTCGCGCGCGAGCCGGACGCTCCACTCGCTCTCGAAGAGCGCGGCAGCGCGCCCGTTCCAGTCTTCTACGAGCCTGGCGTTCGAGGGAAGATGGGCTTTAGCGAGATCCTCGCGTTCGCCGTCGACGTAGAGCGCGAGCGAGAACGGCAGCGTCGAAACGACCGTCTTGACGCCGTACTCCGATTCCAGGCGATACTTCGCGACCTCGACCTGCAGTTCGCCGACCGCGCCGAGGATCGGTTCGGTGCGCGGCGTTCCCCACGGGTAAAAAATTTGCACGGCCCCCTCTTCCCGCAACTGCGATATTCCTTTTCCGAACGATTTGTAACCTGAAACGTCGATACTCCGCACCGAGGCGAAATGTTCCGGAGCAAAGGCCGGGATCGGGGGAAAGGCCACCGGCGCCCCTTCGAAGAGCGTATCGCCGATCGCAAAGGCGCCCGGATTGACCAAGCCGACGACGTCGCCCGCGTACGCGACGTCGAGGGATTCGCGGTCGTCGGCGAAGAGCCGCATCGCGCGCGACAGCCGCACGGCGCTGCCGGTGCGCGCGTTGCGCACGGTCATGTCGCGCGAGAACTCGCCGGAGCACACGCGGACGAAGGCGACGCGATCGCGGTGCCGCGGGTCCATGTTCGCTTGAATCTTGAAGACGAACCCGGTGAAGTCGCCGCTGGACGGATCCACGCCCGCGCGTGCCGACGGCGCCGGTGCCATCTGAACGAACTCGTCGAGAAAGAGGCCGACGCCGAAGTTCGTCACCGCACTTCCGAAAAAGACGGGCGTCGTTGCGCCGCGCAGCATCGCGTCGCGATCGAAGCGTTCGCCGGCCCCGTCCAAGAGCTCGATGGCTTCGCGAAACTGTTGGTACGAGTGCTCGTCGACGAGCCCGCGCAACGCCGGATCGCTCGCGTCGGTCACCGAGACGGTCGCGCGCGTCGCGCCGTGCGCGGCGCGCTCGTAGAGGTTCACCGACTTGCTCTGCCGATCGTAGACGCCGCGAAAACTCTCGCCGTTTCCCAGCGGCCAGTTCATCGGAAACGCACCGATGCCGAGCACGCTTTCGAGCTCGTCGAGCAGCTCGAGCGGATCGCGACTCGGACGGTCGAGTTTGTTCATGAAGGTGAAGAGCGGAATGCCCCGCTCGGCGCAGATCGCAAAGAGTTTTTTGGTCTGCGGCTCCACGCCTTTGGCGGCGTCGATCAACATCACCGCGCTATCGGCAGCCAAGAGCGTGCGATACGTGTCTTCGCCGAAGTCTTGGTGCCCAGGCGTATCGAGCAGGTTCATCGTGTAGCCGCCGTACTCGAACTGCAGCACCGTCGACGTGATCGAAATTCCGCGTTCGCGCTCGAGCGCCATCCAGTCGCTGGTCGCTTGGCGCTGCCGCTTGCGCGCCGACACCTGGCCCGCAACGTGAATCGCTCCCCCGTACAGCAACAGCTTTTCGGTCAGCGTCGTCTTGCCGGCGTCGGGGTGCGAGATAATTGCGAAGCTGCGCCGTTTGGCGACGTGCTCTTCGATCGGTCCGTTCTCACTCATCGCCGCACCGGCTGGTAGACTCGAAGTTCCACGCTGCCGTCACTCTCGCGCACGACCGCGAGCAACCCTGCCTTCCGGTAAAAGCGCACCTCCGGCGGTATCCGAAATCGATCGCTGCCCCTCGAGACGACCGCTTCGTTTCCCGCTAGTACGATCGTGCAGTCGCCGTACTTCAGGCGAGCGGGCGGCGCGACGCGCAGCGCCCCGGCGGGAATGCGGCCGCTCACGTAGTCCGCCGATCCGCTCGATTTCGAAACCTGAGAAAGGCACTCGGGCAACGCCGAAAGCGCCCACGGCGCGTCGCCCGAGAAACCGGCCGAAGCGTTCCCGGTTGGGTGCAGCGCGGCGGCGGGTTTGGGCGCGACTCGCGCGTAGACCGATGCGATCTTGATGCGGATCGAGTCGCGGTTCACCCACGCTGCCACGGCGACGGCGATCCCCAAGACCAGGACCGACGAAATCGCCAAGTACTTGAGCAATCCTTCGCGTCACGCTTTCGGATATTCGAGGGCCATTCGCGCGGCTCCGATCGCGTAGTCGCTCATGCCGTAATAGATGTCGAACACGTTTTCGCCGAGGTCGGGCCGCGGATCGAGACCGGTCGGAAAGACGACGTTGTTGACGACGCCCTTACGCTCTTCTTTCATCGCCGGCGAAAGAATCGGCTTCGGCGAACGGTACAAAATGGTATCCGGGCGCTCGAGGTCGTGCAGAACGACGCCGGCGCGGTACTGCAGCGACGGTTTGCGCGCGCCGTTGTTGAGCGAGTCCACGCCGTGGAAGAGCGAAAGCCACATCTCTTTGCCGTCGATCTTCACCTTGACCGGCGGGGTGCCCGCACCGATCTTGATCGACCCCCAGTTCGCGTCGGGGCTGAGCACTTGACGGCTCTCGGCCACGTCGCACAAATTCTTGCGGTCTTTCAAAACCGGTTCCAGCGGCACGTAACCGATGCGGATCGACTCACGATCCTCAAAGGGCATGCGTTCGATCATCGGTATGGCGGCGCGCCCGTCGACGCTCGAAAGATGGAGCATCGGCCGGTGATAAAACGCCAGCGATTCGGCGCCCTCGGGCGAGCGCACCGGTTCGGGAAAGAACGCCGCGTCCTTATCGTCGCCGACGACGTTGGCCGAACCGGCGAAGCGCATCAAGCCGACGCGCTCCCAGCGATACGCGTCCTTCGAAATCGCGACGGCAATGCGCGGCCCGTCGGGACCGAAGGCGGTGTAGGCCATGAGGTAGGCTCCGAGTCGCGGCACGTAGGTGACCCGCGGATCCTCGCAGCCGTATCCCGGATGCGCGCGCAGCTCGTACGGCGCCTCCGGCTGGAGCGCGAAATCGAGGCGGTCGCACGCAAACCCGTTCGGCTCCTCCGCCGTCCGCATCGTGCCGACGCGCGAAATGTTGCCGTCGGCCACGCAACGAGGATAGAGCAGCAGCTCGCCGCCGGGCGCGCGCGCGGCGGCCGGGTTCAGGATGCCGCCTTTTTCGTTCGGACTGCCGTCGGGCTTGGCGACGATTCCCAAACGATCGACGCGAAACGCGAGACGATCCAGCGCGTTTGATTCTGAAGTTGATTGCTGATTCGAAGAGAGCACGGCTACCCTATGGTAAGTAGGTCGTCGCGATCGGAGCATCGCTTGGCGTTACGACTTCCACTCGAACGCCTCGGCGATAGACCGAGTTCGGAACGATCCAGAGCGTAAATGTTCGGTACGGCGGAGACGGTTCGCCGGCGTCGGCAGGCGCCTGTTCGAACGCGACGACGCGCACGCGCTGAGGGTTGGCGCTAATTGATTCCACGATCTGCTTGTAACCGGTTCGGTCGTGCGGGCCCATCAACAATGCAGCGCCGAACTCGCCTTTGAAGTGAACGGGCGCACGGATGCCGAGCTTGCTCAAGGCCACCTCATCGCGTACTATAGTGATTTGGTTGCCTCCTAAGACGGTGGTTGTGCCCGTTGCAAGCGTTTTTACGCGCACCTCGCGACATCCGACCAACACGATGAGCCCCAAGGCTAGACCGGCCAGGGTCAAGCAGCGCTTCACGGCCGACCGCTTCGCCCGAGGCTTTCATTTGTCATTGCCGTTTGCCGCCGCCGGGGCTACGCTAGGAAGCGGATGAAACGACTTCTGGGGCTCGCGCTCGCCGCCGACGTGGTCGCCCTGATGACCGTCGTGCTCGGAAGTTGGACTCGCATCAACGGCGCCGGGCTCACTTGCCCGGATTGGCCGCTCTGCAACGGACATCTGATACCGGCCATGACCGGCGGCACGCTCTGGGAGTGGACCCACCGGCTGCTCGCATTTCTCGTAGCCCCGCTAACGATCGCCCTGATCGCGGCCGCCTGGCAGCAGCGCCGCCGCTCCACCTTCGTCGGACCGACCGCCGGCGCGATCTTCGGGCTCTTCGTTTTACAGGTGATCCTCGGCGCGGAAACGGTACGGCTGGGAAACTCCCCGGCCTCGGTCGTGCTGCACTGGGCGACGGCGATGGCCTTCATTGCGGCCCTCACCGCGATGGCCGTCTTTGCGGCCGCCGCGGAGGATGCCGCGCCAGTCCCGGGCGCTCCCTTCGAACGCTCCTCGACCGCGGTGCTGGTCACGCTCGCGGTGACCGCGGGGCTAGCCTTCGCGACGATGTGCGTGGGAGCGTACGTGAGTTCGAGCGGCGCGGGCCTGGCCTGTCTGTCGATTCCCGGCTGCGCCGGGAACGTCGTTGTCTACACCACAGGTCAGTTCGTGCAGATGGTGCACCGGCTCGCCGCCGGGGTGACCCTTGCAAGCGCTGCGGCGGCGCTGGCCGTAGCCTGGGCGCGCCCGGCTTCGGCGCGCGTGCGCGCCGCGGTTGCCACCGGCGTCGTGCTCGTCTGCCTTCAGATTCTGCTGGGGCTGCTCAACGTCGCGCTCCGGCTTCCAGTCGATCTTCGCGAGGCGCACGCCGTCAATGCGGCGCTGCTCTTCTTGGCGTTTTTCGTCGCAACGATCTTTGCTTCGATCGACTGCGCGGTGCTGACGCCGGCACCGAATTTTGCTCCCGGCGGATCCGCACGGTGAAGGCGATCGCGCTCGTGCGCGACTACTACGAGCTTTCCAAACCGCGCATCATCATGCTGCTGCTGGTGACGACCGCGGCATCAATGGTGATGGCCGCGCGCGGTTTGCCGGCACCCGCGCTGATCTTTTGGACGCTCGCCGCCGGAGCGCTCGCGGCGGCATCGGCAGGTGCGCTCAACTGCGTGTGGGACGCGGACATCGATCGCATCATGAAGCGCACCCAAGACCGGCCGATTCCCGCGGGGCGAATCTCTCGCCGCGCGGGCACGATCTACGCGCTGCTCGCCGGCGCGCTCTCGTTCGCGCTGTTCTATCACTTCGTCAATCCGCTGGCCGCGTGGCTATCGCTTGCCGGCAACGTTTACTACGTCGGCATCTATACGATGTGGCTCAAACGCATCACGCCGCTCAACATCGTGATCGGCGGAGCCGCCGGTTCGGTACCGCCGCTAGTGGGCTGGGCCGCGGTAACCGATCACATCGGCGGACCGGCGTTGGGACTCTTTGCGCTGATCTTTCTCTGGACGCCGCCGCACTTCTGGTCGCTGGCGCTCATGACCGAGACGGAGTACGAAAAAGCAAACGTCCCGATGCTGCCCAACGTCTGCGGCCGCGAGCGCACCAAGCGCGAGATCGTCTACTATAGCCTGTTGCTCGTCATCGCGTCGCTGCTGCTCTATCCGCTGCACGTGATGGGCGCGCTCTACTTCGGCGCGGCGGCCGTGCTCGGGGGCATCTTCGTGCTCGACGCGTGGCGCACGTGGCGCGAGCGCAACGGAACGATCGCAGCGCGCAAGCTCTTCCGCTTCTCGCTGGTATACCTCGCGCTCATGTGCGCCGTCATGGTGATCGACCGGATCGTGTAGTGAGTCTGCGATGAGTCGCTTACTCTGGACGCTTTCGCTGGGCGTCTTCGCCGGCGCCCTCGACTTGAGCGTACTCGCGCCGGCGCTGCCCGCTCTCGGACGCGCCTTCAGCGTCGAGAGCGGCGACTTGGCCTGGGTGTTCACGCTCTATTTGCTCGTGACCGTCCTTTCAATCGCCGTCGCGAGCGCCATGGCCGATCGCTTCGGCCGCCGTCCGGTCTACCTCGCCTGCATCGCGCTCTTTGCCGCCGGAAGCGTTCTCGCAATCGTGGCGCCGAGTTACGGAGTTTTTCTCGCCGCGCGCGGAATCCAAGCACTGGGAGCCGGCGGAATATTTCCCGTTGCCGCCGCAACGATCGGCGACGTGGTTGCGCCCGAGCGGCGAGGCGCGGCCTTGGGCATCGTCGCCGCGACGTGGGGACTCGCCGCGATCGTCGGCCCTAGCGTCGGTGGTCTCGTCACGCACTTCATCTCGTGGCGTTACATCTTCGTCGCGAACGTACCGCTGGCAGCGATCGTCTTTTGGATGGCGATGCGCGATTTGCCGATAGCGGTTCCGCAACGCAGACGGCGGCTCGATCTCATCGGTCTGACGCTGCTCTGCGTCGGGCTGCTCGCGGTGATGGAAGGCTTGATCGAGATGCGCTGGGCGGTCGGGATCGGCGGCGTGGGAATTCTCGGCGCATTCGTTGCCTACGAACTCGGCGCCGAACAACCGTTACTTCCGGTCGCTATTCTGCGCACGACCCAACTGCTCAAAACCTACGCGCTCGAGATCGTGATCGGCATTTTGGAAGGCTCGCTCTTCTTCATTCCCGCGGCGCTGGTTGCCGCCCAGGGTCTATCGTACGCGGCGGCCGGTTTCGTCGCGGCCTTGGGCGCGCTGATGTTCGTCTTGGTAATTCCCGCTTCGGGCCGCGCGCTCGATCGCGTCGGCAGCCGGAACGTACTCTTGATCGGCACCGTCTGCAGCGAGATCGGGCTAGCCGTTTTCGCGCTCGGCTTCGAATCTCTGCCGCTGGCGCTGCTTGCGATCGTGGTCGCCGGTGCGGGGTTCGGCGCGTTGCTCGGCGCGCCGACGCGGTACATCGTTACCAACGAAACGCCCCCAACGTCGCGCGCGACGGCCGTCGGCCTTTTGAGCCAGGCGTTGATCGTCGGGCAGATTATCGGGAGCTCGTTGGCCGGCGGCCTCGTCGGCGCGGCCGGCAGCGATGTCGCCGGCTATCGTCACGCGTATCTCGCCTTCTGCGCGTTCGCCTTCGTCGCGGTCGCGCTGGCGGCGACGCTCAAGCCGCGCGCACAGGAACGGACGCATCCAATCGAGGAGGCCGCGTAACGGCTTCGACGATCGTGCGCGACAATCAACCTCCCCCACTCGAAAACTACAACCTGTTCGAAACGCGCCGCGTCTTGGCTCCGGTCGACGCAGCATGAAAGCCTCCGAGTTCGACCGGCGCAAACGCGGTCTCGCGCACCGGCGCTGGACGGAACAAGAGCGGCGCATCGTCTGGCGCGGGCTCACCGGCCGCTTTTCGCTCGCGATCGAGCCCCTCATCGGAACGATCTTCATGGCGCTGCTGACCTGGGGCATCGTTTACCGCTCGCAGCACGTCGCCTCCGACGCGACGCTGATCAAGATTGCCTGGATCTTCGCGCTGGGAACCGTCGCTTTCGCCGGCTACTTCGTGGCGGTGCTCGTCGCACCGATCGTCGCCTACCTGCACACGTTTCGACCAATCTACATCCTCGACGGCTACGTCCGCTACCGCGAGCCCGACGCTCGCTCGCGCGACGACGCTGCGGGTTACGCGGCCGCGCTCTTTCCCGATCGTACGCTCGCCGGCGAGTGGGAATGGCTCGGCAAGCGGCGTCTTCCCAACGCGACGATTCCGGCGCTCATCGAGTTTTCGCTCTACGCCGGCATCCACAAGATCGACGGAAAGTCGACCGGCGTCTTACCGGATGAAGATCTGCCGCTGCTCGCGATCGGCATCGCGACGCGCCGCGGCAAACGCACCGACCTTTAGCGTTGCTCCGGTCTACTTGAGTTGGACGCGTTCGGTCGTGTCGGAGGGCCAGTGGTGGCCGTAGCCGGATTGCAGGCAGACGGCGGCGCCGATCGCAAAAATGATCAGCAGGCCGACGGTGGCGACCCGGAAGAGTCCGGGTGGAATTCCGCGGCTCTCGGGAACCTTGGTAAAATCCTGATACTCGTCGTCGCGTACGATCATGCTAGGCTCCCTTCGGCACGAAGCCGACGACGTTGAGACCCGCCAGCAGTGCGAGCACGGCGCCCGCGCCCAGCAGCAGCAGCATCAGCTTAAAGACCTGGTTTTCGACTCCGGTCGCCTGCCAATCTTTATAGAGCGCGTAGAAGGCGACGACGGCAACGATGACGCCGCCGATCACGGCCCCCAGTCGTTCGATCAGTTGTGCGTTCACCAACGTCGCTCCTTATATGAGGTAGAAGATCGAAAAGAGCACGACCCAGATCACGTCGACGAAATGCCAGTAGAGCGTGCCCGCGGTGATGCCGAAGTATTTGCCTTTGCTATAGACGCCGGCCGCCGACTGCAGCACAAGCACGCTGAGGTAGCAAACGCCGAAAAAGACGTGCATGCCGTGCATGCCAGTCAAGGTAAAGAACGAGGCTCCGAAGATTCCGCTGCCCCACCAGGTCACGTGCTCGCCGAAGATCAGGTGGTTGTATTCGTAGGCCTGCCCACCGAGAAAGCCGATGCCCAGGACGATTGTCGCCAGCAAGAAGCCCATGTACTTCATAAACTTGCCGTGCTTGAAGTTTTCGAGCGCGTAGTGCATCGTGGCGCCCGAACCGAAGAGCACGACTGAGTTCCACGCCGCAAACGCGACGTCGAGCCGCTGGATGCCCGGCGGCGGCCACCCCTGCCCGCTGTTGCGCAGGTAGAGATAGGCGAAGATGAAGGACGAGAAGAGGACGCAGTCGCTGATCAGGAAGAGAAGGAAGCCCTGGAGCCGCAACTCCCGCGTCTCGACGTAGAGCTGGTCGACTCCGTCGTGCGCGTCGGCGCCGATCGCCGCAACCGACATTAGTGTGCCCCCGCCGCGACCGGCGGCGGCGAATCGGTAAGCTCTTCTTCCAACCCCTTGTACGGCAGCGGCTGGCCAAAGTCGTACGGCAGCCCGTAGATCGTCGGTATGTGCTTGAAGTTGTAATAGTTGGGCGGCGAGGGGATCTGCCATTCGAGCGTGCGGGCGCCCCACGGGTTCGGCCCCGAACGCTTTCCGTTACGAATGCTCCAGAGCACGTTGACGAAGAATATCAGGATCGCGAACGTCATCAGGTAGGACGAGACCGACTCGAAGCGATTCCAGAACGTGAACTGCGGGTCGTAGGTAGCCACCTCGCGCGGCATGCCCAACATTCCCAGCCAGTGCATCGGAATGAACGTGCCGTTGAAACCGATGAAAAAGAGCCAGAAGTGGAGCTTTCCGAGCGTCTCGTTGAGCAGCCGTCCGGACATCTTCGGGAACCAGTAGTACATGCCGGCGAAGACGCCCATCAGGCTGCCGCCGACGAGCACGTAGTGGATGTGCCCGACGATGAAGTACGTGCCGTGCACGTGCAGGTCGAACGGAATCGCCGCGAGCCAAATGCCGGTGATCCCGCCGAGCGTGAAGAGACCGATGAACCCAATCGCAAAGAGCATCGCGGTCGCGTAGTGGATCTTGCCGCGCCACAGCGTCGCCGTCCACGAAAAGATCTTGATGCCGGTCGGGATGCCGATCACGAACGTGATGATCATGAAGGGCAGCTGCAAGAACGGCGCGAGGCCCGAGGTGAACATGTGGTGGGCCCAGACCATGAAGCCGGCCAGCGCGATCGCCATGGACGAGAAGGCGATGAGCTTGTAGCCGAAGATCGGCTTGCGCGAGAAAGTCGGCAGCACCTCGGAGATAATGCCGAACGCCGGCAGAATCATGATGTAGACCGCGGGATGCGAGTAGAACCAGAACATGTGCTGCCACATGACCGGGCTGCCGCCTTTGGTCGGATCGAAGAACGGCACGCCGAACTGGCGCTCGATGAAGAGCGCGGCGAGTGCCGCCGCAAGCGCCGTCGTCGCGATCATCAGCAGCGGCGCGGTGGCGAACTGGCCCCAGACGAAGAGCGGCATGCGGGTGAAGGTCATCCCGGGCGCGCGCATCTTCAAAATCGTTACGACGAAGTTTATGCCGGTCATCGTCGAGCTGACGCCGACCAAAAAGATCGCCGCGGCCCACATCGACGTGCCGGCTGCTCCCTGCAGCGACACCGGCGGATACTCCATCCATCCGGCCGTCGGCGCGCCCAAGAGGAATGACGAGAACAGCATCAGCCCCGAGACTGGAAAGATCCAAAAGCTGAGCATGTTCAGCCAAGGAAAGGCGACGTCGCGGGCTCCGATCTGCAACGGAAAGACGAGGTTGCCGAAGCCGCCGGTTAGCAGCGGGATGATGACCAGCCAGATCATCGCGCTTCCGTGGACGCTGTAGACTTCGTTGTAGGTGTCGGGAGCTACGAAGCCGCCGTTGGCATTGAGCAACTGCGTTCGGATGACCTCGGCGAGCAATCCGGCCAGCACCATGAAGACAAAGGCCGTGACGATGTACTGGATGCCGATGATCTTATGGTCGAGCGAAAAGACGTACCGCCGGACGAACCCCTGAGGTTCGGGATGAATGTGGTCGGCGATTCCGCCGGCTGGTAATGCTGCTACTGCCATACTTTCCGTAATCTCACTTCAGCGTGTTGAGGAAGGCGACGAGGTCGGCGATATTTTTGGGCGAGAGTCCGTTGGCGCTCGCGTTGGGCATCGCGCCCATGTCACCCGTATATCCATTTTGAAGGATCGCCGCAACGTCTTCCGGCGTCGCCGCCTGACCGTTCACCAGCTTCGGATGCGACGGGTCGTGCAGCACGGCGAGAAGTCCGGGCCCAACGAGTTTCTGATCGAACGGCGCGACCTTGTGACACGCCGTGCATTTTTGCGAGAAGAGCTGCTTGCCGGCCGCTACGTCGCCGCCTTGCAGCGAAATCGCGGAGCCGCTCGCGGCACCGGGCACCGCATTGCTTGCGTGGGCGTTCTTCTGCTGCCAGCCCTTGAACCAGCGATCGAACGAGGGCTTGTCCTCGATCACCAGCACTTGCTTATCCATCTGACTGTGCAGGACGCCGCAGAACTGCGTGCAGATGATCGGGTAGCGCCCGACTAAGCGGGGGGTAAAGCGAATCGAAGTGACCAGCCCCGGCACCGTGTCGTTTTTGAGGCGCATCGCCGGCACCCAGAAACCGTGAATGACGTCGGCCGACGTCAGGTTGAGCGTGACGGGAACGCCGATCGGGAGGTGCATCTCGTCGGTGACCTCGCCGTTGATCTGCGGGTACCGGAACGAGAAATCGAATTGGTGCCCGATCGCCTCGACGACGAGACCGTTTTCCGGCTCGAGCTCGATTTCGTACCAGATGCGCACGCTGACGACCGAAAGGATCACGACGAAGATCGCCGGGATCAACGTCCACCAAAACTCGAGCTTGCGGTTGTCGTGGATCTGAACGCCGATCGCGTCGGGCGGATCGCTCGCTTTTGCGCGATACGCGATCGAGAAAAAGATCAGATAGCCGGCGATAAAGATGTAGAGCGCGCTGCCCGTCGCGGCCATGAAGCGGAAGAGCGTGTCGACCTGGCGCGCCGTAACGATCGCCTCCGGCAAATACCGGTCGATCGGAAAGACGTACCAAAAGACGATCGAAGCAACTGCGAGCAGGGTCAGGACTGCCGTCGCGGCCCAAAAGCCGCTATCGAGTCTGACTGGCTCCGCGCTGTTTTCTACCAAGAATGCTCTCCCTATTACGTACTATAAGATACTGCGCAGCCTATCGCACCGACTAAACGGGCTGTTAAGAGCCCCCGTCGGCGGCCCCTGCAAACTCTCGAACCAACCAATCGACGTTCGTGATCGCGCTGCCGACGACGACTGCGTCGGCACCCGCATCCAGCGCCGCGCGCAGCTCCTGCGGCGTGCGGACGCCGCCCTCGCAGACGGTAAAGCATCCGAGCGAGGCGATCTTCCCGACGAGATCCAGTGCCGGAAGGCCGTATCCCGTGGTCTCCTTCGTATAGCCGCAGAGCGTCGTCGCGAGGATGTCGGCACCCGCGTCGCGAGCGGCAAGCGCCTCTCGGGCGGTCGCGCAATCGGCCATCGCGAGCCGGCCGGCGGCGTGCGCCGCCGCGATCGCGTCCTCAAGGTTGCTGCCGTCGGGCCGCGCCCGCGCGGTCGCATCGAACGCGACGATCTCGGCGCCGGCGCCGATCACCGTCCCAACCTCCGCCAGCGTCGGCGTGATGTACGGCTCGAAACCGGAGTACTCGCGCTTGATCAGCCCAATCATCGGCAGTGCCACGCGGTTTCGGACGGCGCGCAGGTTCGCCTCGCCTTGAACGCGCACCGCGACCGCGCCGCCGTCCTGCGACGATCGCGCCATCGCCGCGATAAAACTCGGATCGTCGATCGCCGAGTTGCGCCACGCTTGCACGGAGACGATCAGACCGCCGCGCAGAGAATCGAGCAGACTCATTCCGACAACTCCGGTGCCGCCCGTCCGATCTCCCGGTAGGCTAAGAGCAGCGCACCGGCGGCGGCGTCGTAACGGGGTTCGACGATCTGCGCGCCCGGCAGTAGTTCGCCGGCGCGGGCTGCGACGCGCGCGCGAAACGGCTCGTCGGCAAAGAAGCCGCCGAGCAGCGCGATTCGCGGCGAGCGCATCGGCGCCGCGGCTGCGTGGATCAGTCGTGCGAGCCGATCGGCGCCGCGCAGCGCGATCTGCGCAAAGAGCGCAAACTTCAATGCGACGGGCGCGAACGAAGCAAGCCGATCGCGCGAGACTTCGCCGGCGTACGCGGCACGCGCGAGTTCGCGCAGCGTTTGCACCGAGAAGAACTCGCAAGCCGCAGCGGCCTCCGGTTCGTTCGTTCCGTCGTCCTGAGCGCGCATCAGCGTTGCGATCCCCTCGCGGACGACGCCGAAGGCGCTTCCCTCGTCGCCGAAGAGCGGACCCCAGCCTCCGAGCGTGCGTTCCTCGCCACGCTCGTCGCGCGCATAGACGACCGAACCAGTTCCCGCGATTGCGATCACCCCCGGGCTTCCCCCGAGCGCGCCGGCGTGCGCGATCGGCGCGTCGTGCATCAGCGCGATGCGCTGCGTGGCGAGCTTCGGGGTAACGCCGTAGATCCGCCCTTCGTAGCCGCTGATTCCGGCCACGATCGCGGCAAACTCGGAGTGGGGCGGCAGCCCGGCGCGCGAACACGCGTCGGCCAGCGCACCTGCGAGCGCGTCACGCAAGCGACTCGAATCGGGATTGACGCCGATCTCGTCGGCGGGTCCCGCGTTTCCGCGCGCGAGAATTCGGCCGGTTTCGTCGGCGATCGCGGCAACCGTCGAGCTCTGACCGCCGTCAATGCCGGCAAAGAGGAGGCTCATCTCGCCGCGGTCATTTCGCGAGCGAAGGCGTCGGCTGCCGCTTCGCGCTCCGCGCGCGCCGGCAAGACCTCGATCTCGCCGATCGCTTCGCGATGATGGTAGAGCTCGTGCGCGATGGCGAACTCGATCAGCTCGGGTGCCAGTTTGAAGTGCACGCGAATCTCCCGAAGCGCCGGATCGTACTCCGAGCGCAGCTCGCTTTCGCCCCAATCGCCGAGATCGACAAAGCGAACGGCGACGCCGTATTCGCCCGCGCGCTCGCGTACGGTCACGGTTCGCGCCGCAGGTCGACGCCGTCGGCAATCAGCCGTTCCCGCAAACTCGCCACGTCGACGTCGCCGGCTCGCAGGCCCCGTGCCGCGGCGATCGCCGCGGCGGTACCCGCGGCCTGTCCGAGCGTCATCACCGTGGGCGTCAGCCGCGTCGAGGCCAGCGCTTCGTGCGTCGTCGAGATGCAGCGGCCCGCGACGATCAGCTGCTCGCGATTGAGCGGCAGCATCGTACGATACGGGATTTCATAGCTCGCGCCCGGCGCGAGCCGCTGCGTCGTCGTGCCGCTGCCGCTGGGATTGTGGACGTCGATCGGATAGGCACTGCGCGCGACCGCGTCGTCGAACCGGCGGCCCTGCAGAACGTCGTGGCGCGTCAGCGTGTAGCGCCCGACGATGCGACGCGATTCCCGTATGCCGACTTGCGTACCGGTCGCGGCGATGCGCGCGTTCTCGAAGCCGGGGACGCGCCGGCGAAAAAACTCGAGGAGCTGCATCGTCTGCAGCCGCGACTCCACTTCGGCGCGCGTGAGATCGTCGGGATCGAGCGGATCGATGTCGACGACCCGCGTCATGTTGACGGTCACTTCGTCGGGATAAGGCGAGATGAAGAACGAAACCAGCTCGCGCGGTACGTCGACCAGGCCGTCGGCGCGCGCCTGCTCCCACAGATCGCTCAAGCCGGCTACGGCGGTCAACGCGTGCGCGTCCCGCTCCTGCGGCGGAAGCGACGTGCGCATCTGATCGGGATGCTCGCGCAGATAAACGGCGAGCTTCTCGAGGTCGACGTGACTGAGCCGGAACATCAGCGTCGCGGGCTGCACGCGGCCGCGTTCGTCGCCCTGCTGCGTCGGCACGCCGGCCGATGCCGCCACCAGCGCGTCGGCAGTCGCATCGACGACGACCGTGGCGGTGAACCCGCGGCTTCCGCCGATCGTCGCAAACGTTGCCCCGCGCATTTCGTCGCCCTCGACCTGCGCCGCCAAAAAGTAGGCGTGCAAGAGCAAGCCGACACCGGCCTCCTGCATCATCTCCAAGAGAAGCGCCTTGTGCACTTCGGGATCGAACGGCGTGATCGTCGCGACGTAATCCGACGAGTCGCGAAGATGGCCGGGCGACGCGCCCTTGCGCTGTAAGCGCTCGACGATCTCCTGTGCGATGCCGCCGACGATGCGATCGGCCGACGAGTGAAAGGTCATCCACGGGCCGACCATTGCGGCCGTCGCCGTTCCGCCGAGAAAGCCGTATCGCTCGACGAGCAGCGTGCGCGCGCCGTGACGAGCCGCGGCGATCGCTGCGGCGCAGCCTGCATTGCCGCCGCCGACGACCAATACGTCGTAGTGCACGCGTGCGCAGTTCGTTGCCCTGCAGAGCAGGCCATTTTAGCGCGCGGGGCAATAGAGCGGAATGCAGGTTCAAATCGCTCCCCAAGAGCGGAATTGGGCTATGGCCGCGCACCTGAGCGCGCTCGTCGCGGTTGCCGGCCTTCCCTTCGGGCACATCGTCGGGCCGTTAATCGTCTATCTGATCAAAGCGCACGAGTCCGAGTTCGTCGCCGAGCACGCACGCGCGTCGCTGAACTACCAGATCACGATATCGATCGTCGGGTTCATCGGAATCATCGTCGCGGTGGGCGCCATGTTCGGCCTGCTCGCGACCGGTTCGGCGATTCGTTCCGAAGCAACGGGTTACGCGCCGTCACTCGTCGTGCTCTGGATTATCTTCGGCGGCGTCGTCGCGCTGATCTTCTTGCTTTCGCTGATCTTCATCATCGCCGGAACGGTTGCCGCGAGCAACGGCCGGCCGTACACCTACCCATTTGCCATCCGCTTTTTGCGTTAGGAGCACGTACGCCGCATGTTGATGACCCGAGTTAAGCCGCTCGCACGAATACTTGCCGAGGGATCCGACCACGATCACGGGCTGAAACGCTCGCTGGGCCCTTGGGCGCTCACCGCGATGGGCATCGGAGCGATCATCGGCACCGGCATCTTCGTATTGACGGGCGTCGCTTCGGCGACGCGCGCGGGGCCGTCGATCACGCTCTCCTTCGTTGTCGCCGGCATCGTCAGCGCGCTCGCCGCACTCTGCTACGCGGAAGTTTCAAGCAAGATACCGATCTCGGGAAGCGCCTACACGTACACCTACGCGACGCTGGGCGAGTTGCTCGCGTGGATCATCGGTTGGGATCTCGTTCTCGAATACGCACTCGGCGCCGCGACGGTCAGCATCGGCTGGTCGGGGTACTTTGTCAACATTCTGCATCAGACGGGCATCTCGTGGCTCGCGATTCCGCCGGAGTGGGCGAACGGACCGCACTGGGGCCTTGCGGGTCAAGCCGGCGTCAGCGGCTACGCGAACCTTCCCGCCGCCGGCATCATCCTCGTCATCACCGCGCTGCTCTGTCGCGGTACGCGTGAATCGGGCTCGGTCAACGCCGTGATCGTCGCAATCAAGCTGCTGATCGTGCTCTTCTTCATCGCGATCGGCATCGGGCACATCAACGGCGCTAACTACCATCTGCCCCCGGGCGGCCCCAACGGCTTGGGCGGCTACTTTCCGTTCGGCATCAGCGGGATGCTCGGCGGTGCGGCCTTCATCTTCTTTGCCTACATCGGATTCGATGCGGTTTCAACCACGGCGGAAGAGGCGAAGAATCCCGGCCGCGATCTGCCTTTCGGGATCATCATGAGCCTGGTGGTCTGCACGCTTCTGTACATCGTCGTCGTTGCAATCCTCAACGGAATGGTGCCGTTCTTCAAGCTCAACGTCGCCTACCCCGTCGCGTTTGCGATGAACTACGTCGGCTTGAGCTGGGCGGGCGTCATCATTTCGATCGGCGCGATCGCGGGGTTGACGACGGTTCTGCTGGTCATGATGTTCGGGCAGAGCCGCATCTTCTACGCGATGTCGCGCGACGGCTTGATCCCCCCGTCGTTCACGCGCATCCATCCGACGTGGCGAACGCCGATCTTCTCGACGCTCTTCTTCGGCGTCTGCATTGCGGCCATCGCCGCCTTCACGCCGATCAACATCGTTGGCTCGCTCACGAACATGGGCACCCTGGTTGCGTTCATCCTCGTCTCGATCGCCGTTCCGATTCTTCGCCGGCGCCATCCCGAGATGACCGGACAGTTCACGCTGCCGCTCGGCCCATACCTCATCCCGATCTTATCGGCGGTCACCGCGCTCGGACTGATCTACTATCTCAGGGTCGGCAACCCGGTGTGGTATCACGTTCCGATCGTTTGGGCGTGGTTCATCATCTGGATGATCGTCGGACTGATCTTTTACTTTGCCTACGGCCGCAACAAGAGTTACGTGGCGCTCGAAGAGGCCGCGCACCTCGCAGTCCGCCAACCACCCGTAAACTAATCACACCTCTCATAAATTAAAAGCAGAGCCCGGCCCGGCGAAAAGCGTAAACATCGACCCGCTTTGAGCCGGCCGGGCTCTGCCAACAGCGTAAACATCGACCCGCTTTGAGCCGGCCGGGCTCGGCCGTACGCCTATGCATCCCGCGGTTCGACTAACACGACGACGCGCTCGCCGGGATCGCAGCCCTGCATCTCTTCGGCGGCGAGCGCGACGGCTTGGTCGACCGTCGTCAATCCGTCGAAAGCCGCGACGCGCGAACGCCTCAGCAGATAGAGCGCCGGCAACGCGCGACCGACGTCGCCGAACTGCGTCGCACCTTCCACGACCTCGCGGAGGTGCGCTTCGAGTCGGGCAACGCTCGTCGCCGTTAGTTGGTAGTCAGAAACCGCAAGCCGGACGGCGCCGTGCTCGTCGACGACGCGCAAACTGCGGTGCCGGCGTTCGGTAAGCACGTAACCGCTCAGTTCTTCGGTTAGCCCCGCCGGCTCGAGCACGCTCGCGTCGCACGCAAGCGACTGGGCGGCGATCGCGCGGCGTTCGTCCGCGCTGCAGCCGGGGCCGGCGGCGGCTTCGACAAGCGCGGTTGCACCTGAAGCGGTGGCGCAGACGCGGCTGCGCTGCGAATCGATCTCGACCTCGACGACCACGCGTTCGGGCGACGCACCGGCCGCGATGACGCGATCGGCCGCCTCGCGACGAATGCTCGCGATCTCCTCGGGCGTCGGCGATGGAATCGTTCGTTCGACGACGTCGCGCACGAGCGCAAGCGCAACGCCGATCGGCGCGATCACTTCGGCGTCTCGCGCAATCCGGTACGAAACGTCCATCGCGTTCGCGAGCGCCGGCACGAGCGCCCCGCACCCGCCGCCGCCGCCGACGATCGCGAGGCGCCGTGGATCGAGTCCGTAATCGGCAATCAGCGCCGACAGCGCCGCTCGAAGCTGCGCGACGCCGAGTTCGATCGCGTGCTTAGCAAGCGAAAGCGCGTCGCTGCCGCAGTGCTCTGCGAGCAGTTCGAAGGCGCGCCTCGCAGAGCGCTCGTTCCCGCGCGCGAACGCACCCTCCGGAACGATGCCGGCGGCGTTGGCCGCACACGTAGCGGTCGGCGCGATGAGCGTGCCGTCGCGCGCCACGAGCACGACGTAATTGGGGCGGTCCGCCGGCGTCGGCGCGATCGTCTCGACGCGCGATCCCTCGAGCAGTTCGGGGTCGATGAACGACGCGTACGCGCAGCCGGCGATGTGCGCGCTGCGCGGTCCGACGCCGCAAAGCTTCCCCGCGTCGAGCCGCAGCATGCTTCCGCCGCCGATTCCCAGCGTGCGGACGTCGAGCGTGCGCAGCATCGTCCGGTGGCCGCCGATGCGCGCGGGCTGCATCTGCGGACGCCCCTGCACGATCGCCGAGCAGTCCGAACTCGTGCCCCCGACTTCGACGAAGATTCCGTCGCTCAATCGTTCGTAGAGCAGCGCGCCGGCAATGCCGGCGGCCGGTCCGGAGAGCAGAGTGAGAATCGGCCGGCGCTCGATCTCGCGGACGTCCATCACGCCGCCGTCGCTGCGCATCACCATCAGCGGCGCGGGAATCGCGGCGCGCCGCACGGCCTCGGCGGTCATGCGCGCGGTGCGCAACATCTTGGGCAAGATCGCGGCGTTGAGCGCGGCCGTGCGCGTGCGCGATCGCAGACCGTACGCGGAACTGACGTCGTGGCCGCTGGTAGCCTCGATGCCGCGTTCGCGCGCGTAGGCGACTGTGGCGGACTCGCGCTCCGGCCGATCGACCCCGAAGCTCAAACTTGCCGCCAGCGACTCGGTTCCGCGTGCGATCAGACGGTCGACCTGCGCGCGCATCGCGGCGTCGTCGCGGGCGCCCGCAAACGCGAACGCCGGCGCGAACGAGATCCCCGAGGCGAGCGCCATCGGCGCGAAGTGCATCTGTCGCCGCGCCGGCCACGACAGGCCATCGAGCAAGCCGAGAATTCCGACGCGGGCGAGATCGCCTTCGAGCAGCGCGTTGGTCGCCTGAGTCGTCGAGTGCGCGATGAAGGCGACGGCGCTTGCATCTAAGCCGGTGTCTGCGAGCAATCGAGCGATGCCGGTTACGATGCCGTCGGCGACCCCGTTGGCGGCACCGTGCGTCGTTGGAACCTTGATGCGCGCGACGAGCGCGCGCGTCGCCGCGTCGACCGCGACGACGTCGGTGAACGTCCCGCCGACGTCGATCCCGACGCGCAGGCGCCGCGCCGGCGCGTTCACGAGGGGAGCAGGTCGGCGGTCATCACGTGCGCGATCATCTTCATCGTCACCTCGCCGTCGCGCGCGTATCGGTCGAAGAGTGCGTTGAGGTCGCGGCGCAGCGCGCCGGCTCGTTCGCCCTCGGCGGGAAGGTATGACGACGACGCAGCGCGACCGAGCAATCCCTCCCGGTCGAGCGGCTGCGCGAACTCGGCACCGTGGCGCGCGACGCGCGCGTTGGGAAACCGCGCGAACACCTCGAGCGCGCGGGCGCGAAGCGCCTCGGTATCGTCGGTCGCGTAGGCGCGCACGACGTCTCCGTACGCTCTGGTAAACGGATCGCGTTCGTCGCGCTCGTACTGCAGCAGGGCAACGCGCCGCCGCGCGACTCGCGCGAGCTCCAGCATCGCCTCCGGCGTCGCGAACCAGTGAAAGGCTTGGCAGATCGTGACGAGATCGACGTGGTTATCGTCGAGGTTCGTCTGCTGCGCCGAGCCGTCGCGCCACTCGATGTTCTGCTGCGGCTGGGCCTGCGCGCGCATCCGCTCGTTCGGCTCGACCGCGATGACGGCCGCGCAGCGCTGCGCGAAGAGCCGCGACGAGATACCGGTGCCCGCGCCGACGTCGGCGACCGTCAGCGCCTTCGAATCGCCCAGGCCGCGCAGCGCCGCATCGATGGCGGCAGGCGGATAGGCGGGGCGGTGCGCCGCGTAGCTCTGCGCGCGAGCGCCGAAGCGCCGCTTCGAATCGCGCTTGTCGCTGGATTCGGCTCTATCGCTCATCGGTCACCGGCAAAACGAACGGCGGTCCGAGGCTCACGTCGGCCGGGCTTCCCGCGCGAACGATCTCAAACGTGTGCGGCCTTCCGTCGTAGGCAAACTGCTGCGTGCGGTACGTTCCGTAGACCCACCAGTCCTTACCGTCCACTTTGTTGACGACTTCGCCCGAGCGCATGCCCGCGCGGTACGCGGGGCCGCCCGCCCGCACGTAGGCGCGCATGTATCCGTCGAGCGTGCGGAACAGCGAGTAAAAGTACGTCGGTGGGTCGCCCGGCTTGGAGGCAACGCCGAGCGTGAAGAGATTCTGGCTGCGCACCGGTTCCGAGCTCTGCCAGGCGCGCAGGCGCGCGACGCCCGCGCGCGCCAGCGCCGCGGCGTCGCGCGAATCGGCGTTCGATGCAACGACCTCGTGGTCGTGCCACTCCTGGACGATCCAGCCGCCGCAGTCTTGCAAGCGCAGGCCGATATCGAGATCGGTGCCCTCCACGAGCGCGAACGTCGAGCTGCCGACGCGCAGATACGCGGCGTAGGATTTGTTCGCGCAGTCGCTCGCGTTGGGATCGTCGCGCAGGCGGACCGCGGTCAGTCCGCTATCGCGCAGCGCAGCGGCGGCCGCGACGGCGGCGATCGCCCCGAGCGCGCTCCCGTCGTCGCCGACGGCGATACGATTGCGCGACGCTGCCGGTGCGTAGAAGCCCGGGAACGCCTCGTCCGCGCGCGCGGGCGGCACGAGCGGCGTAAACGCGGGTTCTCCGAAGAGCGCGGGCGCACCGAGTACGACCATCAGGGTTCCGAGCAGCGCTACCGCAACCTGGTACGGCAGCGTCCGACGGGTGATCGTGGCGATCGGGACGCCGGTGAAGTTGGCGACCCACACGTTGGAAGTATTGGTGGGGTCGCAGACGTTCTGGACCTGCACGACGGCCATGATCGCGGCGACGAGCACGACCGGCGGGAACACGTGCGAGGCCAGCAAGACGGTGAAGATCGCGATCCCCACCCCAAACGGATTGAGCGGCCCGCGATAGAGCGCGAGGGGACTGGCCGCACCGAAGACGAGCACGAACGCGATCGGATTGCGCAGCCAGTCGCCGGCGACCAGCGGCCGAAGCGCCGCCGCGAACTGCGGCTGCTGCGTCGCGACCAGCAGCATGCCGATTCCCATGAAGAGCAGCACCGCCGGCGCGACGTCCTCGACGCCGCGAATCGCCGACGAGACGAGCCGCTTCACCGCAAGCGACGGACGCGTCACCAGCACGGCAAAGAGTGCGGCGACGAGAAACGCCACCGCAGCGTCGACGTGCAGCGCGTAGTAGAGCAGCAAAGGCACTACCGGCGTCAGCAGCGCGACTGCAGGAACGCTCTCTGCATCGCGGCTCGTTTCGCCGCGCACGGCCCACGTCGCGTACTTTCGCTCGCGCCGGAACGAAACGGCCGCGTATACGACGAGCACGAGCGCGTCCACGATCGCGAGTGCGATCGCGTAGTGAAAGAGCTGCTCCCGCGAGACGGCAAAAAACTTCGTGTAGAACGTCCAGTTGGCGATGTTGAAGATGTAGCCGAGCGCGAAGCCCATCAGAAAGAGCGTCGCCGCGATCGTCCGCGGAACCCCCGCGGTCATCATGATGGGTAAGACGATCGAGCCGACCATGATGATCCCGCCCAATCCCGAGAGCGAGGTGAAGAGCACCGCCACGATGACGCAGAGGGTCAAACTGAGTACGAGTGGCCGCTCGCCGCCGTACTCCGCGGCGAGGTTGACGATCGCGCGTGCGATTCCGGTCTCGATCGTTACCCGGCCGAGCAGGGCGCCGAAAAGCACGGCGACGTAGACCGGCGCGAGCTGCACCGCACCGCCGGTGATGATGTTGTCGAGCGCTCCGAAGGGAACGCCCGCGGCCAGCGACATCAGCACCGCCATCGCCGGAACCGCGATCAACGCCGGCATTAAACGCCGGTACATCAGCACGGCGAAGACGGCGAAGACGAAAAGAATTAACGCGGCGCTCAGGGCTGCAGAACGCTTTCGATCGGCGGCAGCGTCTTTGCGTTCACGTACTGCTGAGTGACGCGATAGAATGCGTCGGCTTGGTCGATCGCCTTTTGCGCGGCGAGGTGGTAACGCTCGAGATTGCTCGCCAGGTGACCGCTGCGGTTTTCATAGCGCCACGCGCGCTCGTAGAGCGGCGCGAGATCCTCGTACGCGTCGCGCAGCTCCCACATCCAATACTTGCACCAGAAGAGATCGCGCAGAGTCGTCTGCGGGTCGCTCTTCGCGTTCGCGAGCGCGTCGGCGTACATCGCGCGCACTTCGCTGCCGATCTGGAACTTGCGCGCAAGCGCGTCGTAGCGGCGAGCCGCCAGAAACATGACCGCGGCGGCATTGGCATGCAGCGGCGGGCGCACGAAGTAGCGATCCTCTTCCACTGCTTCAGCCGTTAGGCGCACCTGCCGCAGATCGGCCTTCGCCGCTTGCGCCGCCGCGGCCGCGTCGAACGGGCCGGCCCAGAAGAGCGCGTCGGATTGCCCGTAGGCGAGCGGTTGCGGCTCGAGCTCGTGCAGCGCATCCGATAATTGGTTGACGTCGCGGCTATACGACAGATCGTCGGTACCGAAGAACGCGTGTCCATACGCCCCGGCGAAATCTTCGGGCGTCAGGTCGTCGCGCTGCCACGCCGCGGCCGCTCCATAAATTACCGGATACCAGGTCGCTTCGTAGAGCGTCTCTCCGTCGTCGTGCCAGACGGTTTGAAAGAGCCCGAGCACCGTTGCGCCTTTTCCTTGATTGATGAAGAGGCGTTCGTTAGCCAGCGCCGTCCCGACGGCTGGAAAGACTTCGTTCCAGTTGCTCGCGCCCGGAGCGACCATCTGCTCGAGGCCGCCGCGCGCGATTGTCGCAATAAACGGTTCGAACGTCGGCTGCGCGCCGTAGTGCCAATTGACGATGACGGTGTCCCGCGGGATCAGCTTCATGATTCCCGGATCGTTTTCGATGCCGTCGTCCCACACCATCAGCCGCGCGCCGGACGGCGCGATCAGCTTATTCATCTCGACGAGATGCTGCGCGTAGGCGTTCGAGCGGCCGCGCTGCGCGACGTAGGCTTGCGTCCGTCCGAGGCCGAGCGTCGCGGTTTCGTCCGAACCGATGTGAAAGAACGGCGTCGTTCCGACTGCGGCGAGTTCCTGCGCGACGACGCGCGACAGGTACGCCAGCGCGAGCGGCGAGTTCGGCGCGAGGAGAAAACCATGCGGAAGCTCGGCGGCATCGGCGTAGCGCTCGACTCGCAGCGTGTTGTGCATGTGCGCGAAGCTCTGCTGCTCGACGATCAAAGCGACGTGAAAGCGCTTCGCATACTCCGAAAGCTCGCGGAGCTGCTGCGGCGTGATGCCGTCGAGGGGTGCCGGCAGCGGATCGGAAGGACTGACGAAGACGTGCTCCATGTACGGCGAGTAGCCGTTCATTTTGAAGGCGGCGATCGTCCGGATCCGCTCCTCAAAGTACCGCATCGTCGGCAGCGGTCCGCGCGAGACGTCGTCGGAGAGAACGCGCCATTGCAGCACCGGCCGATCGCTGATGCGAACGCACGGCATCGTCCACCGGCCGTTGGAGCGCTGCGGAAGCTGAGCGAGCGTCATCGCACCGTAGAAAGCGCCCGCGTCGTCGGCACTCTCGATGGTTGCGCGGCCGCCGGCGACGGTGAGGCGATAGGCTTGCGCCGGAAGCCGGACGTCTCTGCGGACGACGATCGTTGGAGGCCCGCCGCTGCGCAAGCGCCCGATCCCCAGCGCCGACCAGCGTTCGTCGATCTCGGCGCGAGCGGCGTCGTCGAACGAGCTCGCCACCTCGCGCGGAATCGGGGCGGCGGAGCACGCTATCGGCTCAACGCTCTGCGGACGGGGCAGAAGATGCAGCGACGTCGCGAGCGCCGCTGCAAAGACCAGCCCCAGGTGCATCAGATGAGGGTACGACGCCTGCGCCGCAAGGGCCTCGATGCACATCTTGGAAGATAGAGCGTGTGAAGCACGCAGCGGCATGGCCCGCGTACCTCGTCGCAGCCGTCTGTTTCGTCATCGTACTGATATCGTCGATGGCAAATATCTCGCTGCTCGGGCAGCTCAAGCTGCAGCAACGCGAGCTCGCGGCCTTGTCCGAACGCTCCAGGGCGCTCGCGCGGACGCTGGCCGACGAGCGCACCGCGCTCTTCGACATGCTCGACAGCCGCACGCGCCATTACACCGTGGGAAATGGAGAGGTCGTGACGCGCGGAAGCCGCATCGACCTCGCGCTCCACGCGATGCCGGAGCCGCCGCGCGGGCACGTCTATCAGGTGTGGACGCGCACCGCCGGTTCGAGCAAGCTGGTGCCGTCGCCGACCTTTCTTCCCGATGCGCGCGGGCTAGCGCTCGTGATCGTGCCGGCCGACGCGCGCGCGACCTCCGAGATCGAGGTCACGCTCGAGCCCGAAGGCGGCAGCAAAGAGCCGACGGGCAAACCGCTGATCAGCGTCGCCTTCGGTCAGCAGTAGCCTCGTGCGCGTCGAACCGGTCTCTGCCGCGACGCAGCGAGCGGCGCTGGAGTATCTCGATCGCGCACCCTACGACAACGTCTTCATCAGTCATATCCTCGAGCACGACGCGTCGCACTCCGCAAAACACGTGAACGTCATCTTCGACGAGCGCAACGTCGCCGGCGTCGTGTATCACGGCCGCCACATCGTCATCGCCGCCGACCTATCCGCAATACCGGCGCTCGCCGCGAGCCTGCCGCGCCATCTCAACGCGCGCATGATCATCGGGCCGCGCGACGCGGTGATCGAACTGTGGCGGCTCAACGGGGAGCGCTACGGGCGGCCGCGCCTCGTACGCGATCGTCAGCTCGTGATGATGGTCGACCGGGAGCACCTGCGGCCGAGCAGCCGCGGCGTGAGCGTGCGGCACGCCCGGCTCGACGAGTGGCGGAGCGTCGCCGATGGATCGGCCGAGATGATCCGTCAGGAACTCGACTACGACCCGCGTCAGGGCATGGCAAACTTCGACGTCGGCGTACGGCAGATGATCGAACGGCAGCTCTGGTGGGTGGGGGTGAGCGACGGGCGGCTCTGCTTCTTCTGCCACATCGGACCGTGGTCGAACAAAACGATCCAGCTGCAAGGCATCTGGACTCCACCGCAACTGCGCGGCCGCGGACTCGCGACGGCCTCCCTCGAAGCGATCTGCGACCGGCTGCTGGAAGCGTCCCCGACGCTCTCGCTCTACGTCAACGACTTCAACGAAGCGGCGGTCGCGCTCTACCGCCGCGTGGGCTTCGAACGCGTCGGCGATTTTCAGACGATCCTGTTCTAGAGCCGCTCCTTGACCCGATCGATGCCGCCTTCGACGGCGCGTTCGGTGTTGGTCACGAGCCCGGCGATCCAGCGAATCGTCGCGTAAACGCCGATCGCCGCAAACACGAAGACGACAAGGAAGAGCCACCCCGCGGTCTCGGCTAGACGTACGAGTGTATGTTCCATGCGGCGTGCTTAGCGAGGTCGCGCCAAGCACCCTTCGGCTAGCGGTTGTCTAGAGGTCTCCGCACGCGACGTAATCTTTGAGATCGCTCGCCGATTTGTGGACGTTCACCGCGAGACCACCCGCCGTCAGGGTCGCGAGCGACGCGTCGACGGTCGTCTCGGAGATGCCGTTGACGACCGACGTCAGCGGATACTTGGGCGCCGGGTTGAGATGGCTGCAGCTCCCGCTGTGAATGTGCGCCGGCTCGGCAGTCGCCGGAGCGCCGACGAGATGAATCTCCACCACCGTCTTCGCGCCGCGCGGCTTCAAAGCGATCGTTCCGTGCTGACCCGAACCGTTTTGCGGGTTGATCTGAAAGACTTTGCCGCCGGAGTTATCGGACGCGGCCGCGGGCATGGCGGCCAGGAGGCTTCCGAGCAGCAAAGAGGACGCAATAAGTGTGTGCTTCATGCTTCGTAGGTACCCGCTTTGCTCGCCCGCCAAGCAGGCTCTCGCAGGGTAGTCGTGAGCTTTTGCTGCGAAAGATTCCGCGGGAAAGCCCGCGAAACGCTTCTCCATGTCACGCACATGTATCGCACTCTTGTTATTCTTGCTGCCGCTCGGAGCGCAGGCCGCCCCATCGGTCGAATGGCAGGCCGATCTCGTCCATAGTCGCGCCCAGTTCACCGTCTCGCACCTCGTCGTTTCGAAGGTCTGGGGGCACATTCCGATTCAATCGTTGACGATCGTCAACAAAGGGGGCTCGATCGTTCCGCAGCGGATCGACGCCGTTCTCAACGTCAGCCGCGAAGACACCGACAACCACGATCGCGACCGGGATCTTCGCTCCGCGACCTACTTCGACGTCGCGCAGTACCCCACGATGGAGTTTCACTCGACCTCGATTACGCCGGTCGACGCGACCTCGTTTCGCGTAACCGGAAACCTAACGATCAAGAACGTCACCAAACCGGTCACCTTCGTCGCCAACCTCGTCGGCGTGATACCCGAGGGTAAGGGCTGGCGCGTCGGCTACGAGTCGGACCTGGATATCGATCGGCGCGAGTGGGGCATCGTTGATGCCCGTCTCACCGCGGCCGGCGTCCTGCTCGTCGGATACAAGGTCGACATCGGACTGACCGTCGAGGCTACTACTAACGATCCGGGCCTTCATCGCACGAGCGCCCAGTAATACGCGCGTCGGGCAAAAATCGAAGGGCCGGGGTTGCGTAAGCCCCGGCCCTTTCTGCTACCCCTAGCTGTGCTTACCGATTAAGTATTGGTAGCTGAAGTAGATCGAGCGGAACGGCAGGCCGAACCATTCGGTCGCCGCCGAACCGATGTAAGGCGTGTACGCCGACGGTTTGGCGTACTGGTTGAGCGGCAACGGCACGCCGTCACCGACCAATCCGGCGATGGACGCGTACTGGTTGAACAGGTTCTGTACGGTGGCCGTTAGGACGCCGTCACCGATCGGATAGGCCGCCGATACGTTGCTGTAGTCGTAGGCCGGCAGATCCTTAGTATTTCCCGACGACACCGTATACAGCGTGTAACGCAGGTCGAGCCTATTATCGATCGTGTAGTCCGCCGAAACGTTGGCGGTGTGCAGCGGCAGACGCGCCAGCTGCGAGAACGGGATCAGGGTCGTGTTCGATTCGAGCAACTGCTGGTTGGCGCCCAGGAGCACCGTCGACGTCAGACCCCAGTCGTAGTCGAAGTACAGGCTCCGCGTCGCGCGGATTCGGCCGCTCAGGTCGGCACCCTTCGCGCGCAGCGTGCCCACGTTGAAGTTTCCGGTCAGACCCAGCAGCGATGGCGCGACCGAATTGCCGCACTTCGCGCCGACCGCGTTGATGAACTCCGCGAGCAGCGCCGGGGGGATGAAGCTCGTACCGGTCGACGACGTGGGAACGATCGTCGAGTAGAGCTTGTCGAAGACGTTGGTGTTGTAGAGTGTGAGCTGAGTCGTCGAGTCGCCGTACCAGCGGTGCGTGTAAGCGACTTCTTCGTCAACTCCCCGCTCCGGCATGATCGCCGACGTCGGAGTGCTGCCGATCGAGTTCAAACCCGTGCAAGTAATTGCCGATCCGCCTCCGGCTCCGATGATGTCGTCGTTGGGAACGTAGGACTTGTTGAGCATGTCTTGGCTGGGCTGGGTCGTCGTCGACCCGACGGAGCCGCGGATGATGTCGTGGTTCGTAAGCCGATCGACGACCGAACCGCGGGCGTCGATGTAGGTCGTGTTGGTCGCGCTCGCGTGCTTGTCCCAAATGTTGGCAAACGCCGCAAAGGGCGAGCCCGACGGATGGTACACGTCGCGCAGGAAGAATGCGGTCTCCCAAACGGTCGGGAACGAGGAACTGCTGCCGAGGGAGCCGTTCGTATTGGCATTTTGCGTAAGGAAGTAGGCGTTGTTCAGGTACGACATACCGGCCTCGATGTCGTTGTTCTGACTGTACCAATCCTGGCTGCTGATGAAGCCGCTCTCGTTAACGCCGGTGTCGCGCCACGAGGCGTTCGATCCGGGGTAGGTGTAGAACGGGAGCTGGAACGTACGGTCCCACGGGTTGTTGTAGAGGCTGTTGTAGAAAGTCGAGCGGAAGACCGAGTTTCCAGTCTGGTGCTCGTAGGTGAGGCTGTTGTCGTAGAGGTGAAACGCCTGCCACGCCGGGCCGGCTCCCTGCCAGCCGGTGTTATACGCGGCGTACTGTCCCGGCGTTTGGCACGTGGTGCCGCCGTCGGGCTGCCCGTTGGGGCCGAAGCCGTTCAACAGACCCAGCGCGTTGCTCGCGGGAAACGTCCCCTTCGGGCAGACGATGCTGCTCGACGTGCCCGGACTGTACGACGCGAGCTGCTGCTTGCCGCGCGCGAGCGCGGTGTTGTAGGGCAGAAAGTCTCCGTCGCCGTTGCCGGTCTTGTCTTCCCAACGCGAGCTCGAGACGTAGGTGTACTGGATGCTGTTCTTTGGATCGAAGTTCCAGCGCATCTTTACGAGGCCGGCGTTGAGCGTCGCGGTCCCGCTATCGGTGTAGACGCCGAGCTGGTGTACTGGTCCCGAGAGCACCGACTGATCGAACGCCGCGCCGGGCTGGTAGAAAGACGCGTTGTGAAAGGGACCGTTGAGGTAGCCGACGCCGTAGGCCACCGCATAACCGAGCTTGCCGATCGTCCCCGTGGAGCGCAGGCTCGTCGATAGTTGATCGAACGTGCCCCAGCCCTGGGTCAACGCCGTCTGCGCGTACGGCGTCGGGTCTAAGGTTTCGAAGTTGATGACGCCGCCGATCGCATCGACGCCGACGAGATCGCTCGCCGATCCGTAGAGAACGGTTGCGTTTCGAAAGCCGTAGACCGGCGAGAGGTCGTAGTTGTACCCGCCTTTGACGCCGTAGGCAATCGGATGGCCGTCGATCGCCGCCTCGGTCTCGAGGGTGCCGATGCCGCGGATGTTGAGGTTGATGTCGTCGGCGAGCGACGCGGTGTTGCCGGTGATGCCGTTATTGACGCCCGGCAGCGTGCGGAGCTCGTCGGCAATTCGGGTAATGCCCTGACGCTCGAGCGTTTCGGTGTTGACCGTCTTGGTGAAGGTACTGGACTGCTGCAGCGATTCGCTGGCGCGGGTCGCCGTCACGGCAATCGTGCTGAGGTTGGTCGTACCCCGGTTCATCGAAAGAGTGACCTTGAGCGTCGCGGCGCCGAGGTCGATCGCTTCCGAGACCGCGGGCTGATAGTCGTTGCGGCGTAACGCCAGAAGGTAGCGGCCGACGGCGAGGTTTTCCAGGACGAAGCGCCCCGAGGCATCGGTCTGCGTCTGCCGGTTCGTTCCGACGACGCTCACCGTCACGCCCGGAAGCGGGACGCCGCTGGCCTTGTCGACGACCGTTCCGACGATGCTGCCAATCGGCGTCTGCCCCGGAGCGGCTGCCGCAGGCAGCGCGGTAGAGAGCGCGATTACGAGCGCGACCAGCGCACGCAATACGCGCAAAAGAGCGAGGTTCACGCGAATCTCCTTGTAGTAGTAGGCAAAAGAAATGCAAGTGCTCGAGAGCGAGCGCCAAGGGAGGTCCGCGTTTGCAGAGACGTAAAGCGTGGGGGGCGCGCCGGCGACGTGCGGCCCGAAGCTGCACGGAAAGATCGGCGACGCGGGGCAGTCCGGTATTTTCGTGGCGAAATGCGATCGTCTCGATCATCGCGACGATTCTCTCGCGATGCGAGATCAGCCAGCGAGCCAGCGCGTACAGCACGCAAGCAACGACCGCGGCACAGACGACCGTCGTCGTCACTCCCAACAGCATCGAGCCGCCGAAGGCGTCCGCGAGTGAGTCGACCGATACGCCGGCGAGCCGATTGTCAAAGCATTCCATAGCCGGCACGGCAACGATCGCACCGAGTACCGTCGCGGCGACGAAAGCTATTCGCTCGCCGCCGGAAAGCTGCGCCTGCGGTACGCGCTGGCGGTAACGCGCTGCCAGCTCGCAGCAGATTCGCAGCCCGCGCAGCGCCAGCGCGAACGCGAGGATGAAAGCGATCGCGCTGGCGAGATCGCGAGAGGCGTGCGCGACATCGTCGTAGGTATCGTGCGGCAGGGCAAAGTCGCCGATCACGTCGATCAGCACGTGCGCGGCCGAGGCGGCGGCCGCAACGGCGCACGCTGCTAAGGGAAGCGTCGTTCGCAATCCGAGACGCACGCGGGTTACTTAAATCGACCGAGTCAGGACGAAGATGACCTGCGCGCCTTGCAGCACGAAGGCGTTCGGGGTGATCATCGGTTGACCCGGGAGCGTTCCGTATGGCACGCCGCCGCCGACGATCGCGAAGGGACTGCTGTAGACGTTGGTCAGGTTCGTCCCGTAGAGCCCGTACTCGAAGCCCGCGTTCCGATACGCGACGTGCGCATCGAGCGTTGCGTACGGGGAACGGTTGAGCTCGTTATAGTCTCCTTCGTAATTGAGCCGCGCGCCATAGGACAGACCTTCACCGGACTCCTGATCGAGCGCGAAGTAGGCCTTATGCAGCGGCTGTCCGAGCGATTGTTCGTTGGGAACCAGCGTTCCGTCTTGAATGTTAGCCGGAATGGTGGTCAAGTACGAGCTGTCGACGTCCCAGCCGGCTCGCACGTGGAACGTCCGCCCGAGCTGCTGGTCGGCGTGAATGTCGAGACCGCGGTAGATTCCGTTGCCGGCGTTCACCGGATAGCTGAGCGGACACGGCGTGGGCTTTCTCGGCGTTTGACAGCCGGGCACCGGATCGACGTTGAGTTGATTTGCCGGCGAGCGCAGATTCGTCTGATAGAGATCGAACGCGAGGTGCAGTGGGTTACCGAAATCGCGGATGATCTGCTCCATGCCCAGGTCGTAGTCGGTGGCCCGATCCGGTTGAAGGGTCGGATTGCCGATGAAGATGATTCCGCCGACCGGGACACGATCGGCCGGTGGCGGTACGACGAGTTCGGAGAGTTGCGGTATCTGGAACGTCGTCCCGACCGACGCCCGAACCGCGGTGTTGCCGGTCGGCGTCCAGACGAAGCCGGCGCGCGGATCGAAACTCGTTCCAAAGGAACTAAAGTTGCTGTAATAACCGGCCACGGAGTAGTGGATGTGACTGGTCGGATCGCCGTTGTAACGGAGTACGGCCGAGCGTTCCGTCTGACCGACGGTAAGCGTCTGGACTGGCGGCGGGGGACGATCGTTGGGCAGGATCGCGTCGGTTGAGACGGTCTGGCCCTGCAGCTGGATCGGATTGCCGATCGGTATCCCTTCGGCCGTTACTTGCCCCTGCACGTAGTTGGTTCCCAGCGTCTCGGTCTCGAGATCGTATTTGAACGAAAGAAGTCCCTTGCTGAAGCGGTGATCGATCAGCAGCCAGTCGTCCCCGAGTAAATCGCGCTGATTGTACATGTATGGAAGCGTCGCTTCGCCGGGGCCGGTCACCGATTGTCCGTTCACCGAGGTGAGATGGCTGAACGAAAGCATCGTCGCCGGGGCGCCGTCGAGCATCTGATTGCCGAGCGGCACCTGCGCATCGAAGCCGTAGTTGCTCTGATGCGCCATGAGGTACGTGCCCGCAAAGCTTTGGAATCCGCCGGCATCGTCGTCATCGTCGTCTGCCGGACGGATTGCGGAACCAACGTGCAGCGCGTCGTCATCCCCGCCGCTGCCGGTGAACCCCGGCGGGGTGAAGTTGGTCAGCAGCGCAGATTCGTCCTTAACGACGTTTTGATTGCGAAAGTTGAGCTGCAGATAGCCGTAGCCGTTGGGACCGCCGAGCTGGTAGCGAAGTTTGGTAATAAGCGAGTTGCCCCACGAGTTGCTACCGACGCTTTGCGAGACGTTGTCGTCGGAGCTGCCGTCGGCAGGGGGCGCGGAGATCGTCTGATTGACCGACCCCAGCGAAGACGTGCCGTGCAGCGAGAACGCGTAGCCCAGCCGATCCGCCGTTCCCGTCGCTTGCACCGTTCCGCCATACGTCCCGTACGAACCACCGAAGAAACGTACCAAACCGTGCGGGGCGATCGTCGGCTGCAACGTGGTGATGTTGATTCCGCCGCCGATCGTATTCGGGCCAATCAGCGACGACGGCGCGATGCCGTACACGATCTCAACCTCTTGCAGCGCGGCCGGGTCGACGAGCGAGAGATCGAAGTCGCCGGTATTGCCGTTGTTCACCTGATGGCCGTCGATGTCGACGGTCGTCTCGGTTGGGTCGGGTCCGCGGACCGCAAACGTTTGGGTTGCGTTGCTGCCGCCGCCGAGCGGAATCACGGGCGTGGTCGACAGCTGGTTCCAGATCATCGGGCCGACCGACGTAACGCCGGCCGCTGCGGCTTGCTGGGCGCTGAGCGAAATCGTCGGCGCCGAAGCCGTGGAGACGGTCTCACCCGCGGTGGAGCGCACCTGGCCGATCACGGTGAGCGAGTTGGTCGTCGCCGCATAAAGTACGATCGAGAGCTGCTCGTCGTCACGCGCGATCGAGACCGTGCGCTGTGAGATCGGCTGGAATCCCGGCGCGACGGCATCGAGCGCGTACGTACCGGCTTGCAGGTCGGAGAGTTCGACGACGCCGCGACTGTCGGTGGCGCCGCTGCGAGCGAAGCCGCCGGCCGTAACCGAGACCGTAGCGCCGGCGACCGGTCGTCCGTCGCTGGAGCGCACCGAAACGCTGAGGGTGACGCCCTGACCCGGCGCGCTCGGCTGATCGTTAGCCGAAGCGTCTACTCCGGCGAAGGACGCGATGACGACAGCGGCAAGCGCCGCGCGTGACGCGCGCGCGAAAATTCTTCCCATGAGGAAAGCTCCTGTAAGCTCGAGGGGTAGTTCTTAGGAAACTAAAACGCGAGGCGTGCGGGTGGGCCGCGTTTGGAGAAACGCAGCGTGTAGGCGCAGCGATCGGCAAAAGTAAGCCGTTCGCGTCCGAGCGCCTGGGCCGACGGGCGCAGCGAATCGCCCGTGTGCCGCAAGATCGTTTCGATGATTGCGACGATCGTTTTGCGATAGAAAATAAGCCAGCGCGCAAACGCGAAGACGAGCGCGGCGATCGCTATGGCACAGATAACGGTGACCGTTACCCCCAGCGCGAGCGAGCCGCCGAACGCGTCGCTGAGCCGTGCAACGTTCACTCCGTCGTCGCGGCCGTCGAGCAACTCCATCGCAGGCACCGCCACGACGCTTGCCAGCACCGTGGCGCAGAAGTAGCCGGCAGTCTGCCGAGCGCCGAACGTAATTTCAACGATGCGCCGGCGATTGAGCGCCGCGATCTCAAAGCAGTTCTTCAGGCCTCGCCAGGCCAGTACCAGGGCGAGGAAGATCGCGAACGCCGTGACCAGCTCGCGCGATCCGTGCGCGATGTTATCGTAGCTGTCGTGCTCGAGCGCGAAATCCCCGACGACGTCGATCGCGACGTGCGCCAGCACCGCTGCGGCAGTAGCGGCACATAAAGCAAGCGAGCATAGCGTCCAAAATTTCAGGCGCACCAGGGGTCGCGCTTCGACGAACCCCCCGTCCATCCTCGAAAAATCGCGGGATAGCGATTTACGTCAATATCTTAGCGAAGGCGTCTATTCGGTATCGATGGGCTCGTTCGACGGCGGTTCGTGCTCGAAGTAGTCTAACGATTTCGACGACGGTATCGAAATGAACGCTCGCGGCTTTTGCGTGAAGTCGAAGGAATCGACGATGCTCGTGGCTCGCAAATCCGTCGTACCGAGCGAACCCAAGCCCCAGTTCTGCTCGACGAATTTAAGGATGCTGCCGAACTCGTATTGCGTTTTCGAGATATATCCGGGCGTGCCCGGCGTCGTCTCTTTTGCGTACGGCGAAACGATCAGGAGGGGAACGCGGAATCCGAGGCCACCCCAGTTATCGAAGAACGGCGGCGGCACGTGATCGTAAAAGCCTCCCCAATCGTCCCACACGACGACGATCGCCGTCGTCGACCAGTACTGGCTCTTGCCGACCGCGTTGACGACGCTTGCGACCCACGACGGACCGTCGTCGGCCTTGTCGGCCGGGTGATCGGAATTGGGCCCGAGCGGAATCAACCACGACATCGACGGCAAGTTGCCGTTGGTGACGTCTTTGAAGAAGTTGGTGTTGGGTGAAGAGATGTTGCTGGTCCACTCGCTCCCATAACGAACCGGCGCGATGATGTCGAAGGCATTCCACAGATTTCCGGAGCTCTTGGCGGCGATTGCCGGAACGTAATACTTCCACGAAACTGATTTCGCATCGAGCAGATCGCGCAGCGTAGCGTAATACGCGCCCGAGGCCGGGAACTTGTTCGTGCACGGGAAGGGGCCTTGGTTCGGCTCTTTCTTGAGGCCGCTCGCCGTCTTGACCAGCAGCGACGTCACCGTCGCCGGAGGAGCGTCGCAACCCCAAGGAATCCCCGTTGGAAAATCGACGAGGCTCGTCGTCTGATTCTCATCGATCGTCGTCGAGCCGCGAATGAGATCTTGATGGCCGGTGAAACTTCCGCTGCCCTGCGTCTGGAACATGTGGTCGCCGAGCACGTACGTCTTGGCGATATCCCAGTACGACGCAACCTGCGCGGGATTAACGTACTGGTAGGGATTGCCTTTCTTGCACTGGATCGCCCCGGCGCCAAAGCCGTTCATCTTCCCTGCGGCGTAATCGCTGAGGAAGTTGCCGCGCGCGTGCAGGAAATCGCAGCCGCCCTTGAGCGCGACTTCGACGAGTTTGACCGTCTTGCTTCCGCGCTTTCCGGTCTTCGTTCCATCGGCGCCCGGGAACGTCGCGAAGAAGTCGTCGAACGAGCGGTTCTCTTGAATGAGCACGATGACGTGCGAAATGTATTGCGAGGTGTGCTTCTTTTTTTGAGTCAGCGTCGTGGACTGCGCCGGCAACGGTGCCGTCGACTGAGCGCCGCCGCAGCCGGCGAGCACGGCCGCTGCAACGAAAATACCAAGCACGGAACGCGTATGCATGAGGCACAGGCGCTTCGTCGGCTCGCGACGAGGCGCCTTTTGCTAACACGCCGTCGAGGCGCCTGCTAGCTGCAGGTGCAGTAGTAGGTCGTAACGCCGCTGACGGTCTGGCTCTGCAGGGTGCACGTTCCGGTGCACGTGCACTGAGTGCAGCGCCAGTTCGTGGGCATGCCGTTGACCACGTCGCAGCAAACGCCGCAGGTGGTGGGGGCCGGAGGGGTAGTGGCTTCGACGATCTGCTGATTTGTGACCGTGTCGATATAATGCATAAGCGCATTTGCGCGGACCTGCATACGATGATGCCTCCTCTCGTAAGGGCTAGTTTTCCTTAGCATAGCAAAGAGCTGAGCGCTCGTCTCTAGGACGCGCGACCTATTGGGCCGGGGCGGTGGTCGGAGCGGCGGGGTCCCCCACCCGTGGGGGCGGTTCGGGCGCTAGTCCGGCGGCGCGGCGCTCCAGAGCGTACGCGTGTAGAGCACGCGGAAACCGCAGCGCAGAAAGTTGCGTTCCGAGGCTCCCCCCGGTTCGGCGGCGGCCCGCATGATGCGCGCGCCGGCTTGAGCGGCTCGGGCGATACGCTCGCGGATCAACGTAAGGTGCCAGCCGCGCCGCCGAAGCTTCGATACCGTCGCGCCGGCGAAGAACGACGCGCACCCGCCGCGCAGACTCAAGACGGCCGTCGCGACGATCTCGTCGCCCTCGCGGCCCGCGAGCGCGATCGATCCTTCTGAGGAAGCAAGGATCACGCCGACGCGCGGGTCGGCGGTCGCGATCGGTTCGTCGCCCATGAAGCCTTTCATCGAGGCGAGCGCCCACGCGTCGACATCGGTGGCGACGGTAACGCGATCATCGTGCCGCGCGTGCGTCTCGAAGTCGTCGGAGGCCAGGACGTTCTCGTAGCGTGCCGGCTCGAAGCCCGCGAGCATTAAGCTTCGAACCAGCGACGGATGCGTCAGCGGTGTGACGAAGACGCGCGGCGTCGAGTTGCGCGAGCGATAGAACTCGATCAGCCGCGCGATCTCTTCTGGGCGCACTGGCGCGTCTGCGCCGAGCCCAAAGGCTTGCGAAAGCGCCTCGAAGCCGTTGTAGCGCGCGATTCCGCCGGCGATCTCGAGCCCGGTCGCGCCCAACTCGGGGAAAAGGCGCTGCGCGGCCTCGATGCTCTTGCGCATCCCGTCGACCTCGTTCGCTCGGATTTTCTCGTAGAGCGTTTGCGTATCGTACACGCTCCCGGAGGTTCGATTGCGAGGCCGGCCGGCGCCTGTCACCCGTCTTGCCGGCCGGCCTGCGAGCCGTCTTCGGTTTGCGAGGCGAAGACGGCGCCGGAGAAGGTTCTCAACGTCGAGCCTTCTCTCGCTCAAGCATAACGGTAACGGGTCCCGTGTCGAGCGACCGCCGTCAATAACGGCCGCTGCCGCGGAAGACTTTAGCTGCCTAAAATCATCTTTTATGCGCTAAGTCGACTCAACTCACCACTTTTGCTCGAAGGTGCGTCAACGCTTACAGCGTTGTGGGCAGGCACTTTCCGCCCTTGACGTGGCAAGTCGCGATCACCGCCGGCCCCGTTCCCGCGTTAAACGGCGAGCCCTTTAGCGGCTTGAGCGCGCCGCTGCTCGCAACGGTGTAGGCCGAAATCGAGTTGGCGCCGTTATTGACGACGTAGAGATACTTGCCGGTGGAATCGAAGGCGCCGTAGCAGGCTCCCGCACCGGCGGCGAAGGGCGAGCCTTTCAGCGGCGTCAACGCGCCGCTGCTGCCGATCTGATAGGCAGAGACGTTGCCCGAGCCGTTGTTCGGTACGTAGAGAAACTTACCGGTGGGATCGGCGACGATGCTGCACGGCCCCGTTCCCGCGTTAAACGGCGAGCCTTTGACGTTTTTGAGCGCGCCGCTGCTCGCGTTGACGGCGTAGGCGGAGACATCGTTCGACCCGTAGTTCGAAACGTAGGCAAACTTGCCCGAGGGAACGACGCCAACCCCGAACGCCTGGCTCCCGGCGGCAAACGGCGATCCCGCTACGGGCGTCAGCGCGCCGCTCGACCCGATCTTATATGCCGAGACGTTCGCGGAGCTCGCGTTGGGAACGTACACGAACTTTCCCGACGGATCGGTGGCGATGTACTGCGCCCCCGAGCCCCCCGCAAACGGCGAGCCTTTCACTGATGCCAGCGCGCCGTTGCTCTTGATGGTGAACGCAGAGACGCTGCTTTCGGAGCTGACGCCGTAGTTTGCCACGTAGGCGAACTTGCCGCTGGGATCGATCGCGACTCCGGCAGGCTGCGTGCCCGAAATAAATGGAGAGCCTTTGACTTGTTTGAGCGCACCGCTGCCCGCATCGATCGCGTACGCGCTAACGTCGCCGGACGACGCGTTTGAAACTTGCGCGAACGATCCCGAAGGGTCGATGGCGATGCCCGACGGCGCGCTCCCCGCGTTAAAGGGCGAACCCGCGATCTCCGTCAGCGCACCGCTGCTCGCGATGGCGTAGGCAGAGACGTTCGTGGATCCCTCGTTGCTGACGTAGGCATACGCGGCCGCGCCGGCCGCGGGTGCGGCCACACGAGCGATCGATCCAGTCGCCCCGGCGTTCGGAAGCGCCGCGCCCTGCGGCGCATTTGCCGAACAGCCGGACAGCATGGGAACGGCCGCAAAGGCGGCCGCAAAAAGGAGCGCTACGGGATGACGCATCGATCGTGATTCCTTTCGTCTTTCGTGGTTGAGAGCACGTGCCGAATTGTCGAAGATGAGAACGCGAAACGAGCGCGGCTCTTGAGGCAAAGATGCCCTTTCTTGCCCCCTTTGTCAATATGGGACCTGGTTGAAACACGCCCTTATGCGGCAGGTACTACGCCAGGATGAGAGTGCTCCGCCTACTGCTTGCCGCCAAGACGGCCATTTTTCGAACGGTGCCGCTGATGCGCGACGCGCGCGTCCCGATGGGGCTCAAGCTGGCAGCCGCGGCGGCCGGAGTGCTGGTCGTTTCGCCGATCGATATCTTCAGCGATATCCCGGTGCTCGGTGCCTTTGACGACGCAGCGCTGCTGGCGCTGCTCTCGATGTGGTTCGTCAGCCAGGCGGCTAAACACGTCGAGCCGGTTCCGGTGCGCACGCGCGGCGCCCGCATCGTCGCCTGCGAACCAATCCGATAACGCGCCTCTGGTAGCACACCGGTTGCGGCGCGTCTCACTTGGGCTGCTCGCGCTCTTCTTTATCGTTGCCGGCAGCAACCATTTCGTCCATCCCGCAGCCTACGCGCGAATCGTCCCGCCGTGGCTGCCCGCACACGGGCTGCTCGTCGCGATCAGCGGCTGCTGCGAAATCCTCGGCGGTCTCGGGGTGCTCGTTGCGCGCACGCGATGGCTCGCCGGCATCGGCTTGATCGCACTTTTGGTCGCCGTGTTCCCGGCGAACGTGCAAATGGCCGCACACCCAGCACTCTACACCGATATTGGAAGCCCTACGCTCTTTTACCTCAGGCTTCCATTGCAGGTCGCGCTCGTTGCGTGGGTGTGGTGGACGTGCCTAACGGGCTCGTCTACCGGGAACCCCTTCGCCGATACTGCCCGGGCGTCATGGAAAAACGACGCTTAAAGAGCCGAGCGAAGTGGCTTTGGTCGGCGAATCCGGCGCGGGCCGCAACGACGGCTAGCGGGACGGATCCATCGTCAAGCAGCGCGCGCGCTCGCCAAATCTTGACGTCGCGCACGAACTCACCGGGCGATTTCCCGTAGGTCCGCCGGAAAGCCGTCGCGACGTGGCTCGCATTCCGGCACGCGTCGCGCGCGAGCGCCCGCAAAGATGGAGGATCGGCGAATTCGGCTTCGAGGCGATCGCGCATGCGCGTCAGCCATCGCGCCCGCAAGCCGTCTCGAACCGGCCTCGCCCAGAGGCGACCGAGGATCTCCGCGCTCAAACTCTCGATCGCGAGTTCCGCCGCCCTATCGCAGGTGCCGAGCTCCGTCCAAAGACGCCGCGCCACGCCCGGCAGGTCGTCGTCAGAAAAATCGAACGCGCGGGGTGCCGAAAGTTCGTGCGCGGGCAGACGAATCGTTACGCAAGCCGTCTCGCACGCGTAGTGGTCGCGATGTTCGACGTGCGCCGGCCGAAAGATCGTGCGGCGTGCGTCGAGCCTGAAGGCGCGGCCCGCATAGACGGAATCGAAGCGTCCGCGCGTCGTGAGGATCACGCGGTCTTCATGGTGCGCGTGCGTACCGAGCCGACAGGACGGCAGATAGAGGCTGCGGCTCACCACGTACGCGCCCGCTCTGCGGATTGCGTGACCGCTTCGGGGGCAATCACAGCCAAGGCGTTCCGGACCGCTCATCTCGTTTATATTATCGCGCCGGCGTTGCGTTTGAATAGAGCCTTTCGAGAACGAGCGCTCGCGCGTCGATCAGCGCGGCTGCATTTTCGACGAGGCCGCGCTCGTCAGAAAGATCGATACCCAGAAAGCGCCGCTCGACCGTAGCTGGCGATTCGTTGAAACCGTTCTTCAGCAACGCGAGGTAACGTGGAGCGAACGTGCGCCGATCGCGATCGAAATCGGCGAAGTAGCGCTCGGCAAGCAGCCCCGCATAAAGATAGTTCACGTCATAAAGCGGATCGGTGTAGAAGAGCCGGTCGCGCGCCCAGTAGAGTTCGGTCGCAGGATCGGAGGCTGCCGCCGGATTATAGCGCGCGAAAACGCTCTTTGCCAGCGCGTTGAAGTCCGCGGCTGTCGCGAGCGTACGGTCGTCGACGCCGCGGTAGATCGAACTTTCCAGGTCCGTCTCTTGGGCCGACCCGAAGACGTCAAAGGTGGCGTCTTGGAGAAAAAAATTGAGGTAGTACGCCCGTGCTTCCGGCGTTGCGGCGCTGCGGTACAGGCTATCGAGAAAGAGCAGCTCGTTGAAGATAGCAAACGACTCAAACATGAAGGCGGGCCCGCGGTTGTACGCTGCGATTGGCTGATAGCGGCTCATGAACGCGCGGTGCACGGCGTGACCGGATTCGTGCGCGATCGCTCGCACCGCATTCACGGCGCCGTCGTAGCCGCCGTAGTAGACACCCGATTGCGCGCCCGCGAAGCCGACGGAGAATCCGGTATCGTCGCACTCCGGGTTGGTGCAGATCTCGAGGCGCTTTTGGGCCGGATCGAACAGCTGGGCGTACGCGCCCGCGTATTCGGGGCTTACGCCCCCCTCGGCCGCTAAGATCCGTGCCAAGGCGTCCGAGATCGAAAGCGGAGGCGGCGCGAACTGCTGTTTGGGCGCCTTTGCCGCGACGGCGAGATAGCGGGAGTACGCATCGGACTCGCGTACCGCCCGCAGCGTGCGCTCGACCGCCTCAGGTTCGACGGACCGGTCGAAATATGCGGCCTGCGCCGCCGTGGGAAAACCGCGCAGGCGCGCCACGCCGTTTCTCGCGCTCGCGATCGATACGAGTAGCGCCGCATACGCCGTCTGGTTACTTGCGATCGAGGCGTTCGACTTTCGCAGCGCCTTGTAGCCGGCGGCCGCCGCGTCGAGCACCGGTGTGACGGCCGCCGCGACGCTCTTTGCTTCCACCGAATTGAGGCGATGCGCGTACTGCGCAAGCGAATTGGCGAGCAGGTAACGATACGGCGCGAGTTCGGGCCCGCGCGTCAGTGCGGCGATGCGCGCGGCGCCCAGCTGCCCCGCCGCCTCGACGACGCGGGCGGAGATCAGATCTTCTGCGTTTCCGAGCGCGTCGTCGGCTTTGGCGTCGGCGACATCGCGATCGTTTTCCTCGCTCTTGAGGTAGACGTAGATATCGTGGCGCTCGAGGTTCATCAACAGCGCGTCGTACCGTTGCAGCCATACCAGCAGCGCCGGCGCCAAGGCCGGCGTGGGCGACGCTGCGAACGCGCGTGCCGCCGCGAGGGCCGCCTGCCGCCCGCCCAGTTCGGTTGGCGCACCCGGGAAGTAGCGCGCAAGGTCTATCTGGTAGGTCGGAGCCGGGACGGCCGCGACGAGCAGCGCCGCAAAAACCGGCGAGACAAAGGCCTTCACAGCATCATCCTACGGCCCAACGGGGCAGCCGTATAGAACGCCGTTTCGATCGAGCGCTATCGGGGCGGCAAGTGCACATCCGGGACCTGGCCGTTCGCCCAGTCGAAATCGCGGTCGCACGGCAGCGGATAAGGCTTCGCGACGGAGGTCGCCGGATAGTCTGCGTACGTCGCAATCTTCAAATACGCAATGATGTCGTATTTCTGTGCGTCGCTCAGTGCGGCTCCGATCCGCCCCGGTCGCGAGGCGTCGTTGGTAAACCAGTGGCCGGCATTGCCGTTGCCCAGCCGCGACGTGTCGAGCACCATCGTGCTCGCCGTTGCGACCTGCGCCGTGCCGAGCTTGACTGGATCGTATTCTCGGTTACCCTGAATCGGGCGCGACGGGCGCTTTTCGCTCAGCAGATCGAAGACGGTCGGGACCGAACCGTTGTGCAGAAACGGCGACGTCGCCCAGACCCCGACCAATGGCCGCGCCTTATATCCGCACGGCGCGGTCGATTCGCCCGTCCGGCCCCAGCCGTCGTATCGCGCCGCCTTCTCTCCGGAAATGCCGTTGGCCGCGTAGGCCGCACCTTTGATGTGAGAGACCATGTAGCCGACACCTAACGCCGCAGGAATCGTTTTGTTGATTCCGACCGCGTTCAAGCTCACGCGCCCGGCCGCGAAAGCGGCGGCTTGATACTTATCGGTGCCGATCGTTTGA
>DATAWH010000079.1:0-15632 GCA_036267315.1 Candidatus Cybelea sp. | reverse complement strand
GGAAGTTCGTCGACAGAGACGGTTAAGTTGGTCCAGACCACCAGCGTTACTTTATTGGTGGGATCGTAGCCGATGAACGAGTTGTAACCGGCGGTCTCGCCGCCGTGAAAGTAGATCGAGTTCTTTCCCCAGAGAAGCTGGATGATGCCGTACCCGTAGCGTTGCCCGTTTGGCTTCGTTGGATCTTCGGGGCGGAGGCTGTCGATCCAACGTCTTTGGTATTGAGCGTTAAATACGCGGCCGGAAACCAGCGATTCGATCCAGGTTGCGCAATCGTTGGCGTTCGAGATGGCGCCTCCAGCCGCCCAGCCGAAGGACGTGTTGAGGTTCGTATAGTCCGTCGGTAAGAGAGTGCTTGCGCGAGCCTCAGCCTTTACAGCGTTCGAATATGACGGCGTGCCGGTGAAGGCGACCGAGGCGCTCCCGTACATGTACCCGTGAGAGTAGGGCTTCGGTAGCGCGGCCACGTCCTTTGGAAGCAACGAAGTGTGCCGTGTGCCTAGCGGTTCGAACAGGCGGACGCGCATTACCTCGGCTAACGAGCTCCCTTCGATTTTTTCGACGATGAGACCGAGCAAAATGTAGTTGGTATTGCAGTACTCGTACTCCGCGCCGGGAGCAAAGTTGGGTTTATGTGCAAACGCGATCGCCAACAGCTCCGCCGGAGTCCAAGCTTTGTTTCTATCGCGGTCGGCCGTCGTCGCGATCTTCGGCGATTCAAGGTAGTTGTAGAGGCCGCTGCGCATCTCCAGCAGCTCGGCGACGGTGATATGGTCGCCGTTGGGGACACCGGCGACGAACGTTGAAACCGGATCGCTGAACTTGAGCTTCCCTTCTTGGGCAAGCTGCACGATGACGGCAGCCGTCATCGTCTTGGTGTTCGAAGCAATTCGGAAGTACGTAGCCGCGGTCGGCCGGATCGTCGCTCCAAGTTTTGTGGTGCCGTAGGTCACCGTGAAGTTACCTTGAGGCGTCCGCAGGAGCACGACGGCGCCGGGAATCAGGAGCTCCCGGGCCGTCGCGTCCACCAAGCGTTGCAGTGCGACTTGGCTGATCGGCTTGAGTGCGGTCACGGCCGGCTCAGCCGGCGGCGAGGTACGTGCGGCCGGCGCGCTGGCGCCCAGCAGCGCGGCCCCCAGCAGCAGGCTCGCGAACCGCCAGGACAAGTTCTAGTCCTTCGGTTTAGGGTAGGCCGCCAGGCCGGCGGGATTTGCCACGTTGAACGATTCAAACGGCGTCGTCTTGCCGCTCTTATAGACTGCGACATCACCTGGATAATGGAGGCTGTTGCCGACGAAGAGCGTCCCGGTCTTCTCAAATGCAATCGAGTACGGCCCGGAGAGTCCGGCCGTGATCGTGGCAAATGCCGTCGTCTCACCGAGATGGAATCCGAGCACGGTATTGCTCTGGTCGTTGGTTACCCAAAGGTTGTTCTTCGGATCGATCGCGAGGCCGGTTGGATCGTGCAGACCGCTCAGGCTTAGTTTCGTCGGCGTCGTCGAACCTGCGGGCACCTCCCAAACCGCGTTTTGAAGCGCGTCGCCGACATAGAGATTGCCGCTCTTGTCGATCGCGAGTCCAACCGGGAGATCGAATCCGTTGATCTGTTCGCTCGGGCTCGAGGCGCCTTTCGGATATACGAGAACCGAGCAGACGCCGGCGGTCGCGCCCGTCGTCACGTAAACCGTGCCTTTGTTGTCAACAGCGATGCCGTTGGGAAAGATCAGTTGCGCTCCGCTGAGGGTCGCGCTCGGACTGGTTGCACCGAAGGGATATTCGGTGACGGTGCTGTTCCCGTTATTGGCGACGTAAAGCGTTCCTTTGGGATCCACCGCGACGTTGACCGGGGTGTCGATGCCGTCGGTAATCGAGCCTTTTTGAGTGGGGTTCTTTTTGTTTGCCGGAAAGATGCGGATGGCGTCACTATCGATGTCTGAAACAAACAAGGTCGGCTTGCGTTTGGATTTGTCGAAGTACCCTTTGCCGCGTCGTGCGTCGGCTGCCTGAAGTTGTTCGCGATTCAATCCGAATCGCACGTCCGCTCGGACGGACTGCGCGCCTGCGCCCGTCGGCGCTTGCGCCGGCGTCGTGGCCGGCCCAGTCGCGCACGCTGCCAAAAAAGGCACGACGAACGCGCCAGTAATTACGAGGCGAAAACGCATAAGGCACCTCCTGGAGACCGCGCCCAACCGGCGCGGCGGGGTAGCGAGAGGCTTCGAATTGTCGCTGCCATCGGGCGAACCCTTTACGAGCCTGTAGCCACCCGATTCGGAACGCTGTCAAACCGCGGGAAGGGTGCTCGGGCGCGGCAGAAGCGCTCCAAAAGCTCGAGAAAGTAGCTTTGGTAGCTCGGGCAACTGCCGATTCTTGATGAAGCCATTCGTAGAGGGTGAAAGGAGTTACGAGAATGGAGTACATGTGCTTGTTCTACGCCGCAGCGCGATGCAGGATGCTCGAGGACTTGAAGATACGTTATCGGCGACGATCGCGAGGGTCCGCGAGGGAAAAGGCTCCTCACGGGCGCGGAGCACGTCCGCGCTGCGATTTGGCAAGCTACGGATTGGCGCCGGATCCGCCATCTCTACGATCTCGTCGGTATCGCTGTGATAAAGCATCTCCTCAGCGGCGGCGAGTTAAACGACTTCGCGCCGCGATCGTCGGCACACGCCGAGCTGTTGCAGTGCTGCGGCTGACGGCGTTCTCCATAGCGTTACGAATGATTGCGGACCCGTCAGGATGCAGCGCCGATGGTTACCCCGCAAAGATGCACGGTCTAATGATTCTACGGCCAGTTCCAAATGAGGCCTTCTGCCGCGGTGCCGCTACAGCCGGATAGCCCAAAAAGAACCAGAGCGGTACCGCCGATCGCCAAGAGTAGCAGCGCGACCGCGAGGATAAGAAGCTGCGCTCGGCGTGCGGACTGCTTTCTACCGCGGTTTGCGGCAAAGAATAACATCAGGGCCGCGCCAAAAACCATAGCCGCGACGACGAGAACCCTCAGCAGAAACGCTCCTTTGCTGCGGGGGCAGTATCGCGACGACAAATCGCCGGCGACGACGATCTCGACGTGGTTCAGAGCGAGTAGAACGACGTTGTATCCGTGCGCCATCTGCTAAAACAAGCGGCGCGACGTGCACCAAGAAAAGTCGAAGAACCAAACCAAGCCTGCAACTCCGGCGAGGAGGAGCAGGAGCGCTGCGCCGGCATAGGAGAAAATGTGGGCCGCCGCGCTTGTCGCGTTGCGGCGGCTCCCTGAAACTAAGCCGAGCGCGATCCCGCAGCCCACTGTGGCGATCGTCCACAGATAAGCAGAAGTTGAAGCGCTTTGACCGAGACATGTTATCCGTGTCAGCTGAGTCGCGGAAATGAGTGGCGTTCCCAGGCCCATTGAGTACGGTGCTTGGGCCGCGCAGGCGAAAAGGACGATGAGGCCGAGCGCCGCGCTCAAGAGCGCCAGAAGCGCGAAAAGCGCGGCTCCGAAGTTTCTTCCACGCCGGCGTTCGATCGCTGCCGCAGCGCCGAACGCTAGCACGAGACACCAGAACCAGATGAAGGCGTGCGCGTGCTGTCGCAGGCAGTATCGCGCTCCCAGACTCCACAGCTGATTCACCGAAAAGCCGATTTCGCCGCCGGCCCTAGGCAGACTGCCGCGGAAGCGACATTATCACCCGGGTGCCGGCATCGAGCGAACTTTCGATCCCGATCGAACCGCCGATGCGTTCGACGGCGCGTTTTGCAATTGCGAGCCCCAGCCCCGAACCCTCGCCGTTCGTGCGTTCTTTGCCGCGGTAGAAACGGTCGAAGGCGTGCTCGACGTCCTGCTCGTCCATGCCCGGTCCGCGATCGCTCACGACCACGTCGACGCGGCTCCCGCTCGTCGCGACTAGCACGGCAACGGGCGAGCCTGGTGCATAGCGCACCGCGTTTTCGACGACGTTCTTGATCGCCTCGTAGAGCTCGGCTTCATCGGCTGCGACGGCCGCAGCTTCCGAAGGAGCCGTAACTGCGATTCTTTCCGGCCCGGCGAGCGGTGCCAGCTCCTCGGCGACGCGCCGCACCAGCGTTCCGAGATCGATGAGTTCTGTGCACGGTACGGCCGGCCGTTCGAGCCGTGCCAGCAAAATGAGTTTATCGATCGCGACGCGCATGCGCCTGCTCTCGGCGAGCATCGTCTCTTGGATCTGCGCGACGCTCTGTGGATCGGTGACGACGTCCTGCGAAAGCACTTCTAAATAGCCCATGATGATGGTGAGCGGCGTGCGCAACTCGTGACCGGCGTCGGCGACGAACTGTCGCATCTGCGTCTCGTTGCGATCGCGTTGCGCGGTCGCGGTCGTCAATCGGTGTGCGACATCGTTGTACGCCGTCGTGAGCGCTCGCAGGTCGCTGTCCTGTAGTCGCAGCGGTTCGGGGGTGAAGTCGCCGTCGGCGATGCGGCGCAGCGCGAGTGCGACCTCTTCGAGGGGCGCGATCGCACGGCGTGCGATTGCGCGCCCCATCAGCCATGTAGCGATGACGGCAAGCGCGCCGATGGGCACGACGAAGGCGAGATAGCGGCCCAGCAGTCGAGCGAATCCGCTCAGATCGGGTGCGACGACGATTCGGCCGCCCGCGACGTCGACCGTCGCTGCGTGCAGGCCGAGTATGGCGGCCGCCGCGCGGCTGAGGCGGCCGGGCTCTGACGCGCGGCCCCCGCCTTGTGCGAGCAGGCGATGGTTGGCGTCGTAGACGAGCACGCGTACGCGATTGCCGCCTATTTCGCCGGCGATTGCCGGCGCGTAGAGTGGCAGGGCTTCGTGCACGCGCTCGTAGGTCGCCGCCCGTTGCGTCGCGCGCTGCGCGGCCGACGCGATCGACTCGTTGAGCGAACCAGCGTACAGCAAAAATGCGAGCAGACTGGTCGTGGCGACGAGCAAAACGATCAGTGCTACTGCCTGCAAGACATAGCTGCGGGTGAGACGTCCGGCAAACGTCGCGAAGAGCTCAGGCACGCAGGGTGTAGCCCGCGCCGCGAATGGTTTGGATCAGCGGGCGATCGAAGCCCTCGTCTACCTTCCCACGCAGGTAGGAAACGTATCGTTCGACGGCTCCGGTGCCGACGTCGGCCTCTTTCCAGACGGCATCGAGCAGTTCTTCGCGCGTAAAGACTCGGCGAGGACGCTGCAAAAGCGTGACGAGCAACGCATATTCGAGCGGCGAGAGATCGAGGCGGCGGCCGTCGCGCTCGACGACGTGCTCGGTAAGATCGACACTCAGCCCTTCGTACTCGAGAAACGATCGCGACTCGAGGTGGGGCCGGCGCAGCTTGGCTTCGACGTGCGCGACGAGCTCCGAGATCTCGAACGGCTTGCTCAGATAATCGTCCGCGCCGTGCGCGAGGCCCTCGACTTTGTCTTCGATCTCGCCCCGCGCGCTGAGCATCACGATCGGCGCATCGGTGAGCCGGCGCAGCATCGGGAGCAGTTCGAATCCGCTCGCCTTGGGCATCATCACGTCGAGCACGATGAGATCGGGCGACCACTCGCGGACGAGCTGGAGACCGGCGGCGCCGTCGGCCGCGCAGCGAACGCTGAAGCCGTGATGCCCGAGCGCCAGCGAAAGGAGGTCGCGGATGTGCGGTTCGTCGTCGATGACGGCGATGCGAGGGTTCATTCGAACCGCAGCGCCTCGATCGGATTGAGCTGGGCGGCTTGCCGCGCCGGATAATAACCGAAGAAGATGCCAACCATCGCCGAGAACGCGACCGATGCAAAAATCCACTGGGGAGGAATCGTCATCGGCCAGTGAGTGAACATCGCTACGGCGAGCGTTCCCGCGGCTCCGGCAACGATTCCGAGGATGCCGCCGATCGTCGAGAGCACGATCGATTCGGCAAGGAACTGACGCAGGATAGACGCGCCGCGCGCGCCGACGGACATCCGTAAGCCGATCTCCCGCGTGCGCTCCGTCACCGAAACGAGCATGATGTTCATGATGCCGATTCCGCCGACGATCAGCGAGACGGCCGCGACTCCGGCCAGCAGCAACTCCATCACCGTACCCGTTTGCGACGCGGCCTGCGCGATGGACTGCAGATTGCGTACTTGAAAGTCGTCGGTCGCGGGCGGCACGATCCGATGGCGCTGTTCGAGCAGCTGCGTGACGCTCTGCTGGACGCCATCGATCTGCGTCGCGCTTGCGGCCGACACCATCAGCGAGTTCACGGTCGTGAGGCCGGTGAGCCGTTCCATCGCTGACGTATAAGGAATTAGTACGGTATCGTCCTGGTCTTGCCCCAGGCCGCTCTGGCCTAACGCCGCCAACGTCCCCACTACCGTGAAGGGCGCGCCTTTGACGATCACGGTTTGGCCCAGCGGCGAGGAGCCGTCGGGAAAGAGCTGGCCGACGACCGTCTGGCCGAGTACCGCGACCTTGGCGGCCGATCCGACGTCGCCTTCGCTGATGAAGCGCCCGGCTGCAAGCGGCCACGAACGAATAAAGGTGTACGACGGCGCAACGCCGCCGATCGTCGTTTGCCAGTTGTTCGATCCTGCGACGACCTGGGTTCGAACCGAGACCATCGGCGAGACCGCGGCGACGCCGGGCAGCTTCACGATCGCGAGCCCGTCGTCGGGCGTCAGCGTGGAAGCGCCGCCAAAGCCGGTCTTCGCTCCGCTTTGCGTGACGCTCCCGGGCTGTACGACGATCAGATTGGAACCGAGGCTGTTGATGCTCTGCTGCACCGAGGTGCGTGCGCCGACCCCGATCGCCACCGTAACGATCACCGCGGCGACGCCGATGACGATGCCGAGCATCGTGAGCAGCGAGCGCGCTTTGTTGCGAACCAGTGCGGCCAGTGCGACCGCAAGGGTGGCTTTGAGGCTCATGCAGCTTGCCTTTCGTTGACGACATCGCTGGTGATCGAACCGTCGCGAAACGTGACGATACGGCGGGCGTAGGCGGCGACCTCGGGCTCGTGCGTCACCAGCATAATGGTAATTCCTTGCTCTGCGTTGAGACGCGTGAAGAGCCGCATGACGTCTTGCGAACTCTTGGTATCGAGCGCGCCGGTTGGTTCGTCGGCGAGAATGAGGCCGGGGTCGTTGACCAGCGAACGAGCGATCGCGACGCGCTGCTGCTGACCGCCCGACATCTGATTGGGGTGGTGTTTGGCCAAGTGCGCAATGCCGACCATTTCGAGCTTGTCGCCGGCGATGCGCCGCCGATCCGCTTCGGCGACGCCGGCGTAGACCATCGGCAGCTCGACGTTGGCGAGCGCGGTGGTGCGCGGCAGCAAGTTGTATGCCTGAAAGACGAAGCCCAGCCGGCTGCCCCGGATGTCGGCACGCTCGTCGGCACCCAACCCGGAGACGTCGGTTCCTTCGAAGCGATACGTTCCGGCCGAAGGTGTATCGAGCAGGCCGACGACGTGCATGAAGGTCGATTTCCCCGATCCCGACGGACCCATCACCGCTACGAACTCACCCGCGTCGAGCCGGAGATCGACTCCGCGCAGCGCCTGCACGCGTTCGTTGCCCAGCGAGTACTCTTTACGAAGGTCCGCAACTTCGACGACGGCGCCCATTAGTGGATCCCCCGCATTCCGCCGCCCACCGGCGACGCGTTCATCGGAGAACTGCTCGCAGTTCGCGCGCTGCGCTTGGGCGTGGCCCAACCGGTAACGACTCGATCGTTGGTCGCAAGGGTATCGTTTTCAACGGGCTGCACCGCCGCGAGCGTACCGTTGCTCAGCGTTACGCGGACGTGAATCGGCGTTGCTCTACCGTCGCGCTCGACGATCAGCGTGGCCGCCGATCCGGCCGACACGTTGCTGGTGCCGGTGTCGCTCGCATTTCCCCACGGCGTGGCCGACGAGGTCGCGGTAGTGTGCAGGGCGGAGACCGGTACCGTTAGCGCATTTTGTGCACTGGCGATCGCGATCGTCGCGTTTGCCGTCATGCCGGGCAGCAGCTGGCCGCCGGCGTTGGCCGCATAGACGACGACATCGTAGGTCACGACGTTGTTGAGGGTCTGCGGGTTGATGCGTACTTGTGCGACGGTGCCGCGAAAGAGCTGGTTCGGGTAGGCGAGTACCGAAAACGCTACCGCATCGCCCGCTCGGACGCCGCCGATATCCGGCTCGCCGACGTTGATGTCGACTTCCATTTTTCCGAGATTCTGGGCGATCGAAAAGAGCGTAGGCGTCTGCAACGACGCCGCGACGGTCTGACCCACGGAGACGTCGCGCGCGACGACCGTGCCGTCAACCGGCGAAGTGATCACCGCGTGCTCGAGGTTGAGCTCGTCTTGTCGTACGACGGCCTGCGCGGCCGCGACGTTGGCTTGCGCAGCCTGCACGCCTGCGACTTGACTGCTCGCCGTCGACGCTTGTTCGTTGACGGTGGCGGCGCCGGCGGCCGCCTGAGCTTGCGTCTGCGCGACGGCGGCCTGCGCCACCGCGATGTCGCCTTGATCCTGTGCGACGCTCGAGCGATCGGCGTCGACCGCGCTTTGCGCGACGTACCCTTGTGCGAGCAGCGCCCCGTCGCGGGCCGCCGTTTTTTGCGCGAGCGCCAGCGCCGCTTGCGTTTTCGCAACGCTCGCCTTTGCCGATGCAACGGCGGCGGTGTCGGCCGCGTCGTTTGCGCTAGCGACTCCGATACCGGCAGACGCGCTGCCCGCACTTCCGGCGGCTTGCGCGACGGCGGCTTGCGCTTGCACCAGGCCCGCCCGCGCTTGGTCGAGCTGCGCCTGGAGCGTGCTCGTATCGAGGCGGGCCAACACTTGCCCTTGCTTGACCTTGCTGTTGTAGTCGACGTCGATCGAAGCGATCGTTCCCGAAACCTGCGTTCCGACCGTCACGAGGTTCTGCGGATTGACGGTTCCCGAAGCGGTCACCGATTGCACGAGCGTTTGCGTGACGACCGGCGACGTGATCGCCTGCACGTGCGAGCGCGAGTGTAGGACGGCCCAAACCAAAAGACCGGCAAGCAGGAGTCCGGCCGCGGGCAAAAGCCACCGCGGCAGACGAGCGATTAAGCCGGCGAATCCGCCGAGGCCGTTGGGACGAGGAATTGTGATGGTCGACATGATGGATTTACGATAGCGGCCACACCTGACAACGAGTGGAGAGTTCAGGGTGGGCCCTTAAACGCAGATTAAGACGGTCGAGCAAGTTTCGGATGGCGCAAATCGAGTTCGACGCCGTATGCTTTTGCCATGAATATTGCTCGCTCGATCGATTCATTGAACTATCTCGCCATACCCGAAGAAGTCGCGGCGGAGGCTCGCGCGACGATGCGCGACCGTTTTGGGCACGACGTGCAGCGAGTGCGCGATACGGGTCCCTGCCGCGTTTGCCTGCGCATCGCCCAACAACCAGAAGAGCTGTTGTTGCTTTCGTATCGACCGCTTCCCGACGCAGGACCCTACGCCGAGATCGGCCCGATCTTCATCCACGCGCAGCCCTGCGAGCCCTACGCCTCAACAACGGCGTTTCCGGAGGATTTCGCGCAGCGGCGTTTGGTTCTGCGCGCTTACGATCGCGACGGCCGGATCGCCGGCGCGGTCGTCGCACAGCCCGGAGCGGCTCGGCAGCGCGCTGCCGAGTTTCTGGAAAATGAGGCCGTCGTCGAAGTACACGTCCGGCACGAGTCCTACACGTGCTTTGCTTTCAAAATCGTGCGCGGTTCTTAAACGGAGGCGCCCCGCCGCGCGCAGAACGTGCCTGCTTCTCGTTGTTGAAAGCTTGGGGAGGCAGGATCGATGCGTTCAAGATCAAGAGCAGGTTGGCTGCGCGATGTTCGTCGCAGTCGATGAGCGAGCAAGCCGATCTTCCGCCCGTCCGGCCGATTACGCCGGAGGCGATCGACGCGGCGCGCGTTCGGATCGCCGGAACGATCTTCCGAACTCCGTTGGTCAAGCTGCAACTCGGAGACGATTATCCGGAGATCTACCTTAAACTCGAGAACCTGCAGCCGATCAACTCCTTTAAGTTGCGCGGCGCGGCAAATGCCGTCGCAATGCTTGCGCCCGAACGTCGCTCGCGCGGGGTGTGGACGATCAGCGCCGGAAATGCGGGTCAAGGGGTCGCCTACGCGGCGAGAGGCGCCGGGGTGCCGTGCACCGTCGTTACCATCGAGACCGCTCCCGAGACGAAAGTGGAGCGAATGCGTGCGCTCGGCGCGCAGATCCTCAAGGCGCCGTTCGACGTGTGTTGGGAAGCGATGGAGCACCGGAGGTTTCCGGGTGTCGACGGCACCTTCGTGCATCCGTTCGACGACGACGATTTCGTCACGGGCAACGCGACCATGGGCTTGGAGATCGTCGAGGATCTGCCCGGCGTGGAGACCGTCATCACCGCAATCGGCGGGGGTGGTCTCGTCGCTGGAGTGGCTTCGGGCGTTCGCGCGCGCAAGCCAAACGTGCGCGTCTTCGGTGCGGAACCGGAGACCGCGGCGCCCGGAGCGGTATCGTTTGCTCGCGGTCGCGCCTCCGATTTTCCGCAGTGGCAAGCGACGTTCGTCGACGGTTCCGGCGGCAAAAGCGTCTTCCCGCGCATGTGGGAGCGGATGCGTTCGGTCGTCGACGGATCGATCGTCGTTACGCTCGACGAAACGAGGAACGCTATGCGGTTGCTGGCTGAGAAATCGCGGGTAATCGCCGAGGGTGCCGGCGCGCTCTCCGTCGCTGCCGCCTTGCGAAGCAGAGAGCTCAAAGGCCCGATCGTCGCCGTTATCTCCGGCGGCAACATCGACCTCGCGAAATTCTTCGAGCTGATTACATCTTCCCGAAATAGCTCGTGACGTCGAAGTAAAAGTCGCGCTGCGCGCTGGTCGCAGGGCACGCGACGGTTAGGCGATCGTACGATCGGCCGTTCGCGTGCACGAGGGCTTGGCTCTGCAGCTTCCACGGTACGTCGCCCGAACAGGGGTGGAAACTCAGAAATCGATATTCCCACCCAACGCCGTCTGATTCATTCTGCTGTACGTCCAAAATTGCGGTGGCGGGCGAATCCCCCGGCGGTAGCGAGATCCGCGGTAGCGCGGGCAGGTCCGGCTTTACCGGGGCGGCCCACTCGATGCTCTGGACCCGATCGGCGGTAAACGCATAGATGGCCGCCACCGTTGGAGAGATCTTGCCGACAAGCGCAGTCTGGCCCGATGAAGTCGTCTCCTTAAAATCCGGATGCTTCGATTTTACGGTTTCCATGGTATCGCCCAGTCGAACGCCCGAGGGATCCGGGGGCACCGTAGTGGATACTGCCATTGGAGGCGCGTCGGTAGAGATTTCAAATCCGCTCACGTAGCCGCGTTCGTCGATCACCAGGACGTAGGTCGAATTGTCTCCCGGAATCCAATATCGGGCGATAATACGCGGCGAATCACCAAAGGAAACGACTCGCAGAGGATCGCCGAGGTTGGCTCGCAGCGCCGCTGCGGGAAGCCCCAACGAAATGCCGCCCCACGTCACGGGAAGATCCGCGGCGCGGCCGAGCGCCGGAACGATCGCCGCGATCGCGAGCGTTAGAGAGGCGGCGGCAATCCCGCGGTTAGAGTTTTTCAAAAACCTCGGTCGCCATCTCGCCGAGCGCCTGACCGGCGTAATGCGCGCCGTCCTTACTCGGGTCGACGCTCGGCTTTCCGGCCATCCGGTTGATGTAAAACGCGAAGGCGATGTGCCGGCCGTGACTGGTCGTCATGTATCCGGCGAGGCCCTTGGTATAGAGGCCGTTGTCGTCGAGTAAGTTATCCGATCCCCACGTGCCGGTCTTGGCATGCACTTTCCCAGCCGCGGGCGATCCATTCTGGATGTTGAAGAGCGTGCCGTCGACACCCAAAATCGGCAGCCCTTGCCAGAACGGCTTGTACCACGGCTGACGGTAGGCCCACGCGAGATAGCTGACCATGAACTGGGGCGTAAAGAACGCCGAGGTTCCGAGGCCATCCTGCTGCGCCGCGCCGCGCAAATCCAGTCCCGCGCGGGTCAACAGCGTCCGCTCCTGCGCGAAGCCCGCTTTTAGCAAATCGCTCTTGGCGTGGGCGGCGTAGATCGCCCACATGTACGGCATTAAAGCAGCGTGCAGGTTGTCGCTGACCTTGAGCGTGATGTAGACGTCTTGCGAGAGCGGCGGCGAAACGTGGCTTGCGACCAGATTCGCCGGCGCGTACGATGCCGCCGCCGCCGCTCGGTCGAACCCCGGTGCGTTTGCCGGCGGCGCGACGGTGACGCCGGCGGCGTCGAGCGCGAGAGTAAAGGCGTCGCGTGCAAACTGATTCGGCGTTGGGACGCGGTAGGCGTAGAGAATCGGCCGGCCCACGGGCATCGTACCCGTGATGGTAACGGTGTGCGATCCGTCGGCCTCGCTCTTATCCGTAGAAAGGTCGATAGTCGGTTCCGTCTTTGACGCGCTCGTCTTCGCGTTGTTGACGAAGCGCACGTACGGCGTTTGCGGCGAGACGCTCATCGCGACGGCATCGCCCGCGTTCGTTCCGGGGGTCAGGGTGACGTCGACCAGATTATCGTTGACGACGACTGGCGAGACGATCGCGCCCGTGCCGCCTTCCGGTCCAGCATCGGCGAAGAGCGACGAATCGATGACGACGCGCCCGTCGATCCGTTTGATTCCCGTCTTCGCGACTTGCGCGGCGAGGTCGCGGAGAACGGCGAGCGGATCTCCGGGAACCGCGCGCGTGTCGTAGCTGCCGTCGTACGAATGGTCTTCGTTCTCGAACGCCAGCGTCCCATCGGCTTGAATTCGTTGCGAAAGATTTGGATCGCCGGCCGCGACCAGCACGAGGTCGCCGTGCAGCACGCCCCCGGCATCGACCGTGCCGAGGCGATAGACCGGCGTCGTCCAGCGGAAGTTCGGTCCGAGCAGGGCGAGGCTCGTTCCCGTCGTGAGGAGCTTGGTCGTAGATGCCGCCTCCATTAAAGCCGCGGCGTTGTGGACGTAGAGGGGCCGCTTTGCATCGAGGTCGTACACCTCTGCCGCTACGAGGGCGTGAGCGAATGGCGGTCGCGCCGCGATCGCGTCGAGTGCCAATGCGGCGCTTTGCAACGTCGCGTTTGGTGCGGCGAGCGCCGCGTTGGGCGCGAGCAGCATCGCCGCGAAGAGAAGCGCGCTACAGCTCTTCATCGATCTGATCCGTAAGAAACTGGTAGACCATCACGAAGTCGCCGCACAACGAGAGGAGCGGGTTTTCGAGCGTTTTCGGTTGGTTCTTTTCGAAGACCCAGTGCGACACGAACGCTGGAAGATATCCGAGGGCGACTCCGCCGAGAACGAGCGACGGGCGCCGCAGTGCGATTCCCGCCAGCCCTACGAGCAGACCGCTGAGCAAGCCCGCGCTGTGCACGAGCTTCGTGCGCGGATCGCGGTGCGCCGCTAGATACTCTGGATAAAACTCCTCGAATGTCATCGTGCCGCCTCATCCTCCGTTCATGTCTAAAAAGAGCTCGGTTGCCAGTGCGATCAGAAACCCGGCGCACATCGTGGCGGTTACCATCGCCGTCAGGCCGGTGCGCCGGAGGACGTTCCAGAGTTCGCCGATGACGAAAACCAGCGCGCCGATCGCGATCGCGAGGAAGAGTACCGAGAGCGTCGGCGAGTAAAAACGGTAGCCGACGATCGTGCCGATGAATGTCGGACCGCCGGCAATCAATCCTGCCAGGCCGATCTGTGCCCACGAAGGTACGACGCGGCCGACCAGCGGCGCCGCGACGCCGAAGCCTTCGGTTGCGTTGTGCAGCCCGAATCCGACGATCAGCGCGATTGCCACGGCAGTGGCGCCCGCGGCGGCCGAGGCGCCGATCGCGAGACCCTCGCCGAAGTTGTGAGCGCCGATGCCGATGGCGATGATGGCCGCCAGCACGACGGGATTATCCGCGTGCTGCGCCGCTTTGCGGGTGAAATGGGTTGCAACGCTTCCGAGCCCGACCAAACCGGTCGCCAATCCAATGACGAAAACCGCCACCAGCCCTACTGGAAAGGCGGCTGCGTGCGCGCGCCATGCGGCTAGCGCTTGTGAGATCGGCGCGATCGCATTCTGCGCGATCTCGACGACGAGATAGAGTAGGATTCCGATTGCCAGCGCGTTGAGCAGCGCAATGGTTTGCGGAGAGAGCTTGCGCGCGCGGGCGATCGGCAAACCCAAGAAGATCGTAAACCCGGCGATCGCTCCCAATAGCACCGTGGTCCAGAAGCTTAGCGCGTGCGTCGTCGCTCCGGCGATCGGCATCATCGCCCGGTACATCGACGCCAGCGTATTCGGTGTGCCGGCGTAGTGAATCGCGGTAATGAGCCCCGCCGGCATTCCACTCGAATCCTCGATGTGGTCCATGACGTGACAGTGCACGAGCCACGTTCCCGGCTTGGCGTCGGCGCGAATGACGACGTCGGCGCGCTGCCCCGGCGAAATAAGCAGCGTATCTTGGACGTCGCGGTAGTCCAGCGGCGCGGCATCCCGGGCGATGACCTGCTGATAGTGCCCGTGCGTGTGCATCGTGTGGAACTCTTCGCCCGAAATGTTGATCCAGCGGACGCGGAAGCGCTCGCCGGAACGGACCTCGAGCGGGTGTGTGGCCGGATATTCCTTGCCGTTGAGCGTGAAGTGGTTCTCAGCCCCGCTGCGGATCTGCCAAGACGAGATGATCTCGACGAAGTCGTGGGCCAAGTTGCGTTCGACGGGCAGCGGAGACGCCGGCTGCACGACGATTGCGCCGTAGAGGCCCGAATCGAGCATCGCTTCATCGTCGTGGCTGTGATAGATGAACGTGCCGGGCCGATCGGCGACGAACCGGTAGACGAAGTGGCCACCCGTCGGTACGAGCGGCTGCGAAATGCCGCCGACGCCATCCATATCGACGGGAATGTCGTGAATACCGTGAAGGTGAATCGAATCGGGCGTCGCGCCGTCGTTGCTATAGTCGATGACGACCATGTCGCCTTGCCGCACCTGGAGCACGGGGCCCGGAACGACGCCGTTGTACGTGTTGGCCATCACGGTGAGCCCCGGCTTCAGCGACCACGGAGCCTGGCGCTCGACGAGGTGAAAGACTTTGACGCGGCCGTTGCTCGCGGGGACTGCCTGCAAGTTTCCATCGGCTCTGGGAACGCCGCGCGATTCGCCGGGCGCCGGCGTTGCGGCCGGAATCACGCCGCTAAGCGGCTGTAAACCGAGCGAACTCGAGTTCGGCGAGGCAACGTCGTCGGCATCGGCCCGCGCAACTCCCGGCACAGCGGCGAGTGCGACGATGGCCGCACCAATCAGCAGGGCGGGTCGGAAGAAGCGCATTCTTAGGTGCGCCTAAGATTGTAGGTAGGTGAACCTTTCTCCTCGGAGCGTGCGGGCTTTGCACAAGAACCCCCAGCCTGCACAAAAAGCCGGGTGGGCGGTGCATAGCATGAGGGGCAACCTAAGGGAGCCCTGGGAGGGGTGGCGCACTAGGTGGGCATGGAAGAGGTCGTTCTCAACGTGGTCGGCATCGGTGTGGGCATAGTAGTCGCCGTGGCTCCGATGATTTGGCCATGGCTTCCGAGGTATCTAATGGCCTTGGGCATTCTGCTGATCATTGTCCCCATCGTCTTCCTCGTCGTCCAGAATACGAGAAGTCATGCGCTGAGTCAGCCCCACATCTCAATGCCCCCCAGG
>DATAWH010000078.1:0-74797 GCA_036267315.1 Candidatus Cybelea sp. | reverse complement strand
CGATCGGACGCGCCGCGGCGGCCTGGGCTTCGCGGCTCGCGAAGCGGCCTAGTGTTTGATGATCGTACTGTGCAGCCCCAGCGGCTGTCCGCTCAAGACGACCCCGGCAGTTTCGACGATTATCGCCACGACGACGTAAGCGACCGGCAACACCGGTAAGCAGGCTGCAGCGATCTGCGCGTAGGGCACGCGCCTCTGCGCTCGCCGGTGCAGCAACCACAATGCCCACACCGCGACGATCGAAACGATGCACAGCACGGGAAACGACACGACGACGAGTGCGTTGAAGATCGCGGCCGGATTCTCCATCGAGCCCGGCGCGTCGAAAAACATCGGCGAAAGCGCCGCTCCCAAAAGTCCGGGAACGAGCAGCACGCCCCACACGGCAGTAACGACGATTGCGAGAATCGGACGCGGTGGCGGAGGATCGTTCATCTCCGCACCTTCAAGCGATGCGTCGTGCATTCCGTTTACGTTCATGAAAGTAAAATCGTGCGGCGCTTTATCGTTGCTTCACGAGTTGGTGCAATCCTGACTGCACGGCAGTCAAAGAAAGGAGCACCCGAACTACAATGACCTTGACTTCGAAAATCGTCGCTGTGACGTCCTTAGCAGCCGCGTTGGCTCTGCCGGGCTGCGGCGGCGGAGAATCGTCCATGGGCAGCGTGCCCGTTGCAAACAATCTCATGCGCGGCGTCTCCGTGCAGCCGGCCGATCGCAACGGCGGATGCCCCAACGACGGAGATCTCCATGTGAATCCGTGCCGGATTCGCTTCGACGCGAATCACACGGGGCCGATGGACGTCGTCGTCACCGGAGGCAGCGGTGACGATCGCGATCGAGGTCGCGGAGGCGGCGACCAAGGGAAGCGCATCCGAGAGAGTGATGATTGCGCCTCCCGCGATATCGCAACGATCGTCCGCGAGTCCAACCACGTCTACACGGTAACCGTTGGAACCGTCTCCGGCTCGTGTTTCGCGACCTTTGACGATAATAACGGTCGTCGTCATGACGACAATCGCGGTCAGAACGGAAACCTCCGTATCGTCAACGCGCTCTAGCGTCTGCACCGCGCTGGAGCACCCGAGGGGGCCGGTTTGCCGGCCTCCTCGCTCCTTGGCCTACGGCCGTTTCGTACAGGTCGAGGTGAAGGTACCGATACCGCCGGCATCGTTGAAGAACTTATTGCTCGATACGATCGCGTCACCCGTTCGCGAATACGTAACGTCGAAGCGCTTGCGCCCCGAACTATCGGTCGCCGGAAATATCTGGCTCCAGGTCCCGTTATCGGGATCGAGCGACGAGCTCTGCGCGACGTTCATCGCCCCCGAATCGAAGACCGTGATCGATACGTACGCGCGCAACGCATGGCTCCAGCGTTCGTAAACCGTCGCCGGCTGCTCTCCACCGAGTCGGGCGACGAACCAGTTCCCCTGTTGCACCTCCGAGAACGCAAACGGCTTCGACACCGGCGGCGTGAAGCGGCAGTCCCAGGTGCCGACGTGAGCGAGGAGCTTGGCTTGCTGTGCCGCATCGGAGGGCGTGTATCCGGGCGGACTCGTTTGGGCGTCGACCGCCACGGTGGCAGCGGCGCAAAGGAGGATCGCGACGGGAATGCGCATCCCGTGCTGCTTCCGGGCCGCCTCGAACTGTGCCCGCTACAGACCGAAGATGAAGAGCCTCGGTTTACCGGTAACTCGCCACGCGACGAACGACGTGTTGCCCGCGGCCGCCGCGACGTACTGCTTGCCGCCGGTCGCATACGTGATGATTCCGCCGCCGATCGCGTTCTTGGTATCGTACCGGTAGAGCCGCTTTCCGCTGACGGCGTCCAGTGCGAGCAGGTTCCCGTTCAGATCCCCCGTCAGCACGATGCCGCCCGCGGTCGGCGTCAGCGCGGCGATCATCGGCGTTGCCATCTTGCGATGCCAGCGCACTGCGCCGTTCGTCGCGTCTACTGCCGTCGTCCAGCCGTACGCGGACGTTATCGGATCGGGCACCGGAATGCCACCGCCAAACGCCGCTACCCCCTTTTCGGCCTTCGCTGCGCCGCTGGCGATGTTCGTGATGCTCGGGAGCTTCGAAAGCTTCACGGTCACGCACCAGTCGGCAGCGTTCACGTAGATGAGCTTCGCCGGCGGGTACCAGGCGGCGCCGTTCCACTCCGATCCGCCGGTCACTCCGGGGCAGTAGTGCGTACCTTTGGTCGTGATTGGCGCCGTAGCGTTCGCAATCGTCGTCGTCGGCGTCTTCGTCAGCAGCTTCCCGCTGGCCAGATCGAGCAAATGAAGCAAACCATCTTTTGAAGTTGCGGCGAGTTCGGCCCTTCCGCCGGCGGGGGTGAACTCGGAGGTACCGGTTGCGTCCCAGTCGTGGTCGTCGTTCGGTTGCGTCTGGTAGGACCAGCGAAGCTTCCCGGTGGCCGCGTCGAGCGCGACGATTCCGGTCGTGAAGAGGTTCGCACCGGGCCGCACGCTGCTGTCGAAGTCGGGGCCGGGATTTCCGACCGGAACGTAGATCGTGCCGCTTTTGGGGTCGAGCGTAAAGTACGTCCAGACGCCGCCGCCGCCGTGCGTTTGCTCCGACTGTTGCGCGAGCGTCGTAAACGACCACGCCTCAGTCCCGTCCGAGACGTGATACGCCGCAACTTGACCGGTGACGCCGACGTCGCCGCCGGCGACCCCCATAAATACGAGGTCGTGCCAAATCAGCGGCGCCGCCATCGCCGACGCGCCCGAACTGGAGTCCATAATTTTGCGATTCCACAGCAAGTCGCCGCTCTTCATGTCGAGCGCGATGAGATGGCCGTCGGTCGTTCCGCGAATTGCGCGGCCGCCGCCAATCGCGACGCCCTTGTTATTCGCTCCGGCTTCGATGTCGGTCGCGTCGTAGTCGTATTCCCAGATTTTGGCACAGGTTCGGCCGTCAATCGCAAACGTGCCGTTCGTCGTCGTCACGTAGATGACGCCGCGGTAGGCGACTGGACTGGCTTCGAACGATCCCTGCGGACCGAGCGCAACCGAGCAGAGCGGATGCAGATGAGCGACGTTTGCCGCCGCGATCGCGCGCAGCGGCGAGTAGCGGGTGCCGTGGTAGCCTTTTCCGTACGTGAGCCAATTATCGGCTTCGGTATCGGCGCTTTCCAGTTCCGCCTCGGAAGGCGCCGTCGTCGAGGGCTGCTTGACGATCGTCGGCCCGGTGGTCGCGACGGCTTCGCTCGTCACTGCGGCGCCAGGTGCCGCCGCCGGTATGATTCGGGTCGTATCGTAGTGCCCGACGATCGGCGACGCGCCCGGCGGGAATCCGTTTTTTTGCAGAACGAACGCGACGAGCGAGAGCGACTGGGACGTCGTCAGCGTACCGGGAGCATTGAGCGGCATCTCCGTGTGGATCGTCGACCACAGCGCGCTCAGCGGTTTGCCTTTATATCGCAGAAAGAACTGGTTGCCTACGAGTGCAGGACCTGCCCCGCCTTGGAGATTGGCGCCATGACAGACCGCGCACTTTTCCTTGAAGAGCGCCGCGCCTTGCGCGGCCTGATCGGTCGAATACCATCCCTGGTTTCCCACCGAACCCGCGATCGAACGTTTCTGGGTCGCGGCACTCGCCTGCGCCTGCGGGCCGCTGCACGCGGCCGTTGCCGGCAGCGTCAACGCAAGACCGGCTAAAACGAGATATCTCCAAGGGACTGTTGACACGGGCGTCGCTCCTTACACCATGTAGGTCTTTGGCGGATTCTCCATTTGCAGTATCGGCCGGGTGATTGCAAACGGCGCGAGATCGGCGCTCGCGCCGTCGAGAGAGAGACGGCTCAAAATGCGCCCGATCGCGCCGGCGAACTTGAACGCGTGGCCCGCGCCGATCGCCACGCAGACGTTGCGATGCTGGGGGAGCATGTCGATGACGAAGTCGCGATCCGGCGGAAGGGTGTACAGGCACGTCTTGACCAGCCGGACCGGACCAATCGCCGCTGGAAGATACCGCTCCAGAAATCCCCTCACGCGCGCGGTGATCTCGGCATCCTCCTCGAAGCCGCGGGTATCGGCATCCACCAGCCTGCCTCCCGCGTCTTGCGTAATTTTGACGCAGCCGGTCTCCCCAAAAATCGGAAAACCGTAGAATGCCGGATCGTCCATCCAGATCCAGATCGGAAACCTTCCGAACTCGAAGCTCCGCAGGTCGCGCGCCTCAAAGTAGATCACCTGCTCTTTGGTTACCTCGAGCGGAACGCGCACGTCGAGGTGCGCGAGCGCACGCGCGCTCCACGCGCCGGCCGCGACGATCAATCGCGACGCCCGGTACCGCTCGCCGCCGGCCTCGACCTCGACGCCGTCTTCTCCCGCGCGCAGCGCCGTCACCTCGACGCCATCGCGCAGCGCTGCGCCGAACTGGCGCGCCATCGCTTGATGCGCGGCCGTCGCGCGCTGCGCCGCGACGAGGCCGCCGTCGGCTTGAAAGAGCCCGTGCACCGAGTCGTCGATTTGCCAGACCGGCCAGCGTTTGCGAATTTCGGCGGCGTCGAGCCACTCGAAGGGTACGCCGCAGGCGCGCATCGATTCAGCGTACGGCTCCAACGGAATCGCGCCGTCGCGAGGACGGATGTCGAGGCCGCCCGTCTTGAAGACGACCTGCTCGCCGGAATCGGTCTCGAGTTGCTCCCAGGCCGCGTACGCCTTCTTCGCGAGCTCGACGTAGGCGGGCGAGAAATACGAGTAGCGGATGATGCGCGAGTGATCGTGCGACGCCCCGCGAACGTGGCCGAGCTCGAACTGCTCGAGGCCCAGTACGCGCTCGCCGGCCCGCGCCGACCAATACGCGGCCGCACTGCCGATCCCGCCAAGCCCCAGAACGATAACGTCGTAGTCAGTCATGCTCCCCCAAGCGCGAGGCGATGTATCTCCGGATGTCGAGGCTCGCGTCTTCCATCGGCGCGTAATAACCGTACGCGAACGCGCGCGACTTCATTCCCTGCTGCACGCGCTCGCATATTTCCCAGTCCTGGCGGTTGACGAGATCCCAAAAGTCGACCGCGTCGCTTGGGTCGAAGCCGGGCCTCGCCATCTCCGCTGGGTGGAAGAGGAAATCGCAGACGATCGTGGTCTTCGCCGGCGCGTGCGGGAAGAGCGCAAAGGCGGCCACGTGATCGGCACTCAAGCTCAGCATGAAATTCGGATAAAGCAGCTCGCCCTTGTGACGCGTGCGCTCGTCGTCGTCCAGGCCGGCGAACGGCGCGCGCTCGGTCGTGCCGCTCGCGGTGAAGGTCCAGGCTCCGTCGCGATGCGGAATCCCGCGATCCCAGTCGAGCCCCGCGCCGCCGCCCCGTTTGAAAGCGGGCACGATGCGGCAGAGCTCGGGATGAACGCCGGCGCAGTGATAGCACTCGTTGTAGTTCTCGAGCATCACCTTCCAGTTGGCGTCGACCTCGTATCGCAGCGAGCGCGCCACGCGCAGGTCGCGCAGCGGATAACGCGCCAGCCGCTTCGGAATCGCACCGAGCTGATCGAGCAGGTCGCCGGCGCGTTGGGGCGCGAGGTGCACGAAAAGAAAACCCTCCCACTGCGCGACCGCAACGGGGTGCAGCCGCCGGGACTCGGGCGGCACCTCGTCTTGAGGAACGAAGGGAGAGGCGAGCAAACGCCCGTCGAGCGCGTACGCCCACGCGTGATACGGACAGCGAATCGAGCCGCGAACGAAGCCCTCGCCGCAGAGCAGCCGGCTTCCGCGATGGCGGCAGAAGTTTAGGTGGGCGAAAAGACCATCCTCGCCGCGCACGATCACGACGCTCTCACCGGCGATGTCGACGACGCGGTACGCGCCGGGTTCGGCGATCTTTTCGGCGAGCCCGGCGTAGAGCCACTGATCCCAAAAAATCGCTCGTCGTTCGCGATCGAAGAAGGCTTCCTCCCAGTATGCCTCACGCGGCAGCGACCGCTCCATGACGCCGAGCTTTCAATAGTTGCGGGCGGATTCCGTCAGAGCGCTTCAGAAATGCTTGTGCTATGACCGATACGTTCGTACGGCCGCACGTCGGCGCCGGCGCACAGACGTTACCGGCTTCCTGGTACACGTCGCCGGAGATCTTCGAAACCGAACGGGAGCGCATATTTTCGCAGGAGTGGCTCTGCGCCGGCCGCGCGGACTCGCTCGCGCGCCCGGGCGATTTTTTCACCGTCGAACGCGCCGGCGAAAGCTTGATCGTCACCCGCGACGCGGAGAATCGGGTGCGCGCCTTCTTCAACGTTTGCCGCCACCGCGGCACCCGCATCTGCGAAGCTGCGGCGGGACGCTTTGCCGGTTCGATTCAGTGTCCCTACCACGCGTGGACGTACGGCCTCGACGGAGCACTGAAGGTCGCGCGCAACATGACGGAGGTGCCGGGCTTCGATCGCGCCGACTACCCGCTCAAAGAGGCGCAGGTCGCGCTGTGGGAAGGGTTCGTCTTCGTTTCGTTTTCACCGAACGCTCGCCGCTTCGAGGATTTGTTCGCGCCGTTGCTGGGCCGGTTCGCTCGCTGGAACGTGGCGGAGCTGCGCTCGGCACACCGGATCGTCTACGACGTCGCCTGCAACTGGAAGCTCGTCTTTTTGAACTACTCGGAGTGTTATCACTGCCCGCTCGTGCATCCGCAGCTCGACAAGCTTTCTCCCTCGGACAGCGGCCGAAACGACCTCTCGGAGGGGCCGTTTCTCGGAGGATACTCCGAGCTGCGCAAGCCCGGCACGAGTCTGACGATGAGCGGGTATAGTTCGCGCCCTCCCCTGGGAAGCGTGTCGGGCGAGGAACTCAGCCGGACCTACTACTACACGATCTTTCCCTCGATGCTGCTGAGCCTTCACCCCGATTACGTGATGGTGCACTACTGCAAGCCGCTCGCGCCCGGCCGCACCGAAGTGATCTGCGAATGGCTCTTCGATCCGGCGGTCATGGCGAAGCCGGGTTTCGATGCCGGCGACGTCGTCGATTTTTGGGATCTGACGAACCGCCAGGACTGGCACGTCAACGAGCTGACGCAAAGGGGCTTGAACTCGGCGGCCTATTCGCCCGGACCGTACTCGAACGCCGAGGGATTGCTGCGCGCATTCGACCGTTACTATCTCGACGCAATGGGAGCCTGACGAAACGCTCGGGCTGCTGTTGGCAGCCGGCATCGCGCTGCCGCCGCTGCCCGGCCTTGCGTGGCGAAACGTCGGGCCGGCCGTCGCCGGGGGCAGAACTTCGGGCGTCGCCGGCAGCGATCGCGATCCGTACCTCTACTATTTCGGCGGCGCCGACGGCGGCGTCTGGAAGACGACCGATGGCGGCCTGAGGTGGAGCGCGGCGTGGCCGCAGGACGCACCCGGCGCAATCGGCGCGCTCGCGATCGATCCTCACGACGACCAAACCGTCTGGGCCGGAACCGGCGAACCGAATCTGCGCAACGACATCAGCTACGGTGACGGAATCTGGCGCACGCGCGATGGCGGCGCGCATTGGCGCAACGCCGGCTTGCGACGGACCTGGGCGATCTCGCGAATCGCGATCGATCCTCGCAATCCGCAGCGCGTGCTGGTGGCGGCGATCGGCAATCCGTATCGCGATGATAGCGCGCGCGGCGTCTATCGCACCACCGACGGCGGACGTAGCTGGCAGCGAACGCTTTATCTCGGACCTTCGAGCGGTGCCTCCGACATCGCGATCGACCCGCTGGATCCCAACGTCGTCTTTGCGGGAGTTTGGCAGTTTCGGAGGCTGCCGTGGAACTTTCGCAGCGGCGGCCCGCTCGACGGTCTCTTCAAATCGGTCGACGGGGGAAAGACCTGGCACCGTTTGCGCGGCCACGGTCTGCCAAGCGGCGAGATGGGACGAATTGGAGTGGCCGTGCTCGGAAATCGCGTCTACGCGCTCATTCAATCCAAGCACGGCGTCCTCTGGCGCTCCGATGACGGCGGCTCGCACTGGCGGCTGATGACGGCCGATACGCTCGTCAACCAGCGTCCTTTTTATATGAGCAGGCTCGAGATCGACCCCCGCGATCGCAATCGCGTCTTCTTCTCCTCCGAAGATCTCATCGAGACGCGCGACGGCGGCGTGACCTACGACGACGTGCGCGGCGCGGTCCATCAGGACCACCACGGCCTGTGGATTTCGCGCGACGGCAAACGGATCATCGAAGCCAACGACGGCGGAGCGCCGATCTCGATCGACGGCGGGAAGACGTGGGACTGGCGGTTCAACGTCGTGCTCGCGCAGATCTACCGCGTCGGGTACGACGACGAGAACCCGTACCACGTCTGCGGCGGAATACAAGATAACGACTCGTACTGCGGGCCGTCCGACTCGCTTAGTCCGCTCGGCATCGAAAACTCAGATTGGCGCGCCGTCGGCAACGACGGCGACGGTTCGTGGGTCTGGCCCCAGCCCGGCGACCCGAACTCGATCTGGAACGTCGGCGTCAGTCAGCTCAACGGACAGCTCGGTATCTTCGATCTGCCCTCGCGGCAAAACTACGATATCAGCCCCGACGTCACCGATACGAACGGGCGCGCGTTGGAAGGGCTGCCGTTCCGGTCGAACTGGGAGGCGCCGATCGCGTTCTCTCCGATCGACCATCGCGCTTTTTACGGAGCCAACGTGCTGTTCGAAACACGAGACCGGGGACGCAGCTGGAAACCGATCAGCGGCGATCTCACTCGCAACGACCCGAGCAAGCAGCAAGTTGCGGGCGGCCCGATCAATACCGACGCTTCGGGTGCCGAGTTCTACGACACGATCTTCGACATCGCGCCGTCGCCGCTGCAAACCGCGCGAATCTGGGTGGGGACCGACGACGGGCTCGTGCAACTCACGACCGACGGCGGAGCGCACTGGACCGACGTCACGCCGCCCGGCATCGCCCCGTGGGGCCGCATTGACACCGTCGAAGCCTCGCACGCGTCCGCGCAGCGCGCGTACGTCGCCATTGACCGGCACGTCATGGGAGATCCGCGACCCTACGTTTTGGTGACCGACGACTCTGGCGTTTCCTGGCGCACCATCGTCGCGGGCCTTCCCCTCGATCAATACGTGCACGTCGTGCGCGAGGATCCGCAGAATCCCGACCTGCTCTACGCCGGACTCGAGCAAGGCGTCTGGGTTTCGCTCGATCGGGGCGCGCATTGGGAGAGCCTGCGGCTGAATATGCCCTCGGTCGCCGTGCACGATATGCGCGTGCAGCCGAGGCGCCACGACCTGCTCGTCGCGACCCACGGCCGCGGGTTTTGGATCCTCGACGACACGACGGCCATGGCCGGCCTTCGCTCTGCCGTTGCCGGCGGCGCTCCGCAGCTCTTTGCGCCGCCAATCGCATATACGTGGTATCGCTGGTGGACGAGCTACTACGGAACGCAGCCCGACGAGTGCTGCCTGTCTGCCGGCGCGTATAGCGGCGAAGACCCGCCCGACGGCGCGACGATCACCTACTATCTGCCTTCGGCAGTGCGCGCATCGGTTGAAGTATTCGACGCCGGCGGCCGGCTCGTTCGCTCGCTCGATGCCCCCTCGCTCGCGGGCGTCGACCGCACCAGCTGGGATCTGGACGAGGAACCGCCGGTACCTTGGAACGGCGCGCGCGACTGGAACCGCGGCGGCTCCGGAGCTGCCGTCGTACCCGGTCGCTACACGGTCCGCTTGCGCGCCGGCACCCAGGCGTTCGACGCACCGCTCGACGTCGAGCCGGATCCCCGCGCCGTTTGGACGCAGGCCGATTACGTCGCTCGATATCGCTTCGTGCGCGGGCTGAACGACATGCTGTCGTCGATCGATCGCGCGCTCAATCGTTTCGGAGACGTCGCCGCGATCCGTTCGCTGTTCACGTCGGGCGTCGTCAACTCCGAGGACGACCTGCTCAAACCCGATCGGCTCCGCGAGCGTTTGACGATACTTCAAGGCGTGATCGCGCTCTCGCAAGGGCCCCCGACCCAAGCGCAGCAGCGGGAAGCCGCAGCCGTATGCGCGCAATTCGAAAGCGCTATGACATCGTATCGCGCCTTCCTCGAAGCTCGTCACCAGCAGTTGGAGCCGGGAGAAGCTTCGTGCGGGCGATAAAGGCGGCCGCGCTCGGGCTGCTGCTCGTTTGGAGCGCCTCGCTGGCCGCGCGCGCCGGGACGACCGGCGGCATCGGTGGAACGGTCGTGAGCGAAAAGACGTCGGCACCGCTGGCCGGTGTGACGGTAACCGTGACCAGCCCTTCGCAGACCTCGTCGACCTCGACCGACGCCCAGGGACGCTTCACGTTCGTTTCGCTCGCACCCGACGAATACACCGTTTCGCTTTCAAAAACGGCCTACGAGCCGATCAACTACACCGGCATCGCCGTCTTCGCCGACGCGCACCGCACGCTCTCGCTGAAAATGTCGCCGGCGATCGCGACGATCGCGCGCGTTACTGCGCGCAGTTCCTCGGGGCTCGTGCGCGCGGGCACGACCGCCGACGTCTATTCGATCAACGCTGCGCAGCAGTCGCGAACGGCGGTTCTCGGCGGCGGCGGCGCGCTCAACAGCGCGTACTCAGCGATCGCCTCGGTACCGGGGGCGTACGTTCCCGCAAATCAGACCGGCTATCTGCAGGCGGTCCACGTGCGCGGCGGCGACGCCTCGGAGGTCGGATACGAGTTCGACGGCATCCCGGTCAACCGCGCCTTCGATAACTATCCGTCGGGTTCGCTCTCATCGCTGGGTCAGCTCGAACTGCAGGTGTACACCGGCGCGACGCCCTCGAACGCCGAAGCGCAAGGCCTCGCCGGTTTCGTGAATCAAGTCATCAAGACCGGAACCTTTCCGGGTTACGCGACGGCCAACCTGAGCGCCGGCACGCCCACCTTCTATCACAGCGCCAACGTCGAGTTCGGCGGCTCGACGCCCGATCGAATGTTCTCGTACTACGTCGGCATCGGCGGCTTCAATCAGGACTACCGGTACGTCGATCAGTTCGGCGGTGCGTCGTACGCCAATGAGCTCGGCCAGCAGCTGGGGTCTTGTCCCAGCCCCGCGGCGCTCGCGAAAACCTATCTTCCGTCGTGCTACACCAACGGCGCTCCCAACGTCGGCCAGAACGGCACGCCGGGCTGGATCCTCGGTCCGATCGGCTTCGGTACGATCAACGCCGCCAACGTGGCGACGCGCTCGGCGGTGGTGAACGTGCACGTCGGCATTCCGCACAAAAACGACGGGCTTCGCGACGACGTGCAGCTCCTCTACGACAACGACGAGATCTTCACGACCTTCCTGAGCTCGGTCAACGACGAAGGCTACAACAACTGGATCAATACAGTGGGCACCTTTCCGCCGTACTACCTCGACGCGTTTCAATATCGCGGCCCGGTCGGCGCTTTTCTTCCCGGAAACTTTCGCTCGCTGGTCACGCCGTATCTCTACCCGTCGTCGCCCCCGCACGCGCTCTTCGGAGCGATTCCCGATCCGTACGACCAGCGCGACCGCGGCTACAACGGGCAAGCGATCCTCAAGCTTCAGTACCAGAAGAACTTCAGCTCCAACGCGTTTCTGCGCGTCTACGGTTATTCGTACTACTCAGACTGGATCGAGAACGGGCCGATGATGTCGCTGCAGCCCTACGCCTACTACGATTCGGGAGACTACGAAATCAACAACCACACGCGCGGGGTCAGTCTCTCGTTTACCGATCAGATCAGTCCTCAGAACCTTTTCGAGGTGCAGGGCAGCTACACGACCTCGCGCGGCGCGCGCATCTATAACGAGCAGATGTTTCAGGGCGGAAACTTTTACGGCAACGCGTTCGCGGTGCTCGTCAATCGCAACGATCCCTTCGACGGTACGTGCTACCGCTTCTATCCAAACCGCACGCCGCAAACGATCGCCACGACCTGCTCCGACGGCCAGGCGGGGGGCGTGTCCTACGGACTTCTGCCGAGCTTTTTGAGGCTGAGCAATCCGGGGTCGGGGAGCAATCTCAACGGCGCCACGTGCGGCGGCGGCCCCTGCGCGTACTACGTCGTCGAAAACGGCACCTACGGGCTCAACAATACGGTCACGCCGTACTTCGCCGGCTATTCGATCAACGATCAGTGGCGCCCCAACGATCGGCTGTTCGTCAACTTCGGCGTGCGCGTCGACAACTATTCTTTCGTCGGCGCCAACACCGACTTCGGCCCGGCGCGAAACTTTTGGTTCAACGCCTTCAATCAGGACACGTGCTACGATACGGCGACCCTGACGCTGGTGGATCGCAGCGCCCTTCTGGGAAAGAACGACTGGAGTACGAATGCAGCCAAGCCGTGTTCGTCGTTCGGCAGCCAGTACGTCAATGCGAACCTTCAGAACGAACCAGGCGCCTTCGACTACAATATTCCCCAGCCGCGGCTGGGCCTCACCTACACGCTGAATCCCGACACGGTGCTGCGCGCGAGTTACGGGCGCTATAACGAACAGCCCAGCGCAGCCTACGAGCAGTACAACTCGCTCGAACAGAACTTACCCGATACGCTCGCACAGTTCTACTCACTGGGCTTCAACGGTCCCGGCCATCCGGTCGCACCGTCGGTTTCGTACAACAGCGACCTTTCGCTCGAACAGCATATTCACGGCACCGACATGTCGTACAAGCTGACGCCGTTCTTACGTCAAACGCAGGACCAGGTCGAAAACTTCTACATCAACTATACCGCCGGAATCACCTCGGGCCTCAACGCGGGCTACCAGACGTCTTCGGGGTTCGAGCTGCAGTTCGATAAGGGCGATTTCAGCCGCAACGGGTTCGCCGGACAGCTCTCTTTCGCGTACACGTACGCGACCGTCCGCTACAGCACGCTGCCCAACGGCAGCAACGTCCTGTCGCCGGTCAACTCGAGCATCGCACAGTACAACTCATACACGAAGGCGTGCTCGCCCGGCGGCAGCGCGTACGGCAAGAAGCAGTTCGGTCAAGCGCTTTGCGGTTACTCGGCAACGGGCGTCTACGCTGCTGCCTGCTACCATCCTAACGGCGCCCCCGATCCCGGCTGCAGCGGTCAGAACGCGGTGGCGAACCCGTACTGGCGCTCCCCCGCGTTTTCGCTGCTGGACCCGAGCGCGTCGTACTTGCCCTTCTCGATCTTCCCCGGTCCGGTCGGCTCGGGCGTCAACGCCTTCAACTATCCCTACGTCGCAACGCTGCTGCTCAACTACAAGCACGACCGGTTGACGATCACACCGTCCTTCCAGTTCGTCGCGGGTAATCGTTACGGCGCGCCGCTGACCACACCGGGCATCGATCCGGCATCGGGATGCGGCAAGCCGCTGAGCACCGGCATCGCCGGGGATCCACGGTATCCCTACGGCGCGGCCGGTGGCCACCCGTACAATGCCGACGCCGGCGGCTGCGCCGCGACGCTATCGATCCCCGATCCGTACACCGGACAGTTCGACGGCATCGGCGCCTTTCGCGAGCCCGCGCAGCTGCTGGGCCATCTGCAAATCGGCTACGACGTCTCACCGCGCGTCAACCTTTCCTTGACGCTGGCAAATCTGCTCCAGACGTGTTTTGGCGGGCAGCGGACCGGCTTTACCTATCTCTGGAACAGCCAAGTATGCTCTTACACGAATCTGGTTGGAGGACCCAGTTCGCCGCCGGTCGGTAACGCCTACAATCCCACCGACAACGTCCAGACGTTTCTGCGCTATCCCTACGAACCGTACTTCGGAACGTACAACGATCAGACGAGCTCGTTGATGCAACCGTTCAACGCCTACTTCAGCGTGAGGGTAAAGATTTGAAATCGCAGTACGACGCGATCGTCGTTGGCGGCGGCCACAATGGGCTGGTGACCGCGTGCTACCTCGCGAAGGCGGGCTGGAAAGTACTCGTGCTCGAGCGTCGTTATCTGGTCGGGGGCGCTTGCGTAACCGAAGAGGTCTTCCCCGGTTACAAAGTGTCGACGGCGGCCTACGTTAACAGCCTTTTTCGTCCCGAGATCATCCGCGATCTGCGCCTAGCAGAGTACGGCTTCGAAGCGATCGAACGGAATCCAGCCTCGTTTTCGCCGTTTCTCGACGGCCGCTACCTCATGTTGGGCGCCGGCATGGGCAAGGACGTCGAGGAGATTGCAAAGTTCAGCGCGCACGACGCCGCAAACTATCCGCGCTACGAAGCGATGCTCGAACGGGTCGCGTCGGTGGTCGAGCCGACGCTGACGCGGATTCCCCCGAATTTGATCCGGCCGACGCTCACGCAGCTGCTCGAAGCGGGGAAGATGGGCCGCGCGCTGCAGCGCCTCGGGCCGGCAATGGGCGAAGCGATCGAAGTGTTGACGGGCGCGGCGCGCCCGATCCTCGACCGCTGGTTCGAATCCGAAGAGCTCAAGGGGACGATCGCGACCGACGCCATCATCGGGGCCTTCATGGCGCCGTCGATGCCGGGAACGGCCTACGTGCTCTTTCACCACGTCATGGGCGAAACCAACGGCAAACGCGGCGTCTGGAGCTACGTGCGCGGCGGCATGGGCGGCCTGACGCAGGCGCTCGCCGCGGCCGCGCGCGCGCTCGGCGTCGAGATCAAAACCGAGGCCGAAGTTTCGCGCATTCTCGTTCGCGACGGCCGCGTCAGCGGAGTCGCGCTAACCGGCGGCGAGGAGTTTGCCGCCAAGCGCGTCGCCAGTGGCGTCGACTGCCACGTGACGTTCGAGAAGCTCCTCGAACCGGCCGAACTTCCGCACGAGTTTCGCGACGCCGTCGCTCGCATCTCGTACAGCAGCGCCTCCTGCAAGATCAACGTGGCGCTCGAGCGTCTGCCCAGCTTCACCGCGCTCCCCGGCCACGAGCCCGGCCCGCAACACTTCGGCACGGTGCACCTCTGCCCCGATCAAGATTTTATCGAACGAGCCTATGACGAAGCGAAGTACGGAAACTTTTCCAAAGAGCCCGTCGTCGAGTGCACGATGCCGTCCTCGCTCGACGCGACGGTCGCTCCGGCGGGAAAGCACTTGATGTCCATGTTCACCCAATACGCGCCCTACGAACTAGCGCAGGGACCGTGGACGGACGCCTTGCGCAACGAGTACGCGGACCGCTGCTTCGACGTCGTCGAACGCTACGCGCCCGGATTCAAAGACTCGGTGATCGACCGCCAAATTCTTACTCCCGTGGATCTCGAAGCGACCTTCGGGCTGACCGGCGGGAGCATATTCCAGGGCGCAATGCCGCTGCATCAACTCTTTGCCTTCCGCCCGGTGCCGGGTTCGGCCGGCTATTCGATGCCGATTCGCGGCCTCTATCTGTGCGGCGCGGCCGCTCACCCGGGCGGCGGCGTCATGGGCGCTGCCGGATGGAACGCGGCTCGCGTGATGCTCGCCGAGGGCCGCCGCTAAGCGCTACTCGGCGTCGAAGGCGCGGCGCAGCGCGTTGATGTCGAGTTTGCCCATCTGCAGCATCGCCTGCATCGCGCGGCCCGCCTTTTCGCGATCGGAGTTGCCAAGCAGTTCGGCCAGACCGCTCGGAACGATATTCCAGGCGAAACCGTACCGGTCGCGCAGCCAGCCGCAGGGCAGGTAATCGCCGCCGTCGCCGAGCCTTTCCCAAAGCCGGTCGACCTCCGCCTGCGTTTGACAGGTGACGAACAGCGCGACGGCGCCCTGCGCGAGATCCGCACCGCGCAGCTGACCGTCGTCGCTGCTTCCGCCGTTGAGCGCCAAATAATCCTGACCCTCGAGTCGAAACTCGATCATCATGGCCTCACCCGCTTCGCCGGGCGTACCTTCCTCGTAACGGCTGACGCTGCCGATCTCTGAGTCTGCAAAACAGCCGACGTAGAAGTTGACCGCTTCCTCGGCGTTGCCGTTAAACCACAGCAACGGGGTAATGCTGCTGCTCATTGCTCCCTCGTAAAGTCGCTCGGAACACTAAATTCGGCATCGCCGGCGTCGATCGGGCGCGAGTTGCCCCGCTCCGTAATCACCGTCATCGAACGTCCGTGCGCGTCGAACGCAAGCGCCTGGTACACCGCGAAGTTTCCCAGCGGCAGATTCGGACCGGTCTGCTTGACGCTAAAGCGTTTGTCCATGCCGGCCGCTTGGAGCGCGCGCATGATCTGCGTCGCCACGCCCGAGAACATACCGATTTCCGCTCCCGCCTTCATCGAACGCGGATTGTTCATCGCCGAGCACTGCACGGCGGGCGTCGCGAAGTTCGCGTAATACGCGGTCAAACTTCCGTCGTGCGTCTCGGTCTCGCCCGACGCTCTGGTGATCGCGAACTGCATCTGCGAACTGTAGCCGTTCGTCGTTTGGTTGCCGATCTGCCGGGAACCCAACGATTTGTTGGTAACGACGATCGCGATCTTCGTGTCGTCGCCTTTGAACGGCCCGTTGCCGGCACCGTTGGACGACCCCGAGGTCGAGTCGTTGGGCCGATCCAGCGAGACGACGCGGTACGTCTTCTTCTTGAGATCGAGCGTCGTCAGCGTGCGCGCGCTGCAATCGAGGATCGTTGCGGTGCCGAGCTGCGGCTGGTCGGTGCGCTCCTTCGAGCCGGCGACGTAGTGCCGCTCGGCGATGCCGCTCTGCATCATCTGCATCATCCCTTGGGGGACCATGTGTCCGAAGATGCCGCCGCCGGAGGACTGCGGCGCGGCGGCCGCAGCGGCGTAATCCGCGTCGAAGGCTCCCGGCTGCAGCGTCGACGGATCCGCTCCCAGCGAAAGCTTCATGACGGAGTCCCACGCGAGCCCGGCGGATGCCGCGGACACGGATGAGGGTGACGCGATAATGGCCAGCGCCGCGATAAGGACGAGCCCACTCATCGTCATCAATCGCTTCGCCGGACTAAAACTTTGCTTCATTGATACGTTCCTTGCTGTGATACGTTCCTTGCTGTCGGTGCACACCTCGGTGCCGGCAGCGACCCTTCCGCACGTTTGGCGTCAGTCCCGCCGGCTAGCGTTAGTGGGAGGCCGATCGCAGGCACCGAACCCGTTCCCGGTCGCATCAATTTTTTGGAGGCACCTACATGCCGCGACTCGCTCTCGTAACGTTTTTCACCGTGGCCGCGCTCGCTCTTTCCGGATGCGGCATTCGAAGCGCAGCGGCTCCCGCACCCGTTTTGCCGAGCGCCACCCGCGGGGTGGAGCATGTCGCGCCGGCGGTCATCGTTCGCCACGCCGAGTTGCAATCGGCAGCGCCCGCGGGCTGGACGCCGGCCGACCTCCAGGCCGCTTACGATCTACCCTCCTCCGCAAAGGGCAGCGGACAGATGGTCGCCGTCGTGGATGCCTACGACAACCCCAACGTAGCGTCTGATCTGGCAACGTATCGTTCGACCTTCCGCCTGCCGCCGGCGAACTTTACGAAATACAATCAGAGCGGCCAGACCAGCGGCTACCCGCAGGGCAATACTGCTTGGGGCATCGAGATCGACCTCGATACCCAGATGCTTTCGGCGAGCTGCCCAAACTGCACGATCGCACTGGTTGAAGCAAACTCTAATTCGACCTCGGATTTGCAGGCGGCAGTCGCCGAGGCCGTGACCCTCGGCGCGCACGTCGTCAGCATTAGCTGGGTTTGCGACACGCGCGGCTGCCTCGATCGATCGTCTTTCGCCGCAAAAGGCGTCGAATATCTCGCCGCCGGCGGAGATGTCGGCTTCGACATCGCGTACCCCGCGGCGTTCGACACCGTCGTCGCTACCGGCGGCACCGTGCTCGCGCAAGGGGGCAATGGAAAGCGCGGCTGGTCGGAGACGGTCTGGCAGGGCGGCGGCTCTTGCACGAGCGCACGCAAGCCGAGGTGGCAGCACGACAGCTTCTGCAAAGGCCGCCTTACCAACGACGTCGCCTCGGTTACGGTCGACCTTCCCGAATACGACAGTTACGGCGCCGACGGCTGGAGCACGGTCGAAGGCACGTCGATCTCAGCCCCGTTCTTAGCGGGCGTCTTTGGTTTGGCCGGCAATGCGGCCGCGCAAAAAGGCGCGCGAACGATCTGGCAAGGGTCGCATCACAAGTATCTCTACCCGGTGAGCGGCGGCAGATCGTGCGCCTACGCCAAGGGACGCTACAACACGTGCAGCGGGTGGGGAACGCCCCGCGGCGCCGGCGCGTTTTAGCGCGTTGAGAATGCTTATCGCCGCGGGCTTGCGACTTCGTCGCCACGATCCTGCGAATGAAGCAGCAGCGGAACGCGCGGAACTTCGTCGAGCTCTACGCCGGTGCGATTCGCCTCTACGATCTGGGCGCGGCCGGATGCCCTGTCGTCGCAATCATGCTAAGTTTGACGTTGCCTCTGCCGAGGAATTTGATTGGTGTGTCTGACGTCATCTGTGCTGCATATGTATCGGTAGCTGAGAGTGACGTCAGGAAATATTCAGCGCCCTGCGCGGGGCCCGGGTCCTGACCGTGTCCTGTGCGGTCTGGAACTCCGACGTGGCCGGGAAAGAGAATAATCGCGCAATAGGGCGGCGAACCGGTTGAGTTCGTTTGCGCTCCTTCCTACTTTGTGGGCGCTTCTGCGCTGATAGTAACGCCCTGAAAACCCCAGGTTGATGCGTTCTGAAATTTAAACGCGTTTTGACGTTTCCCGCCCTTTGGATATTTCCAAATGCCAATCTTATTTTCACGCGCACCGCCTCCGCGGGGAGCGTAAGCTGCAATGACGTGACCATCGTAAATCCAACTTAAAGTAGTTCTATTGGGTCCGTTCAAGGGGATCGTTTTTTTAACGGTCGCCACAGACCCCGAAACGCTCAGCCGAGCGATGCCTCCCCTATCGCCGGGTTCAGCGATATTTTCGTAAGTAAGATAGGAACCGTCCCACTGTATTTGACCCGGCGCGCCCAAGTGTCCAACAATTGATACGGGAGTGAACGCGGATGCTCCGCGACTTAGTTCGGCCAGAACAATGTGGTTGGAGGAAATACCGTTTACAAAAAGGTTTCCTGCGTTGTCATAGCCGCAGTAACTAGTCGGAATCCCTGTATTGTAGACGCTCGGGTCTCCTGACTCGTTTGCAAACACTGCTACCGCCGCCGTTGTAGTTGCAAAAGCCACTGCGAGATTACTCGTGTTGGGGTCTACCGAGCAAGACGTAGCATCTGTGCCGGGAAGGCTCAGCGTGGCAACTGGCGAGGTGGCGCCGTGCTGAAACTCCAAAACTTGGCTACTGTACGGTATAAAAACGTTTCCACTGCCATCGGAGCATGGTGCACCTCCCGCCGTTGAAATCTTGCCTACTATCTGCCCCTTTGGGTACGAGACGATGCAGGTGCCGCCGCAGCCTCCTGTAGCGTAAATCAGCGCTCCACTACTATGCCTGCTACTAGGAATGAGCTTGCTCGTACCGACTCCGCTTAGCACACTGGGTGACTGGGGCATCGGACCCGCGCTACACGCCGCGAGTATAACAGTGCCGACGAGAACGCCAACAAACCGGCGGCCTATGCTAAAATTGTTTATAGGGAACCTCCAAGGAACCTGGACTTCGACGGAATGTCCCTGCCATCCTGAGGCCGATAACATAGGTCACTTTCTTAATGCGGGATGTCCGCGACGGGTCACCCCGGGACGAACGAGGGACGCCCTTTGTGAGCGTCCCTCTAGCTAGTTGCACCAAACGTTCCTGGCGAGCGTTAGCGAGTTACGTTACGTCCCGAGTGACCTACACGCCGAACATAACGGTCTGTTACCTTCGCCTGCAACGCGGCCCTTACGGAGGATTTCTTTTCCGTAACGACAGTCTCGTGGTCCTGGTGCACGTTCCAATGCGTAAGCGGGTATTCAGTAAACGGTTTCCGGGCGGCTTTTAGCCGCTAGTCGCCAGCCTTGATGCGCCGGTCGCGGCCGCGCGCAACCGCCACCGCGAGCGCGGCGACCGCGGCCAAGCCCACGAGGTTTGAGATCAGCGTGAAGCGGTCGTTGATCGCCATTGACGCTTCGGACATTCCACCGGCGGCGTTGCCGATCAGCCCCTCCATGATGGCGCCGGCGAGCATCGCTCCAACGGAAAAGAGAACGACGAACGCCCAGACGATCTTCGCTGGAAAAGACTTTCGGTAGATCGCGATCAGCGGCAGTATCAGCAGATCCCCGTAGATGAAGCTCGTATTGGCGCCAAGCGGGATGCCGGCATTGGCGAGATATCGGGCCACCGGCACGTTTCCCATCGAGCAAATAAACGTCGCGACGGCGATCAGCAGACCGACCACCAGCAGCAGGACGTAGCCGATCAGCGGCACCGAACCGACCGCGCGCAAGGCCGAAGCGAGCACCCCGCCCGGAACCAGCGCAGCGGCGAACCCAGCGATGAGGTAGCCGACGATCAGTTCTCTGCGCAGCATCCGCACGTCGGCAAGCGCCGTCGACGCCACCGCGCTCCAGGTCCGCTCGACCGGCTCTGCGCCCATGTGATCGTGCCCGCAACCCTCGTGTTCTTCTTGCTCGCCCTCGTTGTACGAACGCTGCATCCGCGCCAACTCGGCGCTGCCGAAAATCAGTGAGAGACCGGTGGTGACGACCGCGATGATGATGACGCCTCCAAAGAACTCCGCAAAGGCGAAGCGCCACCCCAGCAACGACCAGAACAAGATGAGGATCGCGACGTTCATGTTCGTCGACGAAATCAAGAACGAAAAGACCGAACGGATATCGGCGCCGCCGCGGTAGAATCCGCGCGCTGCCGCCGCCGCCCCGTACGAGCACGAAGACGAAATGATGCCGAAGCCGGCTCCGTAGAGCAGGCCGCGCAGGCCGGGCCCGAGGTAGCGATCCATCGTCGCGGGCGTCAGCATGACCTGAACGACGGCGGAGATCAAGAATCCGAAGATCAGCCCGAAGAGGCTGTCCCAGAAGAACATCGCGGCCTGCAAAATGCCTGCCGCCACCGCGTGTGCCGCCGCCGAAATCACGGTCGCGTACCTACCCGCCGACCGGTACGGACGTGTGCCCGAAGAGCGGCGGGATAAAGTGTGCGGCCAAATAGGAGACGGCAAAAACCGCGCACCCATAGGCTGCGACCTCGATGCCTTTGCCCAACGGGCTGCGCTCGCTCAGCGTTCCGGCATAGTATCCGACCGCGAAGAGCCCTCCAAGTGCGAAGACGAGCGATACGATGGTCGCCGCGCCCATCCGCAGCGGCAGCAGAAAAGCGACGATGGGAACGAGCGATCCCGCGGCATAGGAGACGGCGATGGATAGCGGGGCGCGAAGCGAATCGCTCTCGGCTTCGCGCGGATCGATGCCGAACTCGTCGCGCACCATTTCGTAGAGGTAGATGTCGGGGTGCTGGGTAAGCCGGCGAACGATCATCTCCGCCTCCTCGGCGCTAAAGCCTTTGAGCTTGTAATACGCGACTTGCTCGGTGAACTCGCCCTGCGGATCGGAGGCCATCTCGCGCTTCTCCATGTCAATGGTCGCTCGCACGACCTCGCGCTCCGATTTGCGGCCGAGATACTCGCCGACGCCCATCGAAAGCGAGCCGGCCAACAGCGCGAGAAAGCCGCTGATGAAGACCGCCGAACGTTCGCCTTCGGCAACGCCGACGCCGGTGATGATTCCCAGCGTCGTGAGGATGCCGTCTTGCGCGCCGAACACGATCTCGCGAATGCTGCGGCGCCGTTCGAGCGTTCGTCGCTGCGCCGTATCTGGAATGCGCGGTGAGACCTTCTGCCAGCCGGGAAGATCGACGACGACGTTTTGGACCGGTGGAGTCAACTCGGAAGCTTCGCGCGGATCGGGCATAGGCAGAGCTTGAAGGTGCTCTTGCCGAAGTCCTCGCCATGGCCAAGTCGAACGTCACGTGGGCCGCTGTCGCCGGCCTCTTTTTTGCGACGATGCTTCCCGCCGCCGCGGCGGACTGGCCGCTCTTCGGATTCGATTCGGCGCGAAGCAACTTCAATTCGGCCGAACGCACACTGACCCGGCACAACGTTGGTCACCTCCGGGAGCGCTGGCAGACCGCACTCGGCGACGTTGCCGACTCGACGCCGATTCTGCTCGAGCACGTTCGCGTCGGTCGAGCGACGATACCGATGCTCTATCAAACGACCAAGAGCGGCGTCACCCTCGGCATTGACGCAGTGACGGGCAAGATCGTCTGGCGCTTCGCGACCCACGGCTCGCAGATCACCGATTCGACGCCCGCCGCCGACCCATCCGGTAAAGCGATCTATGCGCCCGGCGTCGACGGCATGGTCCACAAGCTCTCCGCCGCGCACGGACACGAACTGCGCGCTGCCGGTTTTCCCGCGCGCATCACTCGCCTGCCGCAAACCGAAAAAGACGCGTCGCCGCTCAACGTGGCAAACGGCTTTCTTTATGCGGTAACCTCCGGCTTTTACGGCGACGCTCCGCCGTACGACGGACACGTCGTGGCCGTCAAACTGAGCAATGGAAAGGCTACCGTCTTCAACTCTCTGTGCAGCAACTACCGGAAACTCCCGACGGGCAGCTCGTGCTCCGAGCAGCGCTCCGGAATTTGGGGACGCGGGGGCGCCGTCGTCGATCCCGATCCGCAGATGAACGGGCGCGTCTATGCCGCCACCGGCAACGGCATGTTCGACGCAAACACCGGAGGAAAGAACTACGGCGACACGCTGCTGTCGTTGAGCGCGGACCTCTCCGATCTGCTGGGAAGCTACACGCCTGCGAACTATCAGCAGCTCCAAGACGGGGATACGGACCTCGGAAGTTCGTCGCCGGGAATTCTGCCGGCGCAAGCCTCGAGCCAAACGCCATACCTGATCGTCGAAGGCGGTAAAGACGCGATCCTCAAGCTGCTCAATCGCGCCGCGCTGCCGGGAGTCGGCGGAGAACTGCAAGAGGTCGACCTCCCAGGCGGTCTCTTTTCTGCGCCGGCGATCTGGGCGACGTCGAGTAGTCCGTGGGTCTTTTTGGGCTTCAGCGACACGGTGACCGCCTACCGCTTGCAGACGAGTTCGTCGGGAACGAGCATGCTGCACGGCGTTTGGCAGGTCAATCCCGGCAACAGCTCGGGCGAAGGTTCGTCGCCGGTGATTGCCGATGGCATACTCTTCGTCGCCTTCAATAACGACCTGGTCGCGCTCAATGCATCCACTGGCGCGCAGCTATGGAGCAGCGCACAGCGCAGCGGTCCGAATATCGGTGCGATTCATTGGCAGAGTCCCATCGTCGTCAACGGGTGGGTCTATTGTTCCGATCAAGGCGGAAATTTAACGGCCTACTCGCTGAAATAGGTTAATCTGCGCTGGTTAAAGCGGCGAGGCGGCCACGCTCCCTCGCCGAGAGCGGCTGCTGCGGCGGCATCGCTCGCTCCCACTGCGGATCGTGACGCTGCACCGCCGTGAGGTGGCGAACCGCCGGAACGAGTGCGACGCCGTCGAGCGTACCGCGCAGACGGTCGAGCTCTCGGCCTTTATCTGCATCCTTGGACTCGAAGACGTCTTTCGCCAGTTCGTGCCAGAGCGCAACGCTGCCGGAGATGCACCCGGCGGCGCCGCGTGAGGCCGCGCCGAGCAGACCGGCCTCCGATCCGGGGAAGATCGCAAAAGTTGGCTGGCGCCGCGCGATCTCTTCCTGAAGCGGCACGTCGTTAGAGCTGTCTTTCATTCCGAAAATGCGGCTCTCGGAGTTCGCGATCAACCGGTCGACCAGGTCCGCGCGGAACGTAATGCCGCTCATCTTCGGAAAGTTATAGAGCAGAATGGTGTTCGGCTTCGGATTCACCCGCGCCAGCAGCGCGTCGAAGAACGCAACGACTCCCTCGTCGCTTGCGTCGCGGTGAAAGAAGGGCGGCATCACCAGCGCGGCGCGAAAGCCGCAGTCTAGCGCCGCACGGGTCAGCCGAACCGCGTCGTCGAGCGAGGTGGCACCGGTACCGGCCATTGCGCGATCCATCGGCAGCCCGCTGCCCGCGAGCGCTTCCATGTAACGAATGCGCTGGCCGGTGCTAAACGACATCGCCTCGCCGGTGGTACCGAGAACGTTGACGCCGTCGCAACCTTCCGCCAGCAGATCGAGATAGTACGGCGCTGCGCGACCCGAATCCGGCTCGAGTCCGTCGGCGATCGGCGTCAGCACGGCTGCCCAGATCCCGCGCAGTTCGTTCATCGTGGCATCAGCGCGTGGCGGAGAAAGAACCCGAGGTTCGCCGGACGTTCCGCCAAGCGGCGCATGAGATAGGGAAACCAGAAATCGCCGTACGGTACGGAGAGACGCACTCGATAACCGCGCTCGACCAGCGACGCCGCCAGCGGTTCGGCAATTCCGTAGAGCATTTGAAACTCGAAGCGGCCGCGTTGCGGAAGCCCCCGGCCGGTAGCGTAGGCGATGACGCGCGCGACGATCGCCGGGTCGTGCGTCGCGATCGCGGTGTATCCGTCGCCGCTCAGGGCGAGCTCCGCTAGCCTGCCGTAACTCTCGTCGACGTCGCGTTTGGCCGCGAAGGCGATCGAACCGGGTTCGAGGTAGGCGCCTTTGACGATGCGAACGTTCGGCGCCTGCGCGAGCATCGCGCGCAGGTCGGTTTCGCTGCGATGAAGGTACGACTGCAGCACGAAGCCGGCGCAACCATACCGTGCGCGCAGGTCGCGGTAGATCGCCAGCGTCGGGTCGACGTAGCGCGACTGCTCCATGTCCATACGAAACGTGTTTCCGGTGTCCCGCGCGACGGCGGCGATGCCCGCAGCGTTCTCGAGCGCGAGCTCGGGATCGATGTCGAGCCCGACGTGGGTCAGTTTGAAAGCGACGTTCGCGTCGAGACCCTCGCGCGAAAACGCTTCGAGCAGCCGGCGGTACTCCGCGGCGACCGCTCGCGTCTGCTCGACGTCGCTCACGCTCTCACCCAACAACGTCGCGGCCACCGAGAAACCGCGCCGCTGAGTCTCGCGGGCCACCGCCATGAACTCTTCGGCGCTCTCTCCGGCGACGAAACGCCGCGCGCCCAGCCGCATCCCGTAGCGCGAAACCCCGCTGCGCACCAGCGGATTGTTCGCGGCCGCGAGGATCGCGGTTCGCAGCGGACGATCGAGTAACGATGCCACGGTGAAACCATTTGCGCACCCGCGCTTCGACTCCGCTCAGGGTGACGCGCGCGCGACAGCGAACAGCCGTCCGGTGAAGCCGCAGTGGGTCTTGGTCGCAGCCATCCTCGGTTCGGCGATGAGCTTCATTGACAGCACCGCCGTCACGGTGTCGCTTCCGGTCCTTCAGCGCGAACTGCACGCCACGACCGCCCAGACGCAGTGGGTGATCGAGGGATACTCGCTCTTTCTTTCAGCGCTGATCCTGCTGGGCGGCGCGTTGGGGGATATCTACGGACGCCGCACGATTTTTGGCGCGGGGGTGGCGCTCTTCGCGCTTGCCTCGCTCGGTTGCGCGCTCGCCGGTACCCCGGAGATGCTGATCGCTGCGCGTTGCGTCCAAGGAATCGGCGGCGCACTCCTCACGCCCGGAAGTTTAGCGATGATCAGCGCCGCCTTCGAACCGTCCCAACGCGGGCGTGCAATCGGGTTATGGTCCGGCTTCTCGGCGCTGACCTCCGCCGCGGGGCCGGTTATCGGCGGCTGGCTCACGCAGCACTACTCGTGGCGGTACGTATTCGTCATCAATATTCCAATCGCGATTGCGGTACTCGCGATCGTCTTCACCCGCGTTCGCGAGAGCCGCGACGAGTCGGCCGTTCGACGAATCGACGTGCGCGGTGCGGCTCTCGCGACGCTCGGGCTCGCGCTGCTCGTCTACGGACTGATCGAGATGAACTCCGGACGCATCTCGCTCGACGCCGTCCTCATCGTAATCTGCGGTCTGGCGGCACTTGGGCTCTTCGTTTTCACCGAACGCCGGGAGAGCGACCCGATGGTCCGCTGCGACCTCTTCGCCTCGCGCGACTTCAGCGCTGCAAACATCTATACGTTTTTTCTCTACGGGGCGTTAGGGGGGAGCCTGTACTTCGTACCGTTCGTGCTGATCGACATCCACCACTACACCCCGACCGCCGCCGGCGGCGCGCTGCTGCCGTTCGTGATCATCATGGTGGCCGCTTCCCGCTGGTCGGGCGGCCTCGTCGCGAAGATCGGTTCGCGCACGCCGCTGCTGCTGGGCGGCATCGTTGCCGGTTTCGGCTTTCTCGCTTACGCGCTGCCCGGCAGCGACGGGTCCTATTGGACGACGTTCTTTCCGGCAGCAGCGATTCTGGGCTGCGGCGGAGCGCTCTTCGTCGCGCCGCTCACCACGACCGTGATGAACTCCGTTCCGGTCGAACACGCCGGCGTCGCTTCGGGTGTCAACAACGCCGTCGCGCGCACCGCAGGTTTGATCGGAATCGCCGTGCTCGGCATCGTCGTCACCGCATCGCCGACCTACCTGAACGGTTTTCGCGCCGCGATGATCGCGTCGGGCGTCCTGGCCTTCGTGGCTGCCGCAGTCGCCTTCAAAGGATTCGCTCCCTTCTCGACGCCGGATCGCTAACTAGGACTCGCCGGCGAATCGCCCGATGGCGGCGAGATCCTCGAGCGCAACGGCCAGACTGCGTCCGGCGATCTCGTCGGCTACGGCTCGCATCGCGCTCGATGCCTTCAGGCGAGGACCAAAGCGCCGCGCTGCGTACACCCCAACCGGAATCACGGCGACGCCGAAGAGAAAGTTCGCGACGAGCCATACCGGATCGGCCTCGGCGACGTTTACCCCGAAGATTCCTTGCATCGCGACGATCGTAAACGGCAGCCACACGAGCGGCGCAAAGAGCAGGATCCCCAGCGTCGTTCGAATCCGCCGCTCGCGCAGGCGCTGCAGGCGGATCTGAATCGCGAGAATCGGCTCGTCGTAATGAATTGCCGCCAACGCGACGGCCTGACCTACCATCGCCGCAAATATGGCGATCGCGTAGGCGCCCAAGATAACTGCCGGCGCCAAGAGCTCTGCGTTTCGGTAGTGATCGGCGGCGAACGAGCCGATCAGTACGATCGCGACCAGATCGGCAGCTGCCTCGAAGAGCACGCTGCCGAAGAGTACGCGCAAAGACTTCAGGCTGTTGCGAACGCCCCAGCGCGCGAGCATCTCGCCATTGACCTGCGCGGTGCGCTCGAGCCGCTCGTCGTGCTTCGCCCAGATTGCTTTGAGTTCGTCGAGTTCCACTCCGGTCTCCCTATTGGCTTGGCGGCTGCGCGGCGATGTCGCGCCTGAGCCGTTCTTTGATACGAGCGATCTTCGTCGCGACGTTGCTCGGGCTGATTCCCAAGATCGTCGCGATCTCGGCATGCGGATAGTCGTCGAGGTACAACAGCATCAGCGCACGGTTGAGCTCGTCGAGCCGGTTGACGAAGGCTAAAACCGCGTCGAGCCGGTCGTCTGCCGGCGGCGCGGTCACCCCCGGCACAGTCTCGATGGCAGCAGGCGCGGCGAGCTCGATGCGTCCCTCGCCGCGGCGGCGTCTCGCGTACGAGATCGCGACGTTGAGCGCGACGCGATACATCCACGTCGAAAACTTCGAGCGCGCATCGAAGCGCGGAAAGCTTCGCCAGAGTTGCAGCACGATCTCCTGACGGAGGTCCTCTCGACCTGCCGCTTCACGCGCGTAAGCGCTCGCGATCTTGTGCAAGATTCCGCGATGCCGTTCCAGCAGCGTCACGAACGCGTGCTGGGCCTCGTCTCCCTTCATCTCACCCCGTTCTTCGCGCCGGGGCGCAGAAAAATCACACCTTCAGCGCGTCTAGCCCGTTCTCGAGGTCTCCGATGAGGTCCATAGTCGTCTCCAGCCCGATGCTCAGCCGCACCAACCGGTGATCGTAAGCCGGACGCCCCGAGCCGCCGATTCGATACGCAACCGCCAGGCTATGCGTGCCTCCCCAGCTGTAGCCGATGTCGAAAAGCGTCAGCGCGTCGACGAACGCCTGCACGCGCGCTTCGGTTGGACCCGGCGCGAAGACAAACGAAAAGACGCCCGCGGATCCGACAAAATCGCGCTCCCAAAACGCGTTTCCCGGACACGACGGGAGCGCCGGATGCAAAACGCGTTCCACCTCGGGCCGGTCGGCGAGCCAGTTTGCAATCGTCAGGGCGGATCGTTCGATCGCCTCCAGGCGCACGCCCAGGGTTTGCAAGCCACGCAGCACGAGGCTGCAATCGTCGGGAGAGACGGCGCATCCGAGCACCTGACGCGCGTCGCCGAGCCGGCGATGGAGTCGATCGTCGCGGACGGTGATCGATCCGAGCAGCAGGTCGCTGTGGCCGCCGGCATATTTCGTGAGTGCCTGCATCGTCACATCCGCGCCGCGCGCGAAGGCGTCGAACAGCACGCCCGCCGCCCAAGTGTTGTCGCACGCTATCAACGCGCCGCGTTCGTGCGCGGCCGCGGCGATTGCGGGAACGTCCTGCACCTCCATCGTGACCGATCCCGGACTCTCAACCCACACCAAACGCGTGCGGTCGGTAAATAGTTCGGCGATCTCCCCGCCAGCAAGCGGATCGTAGTAGGTTGCGGTAACGCCGAAACGCTTGAGCAGCGTGCTCGTCAGTTGTCTGTTCGGACGGTAGATGCTGTGGGGCACGAGCACGTGATCTCCCGCTTCGAGCAGCGCGAGGTCGATCAACGAGATCGCGGCCTGTCCGCCCGGTGCAAGAATCGTATGGAGTCCGCCTTCGAGTTCGCAAATGCGCGCTGCGAGTTCGAGCGTTGTCGGCGTCCCATACAATCCGTACGTATAGCCGGCACGGTGCTGATCCCACTCGTCTGTAACGCTCGCCGCATCGGTAAAGAGGGTCGTCGAACCGCGATGGACCGCCGTAGCAAGCGAACGATAGCCCTCGGGAAGCTGCGGGCGTGCGTGGAGGATGCGCGTTTGCCAAGTCGTCATGGGCGTCGCATTATCTCACACGGCTTCGTTGTCATCCCCGAGGGCAGCACGCACGTTCGCGTCGAAACGCGCGTTAATGCGTCCCGCTAATAACTTGCTGCTGCTCGCGTTGCTGGCGGCGGGGGTCTCTTGTTCCGGCCAAAGCGCCCCCTCGCTGCTTCCGGGCGGCTTCTTACCGCAACAGCACGGATCAACCGGGAGCAGCAGTCCGATCAAGCACGTCGTCATCCTAATTCAAGAAAACCGAAGTTTTGATAACTTTTTCTCGACGTTTCCCGGCGCCGACGGCACGAAGGTGGGCAAGGCGGCGGCGATGACGCCGCAGGTCGCCAAAAGTTGCTTTAAACCGATTACGGAGCCCACGACGATTCCGTTAACCGAGGTCGACCTTCAGGGGCACGGCTTCCCGTCATCGTACGGCTATCAAGTCAACGCCGATCTCGGACACATCTACGACACCTTCCAGACCGACTACGACAAACAGCATATGGACGGGTTCGATAACGAAGGCTACGGGGCGCGCGGCAGCGGCGGCCCAGCCTGCACCTATCCGTATCAGTACGTCAATCCCGACGACATCGCGCCGTACTGGGACATGGCCAAGCAGTACGTCCTCTCCGATCACATGTTTCAGACGCAAGGCAGCGGCAGTTTCACCGCGCATCAGGACCTCATCGCTGCCGGCACCGGCCTTTCGAGCGAAGAGGCGCTAATCGACACGCCCTCCTACTTTCCATGGGGCTGCGATGGGAATCCGTCGAGCTTGGTGACGTCGGTCATCAAACGGGGCGGTCAAGTTTTGGAGTATGGCGGACCCTTCCCGTGCCTGAGTTACACGACACTGCGCGATCTGCTCGACGCGCAGCAGGTTTCGTGGAAATACTACGCCGTTCGAGTCTATCCGTATACAAATTGCCCGAAGTGCGAAGGCGCCGGCATCTGGAGCGCGTTCGACGCCATCAAGGCCGTTCGCAACAGCCCCGAGTGGAAGACGAACGTCTCCCGCAGTCCCAATGCGGTCTTCGGCGATATTAAAAAGAACAAGCTCCCCGCGGTCGCCTGGATCACGCCGACCGGCGACAACTCGGACCATCCCGCGACGGGAAAAGATACCGGGCCTTCCTGGATTGCCTCGGTCGTCAATGCGATCGGCCAGAGCTCATACTGGAACTCCACCGCAATCGTTATCGTGTGGGACGACTGGGGCGGCTTCTACGATCACGTCAAACCGCCGACCCCGCGCAACTGGCAGGGAGGTCCCGGCTTTCGCGTGCCGATGCTGATCGTCTCGCCGTACGTCAAGCCTCACGTCGTGCACACGGTCTACGAGTTCGGCAGCATCTTGCGCTTCATCGAAGATAACTGGAACCTCGGTACGCTGGGGCGTAACGACGCGCACGCCACCAGCATCCGCAATGCCTTCGATTACAATATGGCGCCGCGCCCCTACAAAGTAATTTCGTCGAAATACTCTCGCTCGTTCTTTTTGCATCAGGTCGATTCGGGCCGGCCGCCGGACACCGAGTGAAGCTCTACTTTTTGCGCCACGGGATCGCGGCGGATCCCGGTGACTGGAACGGCCGCGATGCGGACCGCCCGCTCACGCGTGAAGGCGTCGCCCGAATGGAACGCGAGGCGCGTGCGATGGAGGATCTCTCGCTCGATCTCGACGCGATCGTCACGAGCCCGTTGCTGCGTACGCGTCAGACGGCGGAGATCGTCGCAAACCGCCTTGGCCTGCGCAAAGTGCTTACCGCCGACGACCGCCTCGCCGGCAGTTTCGACATCAAAGGCTGTGCGGCGATCCTTGCCGATCACGCCGGCGCAACCGCGCTGATGCTCGTCGGACACGAACCATCGTTGAGCGTGACGGCTGGGCAGCTCGCCGGTAAGGCAACCCTAGAAATTAAAAAAGGCGCGCTCGTTGGCATCGAACTCTTCGGCCCGGCGTCGTCGCGCGGAACTTTGTTCTGCCTGATCCCGCCCAAGCTTCTGTCGGCTTTAGGAAGCAGCTAGTCTCTCCGCTTTACCCTTCTTCTTTTTTTTCTGTTGCCCCGACCGACTCAAATTCCCAATGATCGGCTTCAATGGGCTTACGTTACGTTGGGTGTGGGTCCGGCGAGAAGCGTAAACATCATCTCGCTTCGAGCCGGACCTCATGCCCGACGGAAAGCAACACCAAACTCTGTAGCGTAGAGTCGAGCTCGTGGGCTTACGTTGGGTGTGGGTCCGGCGAGAAGCGTAAACATCATCCCGCTTCGAGCCGGACCTCTCGCCCGACGTACACCACGACAGAACCGCTACAGAGAATAGTCGCGGGCTTAGGTTGGGCGTGGGTCCGGCGAGAAGCGTAAACATCATCCCGCTTCGAGCCGGACCTCTCGCCCGACGTACGCCAAGACGACACTGCTACAAAGAGCAGTCGTAGTCCACAACCAACGGCGCGTGGTCGCTAAAGCGCGAAGCTTTGTAGATTGACGCTTGGGTGACGCGCTGCGCCAGGTCGGGCGTGACGAGCTGGTAGTCGATGCGCCAGCCGAGGTTGCGGTCCCAGGCGGCCGGCCAGTTCGACCACCAGGTGTACTGTTTTGGTTCCTGATTGACGACGCGAAATGCATCGACCCAGCCGACCGTATCCACGAGCGCGTCCAGCCACGCGCGTTCTTCGGGAAGAAATCCGGTGATGAGGCTGTTGCGGGCCGGATTGTACGTGTCTTCCGGCTTGTGAGCGATGTTGAAATCGCCGCAGACGATTTGGCTGTGCCCGTCATGGCGAAGGTTTGCCAGCACGGCGAGCAACCGCTCGAGAAAGTCCATTTTAAAGGCCTGGCGCGCTGCGCCGCTGATTCCCGATGGCACGTAGAGCGAACTGACGCAGAGCGATCCGAAATCCGCTTGGATGAAGCGGCCCTCGGCGTCCATGTCGGCCCAGCCGAGCGTGCGCCGCACCGACAGCGGTTCTTGCCGCGAGTAGATCGCAACGCCGCTGTACCCACGCTTATTCGCGTCGACGAAGTACCCGGTGTATCCCGCCAGCGCGCTCGCTTCGACGAGCAGTTGATGCTCTTGCGCGCGCGTTTCTTGCAAGCAGATGACGTCGGCGTCGGTCTCTTGGGCCCATGCAAAAAAGCCGCGGCGCGCGGCCGAGCGAATTCCGTTTGCGTTGAGCGTCACGACCCTCACCGCCGAAGCTTCCTACGTTCGAAGGCTCGTGCCTCTTCGTGTTATGATAGCGGCGTGAAGACTCACCGCTATCGCACGTTGCTGGAGTGGTCAGCACCCGGCGAAGGCACGACGAGTTATCGCAGCTATTCCCGCGATTTTACGATCGCTTCGCCAAATAAAGAGCCAATCGCGGGTTCGAGCGATCCGGCATTCCGCGGAAACCCAAGGCGATACAATCCCGAAGAGATGCTCGTCGCAAGCCTCTCCGCGTGCCACATGCTGTGGTATCTGCACCTCTGCTCGATCAACGGGATCGCCGTCCTCGCCTACCGGGACGAGGCCGGCGGAACGATGCGCGAAAACCCTGACGGGTCGGGCGAATTCGAGCGTGTCGAACTGCGCCCCGCGGTGACGATCGCTCCGGGCGGAGATGGCGCGCGCGCTCTCGCCCTGCACGAGGAAGCGCATCGCCTTTGCTTCATCGCCCGGTCGGTGAACTTTCCGGTCGCGGTCGATGGCGAGATTACGCTCGCTTGCAGGATACCCGAATTGGAGACCTAACCTCCAAGCCCAAAGTGTCCTCGCGGAGCTTCCCTGACCTGAAAGGAGACCGAAAACCACATGAAGACCCTCGGCCGTCTTGGTACCATTATGGCTTTGAGTGCGGCCATCGCGGGCGCGGCGATGGCGCCGGCATTCGCAGCTGCACCGGTTCTCGTGAAGAACTGCTTCATCGTCTCTCCCAAGCCGCTCAGCCACAAGGCCGGCGGAACGCAGATCGATTACATCATCTACGGCAAGAAGAACGCCGCGCAAATCACCTTTGCCGTCGGATACCGGAACTCGGCGCAGAACTTTCTGCGCACCGTGACCGACTACGGCAACTTCGCTCCCGGCGTGGAAATCCAACACCACTTCTCGCTGTACAACGACGTCACGTATTCGGGAAAACAGGTTACGCATTGCATGCCTGTCAAGGTGAAGTGGGCAGACTCGACGCTCTGGGTAGCGCCCTCTTCGCACTAACGTAGAGTAACGTAAGAACGATGGCAGCGGCGCCGGCAGGCGCCGCTGTTTTTGCGCCGCTCAGCTCGAAAGGATCTCGATCAGAAGGCTTTCGCGAGCGCCGGCGCAGCGATCGGCCACGTCGGCCGCGATCTCGGCGTACAGCGCTTTCGAGCACGCAAGCAGCGGCGGTACCCCGTAACCGGCACGTTTGAGCCGCCGTCGAAGATCGAGATCGAGCCGTTCGAAGAAGTGCGGATCGAGCTCGTTCTGCTCTGGATCGGGCCGCTCTGCGCCGAAACACGCTGCGTCCCACCAGAGCGCCCTCCCGCCGTGGAAAAACTCGATCGCCATCAGTCCGTCGCGGCGCAGCTCCTCATCCTCCCACTCGAACTGATCGGCGGCCACGGCAATCGCCGCCCGGAGAACGAGTTCCAGGATTCGGCCGACCAGCTCGTCGTACGGAACGCCGGCGGCGACGCCCATCGCTCCGATGCGAGCGCTGTACCGCTCCGGCATGATGCCCTCAAAGCATATCAGAGGGCGACCTGCGGCATTATCCGGGAATGGCAAAAACTGCGCTCATTAAAGGGCTTGCGCGTTTCGGATAGACAAGAAGGAAGCGACCTCTTACAATCTGCGGAGAAAGGACTCGGGTAGCACCATATGATTTCGCCGACGCGCATTCGCTGGGCTTGCGCCGCATTCGCCATCACACTCGCGGCCGCGACCGCGCACGCGTGCGCGCAGGAGGCGACGCCCCAACCGGTTGCCGTTGCCTCTCCCTCGCCGATGGACCGGGAATACGACGGAGCGACGCACGTCACGCTGGCGCCGTATATCTGGGGTCCGACCATCAACGCCAACTACCAGTTCAGCGTTCCCGCGATCGTCGGGTCGCGTCCCGCGCATCTTATCGGCGGAAGCGTCCAGGTCACCCCGCAGCAATACCTCACCAAACTGAACTCGGCCGGAATGCTGGGGCTCGAGGTCCGCAAAGGTGACTTCAGTCTTTTCGGCGACGCGATCTACCTCAACGCTTCGGCAAGCGCGTCGGCCTTCTCGACGATCCAGGTCGGACGTCAAGGCCGCATCGTGATCCCCGCAACTTTTAGTACCGACGCCCACCTCTCAGCGACGATGTGGGAGTTGGCCGCCGGATATACCTTCGCGCACGGACACAACGCCGATCTGGGCGGCTTTATGGGCATCCGTCAGTTTCCGGTCAACCTTTCGATTTCTTATAATGCCACCATCGGGCGCCGAGGCCTGATCGCGCCTTCAGGAACGGTCTCCAGCAGCGAGCTGACCAGCGACGTCGTCGTCGGCCTGCGCGGCCGCGCGTTCCTCGGCAACGGGCGCTGGTACTTGCCGTATTACGCCGATGTCGGCAGCGGCCTTACGATCAACAACCAAACGTGGGAAGCGATGGGGGGCGCCGGATACGAGTTCGCCCACGGGCAAACGCTGCTTGCTACGTACCGTACCCTGAACTACAACGGATTTCCGCCAAACCAGCACGTGCAGCACCTTTCGATGGCGGGTCCGTTGCTCGGATATACGTTCGGCTTCTAACGTCGTGACACGCTAACTGGTGGGTGAAACCGCCGCCGGCGCGGCGAAGGCCGCTCCCGCAAAAGTCAAAGTATCGCTGCTCGAGTTGTTCCTGGTCTTCCTGAAGATCGGCGCGATCAGCTTTGGCGGCGGTGTCGTCGCGTATTTACGCAATACGCTCGTGCGCGAGAAGAAATGGTTTGACGACGACGAGTTCTTGGAGATGACGTCGATCAGCAACACGCTGCCCGGGTTAAACGCGACGAACATCGCGATTCTCGCCGGCGACCGGCTCGTTGGAACCATGGGCGCTTCGCTTGCACTCTTGGGCATCTGCCTTCCGGCATTTATCTTTATGACGGCCGCCGGCGTGGCCTATAGCGACGCGCACGCGCGTCCGTACGCTACCGCCGGCCTGCGCGGTGTCGCGGCGGCCGCAGTTGGCCTGCTCGCGTCGACGTGGTTTCAGATCGGGAAGAAGTCGCTCAAAGGCGTTTACGACGCGCTCTTCGTGCTGGCAGCCGTCATGGGCATCAACTATTTCAAGCTGGGTGTGCCGGTCGTCTTGCTCGTCGTCGGCGGCGTCGCCATCATCACGTATCGGCCGCACGTCAAACCCGAACCGCCTGCCGAAGAGGAGGATCAATGGATCAGATCCCTGCACTGATCCGCGTCTTCTCCTACCTTTCGCTGTTAACGATCGGCGGCGGCATGGCGGCTTTTCCCGAGATGAAGGTGCTCGTCGTGCACAGCCACCACTGGCTGACCGAAGAACAGCTGATTCACGTCTACAGCACCGGCCAGATGTCGCCGGGACCGAACATGATGATGGTCGCCGAGATCGGCCAGATCGTCTCCGGCCCGTTTGGGGCGCTCGTCTGCGCGCTCGCCTTTTTTGTCCCGACGGGGATCCTCACGTTCGGCGTCGGCCGGCTCTGGCGACGCCTTCAAGGCTGGCCCTGGCGCGACTCAATTCAAAAAGGTTTGGGAACGGTCGCCATCGGTCTTGCAATTGGCGGGCTAATTACGTTCGGCAAGAGCGCCATTACCGGCTGGATTCCGGTACTTCTTGCGCTGGTTACCTTCGTCGCGCTCAATCGCAGCAAGGTCAATCCGATCTGGTTCATTTTGGGTAGCGGCGTGATCGGTGTCTTCGCGCTGCGGTAGATGACGCCGGTGACCTCGGCCGCTATGGCGATCCTTGCGCACATACCGATCCTCGTCGCGCTGCCGCTCTTCGTTCTGCTCTTCGCGGCAGTCGCCGTAGCTGCCCACGCCATCTTCCGGCACTTTGTCTCTCAGCAGCGCCTGGTCGAGGGGCACGAGGTAGCGGGCTTCATCGTCGCCGTCGTCGGCGTACTCTACTCGGTCGTGATTGGCTTTCTCGTCGGCGCCGTTTGGACGGATTTCTCGGCCGCACAAGAGACGACCAATGCCGAAGCCGGGTACGTCTCGGATGCATTTAACTTTGCCGGCCTGCTCGGTCCGCCGCAAGGGCCGAAGATCCAGCGGCTCATCGCCCGCTACGCGATCACGGTACGCGACCTCGAACTCTCGCCGGCGGCGCCGGCGCGTGCGGACGATTCGGTCGCTCTCTTGTTGAAAGCCGTTCGGCTCGTCGCCGCGACGCCGCAGCTGCCCGATCGCGCCGGCTTTGGCGACATCCTCCAGGACAATACGATGCGGACCCAGGTTTTAGATAGCCTGCGCCACATCGGCGACACGCGCCGGCAGCGGCTCGTGCAATCGCAAGACCGGCTGCCGCCGGGCATGCTCGAAGCGATGATCCTCGGCGCGGCGATCGTCATCGCCTTCGCTTTCTTCTTCGGCGTCGAAGCCTTCTTCAAGCAGATGATGATGACGGCGCTCCTCGCCGGCTCGATCGGTCTCTTCTTCGGGCTCGTGATCGAGTTGAGTCTACCGTACTCCGGCGCCGTTCAGATTTCGCGCGATGCCTGGAACGACGTCATCGCGACCAATCATCTCGACCGCTCACTTTAGCTCGAGATGCCCCCCAAACTCGTAGCGCATCGCCGAAAGAATGCGATTCGCGAACTCAGCGTTACCGCGTGAAGTAAAGCGCTCGAAGAGCGCATCGGTGAGCACCGGAGCGGGCACGCCCTCGTCGATCGCCGCCTTGATCGTCCAGCGGCCCTCGCCAGAATCCGAGACCTTCCCCTCGAACTTTGCAAGCGCCGGATCCGCGGTGAGCGCGGCTGCGGTAAGATCGAGCAACCATGACGCGATGACGCTGCCGCGCCGCCAGACCTCGGCGATGTCGGGGAGGTTGAGATCGTACATGTAGTGTTCGGGGTCGCGCAGCGGCGTAATCTCGGCGCTCGCGACCTGCTTCTGCTTTCCGACGTTCGCGTTCTGCAGAATGTTGAGCCCCTCGGCGTACGCTGCCATGATTCCGTACTCGATGCCGTTGTGCACCATCTTAACGAAGTGCCCGGCGCCGCTGGGTCCGCAGTGAAGGTATCCCTGTTCGGCGGTACCGCCGATTTTGTCTCGCCCGGGAGTGCGCTCGATCTCTCCGCGGCCCGGAGCGAGCGCGGCGAAGATCGGGTCGAGCCGTTTGACCGCGTCGTCGGCGCCACCGATCATCATGCAGTAGCCGCGTTCGAGCCCGAACACGCCGCCGCTGGTGCCGACGTCGAGATAGTTGATGCCGGAATCGCGCAGCGTCGCCGCCCGCCGAATGTCGTCAATGTAATACGAGTTGCCGCCGTCAATGAGCGTGTCGTCTCGCTCCAAGAGGGGCGCTAAGGCCGCAACGCTCGAGTCGACGACCGAAGCCGGTACCATCATCCACGCGCTGCGCGGCTTTGCGAGCTTCTTCACGAACTCGTCGAGCGACGAAGCGCCGATGGCCCCGTCGGCGACCGATGCCGCCACCGCCTCGGGATTGGGGTCGTAGGCGACGCAGGTGTGCCCGGCGCGGATCAAGCGGCGCACCATGTTGGAGCCCATTCGCCCCAAGCCAATCATTCCAAGCTGCATGCCGCCCTTGTTACCGCCGGGCTTTCGCCGGGCCTGCCGGTCGACGTGCTCCCGGTGCAAGCCGAAGCGGCACGAAAAGCTTCCTGCTGCAGCGAAGCGGAGAACGTGCCTGAACTTCCCGACGTTGCTGCCTACGTCACGGCGCTGGAAGCGCGGATCGTCGGACAACCGCTCGACCGCGTCTCGATCCAGAAGCCGTTCGTTCTGCGCACGCTCGAGCCGCCGCTGCCGTCTCTTGCGGGACGGCGCGTCACCGAAGTTCGGCGCATCGGCAAGCGCATCGCAATCGGCTTAGAAGGCGATTTTTGGCTGGTCATCCACCTGATGATCGCGGGACGGCTCCACTGGAGGCCCGCTGCTGCGGCGAACTCATCGCGTACCAACCTCGCCGCGTTCGGTTTTCCCAACGGAACGCTGGTGCTGACCGAGGCCGGAAGCAAACGGCGCGCCTCACTGCACGCTTTTGCGAGTTGGAAAGCGGCGCTCGCCCTTGACGCAGGCGGCCTCGATCCCCTTCACACGGATCTTGACTCGTTCCGCGCGGCCCTCGAAGCCGAGAACCACACGCTCAAGCGAGTGCTGACGGACCCCCACGTGCTCGACGGAATCGGCAATGCTTACTCCGATGAAATTCTGCACGCCGCGAAGCTCTCTCCGATCCTGCTCACGCAGAAGCTCGACGACGCGCAGTGGAAGCGCTTATACGACGCAACCCGCGCGACCCTCGCGCTCTGGATCGATCGGCTCGGCGCAACCGCCGCGTCGAAGTTCCCCGAGCACGTGACCGCGTTTCGCGACGATATGGCCGTGCACGGGCGCTACGGCAAGCCCTGTCCCGCCTGCGGCACGCGCGTCCAACGTATTCGTTACGCGGATAACGAGACGAACTACTGCCCGCAGTGTCAAACCGGGCGGCGGCTGCTGGCGGATCGCGCGTTGTCGCGCCTCCTTAAGTCCGACTGGCCGCGCACTCTCGACGAGCTTCAGACACGGAGGAAGCCCCAATGACATGGATGCCGCGTTCGGGTCGCGACGAATTCGAAGATCTCGTGTGGCTGCCCCGACTCGTCGAGAAGGCTCGCCGCTACGCACAAGGCGTCGCGCGCGGCGAGGACGTGATGAACGGCTACTGCTTCGGCGACGACGACGTCGCCGATCGCGCCGTGCTCGACTTCCTGAAGCTCGACGACGCAGCCGTGCTCGACGTCGTGCGCGCGCATCCGGTCGACGAAGAAGCCTGTCGCGAGTTGCTCGAACGAAGCGGGCGAACCGCGGTGGAGCGCCGCCGCTTCAGCAGGTCGCTTCGCCGCCGCCTCTTCAATTTTACGCTGCTCGAGGCCGACGAGGGGCGAATGGCGCCCGGGCCGCTCCGCTCCCTGCTGCAATTTATCTACAACCGGATCGTGATGCCGCCGTTCTACCTTTGGTTCGACTACGCCCAGCGCAAGCGCCCGCTGCGTAAGGAAGACGCGCCGCAGGCAGCCTCGGACGATTCGCGGAACCGCACCCCATGACTTCGCGTTCTTTTTTCATATTTTGCCTCGCCGCGCTAACGGGCTGCGCGTCGGGTTCGCAACCATCGCTGCCGTACATGCGCGCCGATAACGCGCTCGAGGCAACCAATGCAACGGGCGCCGGCAAGATAACTCACGTGATCTACATCGTGCAGGAAAACCGCAGCTTCGACAACCTCTTCCAGGGCTACCCCGGCGCGAACACCGTGTCGTCTGGTAAGAACTCCAACGGCCAAACCATCGCGCTGCAGCCGTCGTCGCTCAAGAACGTATACGTCATCGACCACTCGGCCTACGCGATGTTTTCGGCGTGCAACGGCACCGGCAGCCTCCCCGGGACGAACTGCCGGATGAACGGATTCAACAACGAAAATACCTATGGCGGCGGACAGAATCCGCAGTACGTCTACGTCCCCCACCGCGAATCGAAGCCGTACTTCGACATGGCACGCGAATGGGTCGTCGGCGACAACATGTTTCAGTCGCAGCTCGACGAGAGCTTCGTCGGACACCAATACGTTATCGCCGCGCAGGCGCAGTCGAGCGTCGACCTTCCCGACTCGTACTTCTGGGGCTGCGAAGGCGGCTCGTCCGACGTCGTTTCGACGATCACCCAAGATCGCAATCCCGACGGCCCGGCGCAGCAGGCATGCTTCGACTACACGACGCTCGGGGACGAGCTCGACGCGGCGAAGCTGACGTGGCACTTCTACGCGGCGCGTTACGGCAACGATCGCGGCGGAAACGGGGGAACCTGGTCGGCCTACCAGGCGATCCGGCACATCTTCAAGGGCAAGGATTGGAAAAAGGACGTCATTTCGCCGAACTGGCGTTTTCTCACCGACGTGCGCGCCGGAAAACTGTCAAACTTCACCTGGATCACGCCCGAGTGCGCGGAGTCAGACCATCTCGAATGCGGCGGCGGGTACGGTCCGTCGTGGGTTTCGGCGATCGTCGACACCGTCGGCAAGAGCCCGTTTTGGAAGTCGACGGCGATCTTCGTGCAGTGGGACGACTGGGGCGGTTTCTACGACCACGTGGCGCCGCCGTACGAAGACTACGATGGCGTTGGCTTCCGCGTCCCGCTGCTCGTCATCTCGCCGTATGCCAAGAAGAACGTCGTCTCACACACGCAGTACGAAACCGCCAGCGTTCTGCGGTTCGCCGAGGACCTTTACGGGCTCAAGCAGATGGCCGCCGCGGACGAGCGCGCCAACTCGCCCGCCGACTGTTTCGACTTTACCCAGAAGCCGCGTCCCTTCGTCAGCATCGCAGCGCCCTATCCACCCCGCTTCTTCATCCATCACCGCTTCGGCGCAAGCAGCTACTTCGCGCCGGACTACGAGTAACGCTCGTCGCGCCGCGCTAGCGGAAACCCCAGAAGAAGACGGCGATACCGCACGCTCCCGAAACCAGGCTGACGTACCATGCCGGCTTGAAGCGTGAAAGGGCGCCCACCGCGCCCAGCGCAATGCCGACTTGGAGCAGCGCCACGGCGTACTCAAAGAAATGATGGCGTTCGACCTGTTTGGCAGATTCTTCCTCGAGCCGCCGCGCGCGTTGCGCGAGCGGCTTTTCTTTGACGCCTTCTTTGGCAATCTGTGCGCGATAGTCGCCCATTCGCTTGCGGTTCTTCGAACCGCGATCGATGAGCGCATCGAGCCCGATCGTATAGATGTGCTCTTTTTCACGCGACGCCTGATACTCGGCCCAGGTGTCCGACGCCTTGATCTGAGCGATCATCGCCTCGTTGATGAGGGCGCCGGAACGAAGGGCCGCGATCGCCGCAATCACTGCGAAGATCGCTGCCGTGAGACCGACGTAGCGCACCCAAGAGTTGCTGCGCTCCTCTTTGCGCAGCTCTTCGACCTCTTCGTGCGCCTCCGCGATCTCTTCTTGGAGGCGATGCGGCTCGACGTCCATGTGATCGCCCACGCCGATCGAACTCCTAGACCTTCATACCGTTGACCCACGTCTCGGAAATTTTGATATCGCCGAGCTTCGCCGGATCGGTTGAGAGGGGATTGCTTTCGAGGAGCACGAGGTCGGCGTACTTTCCCGTTTCGAGCGAGCCGGCCTTGTCGCCGAGTCCGCACTGAGCGGCGGCGACGGTGGTCATCGCGCGCAGCCCCGCCTCCAACGGCACGCGCTGATCCTCGCCGATCACCGCGTTGTCGATCGCGCAGATGCGGGTGACGGCGGTACCGATCTCGCGCAGCGGCGCGATCGGCGAGCACGGGCAGTCGCTGTGGATCGAGAACGGAATCTCCGCAGCGAAAAAGTCGTGCGTGGGATTGAACCGGTTGGCGCGCGGCGCGCCAAAAATTTGATCGCGGTAGGCCGCGCCGTAGTAATAGAGATTGTTCATCAAGTGACTCGGCTGCACGCCCAAACGCTTCATTCGCGCGATCTGATCGGCGTTGGCAAGCGTACAGTGCTCGATGCGGTTGATGCCCTCGGGCGGCGGCCCTGAGCCATACGCGGCTTCGATTGCATCGAGCGCGCGCTCCAGCGAGGCATCGCCGTTGCAGTGGATCGAGACCGGCCAGCCGCCCTGCTTGATCTTGACGACCAGCGCGTTGAGCTCGCCGGCGGTGTAGTTCGCCAGACCGACCGAGGTGCTGTTGAGATACGGCTGCATTTGAAAGGCCGTCTCTTGCTGCGGCGACCCGTCGGAGACGATCTTTACCGCGTAAAATGAAAGCAGCGTCCCGGGGATTTCGAGCGCTTTTGCGCCCGGCTTACCGTAACGAGCCACGAAACCGTTTGCAACGTCGAGAAACTCGACGGCGGGACTCGCGCTATAGCGAACCGGCGAGGCGCTCATCACCGCTTTATACGCTTCGAGCGCGTCGGGAGTCGGCGCGTACGCGCCGGCTTCGTGCACCATCGTGATGCCCAGTGCCGCGCTCTGCTTGAGAAACTCCTTGACCGAGCTCGCGACCAGTTCGAAGGTCAGCTTCGGCAAGCCGCTCATGAACTTCGTGAGCGCCGGCGGCTCGAAGATCATTCCGTTGAGGTTGCCGGCTGCGTCCTTGCCGAAGTGCCCGCCTCCGGGCAACTCACCCGTCGCGGCCGTCACGCCTGCTGCCGTAAATGCCGGCGTATTGCCCGTGGCCGAGTGCATGCTGATGTAGTACACGAAGATCGGATGCTCGGTGGATACCGAATCCAGCTCGGCCATCGAAAGGTCTCCGCCCTGCAGAACGTTGTCGTAGTAGCCGGCGTAGATCCACTGCCCGGCCGGCAGTTGTGCGACCTTTTGCTTGAGGGCCGTTAGCACCGCGGCTTTGGTTTTATAGGTGTCGTAGCCGACGTTGGTCATCTGCGTCAGCATGATGCCGCCGGGAACCGGGTGCTGGTGCGGATCGATAAGGCCCGGCATGAGCGTTCGCCCGCCGAGGTCGACGCGGCGCGCGCCCGCTCCGGCTGCGGCTACCGCTTCGTCCTTCGTTCCCACCGCCAGGATCGTGTTGCCCGAAATTGCGAGCGCCTCGACGAGCCGCATCTGGCCGTCCATCGTCACGATGGGGCCGCCGGAAAAGACCGTAGCTGCGGGTTCGCCGCCGGCCGCAAAGGCGCGTCCCGGAACTCCGGAGGCGGCCGCGGCTGCCGCCGATGCGGCCAAGAAGCTACCGCGGCTCATTTGCGTGCGAAAAAATCCTTCGATCCCAAAGAGATCGCCGATGCAAGTTTTACACATATCGGGGCGAGTGGTTAATGTCGCTTGCCTTACCCTCCTTCGACCCCGCTCATCAAAGGGGGCGCCGCAGGCAGGAGGAGGCTCGGCGCTTCGCGCGTATTAGGTCTGCCTAAATAACGACTTAGGAGGGCCTTAAACTGCGCTGGTCTCGAGTTTTGGCGATTTTCCTGATCGAACTGGCCGTCTTTGGCGTGCAACGCGCTCAGGCGCTCCCGATCTTCGCGCATCGCTATGGCTTCCGGTGCCAGCAGTGTCACACGACGGTCCCTCATCTCAATGCCTTCGGCACGTACTTTCTCAAGCACGGCTTCCGGCTGCCCGGTGCACGCGGTGTCATCCCCCTCGCGGTAAAGACGGAGCTGAACTATTCCAGCGGCGGTGGAGGCGATGAAGACGAACCCGGCGGCGGTCCGCCCCTTCCAAAGTTCATCGTCAACGAGGTCGAGTTGCTTTCGGCCGGTTCTCTGGGTCGAAACACCAGTTACTATCTCGAGCAGTACGTCGTCGACGGCGGCGAGCCGGGCCATCCGCGCGATATGTGGGTGAACTTCGATCAGTCCCTCAAGCCGGCCGAGCCGTTGGCGCCCACGCTTCACGCAAAGTTCGGAGAGTTTACGTTGCCGCTGCTCTACGATCCGGAGACGCAGCGTCCGACGATTACCGGGTACGCGCTGTACTCGCAGACGGTCGGTATCAATCCGTTTAATTTTTTCGACGACGGCCTCGGCGCCGATCTTTCTTTGACCGCCGACCGCACCGGCATCGAAGCGCACTTGGTTACCGCGCAAGCCTACACTCCGCAGAGCGGAATTCCCAAATCCGGGATCGACCTGATGGGCACCGTTAGCGGCGTGGTCGGCAACTATCTTACGCTGCAGGCGTACCGCTATCAAGGGCAACAAGCGGTGACGCCGATCGAAGACCGCTTCTGGCGTCAAGGCGTTCAAGCGCTGTATTCGCGCGGCAACTTCCAGTTCGGAGGAGCGCTGCAGACCGGTTACGACAGCAGCGACGACGGCTATGGATTGGGAGTTCTTTCGTCGGGCGGCTTTCTGCAGGGAGCCTGGACGTTCAATACCTCAACGGCCCTCTACGCGCGCTACGACGACGTCTACGATCCGTTCAACCTTCGTCAAACCGACGGAGTGCTCGACCTCGTGCTTCGCCCGAGACGCAACATGCGCCTCAACCTCGAGGCCAAACGCGCGCAAGACGGCAGCAATCAGTTCGGCACGCAACTGCTCTTCGCTTACTAAGGATCCGACAATGCAACGACCCGCAACGGTACGCTCCGCGATCAAACTCTCGCTGGCCTTGGCGCTTGCGGCGTGCGGCGGAGGCGGGGGCCCCAGCGGGCCGGGCGTCCTCCCGCCGCCCAATCCGCCGTCGTCGGGCACGCCGTTTCGCAACGCGCCGGCCGTTCGCGCTCGCAACGGCGTCGCGGCGGCAGACCTGCGCGTCACCGTTAACCCTTCGACTGGTTTACCGGCATTCGAGTTTGGGGGAAAGATCGGCGTCGCCCCGACCTTTGACGTTTCTCCCGGCGACCGGATCGTCATTCGATTGCACAACGCGCTGACCGGCGGCGGCATGCAGAACGATATCAACCTGCATTTTCACGGCATGAGCGTCTCGCCACGCGCTCCCGGCGACGACGTCTTGACGATGATGGCGAGCCCGGGCGAAACGCTCCACTACGACGTCTTGGTTCCCAAGAATCAACAGCCCGGTTTGTACTGGTACCATCCTCACATCCACGGCGAAACGAACTATCAGGTCGGCCTCGCCGGGATGTCGGGCGCGATCGTCGTCGAGGGGCTATCGCAAAGCGACCTATCGCTGGCAAAGATGAAGGAACGCATCATCATCGTTCGCGACGTGCAGGACGGCCCCGGCTCGCGCGTCGCCAATCGTCCTAAACCGATGGACGAAGACCAAAACGCTCACCCCTGCGGGCCCGATCAGGGGGTTCATCTCACAACCAACAATGTCGTCCGGCCGACGATTCGGATCGCGCCCGGAGAGTCTCAGTTCTTTCGCGTCGTCAACGCAACCGGCCACCGGCATCTCGTGCTGCAGGTCGACGGGCAGCAGTTGCAGGTCGTAGCGATCGACGGGTACGCGCTGAACGTCAATCCAGGCGACCCACCGGTGATGAACGTCAATCGTTACGTCATCCCGGTGGCGGGACGCGTCGAGTTCGTGGTGACGGGACCGGCTTCGGGAACGAGCGAGCTTCGAACGCTCTGTTACAACTCCGGACCCGGAGGCGATCCCGATCCACCCGAAATCCTTGCCGACATCCGCGCTCCCGATCGATCCGACGCGCGCGACGAGCCTGCCGCCGGCCCGATGCTGCCCCGGCTTGGAACGGCAACCGTGAAACCCCTCGTCGTTCCGAAAGCGACCACGCAGCGGCTGGTTCGCCTCACCGAAGACGCGAACGGCTTTTACATCAATGGACAGGCCTTTCAACCCGATGCGCGAGCGATGTTCAGCCCGAAGGACGGCACCGTCGAGCAGTGGACCGTCCTCAACCTCACCCAGGAGGTTCACGACTTCCACATGCATCAAGTCCACTTTCTCGTGCAGTCGATTAATGACGCGCCGGTGACCGATCCGCATTGGGCCGATACGATCGTCGTTCCGCCGCGGATTCCGGGTGCGAACGGAACGTTCAAACCCGGTTCGGTCGTCGTGCTGGCCGATTTTCGCAGCCCGGCGATCCGCGGCATGTCGCTGTTCCACTGCCACATTCTCGATCACGAGGACGCGGGCATGATGGCCAAGATGCAGATCCTTTGAGCGACTCGCGCGGGCACATCGTGCGCCGATACGCCCGCGTTGCAGCCGTCGCGCTGGTCGCGACGGCGGCGCCTTGCTCGCCGGCGCCGGCCGCGGCTCCGGCTGCCGCCGCCTGGCAAGTCCCAGGCACTCCACCGGTAGCGACGCAGCGCATCGTGTTTAGCCACGCCGGCGCGACGCTCGCCGGAGTGCTCTATCGCCCGGTCGTCGATCGTCCCGTCCCCGCCGTCGTCGTGCTGCACGGCGCGTCGAGCGGCAAAGCCTCCGATCACCTCTACGACCACTTACGCACGGGCCTTCCGGCGATGGGCGTCGCGGTGCTGATTTACGATCGGCGGGGCGAAGGCGCGTCGACGGGACCGCTCAAAAACATCGACTATCCGACGCTCGCGGGCGACGGCGTCGCCGGCGCACGCGCTCTGGCAAAGCTTCCTTCGATCGATCCCGCGCGGATCGGCTACTGGGGATTGAGCCAGGGCGGCTGGCTCTCGGTGTTGGCGGCGAGTCTGGACCCGCACGCCGCCTTCGCGATCTCCGTTTCGGCACCGTTGGTAACGCCCGAACTGCAGATGGAGTTTGCGATGTCGAATCATCTTTCGCTCTTGGGCTATCCCCAATCGGACGTCGACGCAATGCTCGCCGCGCGCAAGGCGTGGACCGGATATCTTGCCGGCACCGCGCCGCGTTCTGCCGCCGTCGCCGCACTTGCTGCAATTCAAAACAAACCGTGGTTTGGCCTGATGTACCTTCCGTCGGCCGCCGAGTTGACGGCGAATCCCTCGACCTCGTCGTGGCGCAAAGAGATGAACGAAGATATGCTTGCGGCGGTACGCGCGGTACGCGTACCCGCGCTCTTCATCTACGGCGGCTCCGATCCGTGGATTCCGGTCGCGTCGACGGTTGCCGCGCTCAAACGCCTCGCGCGGGTGCAGAAGAACATTCAATACGCCGTGATCGCCCACGCCAGCCACGAGATGATGGTCGTCCCCAACGAACGCATGGAGCTCTCGCCCCTGGCGGCGCCGCAATCGGCCGCCTATTTCATGCTGCTCGGCTCTTGGCTGAGAGGCGTCCTCGACGCGAAATAGGCGGCGGCCCACACCAGCGTAACGGTCGCACCGATCGCGCCGCAAAAGATGAGCGCGGCCACCGAGAGACCAACCGCCGTTGCGAGCGCGCCCGTTCCGATCACCGGAAGCGCCAGCGCGGCATACAGCATCACGAAATACGTCGAGCTCAGCTCGCCGCGCCGTGCTTGCGTCTGTTCGTTGATCGCTCCCAGACCCGAGCCCATCGCAAGTCCCTGCCCAACGCCTTCGACGGCTGCCGCAACGAAGCACAACGCAGCCGATTTCGACGCTACCGCAAACGCGAGCACCGCGGTGCCGGCAACGAGGGCCGCACAGGCGAATCGCAGCGCGCGCGGCGGTGAAACGTTTGCGATGCTGAGTTGTCCGAGCGCGGTTGCAATAAACAGCACGAAGACCACCGCCCCCGTCGCGACCGGCTCGCTCTCGTGCAACACGCGCACGAAAAACGACGGCACGACGGCGCTAAACAGGCCCGACACGGCAAAGGCGCACATTCCGGCGATGGCCGCGCGCCAAAACGTGCCGCGGATTTCGTGCGGCACGCTCAAGCGCGTAATGCGCAGCGCGAAACCGGCGCGGCGGTTTTCGACCGTCTCCGGCACCGCCAGAACGGCCGCAATGCCGGCGACCACGAGGACTGCATCCACGCCGTACGGCAATCGCAGCGCCATCGCGGGGGCGTACGTCGCGAGCGCACCCGAAAGCAGCGTTCCCAGACCGAGCCCGGCCGTATTGACGCCGACGGCGAACATCGCGGCCGGCTTTCGCCGATTCGCCGGCGCGAGCTCGACGAGCAATGCGGTCGCGGTTCCGGTGAAGATGCCGGCGGAGAGGCCCGAGAGCACGCGCCCGATCAGCAGCGGCGCGATCGAATGCGCGAGCAAAAAGACGACCGCGCTCGCACCGGAGAGTATCAAGCCGGCGAGCAACACGCCCCGCCGGCCGATTTCGTCCGATAAGCGGCCGAAAAAGAGCAGTCCGGCAACCACCGCCAGCGCGTAAACCGCAAAAATTACCGGAATCAGAACCGGCGCGATCGCAAACTCGCGCTCGTAAACCGGATAGAGCGGCGTCGGAAGGGTCGTGCCGATCATCGCGATCAGAAACGCAACCGCGGCGAAGACAAATGCCGGGCGCAACATTACGCAGCGCCGATCGCGCGCAACCGCGCGCCGCGCAGCGCCGAAATCATCGCGACCCACCCCGCAATTCCCAAAACGCTGCCGGCGATAACCGGGCCGGAGTTCGTAAACCAAAGGCCGCCGGCGATCAGCGCCACTCCCAATTGAAAGCAGCCGAACGCGGCCCATTCGAGGCGCTGGTCGAGCAGCGCTTCGGGTGGCGTTTCGTCGTCGGGGCCTCGATAGATCGTCGCGATGACGCGCGTACCGATATGCAGCACGTGCGCGTTGACCATCTGTCCGATCCAGCCTGCGAGCATCACGAAACCGTATGCGAGCGCACTCGCACGGCCGGCCAATGCGCAGCCGCCAACAAGCAGAGCGACGAGGAGCCACACGACCGACGCTCCGATAAAGGCCTGCGGAGGAACGTGCGGGACGCTCGCGCGGAGCACGACGCGCAACGTGTCGAGGAAGTACACGACGCCCCCGATGCCGAGCAGAATGGCGCCGGCCCACGCCGTACCGCCGCTCTCAGCCGCGAGACCGCTCGCCAGCGCGAGCGCCCCGAAAAAGGTCGCGCTTCCGACGACGACGTGCGTCCAAAATGACGGCTTTTCACCGGTGATGGCCCGGACGGTGCGCGTCGACACGCCGTAGACGAGCAGAGAAAGCCAGCCGAAGAGCGCGAGGTTTCCGTGCGCGGCGGGAAGCCGGGCGCTCCAAGCACCCAACGGCGCACCCGATACGCCCAACGCCAGAACGAGTCCGAGCGTCGCGACGATCGCGAGCACCAGCAACGTCACGAAGAAAGCGCGCGCGATCGCGCGTTGCGCGCGCGAGGCCTCCCCGGGCTGTAGCAGCGTCGCCCAAGCGGTGAAAAGATAGACGAGCAGCGCTGCGTACGCTAGCGCCGCGGCGGCACCAGCGAAGCGTGATGCGGCAAAAAGCGCGAGCACGAAGAGCCCAACGCCGGCCGCGAACCAGCCTAAAGCGGCGCGGGCCGCGCCCTCGAAACGCCAGGGCCGATCGGCCATCTGCGGGATCGCGAAGAGCAGCACGGAGAGCGCGGCGGTCGTGAACCAACCGAGCGCAACCAGATGGATCCAGCCGACGACGGGAAGCGTCAGCGCAAACGCATCGCCGCGTGCGCCAATCCAAAGCGCGGCGACCCACGACAAACCATGGCACGCCTGCGAGAACAGCAGGCCTCCGGGTGGAATCCAGTGGCGGCGGCTAAAGACGTTTATGCGCGATAGTATTCCGCATTGATCGCGATGTAGCTGCTCCACTGCGCGGGAACGTCTTCCTCGGCGAAGATCGCCTCGACCGGACACGCGCTCACGCACGCACCGCAATCAATGCAGACCGCCGGGTCGATATAGAGCATCTCATCGCCGTCGCCGCCGTGGATGCAATCGACCGGACAGACGTCGACGCAGCCGGTATCCTTGGTTCCGACGCAGGGCTCGGTGATGACGTACGGCATCCATCCATCGTAAGAGAAGACGCTTCGACCCTGCATTAACCGTGATTGGTCTTTGGCAGCGACAAAGGCTACACTCTCGAATACCATGGCGATGAGGCTCGACGTCCGCCCGATTCCTCTCCCGCAACGCCATCCAAAGATTCTCGCGGCGCTCGACGGATTGGCCGACGGTCAGCCGCTCGTCATCGTCTCCGATCACGAGCCGCGGCCGTTGCGTTCCGAGCTCGGCCGCCGCTACGGCGCGTCCTTACGCTGGGGGCAGCGGCACGTCGGCGACCAGCAGTGGGAGATCCGCGTCGTCAAACTCGCAGCTGCGCCCGATGCCTCACCGGCCCTCGCAACGCTGCGCCGCAGCGACGCGTTTGCCGACGCCGCGCCGGAATCGCTGGAAAATCTCGCCTATTTCACGCGGCGCGCGTCGATCAAACGGCACCACTGCGTCGTCGAACAAGGGGTGCGATGGCCCTACGTCGGCGTCGTCGAAAGCGGGGCGGTCGCCGCGCAGTTCATCACGCGCGGCGGACTCCAGCAGGCGATTTACGACCTTTTTCCGGGCGACGCATTCGGCGAGACCGCACTCTTTGACGGCGGTTACACGCTGCTGCGTTACGCTGCACTCACCGCCGGCACGACGGTTCTGCTGGTTTCGAAGGAACGGCTCGTCGCCGCGCTGGCGACCGACGGCGCGCTGCGAGCCGGTCTGGAGCGAACGGCCGCGCAGCACTCGCGCTCCATCGTCGACCGGTTCGCCGGACAACTCTCCTTGTCGAGCACGGCACGCGTCGCCGCCGTCCTTCTGCCCTACGCTCCGCCGGAGCCGGGGCTGTCGCCGGCCTTCGCACCGTTGCCGTCGATGACGCAGGGCGAAATTGCGATCGAGGCCGGGACGGCGAAAGAGGTCGTGAGCCGGGCGCTGCGCCGCCTCGAGGAGGCCGGCGCGCTCGAGCGCGGCGGCGGACACATCGTCAAGCTTCATCGCGAAAAGCTGATGCAGGCACTCGAACCAAGCTGATCCGACGATAGTCGCACGCTTCTGATGTCCCGCATCAATGCGGCGGCTGCGAAGTCGCCGTATCGTTGTGCGTGAAAGGAGCGCACTCGCCATTTCCACCGCAACGGTTCACGCCGGGGGCATCGCCGAGCACGTTCACCCGGAGCCGGCCGGCTTCATTCGCCGCTATGTCTTTTCGCTCGACCACAAGATCATCGGAATCCAGTACCTCGTTACGGCCTTCGTTTTCTTCATTCTCTCCGGCCTCTTGGCAGAAACGATTCGGACGCAGCTGCTCAACGCCAACGGCGGGCTCGTCTCGGCCGGGACGTATAACGAGGTCTATACGATCCACGGCAGCGCGATGGTGTGGCTCGTCGTCATTCCACTGCTGACCGGCGGTTTCGGCAACCTGATCTTCCCCCTGCAGATCGGGGCTCGCGACGTCGCCTTTCCCTGGCTGAACATGCTCAGCTTCTGGATCTTTCCAATCTCCGGCTTGCTGCTGTTCTCGTCGTTTCTGATCGGCGCGCCCAGCGCGGGCTGGATGGAGTATCCGCCGATCTCGCTGCAAGGCGCGCCGGGCACGTCGATGTGGTGCGTCGCGATCTTTCTCGTCGGCGTCGGTTCGACGATGACCGGGCTGAACTTCATCGTAACGATCTTGAAAATGCGAGCTCCCGGGATGACGTTCACCCGCATGCCGCTCTTCGTGTGGGGCCAGTTCGCAACCGCACCGATGCTGATGATCGCAACGACGACGCTCTCGGCAGCACTCGCCGCGCTCTTCATCGAGCGCCAATTCGGCGTCCCGTTTTTCGACCCAACCAAAGGCGGGAGCCCGGTCATGTGGCAGCACATGTTCTGGTTTTACTCCCACCCCGCCGTCTACATCATGATCATCCCTGCATTCGGCATCATCTCCGAAGTGCTTCCGACCTTTGCGCGCAAGCCGATCTTCGGCTACAAGCTCATCGCCTTCTCGTCCATGGCGATTGCGCTGGCAAGCTTCATGGTCTGGGCGCACCATATGTTTACCTCGGGGCTTGCGCCGTTTTTGCAGGTGCCGTTTATGATCATCACCTTCATCATCGGCATCCCGACCGGCATCAAGATCTTCTCGTGGACGGCGACGCTGTGGCGCGGAAAGATTCACTTTAGGACGGCGATGCTGTTTGCCATCGGCTTCGTCGCGCTTTTTACGGTCGGCGGAATTACCGGTGTGTGGCTGGCGGCGGTGCCATTCGATCTGCACGTACACGGCACGTACTTCATCGTGGGACACATCCACTACGTTCTCGTCGGAGGGAGCTTGATGGCGGCCTTTGCGGGCGTCTACTACTGGTTCCCGAAGATGTCGGGCCGGCTGTTGAGCGAGCGGCTCGGCAAACTGCACTTTTGGCTCTTCTTCATCGGTTTCAACGCGACGTTCGTTCCCATGCACTGGCTCGGGATGCTCGGCATGCCGCGCGAGGTCGCCACCTACGATCCACAGTTCACCTTTTGGAATCGCTTCGAGTCGTTCGCCTCGTACCTCATGACGTTTTCGATTCTGCTCTTCGCCGCGAACATCGTTTGGAGCATTCGCCGGGGTAAGCGGTCAGGTGCCAATCCGTGGGGCGCGCGCACGCTCGAATGGCAGACGGCCTCGCCCCCGCCCTACTACAACTTCAAGCGGATTCCGACGGTATACGGCCTTCCCTACGACTTCGGCGCACCGCTCCCGTATCGAGGCCTCGAAGAAGGTTCGCCGCTCCCTACCGAGCGTTCGAAATCGTGACGCCGTAAGCGCCGATGGGCTGCTTTATCAAGTCTCTCGACGCACCGCCTTTGGGATAGTTGAAGAGCCACACGCCGGAACGGCCGGAGGCTGCCAGCGCTCCACGTGAAATCCAAAACGCACGAATCCACTCCGCGCCGGTGAGGCGCACGGTCCCGATCCGCTGCCCCGGGCTGCCTTTGACGGAATAGCGCCAAATCGCGTACGGCGTCGTGCGATTCGCCAAGACGGCAAGCGCGAGACCATCCCACTGGATGACGCCGTTAGCTCTGGGAGCGGGCCGCAACGCAAACTTGGCCGTATGCGAGCTGCCGCCGCGAATCCACCCGAAGCGATCCTTGAAATCACCGAAATAGAGGTTCCCCGAACCATCGTAAGCGATCGTCTCGACGTCCTTCACGATTCCCGCGGTCGAGTCGAACTCCGGGCTTCCGGCGGCGTTCGAGTAGATCGCTACGTTCGGCTTGGCTCCGGCGGGCACGTTCGCGACCGCGAGATTACCGCTGACGATATCCACCGAACAGGCCTCCGGCGCGTTTTGCGGATCGGCGAGGGTCGCAATGGGATCGCTTCCACCGTGCGCGTACTCCACCAAGTATCCGTTTCCGCGACCGTTATCGGCGTTGGTAATCCACACGTTGCCGCGAGCGTCCGCGCAGAGACCGCGCGGATCGTCGAGCCCGTTTAACTCGCCGACGAGCGCACCGGAGGGATACTCGAAAACGTCGACCGCGTTCAGTGCCGGAAGGCTCACGTAGATGAGGTTCTTCTCTTTGGCTTCGGGTCGAATCCAAAAACCGGTGTCGACGAACGGCGATGTTCCCAAACCTGCCGGCGAACGTTCCGCGGGCGCGCCGGCACAAGCAGCCAACGATATGGCAAAAGCGACGACAATGAAGATGCGAAACGATGACGGCACAGGGAGGCTCCTTCCCTCACGCTTGAGGCGCTAAGCCGTCTACTTTCGCTTTACGTCAGCCGGATTCCACTTCGCAGAAAAGATGACTTGACGCAACTGCTCTTCCAGGGCCTTGAATGCCGCCGTCTGAGAATTCTCATCAAATATTCCATTTTCCGGCGGGAGGGTTCCGACCGTCGTTCCGACGCCGCAACGTGCGACGCTAACGCTGTCTTCAGGCCCGTCGAGCGTGCAGCACTTCTCGAGCACCGTCAGCTGCATATCGAGAAACCGATTGCGCTCGAGCACTGCGGTGAGCGCTTGGAACAACCCGCGCGGATCGGCCGCGACGTAAGTCCCGATCAACGGCACCGATCGAAAGCCTTTCAACGTGATGTTGCTGCGCCACGGGAGATCGACGCCTTCGACTTCGAACCCGGGGCGAACGTTGCCGACCCAGGAGAACTGACGAACTGAAATGTAGCGGATGTCCGTATAAGCGGGCACGGATCCGGCCGCGCACGACGCGGCGACCGGCTGCGGCGCGAGCAACGCGATCAGACCGAAGAGCGCGAACAACCTCACGTTACGCCGCAACCTCGATTGACGCGGCGCGCGGCGGCTTACCGGTCATCCAGGCCACTTCATTAAGAGCGTTACGAACTCCGCTCTTATGCCGCTCGTATCCGGCATCGCCGAATCGCCCTCGAGGAGTCGCCGGCTTCCAGAAACCCCTCTCGGGCGGAACGCGCGACAAAACCCTAAGGAATCTTAGTGATGTACCCGTTGGTTAAGCCCGCGCCAACGTAAACGCCGATGACGGTGTTTCCAAATACGGAGTTCGCGCTGACCGGGCCGATGACGGTAGCCGTGCCCGCCGTCCAGTTGCGAATCGGCAGGAAGAAGCTGTACTCGAGCGTTTTGTCCTTCAGATCGAAGTAGTCACCGATCACGTTATAGTTGCCGGGGCCGCCGGCTCCGGTAATCCCCTCGAAGTGCGTGAGGATTGACTTCGGCCAGTCGTAGACGAGCATTTCGCTTCCGGCGAGGTCGCGCACGTACGCGTGCGTACCCTTCTTATCGGTGTAGCCGCCGGCGATGGCGATGGTTTTCCCATCCATCCAGATACCGTAAGCCGTCGAGCTGATAGCGCCGGAGAACGCGAGGGTCGACATCTTCGCCGTAGCCGAGTCGTAGATGAACGCGTGTCCGGAAGCCGGGTAGGTTCCCGAGGTCGACGGGCCGGAACCCGTCACGGCGTCGTAGTTCCCGACGGCCATGTACGCCGAATTGCCGTAGTTACTGTGGACGATCGTGTAGTTGCACGACTTGGGCGCGCACAGCGCGGCCGGAGCGTTGACGGTGAGATACTTCTTCGTCACCGAATCGTAGACGAAGCCATTGGCAGTCGTTTGGCTCTTTTTCTGGTAGCTGCCCACGAGCCGGTATCCGCTCTGCCTGATGGCCGGGCCGTAGACGCTGGTTTTCGCCGCACCCGGGTATTTGATCGGCGTCCACACACCCGTTGTCCGATCGTAGAGGACGCCGAGGTTGGAGCCGTTGGTCTGATCGATGAAGCCCGTGATTAGGTTCTTCCGAATTCCCGTCAGCAGCGTTCCAGTCGCTCGCGGAAACTGACGGAGGGGCACGTCGAGCGTCTGCAGCAGCGGTCCGTCGGCCCCAAAACGTATGACGCTGGCTTGCGTCGAGGCCGCCGGCACGGCGCTCAGGCTGTTAAAGCCGGTGCTCGCGCCGCCGGCGCACCCGGCAAGCAGCGCGATCGAGAGCGCCGCGATCGAGGCACGCTCGCGCGGCGAACCAAAAAGTCGATTCATCTAAGATCTCGCTATTCAGAAAGCGGCGCTTCACTATACGAAGTGAAGCGCGAGGTAGAAAGTAGCCGGCCCATCTTAGCACCAAGCGCGCCATCCTGGAAGCCCCCCGAGGCCGTTGCTCACTCGATCTCGCGACCGTTTTGTCGCGATAACGCGTTAACGCTTCTCCGCACGCACCCCTTTGCTCAACCGGTGCCTGCGAATCCCGATGCTTCTTGCTTGTGGACGTCTACGATCTTGCGTGCGAGGCCGTCCCAACGATAGAGCAGGTAACTGTGCGAATAGCAGTTGCGTATCGTCGTCGGACGAAAGCACGCGACGGCCGGCCGATGCGCAACGTCGCGAACGCTTGGATAGACGATTCCGTCGAGCCGATCGGCATCGTATATCTGCCTGGCGTACTCTTGTGATGCTTCGTACGAATCGGGATTCAGGCGCGAATCGCTCGGCTCGCACACGCGTAAATCGTCGAAATTTCCGTTGATGCGCGCGGCGTAGACGCGCATGTCGATGCCGGCGCTGGCTTCGTTGGTGGCGCGATAGAAGCATTCGGTATGGAATTTGCTTTCCGCAACGGCAGCCGGGAGGTGCCGCGCGGCATAGTAGACGCCAAACGAACCGTCGGAAAACCGGCTAGGCTTGGTGTGAGTAAAGGCCGCCATGACCGGCGTCGCTCCCGGGCCGCTGACGCGGTCTTTAGCGCGAACCAGCGCGATTGCGCCGGCCTCCTCGAGGATGCGGTCGTTGGTCCGCGCTTCGATGACGAGAACTGCCGGAAGGTCGTTCGGATCGGAGATGCGATCGAAAATTCCGACGAATGGAAACCGCGATTGGATGATGCGGTAACTCTCTGCCCACCGCACCCGCGTCACCAAGAGCCGCGCGCACCGTCAAGATAACGCCGCACCCGAATCAGATCGAGCATACGGCCGCTAAAGAGTAAATCGGCAGCAGGGCGGCCGCCGAATGGAACCGCGGAGTTGGGGCGGCGGATCCACGAATCGGCTTGCTCCGGTCGCGTGAACAGAATGTTCAGCGCCTTGTAGATGCCCAACAAGCAGGAGATGCGATCGAGCTGATCGTCGCTCAGGCGCGCGCGATCGGGGTGCTCGCGCCAGTTGTAGATCGTCTGCCGGGACACGCCGCCCAGCGCCGCGCGCTGTTCGGCCAAGTCCATCTGCCAGGCAGCGGCGATATTGCCGAACGCCCGAACGGCCGGCCCCGACAGCTCCCGTGACGACAACTCGACCGTGGATTGCATAGTCCAATATTAGACTCATTACAGCTTTTCGTCAACTTATAGACGATGCCACTCTTTGCGTCGTGGGTCACTGCCCGAGGAGGAGCAGTCCGTGTCGAAAGACCACCAGACACCCCTCGATGGCGATAAAGCGCAACCACGGCTGCCGTAACACACCGCTCGAGAGTCCGCCCGCAAGTATCCCCAGCGCACCCGCAATTCCAAGGTTGGCGATTAATGGTGGATAATCCCGGACTGCTCCCATGCCGCTTCCAACATCATATTGCACGAACGCGACGCTCGCGCGCGCACAGAGCCTGTTAGTATATTTCGTTGCCCCACAATGGTTTGAATCGCTCCGCCTGACCGTGAGGTCTTAGCAGGATGCCGATGCACTTTACAAGATCAGAAGCCGTAAGGTTCAAAATGCTACCAATGCCTCCCACTGAAACCGGAAGTCTGCATTGAAGATCCTGCTCTGCGAAATTCAGGATAAGCAAATAGCTGCGATCCAAAAGATGCTCGCCGTAGTAGGCATTCCCGTCGATGGTTACAGGAAAGAGTTCCTTCCCAGTGCTGTCGCCCAAGAAGCCACTGGTAACCCCTCCTATTGGCAAACCACCCGCCAGATAAACGTGCGAATCGTAGATAACACGCTGGCGCGTCAAAAATGCGCTGATCCTTCGGTTGTGCCCTGACAGAACAAAAAATTCTACGTTAGCGCTGCAGAATCCGTCCGAAATGTATAACCGATAGTGCCCGGCCATCAGCGAAAGAATGGTGGAGTATTGGTAGGATGATATGTGATTTAAATGCAGGCTCCCAGCTTGCTGTCCCTCACCGTCTATGGTCGCGGTCGCGGTAGTCTTATAAACCACGGCATCTGGGCACGTGATAATCGAAACCTCGACCGTTTGACTAGACGCTTCCGCAAATGCCGGCGTGATTGTTCCTAATGCGATTAGGGCTAGCGGCGGCGCTGTCAGGCGCCATGTCCATATGATTGTCTTCTTTAGTAACACGCTCCCCCCGGGCCGTTAGCGATTATGTTAATCCCCCATTCGCCGGATGAACGTGCGCGGCCCCGTTCGTGAAGCGTGTTTGCTATAAATGACAAGTGCTTTTCGCTGATCGTGTGACCCAGAAGTAACGAACCCGACGGGTGACGCCGGAAGCGACGTTCTTCGCGTCGATTTTGACCGTCGCGTAACGCTGCAGTTTCGCGGCTCCGCTATCACGTCAGATGCAGGTTTGATCGCCTATCGCGAACTCGACGATGCGCTGGGTCTGAGCGCGATAGCTGGCGCTGCGCTGGCTGACACGCGTACCGGCAAGAACGGCCGTCATGCGTTAGTCGGCATGTTGCGTCAGTCGGTCTTCGGCCGCCTCGCCGGGTATGAAGATGTGAACGACGCCGCGGACTCCATCGCCGGTGCCGATACTCCCATTCTCTTGGATCGCACGCCGCCCTTCCACGGATTCGGTGCGCCAAGCGGTTTAGATAGAGTCTCACGCTCGAGGCGTGACAACCGTACCTTTCGAGCGTATTATTGTGCTCGGATTTTACCATGGAGAGGTGACGCGAGTGGACGGATTCAAGCAGGGCCAGTTGCTACGGATTTTCGTCGACGAAGCCGACCGGCACGGAATCGAGCCGATGTATACGGCGATCGTGCAGTTGCTGCTCTCAAAGCATATAGCCGGCGCGACGGTCTTCCGAGGCATCGAGGGTTTCGGACAGCACAATGAGATTCACCTCGCCAAGATCTTCTCTTGGCTGCCGAATCTGCCGATACTCATCGAAGTGGTCGACGACGCGGACAAGATTGAGGCGATCATTCCCGATCTCGAATCGTTTGTCGGGGAGGGATTGATCACGATCGAGGCGGCCGAATATCTGAAGCTTTCTCGCCCGGGCAAGCAAACTTGCGATCGGACGCAGAACGTCCTCTAACGAGGAGCCCGCGGATAGCATGCGAAGGCACAACCTAAGGCGATGGAGCGCCGCCTCTAACCGCCGCGCAGTCGGCTGATGGCTCCTATTGTAGAAGCATTGCTTCAGATAGGAGCCTTCTGGTGAGCGCCATGCAAACCGCAACGTTGATGAGGATCTTCGTCGACGAGGACGAGCGGTACAGGAATGAGCCTCTGTATATGGCCATCGTCGAGGAGTTGCGCAAGCGCGGCTTCGGGGGAGCGACCGTCCTAAAGGGCATCGAAGGGCTAGGCTCGCACGCCCGGGTGCATTCGATACGAACCATCGATGTCTGCTCGGGCCTCCCCGTCCTAATCGAAGTGGCCGAAGCCGAAGAAAAGATTCGCCAGACAATACCCAAGCTGCGCGAAATGATTCCTGAGGGCCTCATCACTCTCGAACGCATCCAAATCAGGCTCGTCTCTAAGAAGCATTGAGGCGCCCTTGCGGGCATTGACACGCGTAGGAACCTGCGAACTCCGCGCCATGATTTTCAGTCTCTACGGCGATCTGCCGCAGGATTACCGTAGCGTGCTCCAACGAATACCGGGGAATCCGCGCGCGAGTGCGGATGCCGCAGCCTGCCTTCTAGGCCTCGATCTATGGCGCGGCCCACTCGTAGCCTATCGAGATTACCTAAGAGCGACCGGAGAACGTCCCCATCTCTGGAGCTTTGCATTTGGACCTTCGGGCGCATGGGACGCGTCGCGTTGGTCCGCATTGCCGCTATCGGCGCGACTAGTGCGGGCGCGGGCCGGATCGCTCGATCGAACGCTGTTCGCACGACCGACTGCCTGGAACCTCGATATGAAGGCTTCTCAGTTCCGCGACGGATGTAACCGGCTCCTAAAGAGCGGGCTGGCAAAGAGGCGCGCCAACGATGCGTACGAGTTCGAACCGCTAACAACGCGAGACGCACTTCACCTCGACCTCTCCCTGGTAGAGATTATCGTGCACTGGTTTTGGCGTCTTTCGGACAGAGATCGTGCGCTCGGCGATCCTTATCCCTCGGGGTTCGAGGTCCATGGATACGACGAGTGCTGCGCGCTCTGTCGCTCGCACTGGGGCCTGCGCGAGCGCGATCCACAACGGATTCCACCTTTCCATCCGGGCTGCCGCTGCTTCGCGCAGCCGCGCTTTGCCTAACGGCATGCCTTTCCGCAGCATCCTCTTTCTGGATGCTTCTGATTCGGAAGACGTTTTAGAGCCGCCGTATTTCCGCGACCTAAACCTCGATCAAATATTCGATGCCGTGGCGGCTCGCGAGACAGAGTTTGACCTTCGGCCGCTCTTCACGCGAGCACTTGCGAACGCAGATGCGATACGCTACCGTCAAGAAGCGGTGCGTGACCTTCAGCGCAGCAGCCTCGCGCCTCTCGTACACGCGTTCTGCAACGGGATGCACGTCATGCGCGAGCAACTCGCGCAGCGAACGAAGCTGCACGACAACCTTCAGAACATTCGATGGCTGCTCGATGCGGTAGAGACGTACTGTTGCACCATTGGGGAATTCGCGACCGGCCTTTCGCAAATCGACGTGGAATCGCGCGCGTTCGTCGGTTTCCGCTCTTTCCTTAAAGCGTATGTGGGCTCGAGCCCATTTCAAAGTCTCCTAAAGCAGTCGCAGCGGCTCAGATTACAACTCGCCGGCATTCGCTACGGAGTCCTAGTGGGGAGCGGCTTCGTCAGCGTCCGTCCCTACGACGAACAGCCTAACTACAGCGCTGAGGTCGCTGCGACGTTCGAGAAGTTTCGGAGGGGATCCGCTAAGGACTATCGCGTCGCCTTCAACGAACGAGCGCAAATGAACTACGTAGAGGAGCAGGTCCTTGGGTTCGTCGCAGACCTCCATCCTCAGGTTTTCGACGAACTCCGAATGTTCGCCGAAACAAACGAAGTATTCAGCGAACCTCTCGTTATGCGCTTCGACCTTGAAGTGCGCTTTTACGTTGCTTACCTCGACCACATCTCTCCGCTCAAAAAGGCCGGCCTGCCTTTCTGTTTTCCGGAGCTCGCTATCGAGGACAAGAACGTATATGCCTACGAGGCGTTCGACCTCGCATTGGCGCAAAAGCTCACCACGCAGCTCGAGCCCATCGTGCTCAACGACTTCGCGCTCGGCGGCGCGGAACGCGTGTTTCTCGTTTCGGGACCTAACCAGGGTGGCAAAACGACCTTCGCGCGCACTTTTGGCCAACTCCACTATCTCGCCTGTCTCGGCGTTCCCGTACCCGGGTCGCGGGCGCGTCTCTTTGTATTCGATAAGATGTTCACGCATTTCGACCGTAACGAAAGCATCGAGACACTTCGCGGTAAGCTGCAGGACGATCTCGTGCGGATCCGCCGGATCTTCGAGCTTGCGACCCCACGCACCATCCTCATCCTCAATGAGATATTCAGCTCGACGACCCTCGCAGATGCAATGTTCCTCGGACGCAAAATCCTTGAACGCATCGTTGCGTTAGACGCGCTGTGCGTCTGCGTGACGTTTCTCGTCGACTTGGCCGCGCGCGGCCCGACCATCGTGAGCCTCGTGAGCGAGGTGCTCGTAGAACAGCCCAATGTGCGGACCTTTAGAATAGTACGGGCGCCTGCCGACGGGCGCTCGTACGCGCAATCAATTGCTGAAAAGTATCGCCTGACCTACGACCTGCTCAAACATCGGATCGGATCGTGAAGGCACACCTAATGTTTCGCGATCGCGACTTCGATCCAGAGGCGCCGGGTATGCCGCGCGGCGATACGCTCGTCGACGATCTTGAACTGGCTACGCTTCGTGCAGCGATGTCACGCGAGGACGCATTGCTGAGTAAAGTCGTGGCTAGCGCGCTGCTCCAGCCCCTGGTCGAAGTCGACGAAATCCTCTATCGTCAGGCTGCGCTTCGCGACTGCTTCCAAAACGCGCAGGTTATTCGCGAGATTTACGATCTCGCCAATAACGTGTGCGAAACCGAACGCAGACGATTTTATCGTTCAAGTCGAAGTCCGAGCTCGGTTATGTTCTGGTCTGTCAGTCTACTCGAAGCTCTGACCAAGGGGCTGCGCCGCTTGCGATCGATCGCGGCTAGCCACGAAGGGTCGTTCCGCTCAGATGCCTTCCGAACCATATTCTCCACCTTACGGGCAGAGCTTTCCGACGAGTACCTTGCGGCCGTCGATCGTCACTTGCGACAGCTCTCGTTCCAAGACGGGGTACTCCTTAGCGCAAGTCTGGGTGAAGGGAATAGGGGGAAGGATTATATCTTATCCGAGCCCCCTCGCGACGTGCGTGGTTGGTTCGCGCGCCTTTTTAAGCTCAGCACCTCAGGCCCGCACACGCTACGCATTTCCGACCGCGACGAGGCGGGCGCGCGCGCCCTAGCAAACCTGCGAGACCGTGGACTTAACCTGGTCGCCAATGCCGTCGCCCAGTCGTGCGATCATCTGCTGAGCTTTTACGATTTGTTGCGCACGGAACTTGCGTTCTACGTCGGGTGCATAAACCTCCGAGCTCGACTGAGGGAACTCAATCTTCCGACATGTTTCCCGGAGCCCACGAGCTGCGAGCGACTCGATTGGCGCGCGGACCGTTTTTACGACATCTGCCTTGCTCTTCGGATCGGCGGCAGCGTGGTGCCAAACAACCTCGACGCCAATGGCAAAGCGCTCGTCGTCATCACCGGGGCGAATCAAGGAGGCAAGTCAACGTACTTGCGAGCAATCTCGGTTTCATATCTGATGATGCAGAGCGGAATGTTCGTTGCGGCCAGCTCCCTGCGCGCGTCCATCTGCCGAAGCATCTTCACACACTACCGGCGTGAGGAGGACGCCGACATGAGAAGCGGCAAGCTTGATTCAGAATTGCATCAAATGAGCGACATCGCCGATGCACTAAGCTCTTACTCTGTCGTCTTTTTCAACGAATCGTTTGCCTGTACGAACGAGCGCGAGGGTTCCGAGATCGCGCGACAGATCGTCGATGCCCTATTGGAGAACAAGATCCGCATCTTCTTTGTAACCCACCAGTTCGAATTCACACGCGCCTACGAGCGCTTGGAATCGACCCTCTTTCTTCGCGCCGAGCGACTCCCGGATGGAACGCGAACGTTTACGATAACGCCGGCCGAGCCGCTAGCGACGAGCTATGGCTGCGACCTTTACCGCGAAACGTTTGGGACGCCGGCTGCGGGCGACGCGCTTCCTTGAACTTCGGCAAGGCAAACCGCTAGGCGCGTGCGCGCAAGGCTTAGCCTGCCTCGGTTCATCAATCGAGTTCGCGCACGCTCGACCTCTTCCGCAATTGCGTCGCGAAGAAAGCGTTCGAATTGCGCCATAGCGCTTTGTACGGTAACTTCCGTGCCTTCGGCTGCGAGTGCCAGGCTCGGCATGTTGGGCACGAGCACGCGCGGTGCGATGATTTTCCTTGGCCGGCGCCCTCGTAACTCGCGTCGCGTCAGGCCGGCCTCCGCGACAAATCGCTCCTGAGCCTGCAGCAGCGCGTCGGTATATATCGAAAATCTTGCGCGGAAGCGCAGACCGACGTTCGCGAACACCTTCTCCCAGCCTCGCTCGGCGATCGAGTTCATCGCTTGGGCCAGCAGGTTGTGACGAAGCACCGGTTCGACGACGCCCAGCGAAGCGATCTCGTCGCGCATCTGCGCCTCGGCGTCGTGCAATGGCCCCGCGACGAGGCGCCGAATCGCACCCAGATCCGCGGCGCAGCCCTCTTCCAACACTAAGGAAGCAGCGCGCTCGGCTTCGCGCAAGCGCCTGGCGGCCTCGGGGCTCAGATCTCGCTCCCATTTACGGCTCCATTGGCGCCAGAGTACTCTATCGAATCGTGGACGGCCTCAAGCCTGCGCTGCAAACGTCCCATCCTGACAATTGTTTCGTCCTCCTTGCCTTCGCGCGCTGGGTCGGCTTCCTCGAATGCAGAGAAGACACTCTCTCGCGCATGGCGGATCGTCGATCTGATCGTCTCGCAGGCGGAACGGCGCCAGGGATCGAGATCGCGAGATATCCCGTATCGCAACTTTCCTTTGGCTGCATCTAACTCGCTCCCCAGCATACGCTCGTAGCGCCTCGTCATTACGCCTACGCGTAGTCCCGCGGGCAACGCGCCGACCACGAATCCGATCAGCAGTTCGAGACCGGATGTCGGGACGAGTGACGCAGCCAGCGTTAGGTTGGCCGGCGAGAACGCGATATCGGTGGTCGCAAGTGCGTCTACACCTAGGTTCGCTGCCTCGAGTCCTGCCTTCCAGATCGAACGCTCGATCTCGCCCAGAAGCCGAGCGTACTTTTGCGCGCAGGTACCTAATTGGGCGTCAGCGAGGGCCAGCGCCTGCGAGCGCCATTCGCCGACTACGCCGGCGAGCAATGCTTCAAACCGGCGTTCGCGGTCAGCGCTGGACCGCATTGATGCGAGGCTTGCCGCATGACTCTTGAAGGCACCTAGGTCGCGGTCGTATTGGCGCTCGACAAAGTCTTGGAGCCGAAGCGCGAGACGTGACAGGTCGTCATCGAGGGCCAGTTCGAGGGGACGTGCGCGGTCGTCGAGCGTCTGCAACGCGTCTCCCAAAGCGCCACGCCGCCGCCGCCGTTCGTCGCTAGGCATCCGTAGCGCCGATAGCCGCAACGATACCAACATGTTGAGACGCTGGGCGAGGAGCGACGCGCGCCGGCGAAACGATGCGTCGCGCGTAGATTCACCGGCTTCGTCGACAAAGCGCCGCAACGTCGCCTCGAGTCGCGCGAACTCGGTGTCCTGAGCGCCGGCGGCCTGTGCCCTGCGCGCTCGCGTGGCGCTCACTGGAATGACTTCGACGTCGAGCGAAAGCGCCCGTGCCACCGAACCACGCGTGAAGTCGAGCACTTCGTCAAGCGAATCGCCGGCGAGGTCCGACTTGTTGAGGACGACGAAGAGCTTCTCCGACGAAGCGACGATGTCGCGCGCGTACTCCAGCTCCTCCAGGCCAATAGGCGGTTCCGGACCGACGACGAGAAGGGCTGCGTCGGCGCGCGGCAACGCGGCGAACGCCGCGGCTGTATTATGCTCGTACACCGAGCCAACCCCGGGCGTATCGAACAGCGCAAGGCCCCGCAAACGCTCGGAGGGCCAAAATACGTCGACGCGCTCGACGCCCAAAGCATTGCTCGGATTGAACTGCTCTGTGACATAGAGTTGTAGATCCGAAGGTTGAATGCTTCGCGGGCGGCCCTCGTGTCGCATGCGAACTTCTACTGCTGGGGGGTCGCCGTAACGAATTCCCGTGGTTACCCCCGTTAGCGGAAGGGCACCGGTCGGCATCAAGTCCGCGCCAAGGAACGCATTTACGAGAGAACTCTTTCCGCGCTTGAACTGACCGGCCACGACTAGGTTCAACTGCGCGGAGGGAATCTGTTCTGCGAGTTCGCCGGCGAGCTTTTCGGAGACGGTATCGGACAGTTCGGTCGCGATCTCGGCCAAAGACGCAAGGGCGTCGAGCAAGCCGTCAACCCTTCACGTCTGGGGTCTGGTCGATATACCGGCCGCGCTTACTCGATTCAAAAAGCGACGCGTGCGGCAGGTGTTTCCGTACCTCGGAATGAGTGAGCGATAACCACTCAACTGCAAAAATCCCGTCCCGGTGTGACGGCGGATGCTTGACCGGCGTGATGACCTCGGCGTAGAAGCATATCTCGAGGGCCGAGGAATCCCAGCGTTCGGAACGGCGTTCGCTCACAAACGCAATCGCCGTCGTGATTATGTCGTAACCGGTCTCCTCGCGCACTTCGCGAATGGCGGCATCTTCTAAGGTCTCGCCCAGTTGCGGAGCTCCCCCGGGAAGATTGACGACGGACAACGCGAGCTTCGACTCGCGCACGACGAGCAGATCGCCGGGAGCTCGCAGAATTGCGGCCGAAACGCGTACTCGATAGATGTCGGCTTCGTTCATCCGGCTCCTTTGCTCTGCTTTTTAATTCTGGCGGCAGCAAATGGCGTGAAAAACATCGCACATAAGGCGAGGAACCGCACGCACCCAGACATCACGCAAAATCAAAAGGCTCCCATTCGACAGATACTCGCCTGAACAGGAGCCATCAGCCGCAGCGCGGCGGTTCGAGGCGGTGCTCCATCGCCCGTTGTGAGACTTCTCACGGGCGCAAGGCGATCCTCTTGCGAAACGCCCGGATTTGCGGCATCCTTAGGAGTGGCCGGCGAACAGTCACGGTCCGGCGATGGGGCTCGCCGCGCTCGATGCCGATTCGGTTGATAGCTCCTAAGTATTCGGAGGTCGGTCCTGGACGCTCGCAGACCCTCGATATGGCGGTCGCTCATCGGTCGCATCGGGCGAATGGTCGACCGCGATGCCGCCGTCGACGCCGATCGCATCGCCGATCTGGAAGCGGAGTGCGAGCAGCTGCGCAAGCGCTTGCACGATTCCGATGAGCGCGGACGCTCGCGCAGCGAGCTGCTGTATGCGTTGCAGAGCCAGTACGCATCCGAACACTTCGCACTGCAAGAATCGATGCGAAATCTAAAGATCGAACGAATGCGCAATGCCGGCATGTTCGCCGAGCGTGACATCGTTATTTCGCGAGCTGGGAAGATGCAGGCGAGAATTCGCTCACTCAAGCGGCGGCTGGGGGCGCACGAAGCGGTCGAGGACGAGCATTTCGACGACGCGCCGATTGTGATCGACAACGCCGCGCCTGACCGAGGAGGCGCCGCGGGCACCTAGAAGAGGACATGAGGCGGAGGAGTTCGCCTGCGAGCGATCCTCGCGAACCGCTGCTAGGGCCAATGACTCCTGACAATGCGAAACTCGACGTTGTCAGGAGATTAGCGCTTGATCTTACACCCGATGGCGGTGCAGGCGGCCCAGGTTTTGACCCTTCTACTCCTGTCGCCGCTACTGACCGGGTGCATCGCGCGGTTGGAAGCGATTATCGCTCAAAAGCGCGGTCCGTCGGTCTTCCAGCCCTATCGCGACATCCTCAAGCTCTTCCGCAAGCAGGCGCTCGCGCCCGACCCGTCCTCGTGGATTTTCCGCACGGCGCCCTTCGTCGCGTGCGGGGCATACGCGACCATCGCCACGCTCATCCCCGTGCTGACGACCTACCCGCTGCCCGGTGCGACGTTCGGCGACATACTCGGCGGCGCATTCGTCTTCGCGCTCGCGGGCTTCGCAACGGCCCTGGCCGGGCTGGACTCCGGCTCGCAGTACGCGAACATCGGCAGCAGCCGGGCGACGATGGTCGGCATACTCGTGGAACCGACTTTAATCTTTGTATTCTTCTCCGTCGCGTTTATTACCGGTACCGACCTGCCGTATGCGATGAACGCAGCCCTGCGGCACTCCGCTGCCGACGTTCTGCGGCCGGCGCACGTACTAGCGACCGCTGCGTTCTTCATGATGATGCTCGTGGACACCGGGCGTATTCCGATCGAGAGTTCGTCGGCCACCATCGAATTCGGCATGATCGACGATGCACGTTGGTTCGAGCACTCGGGCCCCTGGATGGCTCTATTCAAGTGGGGCTCATCGATGAAACAGTTCCTTCTCTACGCCATCTTCGTCAACGTGCTGCTGTTACCGATGGGACTCTCGTCCGATGGAAGCCTTCGCTCCCTCGTCTTCGCGGTTGTCAGTTTGTTCGCGAAGATGCTTGGCGTCGGACTAATCGCCGTGGCCGTCGATGTATCGTTCGCGAAGCTGCGCCTCTACAAGATCCCGGAGTTCATCGCGACCGGCCTGCTCGTTGCGGTGCTGGCCGTCTTCGCCTTCGTGGTGGGGGTCGGTTGACTCACCTCACGGTTTCCGCGGCATTTGCAGGCACCATCGCGATGCTCTTGCTTCTCGTCCAATTGTCGCTCTTTCGATCGGTGGTGATATCCGAATTCATCCGCGTATACACACTTCAAGCCTGGTTGCTCGCCGCGATCTGTCTAGGCGTCGGCATCGAGGAACGGGCGTGGGATCTAATCGTGCTCGCTATACTCACGCTGGCATTCAAAGGGATTCTGCTACCACGCTACATGCAGTCACTGGCGCGGAGCATTTCAACCCGGGTGGAGCTTCCCGCGCGCGTCAACGTCCTTCTCTCGCTGCTCATCGCCGGCTCCTTGATCGGCATCTCCATCCTGACGTCGGTCCAGTTACCGTTGCATCAGGGTGCGTTTCTGCCCCGCGCCGACCTCGCAACCGCGTTGTCGATGGTGTTTATCGGCTTTCTTGTCGCGATTCTTCGGCCGAACGCACTCGCTCAGGTCGTCGCATTCCTCACGCTCGAAGGCGGTCTCTTTTTCGGGACGATCACGCTGGCGCCGGGGCTGCCGTTCGTAATCGGCATCCTGCTCCTCATTGACGTGATCGTAGCGGTTGTGGTTTTCGGGGTTCTTGTGCGAGCCCTCATCGGGGCGCAGGCGGCCGCGTCTGTGTCCGTATTCGAGAGGCTCAAAGGATGAAGGAAGTCGTTGCCGTCGTTATCGCGACTCCCCTATTCCTCTCCGTGTTCGCGCTTCTCGTTCCGTCGCGGGTGGGTCGCATTTTGACCGCTCTGGGCGGAATTGCAACCTCGGTCTGCATCGTCGGCCTTATCATCGGGACGGCCAACGGTCTAACCCATCTCGACGCGCTGTCGGCGGTTTTCCTCACCCCCGTGGCCATCGTCTACGGGACCGTCGGTCTGTATTCAATTTGGTACGTGCGCGCGGAATCGATCGGGGCCGACGGCGATGAGAGCTATCGGCGCGAGTTTCTAGCCCTCACCAATGCCTTCGCCTGCGCAGAAGCCGTCATTCCGTTGCTCACGAACATGGCCGGGCTGTGGGTCGCGCTTGAGGTTACGACCATCCTCGCGGCGCTCCTCGTGCGACTGCAAGGTACCGATGCCTCCTTGGAAGCTGCGTGGAAGTACATTCTGATCGCTTCGTGTGGATTGGCGATCGGCTTGATCGGCGTCATCGTACTCTATGCGGCCGGTGCCGGCGTGCTCGGTGCGCACTATTCGCCACAATGGTCGGGCTACCGAATAGTCGCCGGCAAGCTCGACCCCGACGCGATCCGGCTCGCCTTTCTGCTCGCTCTGATCGGCTTTGGCACGAAGATGGGACTCGCGCCGATGCACACCTGGCTACCCGACGCGCACGGTGCTGGTCCGACGCCTACGAGCGCGATGCTTTCGGGGGTGCTTCTCTCCGATGCTCTCTACGTAATCCTGCGCTTTGCGTCCATCGCCAATGCGGCCCTTGGGCCAAGCTTGACCCAGCACCTCTTCTTTATCGTCGGACTGCTCTCGCTGTTCGTCGGCGCATTTTTTCTTCTGCACCAGCGCGACATTAAGCGTATGCTCGCCTATTCGAGCATCGAGCACATGGGCATTGTCGCATGCGGGCTGGCCTTCGGCGCGAGGATTGCCGTCGTCGGCGCCTTGTTGCACATCGTTAATCATGCGGCCGCCAAGGCTCTCGCCTTCTTCGCCGCCGGTCGTCTCGCGAACCGGTTTGACACGCGCGAGATCGAGAAGATCACGGGTGGTGTCGCGGTCCTGCCGGTCTCCGGAACACTCTTCGCACTTGCGGGCCTAGCACTCGCGGGGATGCCACCGTTCGGGCCGTTCCGCAGCGAGCTTATGATCCTCGCGGGCGGCTTCTCCACGCGCGCGTGGCCGGTCGCCGCGACCGCCCTATGCCTCCTGCTCGTTGCCTTCGCGGGACTCGCACGCTGGACCATTAGTCTAACGGCGGGTAGCCCTTCTGAAGGCACCCAGCGCGGTGAACGCGACGTCGCGGCGATCGGGTCGATGCTGCTTGTGTTTGCCGTCGTACTCGGCCTGGGCATCGTCGTCCCGGGACATTTCCTCGTCCTCCTAAATCGTGCAAGCGATATCGTCGGAGGTCATCCGTGAACTCCGCCCGCTTTCACGTTCGACTCGTACGGAAACTCACCGACGGCGCACGCCTTGCCTGGATATTTGCCGATCGCGTCGACGGGCTGACCCTGCTCCACTACGTGCTGGACGATGGCGAATTGCACGTCCTCACGACGCCTGTAGATGGCGTCGTGCCGTCGCTGACGACACACGCTCCCGGTGCGGATTGGTATGAACGCGAAATATCGGAACGGTTTGCCGTCGTCTTCGACGGTACGGCCGAACGCCGGCCTCTGACGCGTACCGTATCCGCCGAGAGGCTCATCCGGCATAAGTCGGCTGAGGTGTCAACGGTCTTGTACGGGCCCGTTCGCTCGGGCGTCATCGAGTCGGCGCGTTGGATTGTGGAAACCGCGGGCGAAGACTTCATCGATGTCTATCCCTCGATGTTTTTCAAACACCGCGGAGTAGAAGAACGCTTCGTCGGAGTGCCGATCGATCTTGCACCATTCGTAGCCGAGCACGTCTCGGGAGCGACAGCTTCCAGCCACGCTTCGGCGTTCTCCCGCGCCGTCGAAAACACGATAAACCTGGTCGTACCGGAGCGGGCGCGCGCCACGCGCGCCGTCCTTGTCGAACTGGAACGCATCCATCAACACCTCGACTCGCTCGCGAAGCTCGCCGAAGACGCATCGCTCTCGGTCGGGGCAGCCACCACATTTGCGGCAAAGGAACGTATTCATCGCCTTTTATGCGATGCGACCGGAAGCCGGTTCGCGCGGGGAGTGATCTGCGTCGGCGGGACTCGGTTCGACGCGCTTGGGCGGCTCCGAGAGATCTGCGCCCGCGACCTGGATGCCGCCGAACGGCATGCGCGTAGCGCGATAGACGGTCTCGCCGCGACGCAGTCGCTTCTCGACCGTCTGATTGGGACGGGTCACCTGTCTAAGGCGACGGTGAAGGAGTACGGGGGTGTCGGACCGGTCGCCCGCGGCAGCGGAATCGCCTGCGACGTGCGCATGCGTGAGGGATACCTTTACACTCCGCTGCAGGGCGAAGAGGCGCGCGAGCACAACGGCGATGCAGTATCTCGCGCCCTCGTCCGTATCGCAGAAATTCAGCGGTCGTTCCAGCTGGTGCGCAGCGCGCTCGACGCGAACCCGCAAGGAGATCATTTTATCTGCTTTGACGTCGCCGATGGCGAGGCGATCGCACGCGTCGAATCGCCGCAGGGCGAACTGCTCTATTTCGTCCGCATTGATGGGGGAAAACTCGCGCGCGTCGCCGTGCGATCGGCCTCGTACGCAAACTGGCCGCTGTTCGTTCCGTCACTTCCTGGAAATATCTTCACGGATTTCTCGTTCATCGAACATTCGTTTGGCGCGAGCCAAGCAGAGGTCGACCGATGAGCTGGATGGCCCGCGGCCTGCGCGGCGGAGTTCTCACGACTCGCTACCCGCTTCACCCCGACGAAATGCCGGATTCGTATCGCGGCGCGTTTCAGTCGATCGCTTCGGCCAATCAAGAGCAGGAGCGAGGCGCTGCAGTGTGCCTTTCTGGAGCCATCTTTCCCGGCGCGGATCGCGCGACCATCGATCGCGCTCGTTGCTTCCAATGCGGCCAGTGTGCACGCGAAGTTCCCGAGGCATTCCAGACGAGCCCGGCCTTCGAACTCGCGGTCGTACAGGCCGGGGCGGAAGCCGCGCGCGAGAGACTGCACGCACGATCGCGCGCATTTGGGCGATCGGTACACCTGCGTCATGTCGACGCCGGCAGCGACGGCTCAGAGGAGCAAGAGCTTGCCGCGATTTTCAATCCGTTTTACGACGCTAACCGTCTGGGCATCTTCCTGACGGCGACGCCACGTCACGCCGACGTGCTGATTGTCACTGGGGTCGTCACCAAACCGATGCGCCAACCGCTGCTGCGAACGTTCGAAGCCATGCCCGAACCGAAGACCGTCGTCGCGCTCGGCACCAGCGCGTGTTCCGGCGGGATCTTCGCGGGGTCGGCGACGGTGATCGGGCCGGTGAGTTCCGTACTTCCAGTCGACGTCATGATCCCGGGAGCGCCGCCGGCGCCCCTGTCGATCCTCCACGGCCTCTGGGTCGCGCTCGGGCACGTGCTCGCGCGAGAAACAACCGCATGACGCCGCTGCTGGTCGCGTTGGGTTTGAACGTGCTCGGTACGATTGCATCGGTGTTTTCTCCCGGGCGAATCGGCCGGGCGTGCGGCTTCGCGCTGCTCGGGCTTGCCGGGGTATCCTCGATCGTCGCAGCCACCCAGGGGCTGGGCGGCACGGCGCAGCGCCTCAGGGTCGGGGCGGCAGACATGCACGTCGCCCTACGGCTCGATGCGACGGCCGGGTTCTACGTCGCCGTGCTCGGCGTCGTCGCGGTACTCGTCGCCGTTTTCGCGGTCGGCCGGCGCACGGCCGACGAACGCCGCACTGGGCGAACGGCAGCCGCAAGCGCGTGCGCGATTCTTTTTGCGTCGCTCCTTGCGTGTGCCGCGGACGACGTGCTGCTCTTCGTCTTTGCCTGGGAACTGCTCGCGCTGGCGTTCTACTGGGCGATCGCTTATGCGGGAACGGACAAGGATGCAGCGCGCTCGGCGTACGTGACGATTGCCGTCACGCATATCGCCGGCGCCTGCATCGTCGCCGCCCTCCTGTTCCTGGCGCGCGCCGCCGGTGGATTCGGCGTTGATGCTGTGGTTGCGGCTGGAAGCAGCCTCACGCCAGCCGCTGCCGGCGTCGTGCTCGTGCTGTTTCTCATCGGCTTCGGAGCAAAATTCGGAATGATGCCGCTGCAGGGCTGGCTGCCGTACGGCTATCGTTCCGCTCCCGCCGTCGTGGCGGCACTGATGGCCGGCGGGTCACTCAATGTGGGGTTTTACGGCGTCACACGTTTTGTAGTGCCGTTTCCGAACGCACCTCTTTGGTTCGCGATCCTAACCATTGCGATCGGTGCCCTCACCGCGTTCTTCGGCATTGCTTGGGCCGCCGCGCAGAGGGACATTCGCTGTCTGGCCGCCTTTTCGAGCATCGAGAACGGCGGCATCATCCTGGCTGCCTTCGGGGTCGCGATTGCGGGTGGCGTGCTCCACGATGCACTGCTGATCGGCTTCGCAGTTGGTGCCGCGTTTATCCAGATTGCGGCCCACGCGGTGGCGAAAGCGACGCTCTTTCTTTCGAGCAGTTCTGTCGGCGACGCATGCGGGACGTTGATGCTCGATAAGCTCGGCGGTCTCTCGCGTTCAATGCCTGTCACGACGACCGCGGTGCTGTTGTGCGGCATGTCGCTCGCCGCCCTCCCGCCGCTGGCCGGATTCGTCGGCGAGTGGCTCGTCCTCGAGTCGCTCATGCAAGCGTTTCGCACCGGTAACATCGTATGCGAGGTCGCGTTCTCGCTGGCGGGGGCACTCATTGGCATCGCCGCCGGCATCGCTATTGTAACGTTTACCAAACTGATCGGGATAGGCATGCTCGGGGCGCCGCGTTCGAAGGCCGCGGCCGAGGCCAACCTCCAGCATCACTCGCTCTGGCGCGGAACGGCGCTCGCCCTGGGCTGTATAGCGATCGTGAGTGTCGGAATCTTCGCGGCAGGCCTTCTTCGTTGCGTGGCGCCGGCTGTCGATGCGCTCGCGCATGCGCCCGCCGCCGAAATGATGATCGGGACGTTTCCGCTTGTAGCGCCGCCTTTTGCGGGCTTCTCGTCCATCTCGCCCGGAGGTCTCGGCGCGGCGCTGCTCGGCTTTACCTTTGTGTTCTGGTTCATCTCGCGGCTCTTTGCGCGGCCCCGGGGGCGCCGTGCCGCCGTCTGGACTTCGGGTGAGGCCTATCGCTCGTGGACACAGTACACGGGTACCGGCTACGCTAATCCGACCCGCGTCATTCTCGATGCGGGCGTACGCACGGTTCGCGAGATCGACTCGGATAAGCATTGGTACATCAGCCGGGCGCGGCCGTTTTTCGATATTTCGTTCTACCGCGCGATCGCCGCGCCGTTCCTGCGCGTCGCCGATGTCGTTCGCGCAACCCAGTCGGGAGCTATTGCGGCCTATCTTTCATACATTCTCGTCTTCACGATTATCATGCTCGTTCTCTTCCCATCCATCCATAATTGGTAGGTGTTGATGTTTTCGCACATTGTTGTCGCCTGGGATGGCTCCGATCACGCACGACGCGCGTTCGAATACGGCGTTGAAATCTCTGAGAAGTTTGGGGCGCGCCTGCAACTCATCTCGGTGGCTCGGCATGCCGAGCACGCCGAGACGCAGGACGAGCGTCAGGACTCACGCCGTAAGGCGCGCCACTTTTACGAAGCCGCTGCCGTCGAACTGATCGATTCGGCAGAGAAGCGAGGCATTCACGCCGAGCTGATCGTCGTCGCAGGTGGGCACCCCGCCGAAGGCATCGTAGACACCGCGCGGAAGCTTGGTGCGGATTTGATCGTCGTCGGCCGCAGGGGTCATTCCAGCATGACCCGCTTCCTCATCGGCAGCGTCTCGGACCGCATCGCGCGCTACGCGCACTGTCCGGTTTTGCTAATCGATGGCTTTTCGACGCCGCCCTAGGATCTGTCCGCGTCTCGCCGATCCTCGGGCGCAGTTCGCGCCGAAAGACCACGACCAAACGCTCCTTAAAGGTTCCATGCAGCGAGCTTTTTGCGCGCGGTTCCGAAATTCCCGAGCTGGTAAACGGAGATCCCGACCGGCGAGAACGTAAAGGGCGAAAACGGGGCGGCCTCCAGCTGCTTCACGAAGGCGACCGACGCGACACCGCAGGTAACGTGCGCGATATAGTTCTTTCCGGTCGACTTTGGAACGAACGCCGTAACGTACGCTATGGTCGGCTCGTTGATGTCCGGTTCAGCGGGGGTCGTAGCGAACGCAGCCGCCGTTCCGGTCGTAACCGTAAAGGGTGCGATTGCCTTGATGAGGCGCTCCTGCGCCTTAACGACTTCCTGCGGTGGTTTAGCGAGGATGACGGTGACGGCCATTCCGCTCCAGACCGCGTGGTCGATCTTGAAGGCCTCGAACTTCCAGCGGGCCATATCGTATTCAGTCGTGAAAGCCTTAACCGCGGCGTAGATCTTCGGCAGATCTGAAGTCCGTACGTATCTTTGCAACACGGACACGTGCGGCCGATGCGTTGCATCGAGCGAATAGCCCTTCGGATAGTTTGTGCGCAGACGCGCGTTGAGAGCTGCGGCGTGCTGCAGCATAGTTGCATCGGGCTCGAGGGCGATATCGATTGCCGTAACGGATTGTTGTGAGTCCGTGGCTCCTCGAGCATATGCAGATGGTGTTACAAAGACGGAAGCGATGACCGCCAAGCTGACAAGATATTTTAGCATCGGCTCTCCTTAGCGCAGTTCTCGAGCAGGGTCTCGAGTAAAAGACTTAGATAAAGCCGGCCGAAAAGCATTCCTGGCGGCAGGTGTCAGCGTGGGGGGCTGTTGCTGAACCTTCCGGTTCGGTTAGTCCTCCTTCGATCGCCGCAATGCGTTTTCCGAAGCGAAGATACTTCCAGCACGTAACCTGTGAGCACTCTGGTCTGGCGCAAAGACGGTTGGCAGTGAGCTCGGCGTCCGACTAGTTCCTAAGGCAAAAGATGCCGCCGATGAGGGCCCCTTGTAGCAGTAATGAGCGCCCGTTCGCTGCGTTTGAAAGGGAACACCGAAATCACCCCGCCCGGGAACCGGCCGTTTCGCTACAGCTGCGAGCCGAACAAATATCACGCCTGGGTGAAGGCCTCCGTCGTTCTCGTGGGCGCGACCTCTAGGCTAGTCGCATCAAACGGGAAATAGCTTGATCTCGCCGGCACGTCGAGAGTCATTCCCGAGAAGAATACAGAGGGCCATCACTCGCCCCTCTACTTCGAAGCTTTGCTTAATGTTACTCCGATAAGAGCGCGTGCACCAAAGCCGCCGAAGACTTTATCAAGCGAACCGCCCGGATAGGTCCAGACGCCTAGCTTATCTCCCTCAATTCGGCAGTGCTCGGCG
>DATAWH010000077.1:0-2919 GCA_036267315.1 Candidatus Cybelea sp. | reverse complement strand
ATTAGTGAAGAATTTACGCGCGGCCATCGTTATTATCTGCGCGGCAGCCTTTGCGGGCTGCAATAGCTCGAGCACGACCATCGTCCCGGGGCCGCGGCCGACGGCAACGCCGCCTCCGCCAATGCACTCGATCCAGCACGTGGTCATCATGATTCAAGAGAACCGCAGCTTTAATAACATGTTTGCGGGTTTTCCGGGGGCGACTTCAGCCTTGTCTGGACCGTGTCTTCCTGCGCCGTGGTGCAAAAACGGTACGATCAAGCTAAAGTCCGTGACGCTGGAGACGACGGGCAAGATTGGCTTGGGCACCGACATCGATCACAGCCACAACGGGTTTTTGATCGAGTGTAACGCCAATGCGGCGGGCATCTGCCAAAACAACGGATTCGATAAGATTTACTTTGGAGAGTCGGGCGGGGGCGAACGGGCAAAAACCTACCCGTACGCCTTCGTCAATCGTAAAGAGATCACAGCCTATTGGGATTTCGCAAAGCAGTACTCCCTCGCCGACGAAATGTTCTTCACCGATACCGCGAGCAGCTTCATCGCGCACCAGATCATCCTCTCGGGCACGGTAGCGCTCAACTCTCATGAATCGCTGACGGATCAGCCCGATCAGCAGCCGTGGGGCTGCGATGCACCGCCCGGAACGCAAACTCCGATCATCCTGAAAAGCGGGAAGACGATCGAGCCGCCGCACCGGGGACTACCGTTTCCGTGCTTCACGCAGTACGGCACGATCGCCGATCTTCTCGACAAAGCCAACGTATCGTGGCGCTTCTACGTCGACGCCTTCGAAGGTTCGAAGGACGCCGATTTTTCCGGCGGCGTCTGGAACGGTTTCGATGCGATCAAGAAGGTTCGCCACGGTCCCGACTGGCAGAAAAACATGAGCATGCCGAACAAGACGGTCTTAACCGACGTAAAGAACGGTAAACTCCCGGCCGTGTCTTGGGTGATCCCATCGCTCGAGGATTCCGACCATCCAGCCAGCGGATGCAACGGCGGGCCTCGCTGGGTCACGAGCGTCGTGAACGCGATCGGCAAGAGCAAGTACTGGAACTCGACGGCGGTCATTCTGATGTGGGACGACTGGGGCGGCTGGTACGATCCGGTACCGCCCGATCAGATCAACTACACGAGCCTCGGATTTCGCGTACCGATGGTCGTCATCTCGCCGTGGGCGCAGGCCGGCACCGTCGTGCATACCGAGTATCAGTTCGGCAGCATCCTGAAGTTCGTTGAGGAAAACTTCGGTTTGGGCTCGCTCCACACGACCGACGAGACGTCCACATCTATGGCCGACGTCTTCAACTTCAACCAAAGCGCCATCAAGTATAAGACCGAGCCGTTGCCGACGGAAAAGAAGTGCGTCGGCAATCCAACCGCACAGCAAATCATCGACCACGATGGAGGCGTCCCGGAATAATCAAAGACCGCGCTGACGCGGGGCGGCTCCTCGCGCAAGCGCTCGGTGAGTACGCGCGGCAACCGGACGCCGTCGTGCTGGCATTGCCCCGGGGAGGAGTGCCCGTCGGCGCGCAGGTCGCCGAAAGACTCGAGCTGCCGCTCGACGTTTACGTCGTGCGAAAGCTCGGCGTTCCGGGGCGCGCCGAACTCGCAATGGGCGCGCTGGCCAGCGACGGCACCTGCGTGTTCGATCGCGGAACGATCGCGTCACTGCGAATCGATCAGCACGATATCGACGAGATCGTCCAACGCGAAATGGAAGAGGTACGCCGTCGAGAGCGCGCCTTTCGCGAAGAACGCCCGCAAGCCGAGGTCGCCGGCAAATCGGTCATCCTCGTCGACGACGGTCTCGCCACCGGCGCCACGATGCGAGCGGCTGCGACGGCGCTGCGCAAACGCGATCCCGCCGAGATCGTCGTCGCCGTGCCGGTGGCGGCGTATCGAACCTGCCGCTCCTTGGAAGACGTCGCCGATCGTGTCGTTTGCCCGTACACGCCCGAGCCGTTCGTTGCCGTCGGTTGCTTTTATGAAGACTTCGAACAGACGCGCGACGACGAAGTCCGCAGCCTGATCGCGGCGGCCGCGAAACGGACGGAGCGAGCCGGTACGCCGTAGAATCACCGCACGATGAAGCGCACAACCGCCGCCGTCACTTTCGCCGCCTTGCTCGCCGTTGCCGGCGGAGCCGCCTCTGCGCAGCCGATTCTCTACACTTTCACCGGGCTGCCGGGTAGTGCGGCCGACTGCGCCTGGTTCGACGACAACCTCAACAACAACCGCGACGAAGGCACGATGGCGCGGCAAGTGGACATGCTGTATAACCGAGTCGCGCTACCGGCGGGGGACGATGTAACCCTCGGCGGCCGAGCGCCGACCGCCGCCGGTGACCAAGTCGTCGATTACAAACTTGGTTCGCGCTCGATCTGTTCGACGATCGGGGCCTTTACCGAGCCAACCCCAGAGCCGTCGACCTCGCCCACGCCGATGCCCGCTCCCACGTAAAAGCGACCGCGCCTCAGCGCGTGTCCCAGTACTCCGCGCCGGTGGGCGGACAAGCCCGTCGCGACCAGGAGCGCCAACGCGAAAACGGGTAGGATGCTCGATATGGACGAGAACTCGAATCGCCGGGACGGCGTAGAAGACGCCGACGCCACCGGGATGGTCGCGGGCGAAGAACTGATCACCCAGGCCGAAACGATGCTGCCGATTCTCAAGCTTCACTCCGCCTTGCCCGAAGCGCACGAAGGCCACGCGGCCATCGACGAGTTACACGGCGAACTAAAAAAGAGCGCACCCGATCGCGGCGTCGTCGAGGGCCACGTGCAGCGGTTGCGGCTGCTGCCCGAGGTCGAAGCGATCGTCGTCAACTGGTGGGAGGATCCGCGCACGCAGCGTTTCTTCGGCGATCTCGGGCAGATCGGCGTCTAACGCGCAGTCGGGCGAACTCGC
>DATAWH010000076.1:0-4894 GCA_036267315.1 Candidatus Cybelea sp. | reverse complement strand
GTCGAGGGCCACGTGCAGCGGTTGCGGCTGCTGCCCGAGGTCGAAGCGATCGTCGTCAACTGGTGGGAGGATCCGCGCACGCAGCGTTTCTTCGGCGATCTCGGGCAGATCGGCGTCTAACGCGCAGTCGGGCGAACTCGCAACGCCACGCTGATCCGGGGCCCGACCGCCCCTTTCGCCTTCGGCACGCCGTGGTCGTAGTGTAGCTGCGTCGCGTAGCTCATCACCAGGAGGCTGCCGGCTTCTAAATTGATGTCGTAGACTCGCTTGGATTTACGACCGGCCGATCGCGCCGCCGACTTACTGCGAATGGTCATCAGGCGGGTCGCACCCAGAGAAACCAGCGCGATCGGATGGTTCTCGACGATTTCGTAGAGATGGTCGTTGTGCGGAGCGACGCTGTCGTGCCCGTCGCGGTAAAGGTTCAAACCAACGCTATTGAAGTGCGTGGAGGTCGTGTTGGTTGCCGCTGCAGCGATCTCTTTGAGCGCCGGCGGAAGCTCCGGGTCGTCGAGCCGGTAGCGCGCCACGCGCCGCGGCACGTCGACCTCGCGATCGTACATCCAGCGGCGTTCGCTCTGCCATGGGACGCCCTCGCGCAGGGCCTCGAACCAGGCGGCCGCGGTCGCCGGCTCTGCAAAATGGGGGACGTAGTAGACCGTCCCGGTTTCGTCGTCGACCAGCGTCCGCCGCCCGTCGCCGAAGATTCCGAGTTGAGTCAGGGATAGAGGCCGCGGAGTTTCGTCGCTTCGGCAACCCGTGAAACGGCGACGCAGTACGCGCCTTGGCGCATCGAAACGCCGTGGCGTTTGGCCTGCTCGTGCGTCTCGCGAAAGGCGCGAACCATCTTGTGCTTGAGGCGTTCGTTGATCTCGGCCTCTTCCCAAAAGTTCGCCTGGAGATCTTGGACCCACTCGAAATACGAAACCGTTACTCCGCCCGCGTTGGCCAAGATATCGGGCAGCACCATGATCCCGCGATCGAAGAGGATCGCGTCGGCATCGGGCGTCGTCGGGCCGTTGGCAGCCTCGGCCACGATCCGTGCCCGGACGCGCGCCGCGTTTTCCCCGGTAATGACCTTTTCGAGCGCCGCCGGTACGAGGACGTCGCAGTCGTACTCGAGCACGGCGCGGTTGTCGATGCGTTCGCCGCCGCGGAAACCCGTGACCGAACCCGTCTCGCCTTTGTGGGCCATCAGGCCTTTGACGTCGAGTCCGTCGTCGTTGGCGACTCCGCCGCGCGAATCGGAGACGGCGACGATCTTGTAGCCGACGTCCGACATCAACTGCGCTGAGTACATGCCGGCGTTACCGAAGCCTTGAATCGCGACCGTCGCGCCGGCGATCTCTTTGCCGAGTTCGGCCATCGCTTCGTCCACGACGTAGCTACAGCCGCGCGCCGTCGCCTTATCGCGCCCGAGGGACCCGCCGATCGAAACCGGCTTGCCGGTGACCACGCCGGGGATCGAGTACCCGTGCTGCATGGAAAAGGTGTCCATGATCCACGCCATGATCTGCGGCGTCGTATAGACGTCGGGTGCGGGAATATCTTTCTCCGGGCCGATGATGATCGAGATTTCGGTGGTAAACCGGCGCGTGAGGTTCTCGAGTTCTTGCAGCGACATGTTCTTGGGATCGCAGATGACCCCGCCTTTCGCGCCGCCGAAAGGAATGTTGACCAGCGCGCACTTCCACGTCATCCACATCGCGAGCGCCTTGACTTCGTCGAGCGTCACCGCGGGATGAAAGCGGATGCCGCCCTTCCCGGGACCGCGCGACATGTTGTGCTGCACGCGGTACCCGGTGAACATGCGGAACCCTCCGTCGTCCATTCGCGCCGGAATCGAGACCTCGAGGACGCGCTTGGGCTGACGCAGATACCCGTGCAGCGATTCGTTGAGGCCGATGAGCCGGCTCACTTCATCGAGCTGGCGCTGAGCCATGTCCCAAACGTTGTCTTGCGATTGAACGGCGGAGAGATCTTGAGCCATGATGTCCTTTATTTTGGTTTAGGCGAGAAGCTCGCTCGATTCTAGTAGTGCGGACGTCCGTACATGCTGGCGTGGTAAGCCGGCAAATGCGGGTTCTTCCAATGAGAACCGTCGGTGAAGGCGATCTTGAGCGGAACGCACTTCGCGAAGCTGGTCTGCAGCGGAAATACGTTTTTGCTCAGGCCGAACTTGTGCTTGATCTCTGCGCCGGGCGAGAACGTGCCGACGTCCTTCACTTCGGCGACCAAGTTGCCTTTGACGATTAACCCGAACTCGATCTGTTTCATCACGTGGTGGGTGGCGTTCACGTAATCGATGCCCAGCGTCGGATTGTTCTCAACCGGAGCCTGATAGAATGTCGAGCCGTAGACGGACGGCCAGCCCCAATAGCCGCCGTAAAGGCCATACGAGGGATAAAATCCCGGCGTGTAGCCGGCGTAATTGTAGCTGACGTTGCGTTCCGGATTACAGGCGTTGACCTGGATCGGATGCGGCATCGTGACTTGAGCCGCCTGCGACATGGCGACGGCGGACGACTGTGCGATGGTGACCGCGGGCAGGCTGCTTAGCAGACACAGCGCTGCGACGCCCAGCGAAAAGCGTAACGGGTTCATGAGGATCTCGGACCTCCTTAGCGGATTGAAACGGGTTGTCTTAGCGGTCGGCCTTCTGCAAGCGAAAGGGCGGCGCCTTGGCACCGCCCCGATTGGCTTAATAAGCGTTCGAGCCTACTGCGGTGGACGTCCACCGCCGCCGTGGCCGCCGCCTCCGCCACCGCTATGTCCGCCGCCGCCGTTTTCACGACCGCCGCCTCCTCCGCTGGGGCTGCGCGGCGCAGAACCTCCGCCGGCGTTGCCGCGCGAGTACGACGGATACGAGTTCCCGCCGTTGCCGCGCGAGTACGAAGGATACGAGTTCCGGGACTGCGTCGCGTAAGGATCGCGCTGCGACGTTCGCGCCGGCGATTCGTTACGAGGCGCGCTTCCGAACGCTTGGTTTCGCGAGGATGAGAAATCGCGCCCGTTCGATCCGGCCCGTTCGGTGGAACTCGTGGCGCCGTTACGCTCTTGCGAGAAGCGGTTCCACGAATCGGACACGCTGCGGTTTTGCGCGCCGGCGCGAGTCCCGTCGTTCATCGTAGAGCGCGTACCTTGATTCATCGCGCTCTGGCCCTGCGCTCCGCGCGCCTGGATTCCACGGTCGCTGTTGAAGCGCTGCCACGAAGAGGTCGGCGCACTCGCGCGGGCGGATTCGAGGTTTCCGCGATTCATCTCGTTGCCGCGATTCATCTCGTTGCCGCGGGCCATTTCGTTGCCGCGGGATACCGGTGCGCTGTTGCGTCCTGGATCGCCATGGATGGCTTGCGAGACTGAGCGCTGCTGTGTCTCGAAGGAAGGCCGAGCGGCCAGCGCGCGATTCGACGCGAAGCGCGGAGAATCGAAGGCCTTCGACATCTTGACCGGCGCGCTCACCGTGCCGCGCGAACCCGACGCGAAGCGAAGGTTATCCCGGCCCGGCGTGACCGGTACGGCGCCTCGGATCGTGCCCATCTTCGAGATCATCTTCGGATTGACGGCGACCATGTGGCCAAAGTTGCCGTGCTGGAAGTTTCCGACGAGCGTGCCGGTCGCACCGTGATGTCCGAAGTTGCCGTAGTAGTTGTTGATGCGCGTTACGTTGACGATGCGCGTGTTCCAGCCGCGGTATCCGTAGCCGTAACGACCGCCCCAGCCCCAGCCGTATCCGTTCCAAGCCCAGCCCGGGTACCAGGGGTAATAGGCAGCATAAGGAGCGAGTGGATACCATCCGACGTAGGGATAGCCGCCGAAGCCAACGTTGACGCCGAACCCGACGCCGCCGACGCTCAAACCGAATCCGAAAAATCCGACGAGCGCGGGCGACCACGCGGGCTGCACGTTATAGTACCCTACGTAGCTCGGCGGGAGCCACGCCCAGCCGTAGTTGTTGGCGTAGAGCCAGCGTCCGTAATGATACGGGGCCCAGCCCCACTGGTCGGCCGAGACCCACGTCCATCCGTAGCCGTCTTCCCAAGTCCAGGATCCGTTTTGGTACGGCGCCCAGTCCGACGATTGATTCGGAACCCAGGCTTGCCCGTACCCGGCGACGTCTTGCCACTGGCCGTAGGCACCGAGGTTGTCGTACCCGGCGATGTCCGGGCTGACGTTGGGGCTGGAATCGAGTGCCGCGACCATCGTCTGATCGCGCTTGGCGCTGAAATCGTCGAACGAGTCGAAGCCGATCGCCGTCGTATAGCTGATCGAGGGATCGGAGGCCGCACCGCGCGCAACCAGCGTTCGCCCAGACTGCAAGTCGTACGTTTGCTGCGGCGTCACGATTTGCGCCTGACCCCGGCGTACCGTGACCCACGTCGAACCGTCTTGCGTGATGGAGACCCGATAGTCTCCCTTCTGCTGCGAGCGCACGCTTACCGACGGCGTGTCGATTTGAAACGCTCGAGCGTCGCGCACCATGCCGACCTCGATCGTGCCGTCGGCGAGCTGCATCTGGCGATTGTTCGGGTCGTCGTTGGTAATGCGAGCCTGAACGTTGCCGCCGAGCCGCACGGCAGTATAGCCGTCGAACTGTAACTCGGCCCGTGACGTCTGCCCGGTCGAAATGTAATCACCGGGAAGCAAAGGAGCGTTGATGGCGGCCTTTACCTGCTCGCTGCTGTCTCCGCGCTGGACGACCGCCGAACCGGTGAGGACGCTGACGCGGGCGACTCCCGGGCCGTTCTTGCTCGGCGCCGCTTGGTCTGCCGAAACGGGAAGGGCGCTGCCGAGGCTGACCCCGACGAGCGCTGCTCCGCACAGGAGGCTGGTAAACCATTTGCTTTTCATATGTGTGTTCGTTTCCCTCACCACCATTGAACCCGAATCTGCG
>DATAWH010000075.1:0-40746 GCA_036267315.1 Candidatus Cybelea sp. | reverse complement strand
TCGAGTTCGCGCATCATCTGCAGCGAGAGCGCGTTACGCTTCTCGGGCCGCTTCATGGTGACGATCGCAACCTCGCCGTCGCGTTCGACGCCGACGCTTGCGTAGACGGGCAATGTTTCCACGGATGAAACCTTTACCAGGACGCGCGGACACTCCCTGGGGGCGGCGAAGGCGACGCCTGCTCAGCCGGCAACGCCGGCGGAGGCGCCGAAGGCGAGGGAACCCCAGCGGCGCGCATCGTTTTCGCCCACGACGGGTCGGGCCTCACCGGAACACCCTTATGAAGAGCCGTCCGGCTCTCGGTTGCGTAGCTCGAATGCGGGAAGGCGGTTTTCACGTAGACGTAAAGGGTGACCGCCCAGTCGCGTGCTTCCGTGCCCGGGAGTTCGGCAAAGAGGCCTGCGATAGCGTAACCGGTGGACGGCAGCCAGTGGTCTTTCGGATAGGCGCGCGACCACTGGCCGAACGCGTCCTGCGTGAGAATCAGGAGATGCTCCGCCTGCTCCGGCAGAAGCTGGTGCGTTTCGTAGCGCTTCTGGAGCTGCATCGTCTCGTAGCGGATCCGTAGCGCGCTCATCTTGAAGCGGCCGAAGTATTGGTCCGCTGGGGCGTTGATGGCCGCCGTTTGGGCGGCGAGAACGAGGATCGTCAGCATGCCTTCGCGGTTGTACCCGTCGCGGGGCTGGTGGGCGATGACGGGCTCGAACCGCCGACATCCTCCTTGTAAGGGAGGCGCTCTCCCAGCTGAGCTAATCGCCCCTGACGTGCCGTGTGTGGCTCCGTTCGACAGCCCCCCAAGGCTTTCCGACCCCTCGAAGGTGCCGTTGCGGACGAAGAAGGTTTAGCGGAGGCTGAGAGCCGGGAAATTCAACTGGACGGACCGCCACCCTTGAATACACATTACCGCGCAGACTACACCAGCGAAATCCACAACGTCGCCCTGGCACGACGGGGAGTGGCGAGTTTTGCCAATGCCTGCGGCTTCTCCGAGAGCGAAATCGCCGATATCCGCCTGGCTGCGGGGGAAGCGCTGAGCAATGCCGTCGAGCACGGCGCCGGGGGGCGACGCTCGCAGGGCTTTACCGTCGAGTGCCGATTTGACGGCACCGAGCTTTCGATTGAGATTTGCGACGGCGGCCGCGGCTTCTCGGCGCCGGCCTTTGAGGGCAAGATCGTTCCCGACCAGCGGGGGCGCGGTTTCGGAATCTTTCTCATGCGCCGCTTGATGGACGACGTAGCCTTTTCGCGCAATGGCACGGTCGTCCGGCTGGTTCGGCGATACTCCGGTGGCCGCGGCATGTCGCTCAACGGCCACCGCGGCTAACTTTTGGTCGCGATCTGTTTCTGTAGCTGAGCGATCGCCGCGCGGAGCTGGGCGTCCCGGTCGATCTCGCCGAAGCGCGCGTTCTGGTTTTCATCGATTCGGATATCCGGATCGATGCCGCGCAGGTTGATATCGTGTTTGTTCGGGGTGAGGTAGTGAGCGGTCGTGATCTTGATGGCCGCACCGTCGGGAAGCTGCGTAAGCGTCTGCATGACGCCCTTACCGAACGTCTTGGCGCCTACCAGCGTTGCGATGCCGTCGTCTTTGAGCGCCCCTGCGGTAATCTCAGAGGCCGAGGCGGTGTACTGATTGACCAGCACGCTCACGGGCATCGTGATCGAAGGATTCCCATCGGCGTGAATCGTCGCGTCTTGCCGTCCACGTTCTTTGACCGTGAGCAGCGCCTTATTGGCGATGAACTTCGAGCTGATGTCGAGCGCAGAGTCGACGTAACCGCCGCCATCGTTGCGCAGGTCGAGAACCAGCGCTTTGGCGCCCTGTTGCGCGAGACGGGAAAGCGCCTCGTCGAACTCCGTCGGCGTGGAGCGCCCGAAGGCCATCACCCAGACGTAGCCGATCCTGTCGGCTAACATTTTGTAGATGACCGTAGGCGGCTGCACGTTATCGCGGGTAATCGAAACCACCGACGTCGCATTCGCGCGCGAGAGCGTCACTGAGACCACCGTCCCGGCCTGTCCGCGAAGCAGCGCGCTGACGGCGTCGGTCGCGAGGCCCTTCGTCGGCGTGTCGTTGACCGCCATCACGAGATCGCCGACTTGCAAACCCGCGCGTTCGGCGGGCGTCGACGGCAGTACGTACGTGAGGCGAATGTAACCGGTGGCGGCATCCGGCTCGATCATCACGCCGATCCCACCGATGCGAGCCGGATCGAGCGCCTCGTTAAACGCTTTGAACTCGGCCGGCGTAAAGAACTGGGTGTAGCGATCGTTGACCGCTTTGGCCATCGCGACGATGGCCGCGTACGCAAACTCGTTGGAGGGCGCGTGGGCCGCATGCGCTGCGCCGGCGATCGCACTGTCGAGCTGAGCGACGCTCGCGTCGCGATCGTCGCCGGCGTGCAGCGCTGGCGGCGAAATCGCCACACCGTGTTTGTGCGCGGTAGCGACGAGCGCTTCGCCGGCCGCGCTGAGCAGCACGTGCGGATCGACCGGCTCGTAATACGTCGTTGTCAGCAACCGATAGCTCTCGGCGACGTCTCCGGCCACTTGATACGGCAAGACTTCGCCGGCGGGCGCTGCGCCAAAGCAAACGACGGCTGCCGTACAAAGCGCGGCATACCGAAGGAGATCGCGTTTGAGCATCATGGTCCTTTCTTCTTTACCCACTGGGAAAACGCTTTGCCGCGCGGCAACGTTTCAGCGGGCCGCGCGCGTCAAGCGATCCATGATCGCAACTCCCAGCCCATTCTCAGCAACCGGCTGCGCGTCGATGCGTTCGAGTTTCATTGCATCGAGTTCGTGAAGAGTTTTGAACAGATTCGCAGCGGCCTCGCGCAGGTCGCCGCTGGGCGAGAGCACGCGCGACGCCGCGTAACCTTCGACCGCGTGACGCAACGCGATCGATCCGGCCCGACGTCGCTGCGCGAGTGGAACCTCGCTCGGCTCGACCAGGCGCAACCGCGTCGCCGGCGCGTAGTGGCTTGCGAACTGCCCAGGTGCACGAACTCCCGAATCGCGAGCTGGACGCTCGAGCGGACCGATCACCGCTTCGATCGCTTCAGCGGCGATCGCACCCGGTCGCAAGAGCGCGGGCCGCGGCCCCAGCGTGACGATCGTCGACTCAATCCCAACCTCCGTCGCGCCCCCGTCGAGGATCAAGGGCACGAGCGACCCGAGCATGCGCTCGACATGTTGGGCGGTGGTGGGGCTGATGCGTCCAAACGGGTTGGCGCTCGGAGCCGCCAGCGGCGTCCCGGCCGCCTCGATCAGCGCACGGGCGACCGGATGCGCGGGCATCCGCACCGCGACCGTCGGTAATCCGGCGGTGACGAGCTCGGGCACTTCGGACCGCTTCGGCAGCACCAGGGTCAGGGGGCCTGGCCAAAAGCGTTCGATCAGCGCCGTGGCCGCGGCCGGAAGATCGGCAGCGACGCGCTCCAGCATTGCTCCGTCGCAGACGTGAACGATCAGCGGATCGAACGAGGGCCGCCGCTTGATTTCGAAGATCGCGGCGACGGCGCGCGGCGAAAAGACGTCTGCTCCAAGCCCGTAGACGGTCTCCGTTGGGAAGGCGACGACCGCTCCGCCGCGCAGCAGCCCGGCTGCCTCGGTCACCGCTTGAGGGGTCGCCGCGAGGATCATCGCCCGGCGCTCGCCTGGGAAGGGATGCCGCGCGGAGCCGCACCATAAGGTCTTGAGGTATGGGCGATCGCAACCGGTTCGCGCGGCTTATATCGCTTGCGGCCTTCGTGTGTGCGGGTACGGGATCGGCGGCTTTGGCCGGCTGCGGCGGAGGAGGATCGAGCTCGGGATCGGCCCCGTTCCTCCCCCCGCCACCGGCAAAACAGGGCAAGCACTTTAAGCACGTCGTCCTCATAATTCAAGAGAACCGCACCTTCGACAATCTCTTCGCGACCTTTCCCGGAGCCGACGGCGCCACCGTCGGAAAAACGCACAGCGGCGGGACGCTTCGCCTGCGATCGGCCAATCTCGAAAGTTCGATCTCTCCGAACAACGGCCACTCGTTCTTTCTGCGCGACTGGAACGACGGGAAGATGAACGGTTTCGACATCACGCCCATTGGGACGACGCCGGGAACGTACGTCTATCAGTACGTCGCGCCGGCGCAGGTTGCACCGTACTGGGACTTGGCAAAACAGTACGTGCTCGCCGATCACATGTTTCAAACGCAAGGCAGTGGAAGCTTCACCGCACACCAAGATTTAATTCGCGGCGATACCGCGATCAACTCAACCTATAACCTCATCGACTTTCCGTCTGGCGGCGCGAGCCAGCCGTGGGGATGCGACGCTCACCCGGGAACGACGACCTCGCTGATCACCGAGAACAACGTGTGGAAGCCGTATCAAAACACCGGTCCGTTTCCGTGCTTGACCTATCGTACGCTGCGGGATACGCTCGACGCAAAGAAGCTATCGTGGCGCTACTACGCACCCACCGTCGGCGGAAGCTTCGGCGGCAATCTTTGGAACGCGTTCGACGCTATCAGAGCGGTGCGCTACGGGCCTGAATGGCAGACAAATCAAGCGAGCCCTGAAACGAAGGTCTTTACCGACATTAAGCGCAACACGCTGCCGGCGGTGTCGTGGGTAATCCCCGACTACCAGAACTCCGATCACCCCGGCGATAACTCGGACACCGGTCCCTCGTGGGTCGCCCAGGTCGTTAACGCCATCGGCGAGAGCAAGGCCTGGAATACCACGGCGATCGTCATCGTTTGGGACGACTGGGGCGGATGGTACGATCACGTGGCCCCGCCGGGCGAGCAAAGCTATGGCGGCGAGGGTTTTAGGGTACCAACAATCGTGGTCTCTCCGTACGCCAAAACCGGCTACGTATCGCACGTGCAGTACGATTTCGGCAGCATCATTAAATTTGTGGAAGAGAACTGGGACCTTCCATCGCTGGGTACTTCGGATAAAAACGCCACCGGCTTCATCGACGATTTTTTTGACTTTACGCAACAACCTCGCGCGTTCGTGCCCATCGGTTCCAAATACGCGAGATCCTACTTTCTGCACCAGCGCCCCTCGGGCAAGCCAGTCGATGATGAATAACCCACACGATGCGACCACGCAAAAGGTAACTGAGATTACTGATGTCACGTGAATCACCGCGGCAAGCTCGCCCCGCATGGAAGAATAAGCCTGATGGCGAAAGACAATCTTGGGTTTATATGAGTACGCTTGAAAAGATCGCCGATTCCGCCTCCCCACGCGTCGCCGCCGACGCCGCAAATCACCCCGACGCAGCGCCGGTCTCCGTGCCGGTCGTGCTTGCCGATTTTCAGCGCATTTCGATGACGCAGCCGCGCGAACAGGAAGAGCTCAAGAGAATCCAGGCGCACTTCATGACGATCGCGCAAAGCGCGCGGAAGGGTTTGAAATCGCGAGAAGAGCGTGAAGAGCTCGCGCAGCTGATCGGCGAGCGAATGGCGCGCTACGGCGCTTCGAGCGGGCACATCGCGCGTCGCCAAGTCAGCGTCTTGACCTCGCGGTTCGTCGTACCGGATCCGGAAAGCGAATACGAAACGATTCGCCGCTACGGCAACCTGCGAGCGGCAACCGGCGAGGGGCTCGACGAACGCATGAGCCTTTTTGAAGAGGTTGCCTGCGAAGTATTCGAGCGCGTCTACGCGGATCCGCAAGCGCAGCCGCCCGACGACATCGTGCACGTCAGTTGCTCGGGCTACATCTCGCCGAGCCCGGTGCAGACGTTTCTTTCCGGCCGCAAGTGGCTTCGCACCGGCGTTACGCACTCGTATCACATGGGGTGCTACGGCGCGTTTCCCGCGGTGCGCACCGCGGTCGGTCTGGTGGGCTCGTCGTACGACTCGCTTCCCAAACGCAAGCGTCGCGTCGATTTGGTCCACACCGAGTTCCTCTCGCTGCACTTCGATCTGTTGGGAGACGAGCCCGACAACTTCGTAACGTCGACGCTGTTCGCCGACGGCTTCATCAAGTACGGCGCCTATCCGCAGACGGAGTTCGACCGCAAGGGCGGCAGCGGCCTGAAGGTTCTGGCCATTGACGAATACATTCTGCCGGATTCACTACCCGAGATGACGTTGCGCCCCGGCCCCCTGCAGTTCGATATGTCGCTCTCCAAACGCGTCCCGTTCATGATCCGCGACTCGATCGCCGACTTCGTCACCTCGATATGCTCCCAAGTCGGGCTCGATTTCGAACGCGAAAAGCACGCGATGACCTTTGCGATCCATCCCGGCGGCCCGGCGATTCTCAATCAAATTCGCGGCCGGCTCGGTATCGAGGAATCGCAGATCGCGCTGAGCCGCAAGGTGCTCTACGAGAACGGCAACATGGCCTCGGCCACGGCTCCGCACATCTGGCAGCTGATCGTCGAGTCCGATGAGATCCCCGCCGGCTCGAAGATTCTCAGCATGGCCTTCGGCCCCGGCTTGACGGTAATCGGCGCCCTCTTCGAGAAGGTCTAGCCCCGACAATGGCTACGAAAGAAGCGGCAAAGCCGCAAAAATTTTCCGTTCCCGCGCCCTTCTACTGGAGCGTCCGCGGCGTCCACGCCGCGGCGCCGCTCTTTGTGGCGCTGGGAAATCTCGAATCCAAAATGCTGGAGAACCGCATCGCGACGCAGTCGGTCGATCGTCCGGTCTACATTTGCGGGCTGCCGCGAGCGGGGACGACGATATCGCTGCAGATGCTCAGCGAGCACCCCGACGTCGTTACCCACAAGTACGCCGATTTCTTGATGCCCTACATGCCGTACGTCTGGAACCAAGTTTTTCCGCGGATACCGGTCGACGCGATGCGCAAACCGGTTCCGCGCATTCATCGCGACCGCATTCAGGTAACCCGCGACAGCGCGGAGATGGGCGAGGAGATCCTGTGGGAGCACTTCTTCCCATTCATCCACGACGAGTCGAAGTACAGCGTCCTCGACGCTTCCATCTCAAATCCGAACTTCGAACGCTTTTACGTCGATCATCTGCGCAAGCTCGCGCTGGTTCGTGGCCGCACGCGGTACGTAAGCAAGGCGATTCTGTGCGTCGTGCGGATGCAGTACTTACGGCGACTCTTTCCCGACGCGCGCTTCCTCCTCTACGTTCGCAACCCAATCGATCACATCGCTTCGATGATCAAACAAGACCGGATCTGGGCCGAACTCGAGCGCGACGATCCACGTCAAATCGAAATCATCGAACTGACCGGACACCACGAGTTCGGGCCGCATCAGATAATGGCCAACGTCGGCAACCCCGACGTGCTGCGAGAGATCAGGCGTCTCTTCGACGCGGGACAAGTCGTCCAGTCGCGCGCTCGATATTGGGCCTACGTCTACGGTTTCGTGGCCAAACAGATTGCCGACGATCCCGCGCTCGCGCAGCGCGTCTGCATCGTGCGCTACGAAGACCTGTGTTCTGATTCACTCGCGACGATCGACCGCATCCTCGCGCACACCGGCCTCGCTCCCGAAGGGTTCGCAGCTGCGCGGGAAGCCTACGGAAAGAAGCTCTCGTTCCCCGACTACTACAAACCGGTCTTTAGCGCGGGCGAGCTTGCCGACATCACGGCGGTTACGAGTCAGGTCGCCGAAACGTTCGGTTACGACGTTGGGGCGATCGCCCAGCGAGCGAGCGCCGCGGCGGCGACGTGATCCAGAGGTGCCGCGCCGCCGCAGTTGCGGCCGGCGCGGCACTTGCATCGTGTTCGGGCGCATCCGCGCCGCCGGCGGAGTTTTCGAGCCTGCCGGCGGCCGGCTACCGTGCCGCGGTCACACCGATCCAACACGTCGTCGTCCTGGTTCAAGAGAACCGTACGTTCAACGATCTTTTTGCGACCTTTCCGGGAACGTCGGGCACGACGACCGGCAAAGAGTTCCTCGACGGCCGGACGCAGCAAATAGCGCTCGCCAAGGTCAGGCTCGAGTCGCCCAACACGCTGCGCCACACCTATCCCGCCTACAAGACCGCCTATCGCGACGGCAACATGGACGGCTTCAATCGCATCATCTATCAATCGACCGGCAAGCCGGAGGGCAGCGCTCCCTACCAATACGTCGATCCCGGCGACATCGCGCCCTATTGGGACATCGCCACCGAGTATGGCATCGGCGACCGGCTCTTTCAGACGCAAGGCAGCGGGAGCTTCACCGCCCATCAGGATCTGATTCGCGGCGACACGCAGATCGCGCCGGCGGAGAGCATTATCGACGATCCCACGCTGTTGCCGTGGGGCTGTCCCGCCAAAGAGAACGCCCGGACGTCGCTCATTACGGCCGCACTGCACTACGAAAAGAACAAAGGGCCGTTTCCGTGCACGTCGAGCTTTCCCAATGCCGGAAAAAACTACCGCACGCTCGCGGACCTTCTCGACGCCAAAGGCATCTCGTGGAAGTACTACACTCCCGCGTGGCAAGGCAACACGGGATCGCGCTGGAACGCGTTCCTCACGGTCTGGCCGGTCTATGGTAATCCCAAGGAGTGGAACGCGCACATTTCTCAACCCGAAAAGAGTATCTTTACCGATATCGATCGCGGTAGTCTGCCCGCGATGTCGTGGGTAATTCCCGACGCCGTCAACTCCGATCACTCCGGCTACGCGTCAGACACCGGGCCGTCGTGGGTCGCAAGCGTCGTCAACGCGATCGGGCGCAGCAAGTATTGGAAGACGACCGCGATCGTCATCGTCTGGGACGATTGGGGCGGCCTCTACGACGAGGTAAAGCCGCCGAAGCTCGACCACCAAGGCGGCCCGGGTTTTCGCGTGCCGCTGCTGGTCGTCTCGCCATACGTCGTGAAAAACACGATTTCGCACACGACCTACGGGTTCGGCAGCGTCGTGCGATTCATCGAGGACACCTGGGCCTTGGGCCGTCTTGGAACGACCGACGAGACGTCGGCGAGCGTCGCCCGCATGTTCGATTTCAATCGGGCGCCGCGAGCGTTCGTTGCGATTCCTTCCGCGCGTTCCCGTTCGTATTTTCTTAAACAGCCGCCCTCGGGGCGACCGGTCGACGACGAGTGACGGGCGCTACTGTTCGTCGGGCATGCGCGGATCGAGCGGCTGCTTCGCGAAGAAATCCGAGCTCTCGGGCGCGTGGATCGGAACGTAGGCGCGCGGCTTCTGCGAAAAATCGAGACAGTCGCCCGCCGGCGAAAGCGCTCGCGTATCCGCCGCCGCCAAATGCGGTAAATCGAAGAGGTCTTCGGCGTAACGCAGCACGCTCGCAGTTTCGTACTGCTTGTGAGAAACGTAGTTCTTCTTCGCGTACGCCGAGATGACGATCAGGGGAACGCGAAAACCCAAACTGTCGTAGTTCTTAAACGGCGGCGGAACGTGATCGTAGAGTCCGCCCCAATCGTCCCACTGCACGAAGACCACCGTGGAGTTCCAGAACTTGCTCTCGCCGACGGCGTTGACGAGCGACGTCACCCAAGACGGTCCATGCCCGCCTCCGCAAGAGACGTGATCCGAGTCCTCGCACAGCGGCGTAATCCACGTGAAGTTCGACAGGTGACCCGCTTTGATATCGGTCAGGAAGCGTTTCTGAGGCGTGATGACGTCCTTCTTCCAATCCGGCCCTTCGAAGATGTGCTTGACGGCTTGATATCCCGACCAATAGCCGCCCAACGGTTCGGTATACTTGCTCGTGTAGAAGTGCCAGGTCAGTCCGGCGTCATCCAACTCGTCGCCCAAGGTCGTGTAGTTGAAGCAAGGGCGTTGGAAGCCGCTATACTCGCGCTTTTTGTTGATCTTCGCGACGGCGTCGCCGTAGGTTCCCGCGCAGCCCCACTGATTTGAAGGAACGTCGACGCTCGAGTGCGCTTGCGCGGCGATGATGTATTGGTGGGCGACGAAGCTTTCGTCGAGCTGCGAGGCGAACATCCGGTCGGCCAGAACGAACTCGTGCGCCATGTCGAAATACGGCTTGCTCTCGTTGTGCGGAACGTAGGCGTACTGCGCGTTTTCGGGGCCGCCTTCCTGAAACTCGTTGTTGAAGCCGTCCATGCGGCACTTCGTTCCAGGCAGCTTTCCGGTTCCGTCGCACGCGCTGAACATTGCCGCTCCGGAATGGTCGATCTCGTAGGACGTCGCCAGGCTAATCGGCTGGAGAGCGATCTTTTTCCCGGTCGAGGTCTTTCCGCTCGAAACGGTATCGGCGCCGGGATACCCTTGAAACATATCGTCGAAGCTTCGATTCTCTTGCACGATGTAAACGACGTGCTCGATCTTGCCGGTGCCGTTCGCCTCGCGGCCTCCGAACGTGCCGGCGCTTCCGATCGGGGGGAGCGCAAGATGCGATCCCGCGCCGCAGCCGTTAGCCAGCAACACCGTCAGAATAAGAACGCCGGCGAGTCTCGAATGCTTCACGTCGCTGCCTTACTGTTCGTCGGGTATCCGCGGATCGAGCGGCTGGTTGATGAAAAACTCCGGGTCGTCGTGCGGGTGAATCGGAACGTACGCCCGCGGCTTCTTGGTAAAATCCAAGCAATCCCCGGCCGGGGAAAGGGCGCGCTTGTCGGCCACCGTCATCTGCGGCAAGTTGAAGAGATCCTCGGCGTACCGCAGCACGCTGGCGGTTTCGTACTGCTTGTGCGACACGTAGTTCTTCTTGGCGTAGGCGGAGATGACGATCAGCGGAACGCGGAAGCCTAAACTGTCGTAGTTTTTGAAAGGCGGTGGAACGTGATCGTACATTCCGCCCCAATCGTCCCACTGAACGAAGACCACCGTCGAGTCCCAAAACTTGCTCTTCCCGACGGCGTTGACGAGCGACGTCACCCACGACGGGCCGTGGCCGCCGCCGCACGAGACGTGATCCGAATCGGCGCACAGCGGGGTTATCCACGTGAAGTTCGCCAAGTGCCCGGACTTAATGTCGGAGAGAAAGCGCTTCTGCGGCGTGATGACGTCTTTGGCCCAATCGGGGCCGTCAAAAATGTGCTTGATGGCCTGATATCCCGACCAATAGCCGCCCAACGGTTCGGTATACTTGCTCGTGTAAAAGCGCCAGGTCAGCCCGGCATTGTCGAGCTCGTCGCCTAAGGTCGTATAGTCGAAACACGGGAACTGATCGCCGTCAATCTGGCGCTGATGATTCATCGTCTCGACGTTGTCCCCAGGCGTTCCCTCACAACCCCACTGACCCAACGGAACGTCGACGCTCGACTGCGCTTGTGCTGCGATGATGTACTGGTGCGCGACGAAACTCTCGTCGAGCTGTGAGGCAAACATCCGGTCCGCCAGCACGAACTCGTGTGCCATGTCGAAATACGGCTTGCTCTCGTTATGCGGAACGTAGGCGTACTGCCCGTTCTCCGGGCCGCCGGCCTGAGACTCTTCATCGAAGGCGTCCATGCGGCAGTGCGTCCCCGGCAGCTTTCCCTTTCCGTCGCAAGCGGCGAACATCGCCCCGTGCGAATGGTCGATCTCGTACGACGTCGCTAGACTAATCGGCTGCAGCGCGATCGTCTTGCCGATCGAGTTCTTTCCGCTCGAAACGGTATCTGCCCCGGGATAGCCTTGAAACATGTCGTCAAAACTGCGGTTTTCTTGAACGATGTACACGACGTGCTCGATCTTACCAGCGCCGCTTGCAGCCGGGGCACCGTACGTGCCGGCGCTTGCTAGCGAAGGCATCGCGAAGTGCGCGCCGGCGCCGCAACCGTGAAGGAACAACGCCGTAAGCAAGACGGCCGGGATTTTAGCCCGTTGCGTTTTCGAAGAAGATTGCTGCACGATCTGATGTTGGTAACGTTCCCGGGCATTTCAACGTTCCCCCGTCGTATGGGACGTCGCTCAACCCTCACCGATCGCGCGACTGCCCCAGGGGAACGGACCGTCGGGAGGTAGGACCCCTGCAGGAATGGTATCCTAACGAATTCCCAGACCATCCACGATAAGGAGCTTTTGTGAAGGGACCCCTTAAACTCATCGTGCCGCTAGCAGCGGCGCTTGGAGTCGCAGCCTGTAGTGCCGGCGGCTCTTCAAGCGTGCCCTCGGTTTCAGGTCTTTCCGGCCTGCAATCGGCGCACGTTCCAATGTGGGCCGCGACCCACTCAGCAGTTGCCGCCTGCGGCGGAAGCCGTATGGGTCAGGCCCAGTGCGACGTGCTGATCGACACGAACCAGATTCTCGGCAAAGCGCGACCGGATTACGCCGGCATCGGCGCGACGGAACTGCAGAAGGCTTACAAACTTCCTTCGGCCAGCAAAGGCAAGGGCCAGGTCGTCGGCATCGTCGATGCCTACGACAACCCCGACGTCGTCAGCGATTTCGCGACGTATCGCTCCGCGATGGGCCTTCCGACCGGAACGATCCTCAAATACAACCAGACCGGGCAGCAGAGCAACTATCCCTCTCCCAATAAAGGGTGGGCGCTCGAGATCGACCTCGACGTTCAAATGGTCTCCGCAGCGTGCCCGAACTGTAAGGTCATCCTCGTCGAAGCCAACTCGAACGGTTGGAGCGACCTCGGTGCGGCCGAACAAGAGGCCGTGAAGCTCGGCGCGACGGTCGTCAGCAACAGCTACGACGGCACCGGCGGCAGCGAATCGAGCTACGATACGAAGGGCATCGCCTATCTCGCCAGCTCTGGCGACGGCGGTTACGGCCTCGGTCAGCCGGCGACGTTCCAGGACGTCATCGCGGTCGGCGGTACCAGACTCTCGACTGGCGGCGGAAAGCGCGGATACAGCGAAATCGTGTGGGCCGATTCGGGCGGCGGCTGCTCGAGCACCCAAGAAGCCAAGCCTTCTTGGCAGAGTGATCCGGATTGCCAGTACCGCACCGGCAGCGACATCTCGGCCGTGGCGACGGGCGTGGCAGAATACGACGGTTACGAGTACGGCGGTTGGATAACGGTTCAGGGAACCAGCATCTCGTCACCGTTGGTCGGCGGCATCGTTGCACTCGCCGGAAACTCGACGAAGCTCACGGGCGGCGAAGCCATCTGGAAGCTTTCGAAGGGGAAACAAAAGAAGGAAATCTACCCGGTAACGAGCGGCAGCGACGGTCAGTGCGGCGGTGAATACCTCTGCACCGCAGGAACCGGCCAGTTCGGCCTCTTCTCCGGTCCCGATGGCTGGGGAACGCCCAAGGGAGTCAAAGCCCTCTAGGCCGATCCCGCTCAAAAGCGAAAGAGGCGACGCTTCGGCGGCGCCTCTTTTTTCGTATCGGCGCCCGTCGGCTTTGCCGAGTCCGGGCATTTTCACAAGTACGATTTACTCTTATCCGATCCAGCAATTGCTCGCCATCTACGGCGTGAACCGCTATGGCCTATCTCCGTACGTCTTCCCTGCCCTCACGCTTTTGCTTTGAGTCGCGTTCGTGAGCTGGACGTTTATAACAACGCCCGAGCCTATCGCTTAAGAAGGTGGCGATCCTTAGGGCGGCTTTGCTTGCGCGGACCGAGTGAAGCGGATCGCTTACGGTTGGATAAAAAAAACGAGCCCGCCGGAGCGGGCTCGTTTCGTTTCCTTCTCGAGTGAAGGAGAGGGGGTGTTACTTGGCTACCGCTACGCCGATGGGCTCGACGAGACCGCTGGCGGTGCTCACCGGGTTGCCGCCGGCCGGGTAGGCGAAGCTGGTGGCGTTCGCGCTGCCCGCGTTCGCGGTCAGAACGTACTTGCCGTTCTTGGTGATCCAGTCGCCGACCGGGTCAGAGATGCCGCCGCCGAGCGCGACCGAACCGGAGAGCGTGCCGCTCGTTCCGCTGATCGTGTACTCATCGACGGTGTTGGTGTCTTGGTCGAGGATCGTGACGTTCTTACCACCGATTTGGACGCCGCCCGGGAACTCCGGATCGACGTTCAGCGAGATCGCCTGGCCGTTGGTGCTGCCTGCCGGTATTTCGCAGAAGGCAAACGCGTAGCTGGCATCCTCGCCGTCTACCCAGATGTTGCCCTTTTTGTCGTACGTGAGGAAGTAGTAGCGGGCGAGGTTCGGGCAGGTTGCCGTCGTCGGGGTGCCTTTGCCGCCCTTGAAGATCATCACGTTGCCCTCGGGCGAGCAGTAGGGAGCGGTGCAGATATTCGAAACTGCGACGTCACCCTTGCTGTCAACCGAGCAGCCGACGGGGAAGAAACCCGTCGTCGACAGGCTGCTCGACGACGTCGTCGACGGAGCCTTGAAGACGAGGATCTGTGAATCGTTGGTGTTGGCCAGATAGACGGCCGTCTTGAGCGCGCAGAGGCCTTGCGGCTGGCTCACGTTGCTGGTGCTACCGACCGCGGTTCCGAAGGAACCGTTGGCGAAGTTGTACACGAACAGCTCGTTGGCGCCCGAGTCAGATACGTAGGCGTACTTTTTCGCCTTCTTCTTGTCGGGCGAGATCGGCACAATCTTGACATTGGCCTGCCCGTGCATGAGGGGCGCCTTCGCGGCGAAGTTCGATCCGCTGACGTGCTGACCGGCCGCCGGGGTTACGCCCGAGCCCAAGCCACTCGTCTGCGCACCGCTGCTGCAACCGGCGAGAATGCCGGCGGCCGCAACGACGCCCAAGGTGTACTTGGACAAACTGGAGATCTTCATTATAGAAATTTGCTCCATTTCTTTCATGAAAGTGTGTATGGGGGTCATCAGACTCTCTCGGCAAGTCTGACCGGGGAACTCCTGGGCCCGTAGGCCGTTCGACCCACAAGGAGAGTACAAAATACCAGCTCCTCTACGTCAGGGCGGACTACATCGGCATGGGGTTCCCGTCCTCGACGCTTAGCGCTACCTGAGTGCATCCCCTGCTGCTAAATTTACCGTAGTCGGCTTTTTTCGCGGCCAAAACAGCTCGCTTGTTTTGCTACATTTGTCGCACGCCGAGCCAAGCGCGTCCTACCCTTCCGCGATGCTCGTGACCGCTTGGACGAGCGACTCCTTTCCTCGGGTCGCCGTCTTGAACGCCATCGCTAGATAGTCCAATACCTCAGGCAAGCGCCGCAGATAGCCGGAAATAAAGCGCCACGACAGCAGCCGCTTCGGCGACAGATACTCCGCTTCGTACAACAGCAGCAAGTTCGTCACGACGAAGTGCCGCATCGCACTCCCGCGCCTGATGTGTACCCGCCAGCGTTTTGAGATATCAACGTTGGTGAAAACGGTGTTCCGCAGCGATCCCGACAGAACAGCCGGGTGGACGGTGACCGAGCTGTCGTAGTTCTCGGGCATGCGATCGAAGCGCTCGATCTTACCGGTGCGATAGTCGACGCACCAAAACTCCGGGGTCTGGCCTTCGATCGGAAAGACCCAGCGCGCCTTCATCAGCGGCCGCAGAAACCACGTCGCTTTCAAGAACTTTGTAAAATAGTTTGCGAAATCTTGGAATGCGATCTGCTTCTGCTCTTCGGAACGGTACGTCTTTTCAAGACGCTCCTGCACTTCTTGGGCGCGCACTTCGGCGTAGGCGACCATGTCGTCGACGACGCCGGCGGCGAGATTGAAGCCGGTCTCCGAGGACCACGTACTTCCGACCGGCATGACGACGAGCGCCGTCTGCGGCGCGCGATCGGAGTTTGCTTCGAAATACGCCTTCATCTCCGGCGCCGCCACCAAGAAGCGGTTCTCATCGCGGACCTCGCGGTGCAGGTGACAGATGCCGCTCGCAAACGGGATCGCGTAGCGGGGACGAAGCTGCTGCGCCGCCGCCACGAACGCGTCCATGTAGGTTTTCGAGTCGACCGGCAAACGGTCCGACGGGTCTTCAAACGTATAACGCGTGGGATACGACCACGCCGGCGAGTGGCTTCGCAGCATGAAGTCGACCTTCGGGTACTTCGCGCGAAACGCGCGCCACGACGAAGGGAGCGGTTTTGCATCGTTGAGGTCGACCAAAACCGTGCCGTCGGCTTCGACGACCGCGACGCTATCGTCTTGGAAGCTGATCTGGTAGCTCGTGAACGTCAATCCATCGGCCAGCTGAATCGGACGGCCGTGCTCGAGCTCGATGATTCGTGCGAAGCCAATCTCGCGCAGCTGCTCGTGCAGCCCCGAAATTGGAAACTTCGGCACCATCACCGTCGTGTTCTTGGAGAATTTCTTGAGCGTCTTCGGATCGAAGTGATCGAAGTGCCAATGCGTGACGTACACGTAGTCGGCTTCGAAGATGTCTGGGCCGAAAACCGGCGGCGGGGCGTGCCACCAAGCCGACCAATAGGTCGGTTCGTTCAACCAGGGATCGATCACGAGCCGCTTTCCGCGAGCAGTGATATCCAGGCAGGCGTGGCTTACGATGCGGAATTGCATAGGTGCGGCTCCTTCGTGAAGACCTTCGGGTCTCCCATGCCCCGCTAGAGGTCGGTGTCGACCGGCAAATATGAGGGCGACTTATGTAGGAAGTATTCGGCCGAATACTTCGCCGCGATCGGCTTGAACACGATCGGCTTCTGCGAATAATCCAGGCAGTCAATGATGCTGGTCGAGCGCTTGTCGGTGGTGTGCAGCGATCCCAGGCGCCAATTGCCTTCGATGTACTTCAGAACGCTGCCGAACTCGTAGGGCGTGAGCGAGACGTAACCTTTTTTGGCGTAGGGCGAGACGACGATCGCGGGTACTCGAAAACCCAGGCCGCCGTAGTTCTTATGGGGCGGACTGAGGTTATCGTACAACCCTCCCCAGTCGTCCCAGAGAACGATGACGACGCTCGTCTTCCAGTAACGGCTTTCGCCGACGGCATTGACGACGCTCGCTACCCAGGACGGGCCCCTGTCGGAGTTGTTGCCGGGGTGGTCGGAGTCGCCCTCGTCGGGAATTACCCACGACATCGCCGGCAACGCTCCATTGGCGATATCGGTCAAAATCTGCGTTTGCGGGCTAACGACGTTGGTGTCCCACTCTTTGCTATTGCGCACCGCTTTGATTGCGTCGAAGGCGCTCATCAGCTTCCCGAACGTATTGCAGCACATCGGCGGAACGTAGTACTTCCACGATACGCGGCGCGCGTCAAGCAAATCGCGCAGCGTTTGATAGCTCAAACACGGGAACGGCCCTTTCCCACCTAAATACTGGTCCGTCGCGGTGATCAGCTGCGTACGAGTGTTCGGCGGCGCGTCGCATCCCCAGACGCATTTCGCACCCGAGCAGCTCGGCGAGTTGATCAGCGCCTCGTTCGGCGCCACGACGGTGCCCCCGGCGATCAGATCTTGGTGCGCGGTGAAGCTGCTGCTGCCTTGCGTTGTAAACATTCGCGCGGCCAGTGCGTACTGGCGGGCCATATCCCAATACGGCGCAATCTGAGCCGGGTTGGTATACTGATACGGTTGGCGGCATTCGGGGTCGCCGTTCTGATACGGAACCGCATCGAACTCGTCCATCGCGCCGCGATTACGCGCCTTCAGGAATCCCTGGTAGCTATGGTTCATGTCGCGCGAGGTAGCCAGATCGGACTTGGTTAACGCGATCGTCTTTTCCTTATAGATGTGGCAACGCGCGACCACGCCGACTTTACCGGTCGTCGTTCCGCCGCCGCCCGGGAACGTCGCGAAGAAATCGTTGAAGGTTCGATTCTCCTGAACGACCAGCACGACGTGCCGAATCGGCCCGATGGGCACGACATCAGGTTCTTGCTCCGCCGGCGGCGCCGCCGGAAGGGCCTGGCGTTGACCGCACCCTGGGACCAGCGCGGCACTCGCGGCGGCAAGCGCGATAACCAACGCGCAGCGCGGGAACTTCATCGCAGCGATCGGAGCGAAATGGCCCCCGTCGTGGTCTCCAAATGGATGCGGGCCACGCCCGATCCGATCTTTCCGGTGGCCCGAGAGCCGACGATGTTCGTGCGGGTGCTTTCGATTCCGGGAAAATCGCTGGAGAAGCTGCCGACGACGCTCTGCGCCTCGACGTCCGCGCTGCTCTCTGGTGCAATTCGCAAAACGAGCGTTCCGGTGGTGGCTCGCAAGTCGATCGTCCGATCGCCCTCGACCCGCTCGAGGCGCGCGTCGATCGTGCCGGTTTGCGTTTGCACGCGGACGTTGCCGGTGGCGCCGGCGACGCGGACCTCACCCGCCGTGTTTGCAATGTCGAGCGACGCTGCTTGCGGAACGGTGATCGTGTAGCGCACGCCTCCGTTGTGATTGCCGCCCGCGTAATGCGTTGCGATCGTAATCGCGTCCGCGTCGCGGCTGACCTCGATCGTTAGTCCGCGCAGCGCCGCAGCGTCGTATCCCGACTTCACGGCGTACACTTCGACGACGGGCTTCGACCAGGTCTCCACCTTGACGCTGCCGGCCACGTTGTCAACTTTTACCAAAGGCGCGCTTCCGGCAGATATGGCCTGATGGAACTGTTCGTGCACGCGTTCGCCCAATGCCGCGCTGCAGCCGCCGAGCGTTAACGCCGCAACGACGAGCGTACGTCGTAGCATGCCGCCTTCTCCGTGGTGGCAGTAAGCGATTCCTCCACGCGAAAAACGCAGCAGGAAGCCAAACTTCCGAGGTTCTATCGGGAGAGGAATGGTCGCAAGCATCGCGTCGGCGAGCGTAGCGAGGCTCGGGCTGCTTCTTGGGCTATCGCTTTTCTTCGGCTTTGCGTTCGAGGGATTTTATGCCGGCGAAATGCCGCATCGGCCCGGCGGCGTGCGGACTTTTCCGCTGCTCGCGCTCACCGGAGGAGCGCTCTACCTCCTCGAGCCGCGCTATGGCGCAGCCTTCATTGCGGGGCTCATCGTCGTCGGGTCGTGGCTTTACGCACACGTTCGACTGCACGCCGAAAGCGAGGCCGCTGAAGGCTCGCTCGTCGTGCCGTCCTGTAACGTGCTCGCGTTTATCCTTGGCGCGCTCTGCGTCACCGCGCCGACGTGGTTCTGCATCGCCGTCGCGGTTGCCGCGGTCTTGCTGCTCGGCAGCCGCCGCACGCTCCACGACGCGGCAAAGCGCATTCCCACTTCGGAGATCGTGACCGCCGGACAGTTCCTGATCCTCGTAGGGGTCGTCTTGCCTCTGCTGCCCGGCCGCGCCGTTATCCCCTATACGACGGTCACGCCGTTCGGCATCTGGCTGGCAGTCGTGGCCGTCTCTTCGATCTCGTACGCGAGCTACTTGCTGCAGCGTTACGTGCTTCCGCACGGCGGCACGTTGGTCACTTCGATTCTCGGCGGCCTCATCTCGTCGACGGCGACGACGGTCGTGCTGGCGCGACGCGCGCGCGACGAAGGAATGCGACCGCCGCTCCAGGCCGGAGTTCTCGCCGCAACGGCCGTGATGTACGTACGAATTCTCTTCGTATGCGCGCTTTTCAACCTCGCGCTGGCCGGTCGCCTCGCGGCCGTATTGATCGCGCTGGCCGTGCTCAGCGCCGTCGCTGCGGCGCGTTTGGGGCGAACGCGTGGGGCCGCTGCCGCGCAAACCGCTCTCTCGAATCCCCTGCAACTTTGGACGGCGTTGATCTTTGCTGCGCTGTTCGTCGCGGTCTCGATGCTGGCGACGTTCGCGCAGCAGACGTTCGGTCACGCGGGAATCTACGTGCTGGCCGCCGTCGTCGGCGTCACGGATATCGATCCGTTCGTCCTCAGCTTGGCACAGGGAGGTGCCGGGGCCGCGGGATTGAGCGCAGCGGCGATTGCGATACTGATTGCAGCGTCGTCGAACAACCTGCTCAAGGCCGTGTATGCGCTTGGGTTTTCGCGTCAGCGGGCGGCCCTCGTTCCGGCCGGCGCCCTCGCCCTGCTCGCGGGGATCGGCGCCGCCGCGGCTTTCTTCTTCATTCGTTGACGCCGGGCGGGAAGGTACCAATGGCCCGGCATAACGAGAGCGCATGAAGCCGATCCTCGTTCCCGTCGACGGTTCCGATTGCTCGATGCGCGCACTCGATTTTGCCGTCGAGCTGGCGTCGAAACTCGCAGCCGAGATCGTCGTCTGTCACGTGCTCGACCTCGCGCGTGCTGCCGCGATCAGCGCCGGCGCGGCGCAACTGGCCGAGGAGTCGATGGAACTGCTGCGTAGCCAGGGCAAGGAGATCGTCGAGCGCGCGGTCGCGCGCGCTTCCTCGAAAGTGCAGGTGAGCGCACGCGTTCCCGAGGGCGCGCCCGTCGAGCAGATCGAGCAGCTTGCAGCCGAACTCCCGGCAAACTTCATCGTGCTCGGCAGCCACGGCCACTCCGGCTTCGAACGGTTGCTGATGGGCAGCGTCGCCGAAGGCGTCGTCCGCGCAGCGACGATACCGGTGATGGTCGTTCCATGCGGGCGCACCTAGGAACGGCCGGCGGGATCGTCTAGGGTTTACGCATTTGTAGCCGGCGCTACACGCGGTTTATGGCGCGAGAAACAGATGATCGCGCCCGGCGCAACCGGTAGCGCCGGCGAGACAGCGAATCGAGAACCTCGGCTTAGCCTGCGACTGCATCGGCAACGTATAAGCGCTCAGGCTTCCGTCGGCAAGCGCGAGCGTATAAAAGAGCAGCCGTGGCGCGTCGGCGGCAAGCGCGGAGACGATCGATTCCGAGTGCTGGTTGGGAAAGAGCCCCTGAGCGCGCTGCAGCGGCTCGTTGAACTGGCTCATAACGTTAACCGGGGGCGATGGCGGCGAGCCCGGACTCGGCGAACGCAGCGCCCCGAAATACTGGCCCAACAGCACGGTAGCAGGATTGCTCGCAGTCGGCAGATACTGGCTAGCGTCGACAAAGTCGGCCTGCGCCAGATCGATGCCAAGGGACGACGGCTGTTTCGCGTAGGGAAAAGAGACTTTGAAGAGACGCGAGATCGTCGTCGCGTTCGCGTAAACGTACAACGCCGCATTCACGTCGAAACGCGCCTGAACCAGCGTAGAAAAGCCGGCCGTCTTCGATCCGGGTTGCCCGAATGCGATCCGCACCCCGGCGACGCTCTTTTTCGACAGCGGCGCGCGCAACTCCGAGACCTCATGGCCGAGATTGTTGAGCAGCCACAGGTTATCGTTCGGATCGTACTCCATGTCGACGAGATCGGCGCCGTACGGCCCGACCTCGGTAATCGCCGGCGTCAGCTTGATCGACAGCTTCACGTGCGACGGCGCGAATGAAACGATTGGCGGCTTGAAGATGCGGATCGCCTCGGTGCTCGCGAGTGCCACCTCGCCGTACGGTCCGACGGCAATCGCCGGCGGGCCCGCGAGGCCCGGCCACTCTTCGAGCGTTCGCACGGGTTTCGAATTGGCCGTGAGCGGAAGGCGATACGCGTAAAAGGTTCCCAGATGATCGACGTAGAGCAAGTTCGCCGGCGGCGTCGGGTTCGGGGGCACGGCAATTCCCCCCGAGATCGGCGCCGGACCGGGGGCCGTGCAACCGGAGATGGCGACGAGCGCGGCGCCGATTCCAACGATCGCCGCAAAGATTGTCGAGACTTTCATCGGTCGAGACTCCCAAAGATCGGCCCGGTCGTCGAACCATTCGGGTTGGCATCGAAAAGGAAGAGCGAGAGCCGCGACGCGTTGTGAAACGGCAGCGCGTTGTGTTTATCGAAGGAATCGATATTCGCCGGATTGATCGCGCCGCCGGGGAACGCTTTCGTCCCCCTACCTGCGTAACCGCCGATGTTCGTTACGTTGCCGCCGAGCGAGACGGTCGCGACGTTGCCGAGCGTAGCGCTCCCAAGGCGCTTGAAATTCGATCGGCTCGAGGCGGTGAAGCTGCCGAAATCCGCGTTCGGCACCGCGGGCGAGGCTTCGTAGAATGAAAGCTGCGCGCCGCCCTTAGAGCCGGGAGGCTCTTCGAACGTCAGCACCCGGTAGTTCGGATAGCTTCCCACGAGTACGAGCGTGTAATCTTTACCGCCCGTCAACGGCGAGGACTTGAATGGACCGACGCGATAGCCGAGGATGTTGAGCGCCGACATCGACTTCGTCCCGGGCGTCATGCTGAGAAACGAGCTGATCGAGCCGTAGTTGAACTGCGAGCTAACGGTCTGGCCGTTGACGCGCAGGTAGGCGTTACCGATAGATTGGGGCACGCCGTTGATGATCGTCTCGAGCGAAGGAGCCGCCTCGGCAAAGCGGACGCGGACTTCTGAGGCCGCCGGAGGCATGCCGTTGGACGTGGAACTCGAGCCACCGCCGCACGCGGCGAGCACGAGCACGATCCATACGATAAGAAAAGTCCGCGGGCGAAACGTCATCGAGGCTCCAAAAGGAAAGTGCTTATGCGCGCTGCCCGAAGGCAGCGCGCATAAGTGGGGCTTGTTACTTAGGTCTTCAAGCAGGCCGGGTTAGAGCCGTGCCCGTTCATTGACTGCTGGATAGCCGTTCGAGTCGACGAGGGGAGCGGCGAGTACTCGAGGTTGGGAAGCGCGGAGCTCCAGGTGCTCGAGACGAGGTACGTGATCAGACCCTTGAGGTCTTTGAAGTGATTCGAGCCGGCACGCTTCTGATCTTGGCCGTAGAACATGAAGTAGCTCAGTCCGACGATCGGATACGCGCCCGTGGGCGGGTTTACGAAGACCGACGGCGGCATGTAGAGCTGGCAGTTCGGTGTGCTGGAGCCGAGCGAGATGCCGTCGGAACCGATGCCGAACTGGATCTTGCTCTCAACGGCTCCGGCTAAGCTTGCGGCTACTGCGGCCGTATTGGTCGGGCTGATGAATTTCTGGCCGCTGAGGAGCGCCGCTTGGCCAAGCGACGGGCTCGTGGCGGCGTTCGCCCAGGCGCCTTCGGCGTATCCGGTCGCAAACGGTGCGCCGGTGCCGCTCTGGATCCCGGTGATGACGCCCGGATTGCCGCTGGCGCCAATGAAGGTCGAGCCCGAAGACTGCGCGCCGGTCGGGCCGGTCCAGGCCAACGCGTTGAGGTTCACGGGCGGGAAAGTCCATGCGGCGCTGCGGCCGTTCTTTTGGTAGGGCGCCTTGTTGAAAGGAGCCTTCCACGTTTGGTTGCAGCCCGACACGCTGTCGTTGAGCTTGTTCTCAAACAGGAAGGTCGTTCCACTGCCGTCCGAACGGAAGTAGAAGGTGATCGGCTGGTGGCCGGCAACCGGGGTTCCGCCGTTGTCCTTGGTGATCGCGGCGTCGTCCCAGAAGCCGATGGTGCCATTGGCAATCGCACAGTAGGTCCAGGTCGTGAGTTTGAGCTGGTTCGTGCCAAGCCCGGTTAGGCCGCTGCCGCTGTTAATGTACGGGAAAACGATCGGGCCACCGTAGGTGGGAAACTCGAACGGCTGCCCGTATGTCGTTGCGTAGGTCGTCGCGTACGTCGTGCCGCTAGCGCAGCACTCGGTGGAGGGCATCGCAACGTCGCTGCCGACGAAGTCGATCGGGTCTCCGCGACCGCCAAACCCGGTTGGCGAGGCACCGAGAGCGGCGCACGCGTCTGCGCCGACGGATTGGACGCCTTCGAACTCCTTACGTCCGTAGCCGCTGCCGGTGAGGCAGTATAGGAAGGCATGTCCGTCGCCAATCTTCTGCGACGCGCCGGAGAAGAGAGAGCCGGGCCCGGGAGTGGGTTGGCTGTCGGTAAATAGACCGGTCGGCTGATCTCCGAGGTTGTAACCGTAGGCTGGGAAGGTTGCACCGCCGGCGTGGATATCGCCGGGGCCGTTGTCGTCGCGGTGAACGCGACCGTGCTGCGCGAGGTTCGGCAGCGCCGACATGCCCGAGGCGGGAGCGGTGTTGCCGCCGCTGCACGCACTAAGCGCGAGCGTCGGCAGTACCGCCACCGTCAGAGCGAAGAGGAGCTTTCTCATGTGGATGCTGTTCCTTTATCGAGCGTTTTGGTGCTTGAAAGGGAATCGTTCCGGCGAATGAACGCCGGTAACCGGGCCGGCCTTAGCCGATCCGGAAACTGATGTAATGACGAGCGCCACGGGGCCGTCGAGCTGCGTTGCGGAGCCCGAGATGCGAAGCGCCGGCTTGACGACGCCTTGGCCGCTCGAAGCGAATTCGTCGATCGCGTCGTTGAACGCGTCGACCGCAAAGAGCGTCGAGCCGCCGTAGATCTGTATCTCGGGAAAGTAGAAGAGCAGCGGATTGAAAGTGTTCGTACAAGCCGTGCCCTGCGTTTTGATCCCGTCGAGCGTCAAGGTGCGCAGCGGCGGTCCATCCGTGCTGCCGCTGTCCGCCCCTGCTGAGTAGACATTCACCGCAGCCTGGCACGTCGTACCGCTGCCGCTGCCGTTTTTGAGGATGTTGCCGATGAAGATCTCGCCGCTCTTGTTGAGCGCGATACCGGTCGTCGTCCCGGGGCTCAGCTTCGTCTTAGCATCCCACGGAATGATGCGCGAGGGTGTCGCGCCCGGATTGCCGATGTCAGCGGCCGACGCGGCGTACATGCCGTATGCGTTGCTGAAACCCAGCTTGAACGTGCCGTTGAGGTAGACGTTACCGCTTGCGTCGATCGCGAGACCCGACGGTCCGGAGTAATGTATGGTGGGCGAGTTGAACGCGAAGCCGTCTTCCGGCGTGGCCGGTCCCGAACTGCCCGCGGCATACGTGAGAACCGCGTCGCCGGTATTTTTGTCGACGCTGGTCGCGCCATAGGTTACTAGCCGGCTAGTTGGATCGAACGAGATAAAGATCGGGAAGAGCGCCGTGCCCGAACTCGGGCTGGCGGTGAGCACGGCCGTCGGTCGATCGTTGCCACTCGCGGTGGGCGCGTAGATCGCGATTTCGTTTCCGGTGTCGGGCGCGCCGGTCGCCGGATTGAATCCGAGGTTGTTGTCGAAGTAGCCGACGTAGATTTTCCCCGCCGAATCGACGGCAAGACTGACGGCGAATAGCTTCTTGTCGAGCGTCAGCGTCCGAGTCGGAGCTGCATTACCGCTTGCCGTGCCGGCGTACTCGGTGATCGTCGCGCCCTGACCACTGCCTGAGCCCAAATTCAGTGCATAGATCGTTCCCACCGGCGGCGGCGGCGATTTGCCGGTCAGGTCGAAGCTCGCGCTTGCGCCGATCGAACTCGGACCGTCGACGTTGGCGGCGACCGAGACCGCTGAGGCCTGCATATTGCCGTCGTACGTCAAGGTGAGCCCGGCAGAAGGCCTTTCTATTGTAAGCGTCTCGCCCGACTGAGTTCCGTCGTGCAAACGGAACGCATTATTCGCGTCGCCTTGCACCGCAAGCGCGATCGGCTGCGAATAATCGCTTGGACCCACGATCAGCGCGCGGCTGGCGTCGTATGCGTCGAGCGTCACCGCGGCGGCCGCGCGCCGTCCACGCTTTGCCGAATTTGGGACGAGGAAAAGCTTCAGCGAAGCGATGACGCCGCCTAGCGTCAGCGGAACGCGATTGCTGATCCCAAGGTTGCCGTCGTTACCGGCGATTTTCGCTTCGATCGTGCCGACCGAGAGGACGTCGCCAGTCGCTCCGGGGCCGTCGTACGCCGTTATGCTGAAGACGTCTTCTCCGGGAGACCCTTTTGTCGTCGTGCTGCAGAACGTCTCCCGTGCGCCCCCTTTGCAATCGCGCGATCTGGGCAGTGTGTTCATGATCGTCGGATTGACGCCCGTAACGCCGTTGCCGTCGACGGAGACGAGCACGATGGAAAGCGATTGCGTATTATACGAGAGGTAGTTCGGCCGAACACCGCCGCTGCGAGGCGGTATCGTTACCGTTACCTTGACGTCGACAAGCTTGGTAGGCGGCGGGTCGCCGTTGCCGGGCGATCCGACAACCGAACCGTTGGGGGTATTGAAATTGCCACCGCAACTCGACGTCGCGACCAGCATGGCGATCGCGGCGAGGGATCGCAGCAGAATGCTCGCGCCGAACGCAGCGCTCACGGATAGAGCCCAAAGAGTTTATCGGATGTGCTGACGTCGGCTTGGCCGTTCGGCCCTTTGATCAACGGCAGCTCCGAAAGGTTCTGCGGATAGGACGATTCGTACGCCGGGTAGTCGGTCGCGGCCGCGTAGACGTCGTAGCTCTGACCGTGACAGATCGTCGGAGTCTTCGTTCCCGACTGCGTCAGCGGGCCGAGATCGTCGGCCAGCCTCAACGTCTGCGCGCCCGCTGTGTGGATAACCACCGAGTAGTAGGAGTCCGACGAGTGCGCTTGGCCGCAGACGCCGTTGCCGCCATGGAGCGCAAATACCTCGACGATCGCTTCGCTCGCGCCGCTCGGAACCGTCAGCGAGATCTTTCCGCCGCCGCTGCCGTCGGGTGTAAACGCGGGCGTTCCGAAGACCGGGAGTGCTTTGAGAGACGCCAGCTGTGCGCCCGCAGCGAGAATTCCGGGTGGCGGCGTCGGCGTTCCGTTAGGATTGGGACTCGGCGTCGGATTCTGCGGCGTGTCGAAGGACGGGGGCACTGCCGCATAGAGGTGATAGTTGCCGATGACCGGCTGTACGGCGAACGTTGTAAAGCCGAGCGAATAGCCAAGCCATCCGAGTGCTACTAGCGACGGGCCGGCCTGCGGAAATGCCGGCGGGCCGCCGTACCAAAGCTCTTCGTCGTTACCGTAGATCGGAAGGTTGTAGGCCTGGTAGAGCGGCGAGGTTCCGTTAATCGGTCCCGAATCGGAGTTGCAGGGACAGAGGCCGTAACCGAAAGCGCCGCTCGATGCCTGTTTGAGCCCGCGCACCGGTCCGGTCCACATCGATTGATTGAGCGTGCCCCAGGTGATGTGATTGGTCCCCAAATCGTTGCCGGCGCCGAGCACTTCGCTCCCGGTCTGCGTCGAATCGAGAACGTCGAAGGTCGTTGGGCCGATGATCATCGGAACGTTGTAGAGCGTTCCGGAAAGCCCGTCGCCTTGGCGAAGCGTCTCGACTTCGTTGATTCCGTCGCTGACCTTCGAGCCGTTTGCGGATGCCAGCGTCGCGACGCCGACGGCAAATTGGAGTTTCGAGTTTGCTGCCGGGTCGACGGAAGTTTGCAGCGGCTCCGACGCGCCGCCGTTGCCGCAGCCGCCGAGTACGGCGATGCCGAGCGCAGCGGCGGCGCCCAGCCCAAAGAGCGTTGCGAACGATCGATTCATATCTTCACCTGGTAATAGAAGCGAAATGAAATCGGCGGCATGTTGGGATAGGTCAAGTACGGCGACGACGAATGCGCCGCGACGTCGGGAGGAGCGTAAGGTGCCGTCGAGTAGGTGCAGGGAGCATTGCCGCTGGCTAGCCCCGTGCTCACCGGCGAACCGTAGCAGCCGTTGTAGACCGGCACGTTGTAGAGCTGATTGAACAGGTTGACGACCTGCAAACCAAAGACCGACTGGTTGAGTATCTTCATCTGCGTCGGCGGGCGATACTCGACCGTGAGATCGACGTCGACGCGCGGGGCCGTGAGCAATCCGCCGGCGAGGCCCGGTTCGTGAATACCTCGCGTCGCCGCGATATTCGGCTTCGTGCACGTTCCGGGATCGAGCGGATCGATGTAGCCCGGCGTCTGCGAGTAGATGATCGAGAGGCTTGACGACGGCACGATAACGGGAATTCCGTTGCAGTAGACAGCCGTGTAGTAGCCCTGCCCGTACGGATAGCCGACGTTAAAGCCGATAACCGGATCGATTCGCCAGCCCTTGGCGCTCTTGTAATCGAAGGCCGCGTTCATTTGGAACGGCGAGAGGTCGGGAGAACGATACACCGTTCCGAGCGCCAGCGCCGCCGGCTGTAAGAACGTCCCCGGCGGCTCGTTTCCGAACTGGCTGATATAGGTCGCGCCGATCTGCATCGAGAGGCCGACGGCAACCTCGCGATTGTAGAGCGCTTCCACGCCGGCCGCCTTTTGAATCCCGAGATTGGAATACTGAACGTCGCCGAAGACCGGCGAGCCCGTCTGATAGTTGTAGCCGATGATCTGCGCGGTCTGTTCGATGACGTTGTATCCGCGCCGGTAGAACGGCGTGAGCTTGATCGCCGCGCCGTCACGAAACTCGTGCGCCCAGGAGAGGTCGAAGTTGGTGAAAGTTGCGCCGACGAGCGGCGCCTCCAGGGTCGAGCTGCCGTAGCGGTAGTCGCGGGTGAGCCAATAGAGCTGATCGGCGTAGTTGCTGCAGAGCTGATTGGCGAGCGGCCCGCAAAAGACCGCGGCTTTGCCGGTGGAGTTGTCGTAGGAAGGGATCCGTTCGAACGCCGCATACGGCGCGCGGCTCACGTCGGCGCCGAGCAAACTCGGAATCGGCATCGACAACGTGTGCCCGAAGCCCAAGCGGATCGTGTCGCGATTGTCGGGCGCGTACGAGATGTCGAAGTGCGGCTCGTACAGGCGCTGGTGTTCGACCGCCGGAATCGAGGCCGGAGCGCCCACCTGCGTGGGAATTTGAAAGTTGTAGCCGTCTAAGCGCAGCCCGAGCTCGGTCTTCCATTTATTGGTCAGGTCGATGCTGTCCTGGAGATAGGCGCCGTACTGTTGCTGGCCGACCGTCGAAACGTCTTCCTCGAACGGAAAGCGCACCCCGCCGGGAAAGTAGGAGCTCAAGTAGCCGCAGTTGGAGCGCAGACCGATTTGATTGCAGAACGACGACGAGAAGAAATCTTGCTCCATCCCTTGCTGTGTCGAAGGATTATTATTGGGCAAAAGACCCGTGTACGTATACGGCAACGGTAACGGCTGGTTGGGATGCGTGATCGGGTAGGTCACTACAAACGACGGAGTCGTGAATGCCGTGTACGAGGTAAAGTCGTACCGGTTTCCATAGGGAACCACCCACTGGTAGATCGCGCCGTATTTGAACAGGTTCTTCTCGCCCAACTGCGTCGTGAAGTCGATCTGCCCGGCGGTCCGCGTGCCGCCGTAGGGATCGGCGAAGATCCCTTGCGCGGGCATGTCTTGGGATTGCTGCTCGAAGGTCCGGAAGTAGCGCGCGGTCACCGCCGTCGTCGAGCCCAGCTGTGCGCCGTACTCGAACTTATAGGCGAGAAACGGGCTCTTGAGCGTATCGGGATTCGAGACGAAAGCGTAGGTGTTGGGCTGTCCCGGAAAGAGCGGGATCAGCGAGTCGCAGGCAAAGTTCTGTTGGGGCCGGTTTACCGGGCCGCCAGGGCCGTTGACCGGATACGGCGCGCAGCGTCCGGCCGTCGTGCCACCCGAGATATAAGGTAAAAACGCAAAGCCGCCGTAGTCGAGCGTCTGCGTGATCGCCTGGTCCTGAATGAAGAACTGCAGCCGCTGGCTGTTGTTTTTCCCGAAGCGGTAGATCGCGTTGTCGACAAAGTCGTTGGAAGACAGAAACGACGGCGAGTAATACACCAGATTGGGATCGATCGTGCTGCCTAAGGTCGCGGCATTGGTGCCAAGGGTTCCCAGGGTGTTGGCCGCGGTGCCGGGCGTCCCGTATTGAAAGGCCTTGCGCAGGCCGATGAAGCCTGCGTAGTTGGAGAAACGCTGCGAAGGATCGGCCCAGCCCCACTCCAGCCCCAGCTGGTGCAGGTAGGGAAACATCTGCGCTTCGCTGTCGACGTGAAAGTAGCTCGGGTACGTACCGTGTTTGGCCGTGAAGAGCACCAGGCCCGTTCCGGTATCGCCGTGGGTGGCGTCGCCGCCACCGGGAATCAGCTGCACGCCGCCGACGCCGTTTAGCAACCCGAAGTTCGAGATATTCTGCAGCGTGTTCTGCAGATTGGCCGATGGCGTCGTATAGTCGATCCCCTCGAACTCATAGGCTGCCTCGAACGCAAAGCCGCCGCGAATCGAGACCGTGCCGCTCTTGTCGATCGTCACGCTGGGAATGCTTCGCAGCAGCTGGTTCTCGTTGGTATTGAACGCCTTCCCTTGCACCATGTCGATCTGTGCGCCCGTAACCGTATAGGTATCGATCGTCATCCCGCGCTGAAAGGCGCTACCCGGCGAGCGCGCGTGGGTCGAGGCGATGATCTTCAAAGTGCGCGAGATCGGCGCGTTGACCGTCTGCAGCGAGCCGTTGACCACCACCACGATCGTCGAGTACGGCGCGTATCCGCTCTTGCTAAAGCTGATCGAGTAGTTATCGGGCAGGACGCTCAAAAAGCGGTACTGACCTTTGGCGTCAGTGGTGGTGCGATAGTTTGCACTGGGTGACTTTGCTACGACCGCGACGCCCGCAACCGGCGCGCGCGTCCGATCGTCGGTGACGGTTCCCGATACGATCCCGGCGGTCTCGGCGAAGGCGGTAGCCGCCGGTGCGGCCATGCAAAAAAAACCGAGGAAGAGCACGCGCTTTTTTACGCGTAGGAGACGTTTGAACAACCTGTACTCCCAGTAGCAACGAAGGCGGCGGCGAAGTCGCCGACAGCTTCACAACTCGATGCTAGGGGAAGTCGAATCGGGTATGCATCCCGGAACCGGCGAGTATGGTTAAGGCAACTTGAGCAAAAGTTAATGTTCCGACGCGTTCTTCGGATCCACGATCTGCCATCGCGAACGTAGTCCCAGCCGCCCCAGGATCGAGCTCACGTGGCGCTCTACCGTGTGTTCGCTGATCTGCAAGGCGGTTGCAACCTCGCGATTACGGGCCCCCCGCCGAATCAGGTGCGCAACCTGCTGCTCGCGGCTGGTCAGCGCCGACCCCAGGGGATGCCCGCGGCGGCGGCGCGGATAACCCTCGTCTTCTTGGCGGACGAGCAGCGACATCGCTTCGTTCATCCAGCGCCGCATCCCGATCGCGTTGAAGGCCCGCGCCGCGTCGCCCGCGTGATCGATCCCGGCCGCGCGCTCGCTGCAGCGTAAAAGCACGTGGGCGCGAGCGAGCAGCGCGTGAGCCTTGAGGTATTTACGATTCGGCGGGCCCAACGCACCCAGAGCATCGGCGGCTAGCCTCGCCTCATCGAGGTCGCCGAAGCGCGCCGCGAGCGAAAGCAGCTCGACCGAACCGGTCGATCCGCGGTTTGCGAGAACGGCGCGACGCAGCGCGACGGCGGCGTTCGAAGCGAGTTCGTTTTCGGCAGGCGCGAGCAGCGCGAGCGTCGCGGCGATTGCGCTCTCGCGGCTCGTGGAACGAAGTGCAACCTGCACTATTTCCTCCGACGTCCATTCGCGCAGCGAACGCTCGTCGCCGCAAGCCACCGCGGCCCCGGCCGCAGCACCCGCCAGGAGCGCGATCTCGTCGGAACTCCGCGCCTGCCGACGAAAACGGGCGACGAGCTCTGCGGCTCGTTCCGGCTCGCCGATGTCGAGCGCAAGGCGCGCGCAAGCCGCAGCCGCCCGAAGCTGCCACGTCTCGAGCCCGTGAGCGGCCGCAAGGCGCATTGCATCTTCGAGCGCCGATTTGGCAGTCTGCGTTTCGCCGAAGAGGAGGGCGTGATGCGCCATCCGTTCCCGCGCGCCTACCGCAAAATGTAGGCGCCGTTCGTCGATCGCGCGATCGTGCGCTTCGCGAAAGAGATCCAATACCGCCGAAGGTTCGCCGCTCCACGAGAGCACGACGGCCGCACACAGATAGTCGTTGGAATCGGGAGCCGGAGCAACCGCGGCGAGAAACGAGGCCGCTGCGGGCGCGGTTCGCGCCGCTATGAGATCGGGTGCAGCCGCGAGCGCAAGATTGGAGTCGTCGCCGGAGAGTGCGAACGCTGCCGCACGAAGCCGCGCGCGCCGTTGCGCGTCATCCCCCCGATCGACGTCGCCGGCCAGCCGCGCTGCGGCTTCGGAAAAGTGGCAGCGCGAGATGAGCTGCTCGCCCTGTTCCGGACCGGCGACCTCCATAAAACGATGCTAGCAAGCGATCTTTAAGCCGCGATTAGGGAGGCTTAAGGAATTCTTGCCTCCCGACGCTACCGATGTCTACGGCTGGGCAAGTGCAATCGATTCGACCAAGATCGTCATCAAAGCCACCCCGGCGGCGTCGTGGGCTGGGCGCCGTCGGCGGGAAACGACCCGGCAGTTTCGAACCCCAGACCGGCTCACTCTCGATGCAACTGGAGGTTTCCACGTGCTTCTCTTCCGGAACAAATCTGTTCTTTTTGTATTGGCCGCAATCATCGCAGCCGGCGCCGCGGGCTGCTCGGGCAGCCGCTCGCTTATCCCGGCGGCCGGCGGTATCGCAGGGCCTGCCGCGCACCTAAGCCCGCGCTTTGAGAAAACTAAAAATCAGGCGCCCGACTACATGCAGCTGGCGTTTCTCATGACCGACGGCTCCGTTCTCGCACAGGGCGAGAGCAACTGGGGCAGCTGGTACAAATACGTGCCCGACGCTTCGGGCAGTTATGCCGACGGAACGTGGACGCAGGTTGCGTCCCTTCCTTCAGGCTACGCGCCCGATGCGTACGCCTCAACGGTTCTGCCCGACGGGCGACTGTTGATCTCCGGCGGCGAGTACAACATTCCGGGCAACTACGATCTGCAGCTGGTGAACCTCGGCGCGATCTACGACCCACTCAAAAACACGTGGACGAAGATCGGGCATCCCAACGGCTGGGGCTTCATCGGCGATTCGCCGGCGATCTTGCTTCCCAACGGACTCTTTCTCATGGGCGATAAGCTGATGAAGGAAGACGCGACCTTCAACCCGGCCACCGACAAGTGGCAGAAACTCAGCAGTAAGAACAACGGCAAAGCCGACTTTAACGCTGAGGAAGGCTGGACGCTGCTTCCCAACGGAACCGTTCTCACCGCCGACGTCTTGAACGCGCCCAACTCCGAGATCTACGACCCGGCCACAAACAAGTGGACGAGTGCGGGCTCGACGGTCGTCGATCTGCGATCTCAGTCGCCGTATCACAGCTGTTTGCAGTACGGGCCAAAGCAAAAAGACTGCTACCTTCCGCCGGGCGAGATCGGCCCCGCCATGCTGATGTACAACGGCACGGTCTACGCGACCGGTTCGGGCCAAGGCGGCAGCGGCTTCGGCACGGGTCACACGGCGGTGTATAACGTCGCCGGCGGTACCTGGACCGCCGGGCCCGACTTCCCCAACGGCGACAACGCCGGCGATTCTTTCGCCGTCCTCGAACCCAACGGTAAGGTTTTGGTCTTCGGCGTCAGCGGCGAAATGTACGAATGGAACGGCTCGACGCTGACGGGCGTCGGCTCTGAGGGCGGCCCGCCGCTCTTGCTGCCGACGGGTCAAGTCGCGATGTTCGGATCGAACGTCGACCTCTACACGCCTTCGGGCTCGTCGAAGAGCTCGTGGGCTCCCGCGATCACGAAGGCGACGAAGTCGCTCAAGCACGGCAAGACCTACAGTATCTCGGGAACGCAGTTCAACGGTCTCTCGCAAGCCGTCGCCTTCGGCGATGAGTACCAGAACGGAACGAGCTATCCGCTCGTGCGCATCACGAATACCAAGAGCGGGCACGTCTTCTACGCCCGCACCCACGACGAAAACACCGCGGGCATCGCGCCCGGACAACAGGTGACCGTGAAGTTCGACGTACCGGCCAAGATCGACACCGGCGCCGGCACGCTGGTGGTCGTCGCCAACGGCATCCCATCGGCTTCAGTCAGCGTAACCGTCAAGTAAACGAAGTCGCGCGAAACCTTCGGCCCGGTTTACCGCGGAACGAACCGCCGGTAACCCGGGCCGTTTTTTTTGGCCCTGCGATCTGCGGTTTAACCAACGCTTCTTTAGGTTTTAACGCAGGCTGCCCAGGTCAGCTCGTTGAGCGCGTTGCTGAAGGTCCACCAGCCCGCATAGCCATGGTGCCCGGGGGAGGCCGCGATACCGGGATGCTGCTGAATCGGCGGTCCCGGCCACGCGCTGTCCCCCATTGCGCCGGCGATGACCGTGTAACCGCTGCCGCAGCCGGCGAAAACGGTCTTCGGCTTCTGACTTTTGTTCCAAGCGTGCTTGACGACGATGCCGGCGCTGGGTCGCGCGCACGACGCGTGCGCCACGCCGCCTCCGCCGACCCAGTAGGTGTTCGTATCGCTATTGAACCACGACGTCGTAACGGTGCCCGTTCCGTATCCGGTAACGAGTATTTCGCCGGGGCGGCACTGCGCCGCGGCGAGGCCCGACGCCGGCACCGATGAAGTCCAGTGAAACGTCGTTCGCGCAACCGAGGAGCGCAAGCACGAGGCGAACGATTCGCCCGACGCGCCCGACTGCGGTTTGACGATCCACGCGGTCCGGTGAGAGTCGGGAATGCCCGTCCCGACGGCGCTGCCGTCGTTGCTGCTGGAGCCGCCCCCGATCACGCGGTATCCCTGCGGACACTGCGCGACGGCCTGTTGCCCTTTTGAACCCCAGGCAACGATTTGCTTAAAGTCGGCCGATGAGATGCTCGAAGCTTTCAAGGCGCTCGACGCCGCGGGCGCAGCCGGATTCGTCGAACCCGAACAAGCGGAAAGCAAAACGACGGCGAGGGCCATAATACGCGCGTGCGTGCTCACGTTTGTGACCTTTCGTAGTAGCAAGTTGTCCCGCCGTCTTGTCGGTGTCTAACCTACCACGGAGGCGTTTGAAGGTCAAATCTTTCGGCTATCATAGGCCCAATGAAGCAACGCCTGGCGCTGCCGGCGGCGGCAGCCAAGATCCCCTCGTTCGCAGTTTTTGACCAGACCCGCGACGTGGCGCGCAATCGCGCGCCAGCGCCGGATCTGCCGCGCGTCGTCGTCGCTGCGCCGCCCCATGTAGTAGCGGCAGTACCACTGAAACCACCCGCGCGGGTCCTGTGGGTGGATCCAGCCTTTGCGGCGCCACTCTGCCAACGACTGCGATGCGTTCACGCCGAAGTAGTTGAGCGTGGGATCGTGGCGTTTCGCACAGAGCTTCGCCCGTACAAACCAGCTTGCCGGAAACTCTTTGGCGCAATCGGTCATATACTTTCCGCCGAACACGCCCAGCGCCAGCATCTGTTTGGGCGAAAGCTGCGGCGTAAACTCCTCCGCGAAGCTCCGCCCGACCGGCTTCGTCCGGTAGTAGACGTATCCGATCTGCATCTTGTCTTTGACCGCAACTCGAATTTTCACGCGCTCTCCTCCAAGCGCTTTTCCCCATCTGCGCGTCGAATCATCACATCGTGTTAAGCCCGATTTCAGAGAAACGGATCGCGGTTACGGGAGCCTCGGGTTTCGTCGGGCGCGAGGTGGTCGCTGCTTTGCTCGCGCGCGGCGCACGGCCCGTGGTGCTTGGCCGCCGTACGGACTCCGGCTCCGGCTTCGATGCCGCGATCGAAACGCGGGTTTTCGATCCGAACGGGCCGCCGAATCCCGCAGCGTTCGCCGCGGTCGACGCGGTGATTCATCTCGCCGGCGAGTCGGTTGCCGGACGCTGGACGGAAGAGAAGAAACGCCGCATTGCCGATTCACGGATCGCCGGCACTGCGACGCTGGTCGAAAGCCTGCGCCTCGGAACGGGGCGGCCGGCCACCGTCGTCTGCGCTTCGGCGGTCGGCTATTACGGCGACCGGCGCGACGAACCGTTGACCGAGGCGGCCGCTCCCGGAAGCGACTTTCTTGCCGGCGTGTGCGTGGCGTGGGAAGCGGCAGCTTCGCAGTGCGAAACGCTCGGGATTCGCACGGTGCGCATGCGCACCGGCATCGCATTGGGAAAAAACGGCGGGGCGCTCGCCCAGATGAAGCGGCCGTTCGAATTTTTCGCCGGCGGTCCGTTGGGTTCTGGACGTCAGTTCGTCCCGTGGATCGACGTCCGCGATTTGGCCGCGCTCTACTGCTTCGCGCTCGAACGCAAAACGGTCGACGGCGCCGTGAACGCCGTCGCTCCGCAGAGCGCCACGAACGCACGCTTCTCCCGCGCGCTCGGCGCCGCGCTGCACCGCCCGTCAATCCTCCCCGCACCCGCGTTCGCGATACGGCTCGCGCTCGGCGAGTTCGCCGAGACGGTCTTGGGCGGCCAGCGAGCCGTGCCCCAGGTCGCGCTCGACGCCGGCTTCGTTTGGGCGCACGCCGACCTCGAAGACGACTTGCGCGACCTTCTCGGTTAAGGCCGGCGCGACGGCGCAGCGCCGGCGGTGAAGCCTCACGAACTGTTTTCGGCCATCGAGGCGCTCCCGCGCTAAGCTCGAACCCAAACCGGATGATCGGTGCATCTGCTGCGCGGCTCGCCCCCGGGCTCGTAATGGCGCCCTACACCGGCGATCTGCCGGCGCTCGACGCGGAAACGGAGTCGGCGGTGCGCGAGCGCATGCACTCGATTCCAATCTTCAAAAATCTCGGCTTTTCGGAGATGCGCATGGGCGCCGGCTGGGTCGACTGCGGGGTCGCGCGAATCCGCGAGTTCGACGGGATCTTCGATTCCTTTCACGGAGGCCTCTTGATGACCGCGGCCGACTCTGCCTCCGCCATTGCCGCGCTGACGATCTGGGGAGCGGGCGCGCGGATTACGACGACGGACATGAGCATTCGTTTTCTCGCCGCGGCGCGAAGCGACGTCAGGCTCTTTGCTCAGGCAATCAAGCAGGGCCGAACCCTCGTGCCGGTAACGGTAAACCTGTGGCGCGACGACGGCGTACTCGTCGCCATCGCGCAAGTGACGTACATGAGGCTTCTTTGATATGTGCTTCTTTCACACACCATCGTCTTCGCTGCTGACTCGTGCCGACGCGCTGCGGGGCCTAGCGGCCTTGAGCGCGCTTCCGGTCATGCCGACGATCGCCGCAGCTCCCGACGTAACGAACCTCAACTCCGGCCGGGAACTGACGGCGCTTATCGGCGCGACGGCGCTCGTTGGGCCCGGTCTCGATCCGCTGCACGATTCGGCGATCTTGCTGCGAGGTCAACGCATCGAAGCCGTCGGCCGCGCGGGCTCCGTGACGATTCCGGCGTCGGCTTTTCGCGTCGACCTCTCCGGCCGGTACGTCATGCCGGGCTTGATCGACAGCCACGTCCACTTTTTTCAATCCGGGAGCCTCTACACGCGTCCCGACGCGATCGATCTTCGGTCGGTCCGCCCTTATACCGACGAACTTGCGTGGGTCCACGCAAACCTTTCGGACACGTTTGCCCGGTATTTGCGAGCCGGCATCACGTCGGTCGTCGACGTCGGCGGCCCGTTCTGGAACTACGACGTGCGCCAACAAGCCGGGCAGACCAACGTCAGCCCGCGCGTGATGGTTGCCGGCCCGCTGATCTCCAGCGTCGAGCGCAGCATCCTCGATCCCAACAACGACCCCCCGATCGTCAGGATCGATTCGGTCGACGCCGCGAAGAGCCTCATCGACCGCCAAATCGCCGCGCAAACGGACTTCGTCAAGTTTTGGTGGATCGTCACGCCGGAGCATCCCGCGCAAGCCTTTCGCCCGATCGCCGAGCCGGCGATCGCATACGCCCACTCGCGGGGGGCGCGCGTCGTCATCCACGCAACCCAGTTGGAGACGGCGCGACTCGCGGTCGAGTGTGGAACCGACGTGCTCGCGCACAGCGTCTTCGATGCCGACGTCGACGACGCGTTTTTAGAACTCGTGCGGTCCCGGAAGGTCATCTACTGCCCGACGCTGATCGTGGTTGGCAACTACGGTTATACGTTTGCCGGGCGCCCCAATCTCACCGCCAACGACCTGCTCGTCGCAAACCCCGATATCGTTGGGACGCTCTTTAACATGGTCGACGTCGAGTCGGCCCTGCCGCCCGAAACGCTCGAGCGAATCGCGCAGCATCCACCGGCGCCGCCCTACGCAGCGATGCGCAACCTCCGCCGCGTGCACGATGCCGGCATTCGCATCGCAGCCGGGACCGATGCGGGGAACATCGGCACGCTGCACGCGTCGTCGTTCTACGACGAAGCGCTTGAAATGGTCGCCTCCGGACTTACTCCGCAGCAGGTTCTGGTCACGGCCACCAGCGGCGGAGCGGCGATGATGGGGCGCTCCGATCTCGGCCGCATCGAACGCGGCGCGCTCGCGGACCTCGTCGTCCTCGATGCAAACCCGCTCGACGATATCGCGGCCTTGGGTTCGGTTCGCTTCGTCGTCAAAGACGGCCGCCTTTTCGACGCGGGCGCGATTTTGAATGAGAGCCCAGAGCAGATCGTTGCCCGTCAGGTCAATGCGTACAACCATCACGACGCGCGCGTTTTCGCGCAGACCTATGCGAAGGACGGTGTAGTCGTGCGTCCCAGTGCCTACGTTCGTACCCGAGCCGCAATCGCCGCAGCCTACGCGCAGCTCTTCGCTGCCAACCCCAACCTCCACGTCGAGATCGTGGAACGCAGCGTCAACGGCTCGACCGTAACGGATAAAGAATCGCTCACGGGGTTTGCCGACGGAACTACGCGGACGGCGACGGTCGACTACACCGTCGCCGATGGGGCGATCGTGCGAGCGGAGGCGCGAGCGTGAACCTCCTGCTCTCGCTGGTCCTCCTCCTCACCGTTACCGTTCCCGTGACGACGACTCCACAACCCGATAACTCCGGAAAGCTCGCCAACCGCGAGTTTCTGGTCACGACTCGCGCCGGAAGCGGGTACGCGCGCTATTTCGGCACGTCGTCGCTCGACGGCGATCCGAACGTCACGCGGGCGCTCATCGTGGTCCATGGCGTCCTGCGGGATGCCGACTATTACTTCGACACGGGCGTCATAGCAGCCAATGCCGCGAAGGCGCTCGACCAGACGATCGTGATCGCGCCCCAGTTCGTCGAGCGCAGCGAGATTGCCGGACAGCACGTTTCGGCGAAAACGCTGTACTGGACGGGAAAGTGGCCCGGCGGTTCGGAGGCCGTCGCGCCGGCGCCGATTAGCAGCTATAGCGTCTTTGACGCGATGATCGCGCGCCTCTCGGACCGCGCCCGCTTTCCGAAGATGCGCGAAATCGTCATCGCCGGTCACTCCGCCGGTGGACAGATCGTCGACCGGTACGCAATTGTCGGCAACGCGCCGCAGCTCGACCAGAGCGGGCGCGTGCGCGTTCACCTCGTCGTCTCCAATCCGTCGTCGTACTTTTACTTTACCGATTGGCGCCCGTTCCCGCCGAAGGACTGTCCCGATTACAACCAGTGGCGCTACGGGATCGGCGGCGCGCCGCCGTACGTAACGGGCACGACCGCGCAGCTCGAAGCTCGCTTCGTCACGCGCGACGTCACGTATCTCATGGGGACGGCCGACACCAATCCGAACGAAGACGACCTCGACAAGAGCTGCGGCGGGGAGGCGCAAGGGCCGTACCGGTTCGCCCGCGCGAAGTATTTCATCGCGTATCTTTCCCGGCGCCATCCCGGTGGAACCGTTCAAACCTACGCCTTCGTGCGCGGCGTGCCGCACGACAACCGCCGGATGTTCGACTCGACCTGCGGGCTTGCGGTAATTTTTGGCGGGAGCCGCGCCAGCTGCGCGGCTGCGGGACGCGTCTAAAGCGCTCGCAAGGTGAGCGTCGCCGGATCGAGCTCGTAGTTTCCTGCGCCGACGACTCCGTTTGGCACGGCACACACGACGCTGTTATCCGGTCCCCAGATGACCACGAGGTTTGGAGCTCCGCACGCCGTCTGCGCGAGCCCGTAATCGAGCAGTAGTTCTGCGCCCGGGCCGTACGGCGCGGCCTCGTACGACGTGTAGAGCACACGATCGTTGAAGCCGGGCTCCGCGCCGTAGGCGACCGGCGGGTTGAGCATCGACCAAGGGCCCCAAAAACCACCGCCCCAATAGTACGGGGCCGGATACCACGTGACGTAGCGATTCCACGCCCACCAGCGCCAATGGCGCGGATTGGCGATGACCGGTCCGCGCCACGCGCGGTACGGCCCGCTCGCATACGGGCCGTTCGGTGCGTAATTGCGAGCCGCCGGATGCACGACCGGAACCGGACGGATGACCGGGGCCGGATGCATGCCTGGAACAGGATGCATGACCGGAACTGGATGCATGACCGGCACTGGACGCATGACCGGAATCGGACGCATGACCGGGGCAGCGTGCATCGCGGGCGGCGCCGCAGCGCGAACGGCCGGAGCCGGCGCGCGATAGACGGGCGCGGAGACTGCGTGCACTTGCTGCATCGCAAGCGCGACTGCGAAGACGACGGTCGTCATCGCGCGAGATGCAGCGTCGCGGTCGCAACCGGGGTGACGTGTCCGCCGACCTCGATGCCGCGCTCTCCGCCTTCGCCGTCAATCGAAACGTGCAGGATGCTGCGCCGTCCCATCTTCGTTCCTTGCTCGCTGATAAAACGCGTGCCCGCAGCCCGCGGCGCGAGCGAGTAATCCATCATCAGCGATGCCAGCGGGCCAGTCGCGCTGCCCGTTGCCGGGTCTTCGGAGATGCCCAGGTCGCGACCGAACATCCGCGAGTACGCGCCGCCGGACGTCGGCGCGAAGACGAAGACGCCGGTGGGCTCGCTTTCTTGTGCGAGCAGCCGGCGCAAGGTCACGCTGTCGATCTGCGCGCGGTCGACCGCGCCGGGGTCGCGCAGCGCGATCAAGACGAAAGGGCTACCCGCGCTGCGGGTCTGAACTGGAACGCCTTCGAGCAAATCGCTCCGCTTTAAACCGATCGCCGCCGCACTGACGTCCGCGTCGTGATCGCGCAACGTACGAATCGGCGGGGTTCGCAACCAGATCAGCCCTTCGTCATCCACCCGAATATCGACCGGGCCGACGTTTTCGTCGAGAACGAAGCGCGTCTGCGCGCGAGGAACGCGCCCCACCTCGCGAAGGACCCACGACGTTCCGACCGTCGGATGACCCGCAAACGCCATCTCTTTTGAGGGGGTGAAAATTCGAACGCGGGCCGCCGAACCCGGACGCTCCGGCGGGAAGACGAAGGTCGTCTCCGAGAGGTTCGTTTCGCGAGCGATCTTTTGCATCGTCTCGTCGTCGAGTCCGGCGGCGTCGTGAAACACGGCCAGGGCGTTCCCCTCCAGGGGGACCTGCGTAAAGACGTCGACGATCGAGTAACTCCAAGCCATGTGCCTACCCGCTTAAATCGTCCTTACTCGCCTTTCGTTGCGATCGCGGCGCGGCCGGCGGCGTTTTCTGCGGGTCCGGCTTGGCGATGTTGCGCGGGAGCGGCGGTGGGGTCGCGCTCGTCGCCAAAAACGGCGTCGTGAGCGTGGCGCGCCACAGCT
>DATAWH010000074.1:0-92521 GCA_036267315.1 Candidatus Cybelea sp. | reverse complement strand
GCACCGGCGCCCAGCGTCAGATGCGGTGCGGCAAATGCCGGGATCAGAAATCCGTCGATGCTGCCGGCGACGCAGATTCCGCCGGTGGCGGCCGCGAACGCCACCGCCGCAAGGGCGACCAACGGTCGAGCCAAACCAAGTTGCCCGCAAAAGGCAAGGACGCAGGTTGCGGTGACGAGTTGCAGGGCGATGGCCGCGGCGTGCATCGCGCCCAAGTGGAAGCGCGCAGCATAGACGAGCTCCAGCACTTCTCGAACGCTGCGCGCGTGGCCGCCGCCTGCGGCGGGATGGCCGAGTAGCGCCACGAACATCAGCGCGGTGGCCCAAACCAAGGTCCATGGAAACGTCGTGTCGCGATGCTGCTTCATGCCGGCTAGTCTAGCGGTCAAATGAACGAACCGGGGAGACACTTGGGCCGAAGTGTGCGGAAAACGCGCGATTCGATTCTCGCCACGTTCAACGGATCGGTTCTCGAAGGCGGTTATGCGGAACTTGGCGTTCGCGAACTCGCGCGGAAAGCCGGCGTCGGGCGATCGACGTTCTACCACCATTTCGACGATAAGACCGCCTTACTCGTCGAAAGCCTCGATCCGATTCTTGCGGTGCTCGCCGACGCCGCGGCGGGGAAGGGCGCGCCGCAGCTTTCACGCGTGCTCGCGCACTTTGTCGAGCAGCGCGCAAACGCACTTCAGTTGTTTCGATCCGTAGACGAGCGGGCAGCCATCGAAGCCGCGCTCGCCAAGCGCGTCGAGCAACACGTACCGCGCGGCGCCGCGCTGCCGCGGGAGGCCGTCGCTGCGGCGCTTTCGCGGATGGCCATCGGCCTCATCGTCGACTGGCTCGCGTCCGATCGCCGGACCGGCTGCGATCGGTTTGCAGCGGTGCTGAAGAAAACGGCACTCGCCTGCCGTGACGCCCTTTTCGACGCTTTACCTGCAACCGGCGCCTGCGCGGGACCGGTAGAAGCGCCCTAAGCCGATGTGCGTCACCGAAAGCCGTACGCTCCACCGGGCCAACGTCACGGGGCCACAATTCCGCGCGTTCGACGGTACGGCTCTTCCAGGCTTGAGGTGATGGCATGCTGCTAGCGATTCCTCTCCTCGTGGTCGTTCAAATTGGCTCGGGTGCGTCACCACCGCCGGCGCCGTCGAGCACGCCCCTTAAAGAGATCGGTCACGTTCGCTCGTCGGCGTTGTGCACGGTGCTCCGCGATAATCTCTCGCCTGCCATTGACGGTCTGCGCATCAATGACTCGATGATCGATCGCGGCCAGGCGTTGCTGATACGGACTGCCCGAGATGCTGCAGCGTACGCGGCCAGCGCTTCGGCCCCCGACGCTACGAACGCCGTCGACCCGTTCGCGCACGAGGCGGGAGCAAATGCCGGTAGCGCGTCGGCAACCGGCGGCGCAAGCGCGGGGTCGGCGATGGACGCCTATCAACTCGGAATCCTCTCGCATAACCTGGAGAAGAACCTCGAAAAAATACAGGCGCTGCTCGACGATCCGCACAGCTTCTCCGCCACTCCGGCGAGCGACGACGATCGGGTGCTCGCGCTGGCGAGGGCGAGCCTCCAGGCCGTAGTAGCGCGGCAGCGAGCATCGCTGAATATTCTTTCGGGCGTCGCCGAAACAAACGCCGCGAACGATCTAAAAAGCCGCCGCGATATAATCCCGTACGATTACTGCACGACGTGTTCTCAAACCGTACCGTTCACTCCGATCGGCGCGCCCCGCACGCTCGCAGACGCAACCGGCTTGACGCGACGGTCCGAGGCGGGCGTTGCGCCGGCGGTCTCGCCGATCGGCGCCGAATGCCGTTAGCGCAGCACCGATGGCGGCAGCGCAAAGATCGCTCCGCAGCCGTTGGGATACGCCGCCGCACAGTCGCGATTGGGGTGGCGTCCGCCTGAAGCGGCTGTGCCGAAGAGCGTGCCGTTGACGTCGGTAAGGCCGGCCGCCGGAAGCGACGCATCCGGTGGCTTGCCGAACCGGTAGGTCACCCGCTCGTGCCCAGATGGATCGATCGAAAAAACGGTGCCTGCGCCCGTTTCCCCAACTCTGACGCCGCCGTCCCACGTCGTTCCGTACAGCGTACCGCCGACGTTGATGAGGCCTCCCCTGGGAAAGATTCCGTCCGGCGCGCCCTTGAAGGCGTACAGCATTTTTTCTTTACCCGAGGTAGTAACGCTGAAGACGGCTCCGAAATTGAACTTCTCGCCACCCCCTTCAGTCGTCCCGTAGAGTTTGCCGTTGAGATTAACGAGGCTAGAATCCGGCCCTTTGGCGTCGCGGCGATACGGCGAAAATCGATAGATGACTCGCTCCTCACCGGACAGCGTCAGTTTGAAAACCGTCCCTGGCCCCGAACCACCGCCTGCGGTCGTTCCGTAGAGAACGCCGCCGAGTTCGGTTAAGCCGGCCTCGGGGTACGCACCGTCGCCGTATGAGCCGCCCTTGAACGAGTAGAGCACAACCTCGCGGCCCGACGGTGTGATGCTGAAGACGGTGCCGCAGTCGTTGGCGCCGCCGTACAAGGTCGTCCCGTAGAGTTTCCCCTGCACCTCGATAAGGTTCGAAGATGGGCTCTGGCCGTCGGGCCGGGTCGCAAAGCGATGCAGCACGCGCTCCTTTCCGGATCGCGTCACGCTGAAAACCGTGCCGTTGCCCTGCCCGCCGTAATAGGTGGTGCCGTACAGTGTTCCTTTGACTTCCACTAAGCCGGCCTCCGGATCCGCGCCGTCGGCGCCCCCGAAACGGAAAATCACGTTTTCCTGGCCGGCGGGCGTCACGCTGAACACCGTTCCACATCCGACTTGTCCGCAGAGCGATCCGATTCTGCGGCCTCCGTTACTCGTCGTTCCGTACAGCGTACCGTCGACATCGAGCAGGGTCGCGACGGGGACGGCGCCGTCTGGTTCCCCACTAAAGCTATAAATGACGGTTTCGGTTCCCGACGGGCGAAAAAGAACTTGCGGCGCGGCGCCTTCCGGCAGAACGCTAAACGCTCGATGACCGCCACTGCATCCGGTCAAAAACAAGATCGAAATAGCCGCCGAGAATGCTGGAGCACTCCATGACAGACGCATAGCTTGCTTTTACTCCGATCCGCGTTTCGACAACCTGACGGAGAAAATGGTCCCGCATCCGCCGTAATAACTGCTGCAGGCACCGGACCCACCGTACTCTGTGGTTCCGTAAAGTTTGCCGTTGGAATAGATCAGGCCGGCATACGGAAATGCTCCGTCCGGTCCGCTGAAGTCGTGAACGACCGTTTCATTGCCCGATGTATCGATCGAGAAAACCGTCCCACACAGGCGCTTTCTCGTGCACATGTGAGCACCGCCGCTCACCGTGGTTCCGTAGAGAACGCCGTCGACGTTGGTGAGGCTTGCCTGCGGATCCGATCCTAGCGCGTTACGGAATTTGAAAATCACCTTCTCGTGTCCCGACCTGTCGATCGAGAAGACGGTTCCGCATCCATAGTTGACATCGCAGTAGTAGCCGGGTCCGCCCCCGCCGCTAATCGTCGTTCCGTAGAGCGTGCCGTTGAGTGGGGTGAGGCCCGCGCCCGGAGAGGCGCCGTCGGGTTGTCCCGAAAAGCTGTGAAGAACGATCTCTTTACCGGACGGCGTGATGCTGAAGACGGTTCCGTAAGAATAAGCGCCTCCGGAGTTTGTCGTACCGTAGAGCTTTCCGTTGAAGCTTACCAGGGTTCCCGTGGGCGCGAGGCCGTCGGCTTTCACGAAACTGTGAAGCACTTTCTCGGCGCCCGATGCCGCGACTTCAAATACTGTTCCCAGGCCATAGGTACCGCCGTACTCGGTTACCCCGAACAAAGCGCCGTTCAATACGGTTAGCGCCCCGACGGGCTGCGCACCGTCGCGGCCGCCCTTGAAAGCATACACCACGCGTTCTTGGCCGGACCGATCGAGGGCAAAGATCGCGCCGGCACAGGTACCGGCACGATGCGCACGGCAGCGCCGATTCGCAGCAGCTGCTCCGTAGAACTCGCCATTGAGTGACGTCAGCGCTCCCACTGGAGAAAAGCTATGTCGTCCAACCTTGAAGTCGTGCAGCAGGTGGTGGGATCCACGCGCGGTTATCCGGTAGGCGGTTCCGACGTTTTTCGAGCCGCCGGCCGGCGTCGTGCCGTAAAAAGTCCCGCCGGCCGCGGTTGAAAGCGTTAAGCCCGACGTCGGGTACTCACCATTTTCCCCGTCAAAGGCAAACAGCACCGACTCGCCGCTCGCAGCGGACGGGCGCGAAAGCGGACTGTCACCGCTCTGCGAATTTGTGAGGGCGCCAAGTTGCACGCCCGGCGCTTGACAAGCGGCGAGCGCTCCGAAGACGACCCCAAGAACCGTAACCCGAGTGCGGCGTAAGTTTAGAAGGCTCATGAATACGCTACCATTGCAAGAATCGCGGCATGACCTAAGTCTGCCTCGCTGCTTCTTGCAGCGTACTCCGCCCGAGAAGCCAGAGAAAGAGCCAAAAGTCCCTAGGGGCCCAGGTGCGTGGCGCGATGGCACTGGGATTGAAATTCAAAGGAGGTGTCGATCGAACGACGATCGTTACGAGTTGACGTCGACCAAAAGCGCGAGGTGCCCCTCCCCACCGCGGCGTTAAGCAGGTTCGCTAGAGCGCCGCCGGAGGGCCGCGTCCGGAGTCGCAGAACGCTGACAGCCTTCAAAATGGCGCAAGCGACACCGCGATGATCTATGATTTTGGTCCTTACACCGTATCCTCAGAGGAGCGAGTCCTCTTTCTCGATGGCGCCCCGGTCGCCATTGCGCCCAAGGCGGTCGACGTATTGCTCGCGTTGCTGGCGCGAACCGGCTGCATCGTCTCCAAAGCCGATCTGATCGAGAGCGTCTGGCCTTCCGACGACGTTGGCGAAGCGAGCCTGACGCAGCACGTTTACCTCTTGCGCCGCCTTTTTGCACGGCGCGGCGATCGCGTGAGAATCGAAAACGTGCGCAAACGCGGATATCGTCTACTCGTTGCGCAGCCGCCGGCCGTAAGCGTCGCCGCCAAGAGGAATCCTCGCTTTTCGTGGCGGGTCGCGTGCATCGCCGTGCTTGCCTTTTGCGCACTTCTGGCGGCGATCGCCGTGAAACAAACGGCGGATCGCCGCCGGGATCGATTGCTTTCGGCGCGGGTTCTTACCGTCTATATGCTGGGGCGAGCCGACCTGGAGAGCGGCGAAGAGCGGCGGCTGCGAAGCGCCGCGCGTCGTTTCAGCTGGACGATCGCGCAAGCACCGCAAAACCCACTGGGATACGCCGCCCTTTCCGAAACCGACGCGAGCCTTTCGTATTACGCGACGGATGCAGCTAAGGCGATCGCGCTCCAAGCGGCGGCAACGACGCTGGCTCAAACAGCCACCGGACTGGATCCGTATTCGGCTGAAGCGTGCGCGTCGGCCGGCGTCATCGCAATGTCGATTCAACACGACGATGGGCGTGCGGAGGCGGCCTTGAAACGCGCCCTTGAGCTGGAGCCGCATCAGCTTGATGCCCTGCTCTGGGAGGCGATTCTCTTCCAGAGGGAAGGGCGTCTGAGCGCGAGCCATCGCGCGTTCATGCTGGCGCTCGCCGTCGCACCCAACGTTGCCGGAACAACGGCTTCGCTCGCGTGGAACGATTTTTTAATGCACGACTACGCTGGCGCGATTTCGTTTTCCCGACAACTGCTGCAAGCCCGGGAGTTCCCATCTCTGGCTCGGGTTACGTTGGCTAATGCTTATTTGGAAACGCGCGATCCGGCGGCTGCCCGCCTCATCGGGGAACTCAAATCGGATCCAGCAACGCGCATCCAGGGGGAGACGCTCGCCGCACGTCTCGACGCGCTCCAGGGACGCACGGTGCGGGCCGCGGCCGCTCTTGCGCGGCTTGACGATTCGCTGGACCCGCGCAGGGCTGGCGACTGGGACGCCGCAGCGATCGCCGCGGCATACGCGGCGGTTGGAGACCGCGACCACGCATACGTGTGGCTCGCCCGCGTTCATCTCTGGGAACGACGCGAAACGGCCTTCGATCCACGCTTCGCGGTCCTTTCCCACGACTCGCGTTTTGCGGTATGGCTCGACGAATGAGCGCCCGTTGAGGTTTCGTTGATCCTTTCCTAAAGCGCAAGAAGCGGGCTGCAGTCTATGCTGGACATCGGTGCACTACGTCGCTGCCCTTATGGCGCTCCTCGCATGTCTCGGGATTGCCTCGAGCCCTGAGGCCCAACAGCTGTCGGACCTCGCTTACGCGAGCGATGGTCGCGACGCGCATCGCCTCGATCTCTTCTTGCCGCGCGAGAAGAGCCGTGCCGCGATCGTGGTCTTCGTGCATGGCGGGGCGTTCCTGCAAGGCGGCCGCAAGGAGTACGACTCGGTCGGCCGGGCGCTCGCGGACGAGGGCCTCGCCGTGGCCGTCGTTTCTTATCGCTTGTATCCGGAGGCGAACGCGGACGGCGCTGCGCAAGACGTTGCCCGCGCAATCGCGTGGCTCATCGCGCACGCCGCGGGTTTTGGGCTCTCCGGACACAACGTGTACTTGGTCGGCCATTCGGCTGGAGCGCAAATTGCCACCGTTATTGCGACCAACCCGAAATATCTCGCGGCAGAGGGCATTGGGCTCGGCGCGATTCGCGGAGTCTTCGCCGTCGCCGGCGCTTACGACGTGCGGGATCTATCCGGAGAGCCGGACTCCTGGCAGAGAGTCGACGGACACATCTACGGCGAGACCGCAGAGGCGCGAAGCGCGTTTTCCCCCGCGGTTCACATCGATCCGGCTGCGCCGCCGACCGTAACGGCGTGCGGCACCGAAGACGATCCGTATTCCTGCAATCGCGCAACCTCCTTTGCCGAGGCACTGAGAGCTGCCGGCGTTCCAGCGACGACGATTGCGGAGCGCGGAGCCGACCACATTGGTATGTTGCACGCGCTCGTCGATCCCAAGGATCCGCTCAACGCGGCATTGCTCTACTTCATTTCGCACCTGGAGGTACCGTGAGGCTTTTTCTGCGCGCGCTCGTCGTTGTGGCGCTCGCCTGCACAACTGCAGCTGCGAGCGCAGGACAAACTGGAGGCGCTGAGGAGCTGCAGCGTTTCTCGGGCACGTGGACCAGCTCGGGAGCGCTGCTCGATACTCCATATAGCAAGGCCGGCGCGGCAACCGGCACCACGACCTGTGCGTGGTCGGACGATCGGCTGTTCATGATTTGCCAGCAGCGGGTGAGCATAAACGGGACGCTTACTCGCGCGCTGAGCGTCTATACCTACGACGCAGCGCAACGTCGGTATCACTTCTATCACATGAGTTCCAGCGGGGGCAGCGATTCCTCGATCGCCGTGGAAGATAACCGCATAACGTACAGCGACTCGTTCACCGACAAGGGCGCGCGGATCACCATCCGGACGCTCAACGTATGGGAGACTGCGAACTTCTATCGGTGGCAAACGGACTACTCAAACAACGGCGGTGCGACCTGGGTGCCGATGGCCTCCGGAACATCGCAACGCTAAGAGACTGCCTGCAGATAACGCGGCGCCGACATGACCTAGCTCATAATCGCACGCGCCACGCATCAGACCTATGCGAGCGAGATCGAGCAGCTCCGCCGCCGTGCGCTGCGACAGGTGTCGTGGGCGCACGCTTGTGCGAAAGTGTTGGTGAACCCGGTGATAACGCTCTTACTGTCGCTCCACTGGGTTACGGTAGCCACGGAGTCGATCGCCGAAGACCTGACGAACCTGCAGTTTTACTTCCGAACGTTTCACGATCAATCGCGGCGCAGCGTCGACGTTAGCAAAGCCCTAACGGCAGCCGGTTCGCAAGCACGATATCTGGCGATGGAATCCGAGCGATCCACGCCGATCACGAGCGTCGTGCCTTAGGCTGAGGCCTCATCCCCGGCTTAGGCCAAGACTCCCTTGCCTTGCAAATCAAGCTAAGGTTCAGTTTCGTGCAATTCGATATTGAGAAAAGGCACGACAACGCGCAGAGATGAATCCGGTCGGCACAAGCGTCTTGGAGCCCGATTAACACACAACCCCGATCCCGCCTACTCGTCAAAGGAGCAATTCATGAAGGCCACTGGTTTCGTACGATGCGCCGGCGCTGCGGTTGCGCTCGCGATAGTGTCCGCGTGCAGCGGTGGTCCGGCGGTCGCGCCGTCGACCGCCGGATTCAATGCCACCTATGTTGGTAGGACGCTCTTCGTGAACGGCCGCCCGGTAACGGCGGCGCATCTGCGCCCGGCGCCGCGTTTCGCGTCGCTCGTCCCCGACCATCATACAAGATCGAAGTTTGAATACGTTTTCAGTTACTACGAAACGTACGCCAGCATCTTCAACTACCCCAAGAGCGATCGGCAGATCGGTCAGATCAATGGCGATGGCGGTCAAGGGTGTACGAACGTCCTCTATGGTTACGGACATAAAACATTTTGGAACGTCGGCGGCCCCACCCAGATCACGGAGTACAAAGTTCCCCAAACGCCGATCAAAACGCTGACTACCGGCTACGTTTTCCCCTCCAGTTGCGCGATGAACTCCAGCGGCGATCTTGCCGTCGGAATCTTGTACGGAACATCGTATGGCCGCGGCGGTCAGATCGTTCTTTATAAGAACGGAAGCGGCTCCGGCACCGTTTACACAACGCCGTTAGATGAAGAGTTCTTCAACGGCTACGATAACAAAGGCGACCTTTTCGCCGACGGCTTTACCGGCGATCGCTCCGGGTTTGCCCTCGTTGAGTTGCCGAAGGGCAGCTCGAAGTTCGTGACCATCACGACAAGTAACGTCATAAGCTTCCCCGGCTCCGTGCAGTGGGACGGCACCTATCTCACCGTGCTCGATCAGGATTCGAACGCGATCTCCCGCTACACCATCAGCGGAACGAAGGCGACGTTGAAAGATACCGTGACCCTCACCGCCGGCGATTGCGCGCAGACGTGGATCGTGAAGAATCACGTTTACTGCGGCGACGCGGGAAACGATGACGGCGAAGTTTACAACTACCCGGGCGGCGGTGCGCCCGTCGCCGTTTTCGCGGGCTACTTCGACCTCCCGCTCGGGGTGGTTGCCGCCGAGAAATAGCTCGCGGGCGCTTTCATTCGAAAAGGCTCTAGCCGCGCGCGGCTAGAGCCTTTCCCAATACGTGAAGGTGGCCGCTAGCGAATGTATCGCCGTCCCGGGTAGACGCGGCGATAGGGACGCACGTATGGGCGGCGCGCCCAATAGGCACGGCGTCCGTACACGGCCGGATAGGCTGCGTATCCGTAGCCGGCGCCGACGTATCCGTAGCCCGGGGCTGCGTAGCCGTAGCCGTAACCGTACCCGGGGGCTGCGTAGCCGTAGCCGACGCCGTAACCGACGCCGATCCCGACCCCAACGCCGTACCCATACCTATACGGGTAACCGTAGCCGTAACGATAGCCGTAGCCGGGGCGATAAGCGTAGCCCGGGCGATAAGCGTAGCCCGGGCGATAGCCGTAGCCGGGCCGATAACCGTAGCCGGCGCGATAACCGTAACCTCGGTATCCCGTTCCGTAAGAATGATTTCCGGGGAGGACACGTCCCGTGGCTGCCGGTCGCGCGACGCCGGCCGTGACGTGCGCGGCCGATGCCGGTGCCGCCGCGGCGAGTAAGGATCCCGCGCCCAAAACGCAGGCCAGCAGGGTGCGATGGATGTTCGTCATGTCTATTTTTTAGCATCGTTGCAGCCAAAACTCTCGTCGGTAATGATTAAAGACTTCTTCGAAAAAGATGAGAGGGCCCCAGTTTAACGCTCGCTGTCGAGGGCGCGCATTTGCTCGGGCTGGTATCGGTCGCCGGCAGCGGCCCCTTTCGGCACGGCCGCCTCGATCGCATCGAGATCGGCGGCATCGAGCGCCACCTCCAACGCGCCGAGCGAATCCCGGAGCTGCTTTCGCGAGCGCGAGCCGACGATCGGCACGATGTCCTCGCCGTGCTGCAACACCCAGGCGATCGCGATCTGCGCGACGGTCACACCTTTGTGCTCGGCGACGTGCCGCAGCGCCTCGACGAGTGCCAGGTTACGCTCGAGATTTTCGCCTTGAAAGCGCGGAACGTGGGAGCGCCAGTCGCTCGCGCCCGACGACGCCTGCTTCCAGCCGCCGCCGATGAGGCCTCGCGAAAGTACGCCGTAGGCGGTAACGCCGATGCCGAGCTCGCGGCAGGCCGGCAAAATGCGTTCTTCGATTCCGCGCGAGAGAAGCGAGTATTCGATCTGCAGATCGACGATCGGGTGCACTGCGTTGGCGCGGCGAATCGTTTCTACTCCCACCTCTGAGAGACCGATGTAGCGCACGTAGCCGGCCTGCACCAGCTCGGCGATCGTTCCGACGGTCTCTTCGATCGGCACGTTGGGATCGAGTCTTGCCGGCCGGTAGATATCCACGTATTCGGTGCCCAAGCGCACGAGCGTGTAGGCCAAGAAGTTCTTGATCGCCCGCGGTCGCGTGTCGACGCCGGCGAACGCCCCCGCAGGATCGCGCAATCCGCCGAACTTTACGCTGAGGACGACGTCCTCGCGCTTGCGGCCCTGCAACGCCTCGCTAACGAGCAGCTCGTTGTGGCCCATCCCGTAGAAATCACCGGTGTCAATGAGGTTGATCCCGGCATCGAGCGCTTCGCGAATGGTGGCGAGGCTCTCCGCGCGATCGCTCGGTCCGTAAATCCCCGACATACCCATCGCGCCGAGCCCGAGGGCCGAGACGCTTGGCCCTTCGCGGCCGAGGGTGCGCTGACATTTGATCACGAATGTAAGTTATCATGGCCCTCGTTCACCGCAACGCGCCCGGCGAAAAAATGACGGAGTGACATCCGCAGGCATTCTGTCAGCCTCCGATAGCGACTACGCCCGCAAGACGCGCGCCCGTATACTGGCCGCTGCAGAGAAGCGCTTCAAGCACTTCGGGTTCGCTAAGACGACGATCGTCGATATCGCCGGCGACTGCGCCATGTCGCACGCGAACGTCTATCGCTTCTTTCGCAACAAAACCGAGATCGTCGATGCAATCGCCGTCGGGTGGTTGGCCAAGAGTGAGCGCGTCTGCGCCGAAGTGGCGGCGCGGCCGCTGCCGGCTTCACGGCGGCTGGTCGACTACGTCCTCGAGCTGCATCGCTGGAAGCGGCGCGAGCATCTGCGCGGTTCGCGCACGCACGAACTTTTGACGCTCGCGAGTTACAACGGCCGTCCGTTCGCCCGCGCGCACCTCGATGCTCTCGCCCGTATCCTCGCCGGCATCGTTGAAGACGGCAATCGTCTCGGTGAGTTCGCCGTCGCCGATCCGCCGGCACTGGCGCGCGCGATTCAGGACGCAACCATCAAGTTCTGCCATCCCAGACTCGTCGAGCAGCACCAAGACGAGCCGCTCGAAGATCAAGCGCGTAACGTCATGAAGGTGATACTTGCCGGAATGTTAGCGGGCAAAGGCGCGGTAGCCCGACGCTAACGCCGGTTTACGGGCCGCTGGGGTGGTTTACAAAGGCCGGGTTCAAGCATTGCGTACCGCCTTTGTCGCGAGTAACGAAGGCGCTCAGTTGCGCTGCAACGTCACTTGGCGCGCCCTCGGGGACCGCGTAACCGGTAAATCGCCATTTACCGCAATCCTTCACGAAATATTCGGTGAGAAGCCCTTTCGACTGGATGTCGACTCGAGCATAATTTTGCACGACGTCGATGTCCGCGATCCTCGAAGCGTCGGATGCTCCGTGCGAAAGGGCCAAACTTTCCAGCGCGGCGGTGTCGGCGGAGGAACCGCAATATGCCGCCAGCGCGGGCGCTCCGCAAAGGAGTGCCGCTACGGCGCCGGCGGAGCATGCGATAGAAAGGGATCGTAACGTCATGGTCCATTGCCTCCATCCTTAGAGCAGGTCACCTTGAAGTCGGGCTTGTCTTGCGATACGCTCGCATATCCCAAGATGTCGAAGGCGCTCGCGGCCGCGCGCACGACCTCGACGCGACCGAGTTTTCCATCGTAGGTTGCCGTGTTAATCCATTCTTCGGTGTTGCCGGTAAACGGCTTTGCGAACGAGACTGCCCACACCGATTGATTGTCGAGGGTCGTTTGCACGTAGCGATCGTTCTTCGGATCAAACGTCGTGACGATCTCGAGCTGGTACGGCGTCGTCATCTTTCCTTGCGGGGGCAAGTAGACCGAGTCGCGCATCACGCCGTTTACGATCGTATAGGTCGCGGTCGTCTTTGAGTCCGGCTCGCCGACGGCCGCGCAGGCCCAGGTGCCGGCGTAGTATTGCATGGCGGCCATACCACTAGGCGTTTGGGCGCCGGCCGATACGGCGGTTGAGGCTAGAAACGCAAAGAGCACGATATAGCGCATGAGGAGACCTCCGGCTTTTCGATTCGCGACTTACTGACCGCGACTCCCGCATGGTGCTAACGAAGGCCGAGGCTGCTCCCGGAGTTACGGCGAACGCTCCGCCGCATAGGAGGCGTTGGAGATGGAACTTTACACGATGCTCGGGCGGCGCGCCGTCGCCGCGACCGCGCTCTTGGCCTTAGCTGCCGCCTGTTCCGGCGGCCAAACGCAGACGAGCGAACTCGTTCCCGGGCAGTCCGGCGGGCCGGCGACGGAGTTGGCGCGCCTGGGCGTCGGCTCGTCAATGGATGCCGGCCTCGAAAGCACCGACCTCCTTTACGTTGCAGATTCAAAGGACGGCAGCGTTCGCGTCTACTCGTATCCCGGCGGGAAGCCGCGCGGAAAGCTCCTCAATGTGGGAGCCAACGGGCTGTGCGCCGGCAAAGGCGGCGACGTCGTCGCGCTGGCAGATAAGGACGTGCTGAGATACGCCCACGGCGGAACGCGGCCGCTGGCCGTATTACGCGATCCCTACGGCGGTTCGCGTCAGTTCTGTTCGGTCGATCCGAGCAGCGGCAACGTCGCCGTTTCCGGACGCTCGGCGGCTGGATCGGGCATCACCGTCTGGGCCGGCACAAAGCTCGCCGCTCGCTTCGAGGCCCAAAAGCGTGATAGCGGTTACGGGCCGCTCGCCTATGACGACCGCGGCGATCTCTTTGTCCTCACGGACTCCGGGCGTCTCCTCGAGTTGACCAAAGGCGCCGCGCAGTTTGAAGAGGTCGCGTGGGGGCAAGGACGTCCGCACGAGGTCTCGGCAATTCAGTGGGATGGAAAGTATTTGGCGGTTGCGAGCGATGCGGCGATCCTGCAATATTCGGTTGCGGATTTTCAGGCGGCGTCTGCCGGAAGAGCGCCGATCGAAGACGCCGGCGGCGCCTCCGCTTTTTGGATTCATAAAGGCGACGTCGCCATTACCGGCGCGCGAGGAGTGGCGCTCTACAAGTATCCTGGCGGCGGCACGCCCCACGATCTGATCAGGGACGTTGGCTCTGCCCGCGCTGCTACCGTAAGCCCGGGCGCTCACTCGTCGTTCGCAATCACGACGTACCATTACGACAACCTGCGCACCGGCTGGAACGACGACGAGACGACGTTGAAGTACGGCAACGTCAGTAACGGTTCGTTCGGGGTGCTGCACACCGTATCGCTCGACGATCAGGTCGACGCTCAACCGCTGCTCATTCCCGGCGTGACGACGTCTCGGGGAACGAAGCCGGGCAGCGAACACGACGTCGTCTACGTCGCGACCGAGAGCAACTCCATTTACGCCGTAGACGCATCGAGCGGCGCCATTCTCTTTCAAACGAACCTGGGCGCACCGGTTCCGTCGCCGCTGGGCTGCACCAACAACGGACCGAACGTCGGCATTGATGGAACGCCGGTCATCGATCGAGCCGCCGGTGTGCTGTACGTTATCGCCTACGCGATGGAAAGCAACGTTCCAACCTATCGAATTCACGAGCTCAACCTTTCCGATCTTACCGACGTCACGCCGTCGGTCGTCGTCTCGGCCTCGCACAAGCTGACCGACGGCTCGACCTACACGTTCAACGCGACGTACCAGCGTCAGCGCCCAGGGCTGATCGAAGCCAATGGGAACGTATACGCGGCGTTCGGAAGCTTCTGCGACTTCAGCGCCTCAATTTCGCGCGGGTGGCTCCTCGGCTGGCAGGCCGGATCCCTCGCTCCTCTGCCGGCAAATCGTCTCAACGACAGCCTCGCGACCTCGCCGAACAGCTTTTTCCTATCGGCGGTTTGGATGTCGGGATACGGCGTCGCGGCCGATCCAACCGGCAACCTCTACTTCGTTACCGGTAACTCCGACTATTCGGGAAATACCTATAACGGCACGACGAACGTTCAGGAAAGCGTCGTCAAAGTCACTCCGGACCTCACGCAGATGCTGAGCATCTTCACGCCGTACAACGTCGGACAGCTCGATCAATCCGACTCCGATTTAGGCTCGGGCGGCGTCATGCTGCTGCCGGCACACGGTTCGACGCCGATCGCCGCGGCTGCAGGCAAGACCGGAACGATGTTTATCCTCAACCAGAACAGCCTCGGCGGCTACGTTCCGAACGGTCCCAACGACGATCTCGCGGAGGTCTCCGTGGGCGGCTGCTGGTGCGGTCCCTCATACTACGCGGTGAAGAAACAGCAGCGGATCGTCTCCAGCGGCGGCGGCAGCGTAACGCTGTGGAAGGTGAAGAGCAAACCAAAGGTTGCGCTGACGCGGATGGGATCGGCATCGGTGCCGACCGGCCAGGATCCGGGTTTTTTCACTACGGTTTCCTCGAATAAACATGGGGGCAACGCGATCGTTTGGGCTTTGGCCCGGCCGCAGAACGTTCCGGGAACGATGACGCTCGTCGCGCTCGCGGGAGACGCCAAGAACGGCCACCCGGTGCTGCGCACGCTCTATCAAGGTTCGGCCGGCTATTGGGCAGCACAGAACGGGAACGCCAACGTCGTACCGGTCGTAGCGAACGGTAAAGTGTACGTTGCCAGTTATCAAGAGCTCGCGATCCTCGGGCCGGGCGGCGCGGCCGCCGCACCCGCCGGCGGACATACGATTCCATCGAGCGCCTATCGTGGCGGCGGTAAAGCGCCCAACGAGGTTACGGGCTACTTGATGAAGGTCACCGGCTCCGCGCTCATCTTGCGAACCCGAGCCGGCAAGCTGGTTCGCGTCGACGCTGCCGCCGCACTGAAGAACGAGCGCGTCCAGGATCTGGTCGTGGGCCGGCCGTTTGACGTGCGCGGCGCCTACGATGCCGCGGGGACGATGCACGCGGCGTTCATCATTCGCGCAAAGCCGTCGCAAGCGGCGTGGCCCTTCGACCACTAGATTCCTGAAGGCAAGTCGCGCGATGGCTTATAAGTACCTTGGTCCCAGACTGCTCGAGTAAAGGAGCGTTTCGTGAATGGATCTTTGAGGTTTTTATTGCTGGCCGCGGCACTGGTCATTGCCGGTTGCAGCGCGGGCAGCTCTTCCGGTGTTCCAACGTCCGGCGCACCGCTGCAAAGCGGGCCATCCGCCGGGCACTTCGTGCCTACGTGGGAAGCCAAGCATCAGGCGCGGCGCGTCTGCAAAGCACTCGCGGGCGGCGTCCAGTGCCACGTGCTCGTCGTCACCAAGGGCATCAAGCCCGACTGTTCGCCGTCGGGCGGCAGCTGCGGCTGGCGACCCATCGACTTACAGACTCGCTATAATCTTTCGGGTTCGTTAGGAAAGGGCGCGGGAACGGTCGTCGCGCTCATCGAGCTCGGCGATCTGCCGGGTGCATCTTCGGATCTCTCGACCTACCGTAGCGCCTTCGGGCTCGGTACGGCGACGTTCGCGAAGTACAACGAGTCCGGGCAACAATCAAACTATCCCGAGAGCTGCGAAGACTTCGGATGGTGCGTCGAGACCGATCTCGACATTCAGATGGTCTCCGCTAGCTGTCCGGAATGCTCGATCGCACTGATCGAGGGCGGCAACTGCGGCGGCGTCGTCTGCGGCCTAGAAAATGCCGAAGCCGCGGCCGTCAAGATCGGCGCGAAAATCCTGAGCAACAGTTGGGGCTGCAGCAGCTTTAACTACGGCGAAAACTGCGGTGACCCGAACTTTCCCAACTTCTTCAACACGCCGGGGATCGCGTATCTAGCGTCCTCGGGCGACTCCGGATATCCCGAGATCGAATGGCCGGCTGCGCTTGCAAACGTACTCGCCGTCGGCGGCACGCAGCTCGCCCAGTCCGGGTCGACCTACAGCGAAACGGTGTGGGACGGCGCCGGAGCGGGCTGCGCGACCACGACTCCTAAGCCGAAATGGCAGCACGATCCCGACTGTAGCGGCAAGACGATCTCGGACATCTCCGCCGAGGCCGGCTGCGAGCCGGGCGTCGCCGAATACATCGGCATGTACGGCGGCTGGACCACCGTTTGCGGAACCAGCGTCGCCGCGCCGCTCACGGCCGGAATCGTCGCGATCGGCGGCCACCTGGCCAAGATCGATCGGGGTGGCGAAAGCTTCTGGAAGCTGACCGGAAAAAGGCGCAAAGCCGAGTTGCACGCGATTACGTCGGGAAGCGACGGTAGTTGCGGCAACTATATTTGCGAAGCCGGCTTGTCGAAAAAAGACGGTGGCTACAAGGATTACAGCGGGCCCGCCGGCTGGGGAAGCCCCAATGGCGTTGGCGCATACTAGCTAAGTAAACACACGTCACAAATGAGAAAGGCGAGCGCGTCGCGCGCTCGCCTTTTCATATGCGTTAGTGCGCGACGGCGATGATGTCGAGGTGCTTGAATCCGGCGTACGTCTCGAGCAGTTTTGGCTGCGCGCCGGATAGCCAACCCTGCGCCGGACGCGCGAACGCGTAGACGCACTCCTTGCGAGCGTTCGCGACGTACGCAACCGAGGCATCGCTATTGTAGGCAACGCCGCTGATGGACGCGAGATGCCCAGGGGTGTTAAAACTGCCTCCGCCGCTGGGCGAGGAGATCGAGACGAGGCCGGGGACGCCGTCGACCGGCGTCATCACGTCGATCTGGTCGTCCAGCGCACCGCCGATCAGCGCGATCGTGCCGATGCCGAAGCACGCACCGGCAGTATAGCTCCCGCTGCTTTGGCGCGTGTAAGGCCGCACGCTGGCGAAGCCGCAACCGCCGGATACCACGACGGTGCTGCCGTCGGGTGTCGCTAAGACCGACGCAGCATTTTGTGAGTTCTGCACGACGATCTGCGGTTGCTGCGCCTTGCCGGCATGCGGAAAGAAGTAGACTGCTTGTTGGCCGTAGTCGCTGACGTAGACGTTACGGCCGCTGTCGACGGAGATGTCGGTCAGCGACGGCGATCCCGGCGCGCCCGGCAAGATCGGTGCGGGAAGGCGCTTTACGAGTCTGCCCGTGGGCGTGAAGATTTCAACGCAGGCCGCGCACGGCTTGGAGTTGGCCGACGATATCGTCGTGTAAATTCGGCCCTGCGCGTCCATTGCGAGACCCTGGGCCACGCCGTGTCCGGGCGCAAACGACTTCGTCACGTGCGCTCGCTTTTTGCTTATCGAGAAAACGGAAATGGTACCGCTGGAGTAATCGAGGTTGACCAGCTGCGTCAACGAGCCGCCGCTCTGGCGGGTTGCCGCATCGCGCACCGGCGAGCGCGCCCCCGACGTTGCTGACGTCGCCGTGGGAACCGCCGGTGTGTTTGCGGCGCAGCCTCCGAGGAGAATTAGTCCGGCGAGAGCGGCCGGAGAAATTGAAGATTTCATGCCGCACCAATTTAGGTGCGGGGATTCAGAGTCTTGCGAGTCTGGGCGGTTAGAGAAAGGCCGGCGCCGGCGCATTTCGATCGGAAAGCACAGACCGAACAAGGCGCCGGCCGCTATAAAAGCTGAGGCAGCAAGGCTTTCGCGCGAGCGCTATTCCTTGCCGATACTAACGGATTGCCCGGCCGACGGGAATGAAAACGATTTGAGCGGATTGCCGCCCTGCGGGTAACGCCACTTCCGGAAATCTGCGCTGCAGAACTCGTTTCCGCCAATGACAGCTTTGCCTTGCTTGTCGTTGACCGGCGTATTCTTTGCACCGACGATAAACGGCTGAACTACGTGCGTGTAGTCGCCCTGGCAGGCATCGCCTAGAGAGACTTGGCCGTGAGCGGTCAGCGTCGAGCCCGAGAGCGTTGCCCGGACCATGCCCGATTGAAAACCTCCGCCTAGCTGCTGATCGCCAAGCGCGATGTACTTGCCGTCCCACATCGTGGAATCCGGAGAATCGATCGTAAAACCGCTCGCGGTCAGCACGCTAAAGGACTTTGCGCCTTTCATGAGCGCGCAGAACGTGACGGTTTCCGATCCCTGGTTCTCGCCAATCGCGATCAGGTTGCCCTTGTCGTCGTAACCGGCATTCCACATATAGTAACAATCGGTTGGATCCGTGTAAATCACACCTTTCTTAGAGCCCTTCGGAAACACCGTGACGCTTCCGGCGCTGTAGCTCGCACCGAGAAAGTCGGTCACCGCGAGATCGCCGGCCTTGTCAACGGAGCACCCGTACGCGCCGGCGCTCGTCGCAAACGTCGCGACGGGAGCAGAGCCTCCGTGCGCGTATTCGTCGACGGTTCCGTCGCCGATGTTTGCGATATAGACGTTCCCTTTTGCGTCGACGCACTGGCCGGAGGGCGTCGAGAAGCCCGTCAGCGATCCCATCTGCGTTCCGCCGGGATAATCGTAGACGGTAACGTCGCTGCCGTCGGTGGACGAAACGTACAGCAGCTTTGACTTGTGTTGTGCGAGCGGACTCATCCAAGAACTATGGCGTGCGGAGGTCGCGGGTTGAGCGCCCGGCGACGGCATGGCACTCTGGCTCGAGCCGCCGCAGGCTGCGAGCAGCAGCGAGGCAGCAAGAAAACTGCAACACGTAAATGCTAGGCGTTTAATCATAACCTCGTGCACCCCGTCCTATAGCGATGTGAATAGCCGCGCTTTTCTCGGCACGGGCGAGGAGGCCTGTCCGCCTAGCGAAGGCCGCGCTACCGTCGTCTTCGATTTGGGCTGGGAGGATGGGGTACCGGTTTGGGCCGGCATTGTGAAAAACGGCAAGCACCGGAAGGCTCGATTGCTCGCGGCCCGCCGTTACCACAACGAATGCGAGCCCACAAGGCGACCCTCTGCTCGGCTGACGCGTTTTTGACCTAAAACGTGGCGTTTCGCGTCGAAAAAATGCGCGGCGGCGGATGATTGAGCCGGCAAAGAGTCCAAAATTGGATACATGTCTAGAAATATGGCCGCCTCACTTTCAGCTAATCTCGGCGATCCACGAGAGGCCCACCGCGTGACCGTAAATCTGGCAGGCGAAGTCGGCGACGAGTTGCGCGCCGCAGCCGAGCGATGCCGCGTCAGCGAAAGCTCGATCGTCGAAATTGCGCTTCGGCAGTTGTTTGCGCGGGTGAGCGCACCTGCATTAGCAGCATTTCTCACGACGCACGGGGCTTGCTTACGACGCCGGTCGTGAAAATCGGCGGAGCCGCGTTGCGCTTACTCCTCGCCCGGCCGTTAGAGGAATGCGCGCAGCAATAGGGTCAGCAGCAGAATAGCGCTGCAGACCTGCGCCGTGGCGATGGCGGCGCGCCGCCCTTTGCGGGCACGTACTTCGTCGAGCGGGCGTTCGCCCCACGACGACGATGCCGCCCCGTACAATCCGGAACCCTTCGTACGAACCGTTCCGTCATCGCGAACCGGCGTTCCGGCCGCGGCGGCGATCGCGTTGGCGACTTCGTCGAGCGGAAGCGTGCCGGCGTTGCCCAGCGTGTCGCTAAATAGGCCGACGCGCTGACCTCGCGTCGTGACTACGGACAGCGCCTCGCGCATCGTGAGAAATCCGAGCGTGCGAAAGATCTCGCAGCGCCGTTCGACGGAATGGATCTCCGAAAGTGGAAGCGAGATCTCGCGGAACTGCGGTGCCAAGCACCAGTTGTGCCCGGCGACGACCGTTGCCTCGAGCGTCGTCGCTCCGAGGGTGACGAGTGTTCGAGTGGCCGCGATCGATCCGAAGGTCGCGAAGATCGCGAAACCGGTCATGACGATTCCTGTGAGCGCGATCGTCCAGTCGCCGCTTCGATCCCCTCCATACACGAACGGTAGACTGAAGAGAAGTGCGGCCATTGCAAACATGAATGCCGCCAGGAAGACGAGAGCGATCCTGGTCGTGAGATCGAAGCGCCACGTTCTGGTCGCCGGCATGCCGATCGAGCTTCAGTAGTCGACGCCGCGAAGGAGATCTGATGCCGGAACCTTTTGATAGTTCGAATTTGCCTGGACCAAGGCGTCGGCAAAGCCGCTCCCCACGGTGCTGTGCTCGCCGGTAGCCGTATCGACGACGACCGCCCGGTCGAGGGAATAGTTCTCCATGGCAACGGCTTGTTTGTGCATGCCTTCTTGAGCTGCGCGATCGTTCGCCAGGGCCTCATCGGTCCGTTCTTGGCGGGCGGCGTCTTGCGCTCTGTCGTTGGCAATATCTGCTTCGAACATTCGTTGGAAGCTCTGACGAATCGCGTCTTCTTGGGCGGCGACGGCGCCGAAGTTGATGCGAACGCTGCCCAGAACGGCGTTGGCGGTCTGCGCCTGACTCACTACCTGCGCTTCGCTAACGAAGATGTGGCTGTCCGATAGCCCCCACAGGCCGTTGGGGTTTGGAGGAAGCACGAAGACGTGTGCGATGAAGTGGATCGTCTTGGCGCCCGAGCCGAGCGTTCCGGCGATGTCGGCGGCCGACGCTCCGGCCGCCCGGGAACTCGTCACGTGAATCTCCGGCGCTCCCATTCCGCGCTGTTGCGCGAGAGCTTCGTACATCGCTTTCCACGAACCCACGGGATCCCCGGTGTACGGGAGCACGGCACCGTGGAGGTTCTGGCGGGCCAGCGGCGTCGCGGTGCGCAGAAACATCTGAGCGCGCGGATTCGTCGGATCGATCCCGGTGAAGTGCATGTTGTAAGCGACCTGCGCGCCACCGCTCTGCAGACCGGCCATCGCGCTGCCGCCGCCGCCTGAAAGCAGCGTCCAGTCGGCCGGGAGTCCGATGCTTCCCGTTCCGTCCGCGAAGCTGTGCGCAACGAGCCGTTCGGGCGGGGCGAGTCGCTTCGCTGGAGCAGTGGCGTTCGATGGGCCGGGAAGCGTCATGCCCCCAAGCCGGTGCATCATCGGACCGATCGTCGTGTGAAAGCGCGCCGTCGTATCGTAGAGCGCCGCCCCCGCGGCCTGCGCGCCGGGTTTCGCCGAAACGATCGCGACGCCGCTATAGGGCGTACCGTGGCGAGCGGCGGTGAAAAGCAATGCCAGCGTGTCGTCGTGCGAGTCGAGCGCAACCGCGACGATTGCCGGCCGGCTGCCCAGAGCGGTATGGACGCGGCGCATCAGGTCCGCGGTCGCGGCCGTCAGCGGCAAATTTCCAAGAGTTCCGGTGAGGATCGTGCCGCCGCCGGGGTTTGACGACGTTACGAAGGCGGTGCCGCTCGCAGCGCCGGCCGTGCGCGGGAAGGAGAGTCCCAAGGTGCTGCAGCCCACCAGTGCTGCGGCGAGAACGCGAACGCGAATCTTCATACTCGAGCATCATAGCGCCCGTCGCACCAGGCGCGTATGGGGGGTAAACCCTACTCGCCGCGACGGCGGCTCGAACCGGTAAAATCGCGAAGAGCGTTATTCCAAGGAGACCAGGAATCTCGAGGCGAGTGATGGTGCCGCGGCACGAACGAGTGCTTGTTCTTACGAACGTGCTTGCGTAACGACTGCGCTTGCGGCGGGAGGGCCCAAGCCGTGATCGTGCCGTCGGCGGCGCTGACGAAGACCATCCCGTTGGCGACGACGGTCCCCACGTTTCCCCAGCTCGACAGCGGATCGGTCCAGAGCAGCGCTCCCGACGACGCGCTAAACGCAAACTCGGTATCGCTCGTGTAGTTGCTGACGTAGACGACGCCGTTGGCAATCGAGATCGGCGAGCGCGGCGTTTGGTTTCCTCCGGCTCCGTCGGGGCCGAAGGCTGCCGCCCACACGGGCGTCGGATTCAGCGTGCAGTTGCTCTGCACGCCGAACGCGGCGAGGCCCGGAGTGTAAATCCCTTGAGTATCCGGCATTCCGACGTAGACGTAGTTGGTGACCGGGTCGAACGCCGGCACGCCCACGAAACTCGCATCGTCACTTGGCAGCGACATCGGAATGTACTCAATCGGACCAGAGCCGATCGACGACTCGTCATAGAGTTCGAACATTCCCGACTTGTTCACCGCAGCGAGCATCGTTGGGCAGCCCGGTGGTTGAAAGATGAGCGGCGTCGCCCCAAAGTCAAAGTCGTCGTCGCCGTTGACGGTGGGAATGTTTGTCGGATAGTTGTTCGCCAGGACAGAGCCGAGCGTCGAAGAGAGTTCGATCACCTGCTCTGCGTAGGTGGCATTTTGCGAGCCGCCGCCGCTGGTGTCGGCGTTGCCCGTTGCGATGAAGACGTTATTGTTCGAGGGATCGATCGAGCCCCCGCCGGGCCCCCAAATTCCGCCGCCGCTCGGTCCCTGCGTCGAGGTACCGCTCATCGTGAAAAATTCACCTGCGATACTGGGGCCGCCCGTATTGATTGCGACGATGCGGCCGTACCACGGCGAGATGTCGCAGGTCGACCCGGTGACGGCGTACAGCATTCCCGTCGCCGGATTGTAGGTTAGGCCGCCGTGCATGAAGTTGTGGTCGGGGGTGTAGTCGGCCACCGCCAGGGGCCAGCCAGCCGCCTCTTTCCCGGTGCCCAGGTCGACCGCGTGCACCTGATTCTGCCCGTCGGAGAAGTAGAGAAGGTTTTTGCCGCGGTCGATGGTGGGCGTTTCGCCGATTCCGAACTGCGATATCGACTTTCCGCAGTTGTAGCTCGACGATGGAACCGGGTCGGACCACACCGTCGCGCCCGTGCTCGCATTGATCGCGTACAGCGTCGAGCCGTACTGCGAGCCTGCATAGATGACGTTCGTCGGCTGTCCGCCCACGCTGACGGCGTACGCGTAAACCGGCTCGTGAACCATCGTCGAACCGACGTTGTACGCCCAGACCCGCTGCAGCGAGCCGACGTTGTTCGGCGAGACCATCGTTTCGTTGGGGTTGTAGCCGGAGCGTTGCAAGTCGTATCCGAACGTGTCCCAATCGGTCGCGGATGCGGGCGTCGGCGTGGGACTGGGTGAAGGCGACGGCGTTGCGCCTTGTCCGGTAGTTCCTGCAACGTAGTGATTCTGAACCTGCGTGGCCGTAAGCGCCTTTCCGGCGTACACCGCGACTTCGTCGATCGTCCCTTTGAATGCCGGATCGCTGTGCCCGGCGTCGTTTGCAATCGTAAAGCCGTATTGCGGTGAATAGTTTTTGAACGTACCCGATATCGTCGCGCTGGCATTCTGCACGCCGTTGATGTAGAGGCGCCCGGTCGTGCCGTCGTAGGTTCCGACGACGTAGTACACCGTGTTGGGAGAAAGATGGATCGCCGAGCCGACTTCCAGCACGCCCGCGCTCGTGTAGAACTGAGCGAGAATTTGTCCGCTCGCCCTAAAGAACAGACCGTATGGTGCGTACGAAGAATCGCTTCCGTACCCGACGGCAAAGGTGTACGTCGCCGGCGTCGCGGGGAAGCTCATCCATGCCTCCAGCGACACCGCGGAGGCGGGCTGCAGCTTCGCGGTTGCCGGTACGGAGACGGTCCCCGCCGCAGTGGCGCTTCCCGGAAAACCCATCGCCGTATCGGCGTAGGCGGAGAGCAGTCCCGCGACGCCGGTCGTAACGCTGGCTCCCACGGTTCCGTTCAGTCCGTTCCCGCTCGAATCGGCAGCGGTAGCTCCGGTGTTGTCGAGGTGATAGTACGCCGTCGGTCCGTCGCCTAGAACGACGGTGGGGTAGTTGCCGTTGGCGGTCGGCATGGCCGTTGGGGTCGGGGTAGGCGGGGGCGTCGGAGCGGGCGTTGGACTGGGCGTCGGCGATACACCGGTCGTTCCCGCAAGATAGTGATTGGCAATCTGTGCCGACGTCAGCGTTTGATTGGCGTAGATCGCTACTTCGTCGAGCGTGCCGCTGAAGGCCGGATCGGCAAATGCCGCGTCGTCGCCGATCTCAAGTCCAAAATTCTTGACGTACCCCGTCAACGTTCCGGATTTGGTGGCGGTTCCGGCAAGTGCGCCGTTGACGTAGATGCTGCCCGTCGTTCCGTTGTAGGTGCTCACGATGTGGTAGGTCGTGTTGACGGCAAGGGCCGGACCTTTGACCTCGAGGTCGCCGCCGGTAGTATTGAACTGCGCTACGATCGTGCCGCCGGCTTGAAAGAAGAGGTCGAACGGCGCATCGCCGCGATCGCTGCCGTAGGCAACCGCCGCCGTGTAGGTTTTCGGCGCCTTCGTAAATCGCAGCCACGTTTCGAGCGAGACGTTCGTAGTCGGCTCCATCGCTTTAACTTCCGGAAAGGTGACCGTGCCGGCGGGGGTAGCCGTTCCGGGGAGCGCCATGGCGGTATCGCTCCCGGCGATCAACCCGGCGGCGCTTTCCTGTACCGAGGCACCCACCGTGCCGGCATAACCGTTGCCGGTGCTGTCGGCGGCGACGGCGCCGGTGTCGTCGAGGCGATAATAGCCCGTGGGGTTGTCGCCCAGAATTACGGTCGCATAGCCCTGGGAAGCATCGTTGGGGTGCGCGTGTCGTTGGCGGGCGGCCGGCGTTGGCGGCAGCGAGTTTCCGTGACCGCTGCACGCAAGAACGAGCGAAAGCAGCGCAACGGAAGATAGCGCCAAGACATACGTGCGTTTACCGACGTCTGCCATCCGACAAACGTAGCTCAGGTACTACGTAAGTGCCAGGGCACTGCGGCTCACGATATGGGACCTTTGCTCGGTCCCAGAGGGAACGGGCGGCTTCTAGGCGCGAAGAGCGGCCCATGCGCTTTTGCGGGGCACTTGCGGCGCCGAACGAGAAAGTCGACGATCTCGGCGGCGAGTTTTAGTGCACTTTCGCGAACTTCGGAGGAGTAAATATGCCCGCTACCATTAGCCTTGGGTCGACGGGAGACGACGTCAAACGGCTGCAGCGCGTTCTCGCGCGTCACTTGCTCTACAATCCGTTCGGCCCGATTACGGGCTCGTTCGACGCGAGCCTGGAGACTGCGGTGAAGAGCTTTCAACAGTCCAACGGATTGACGGTCGACGGGATCGTCGGGCCGCAAACCTGGTCGGCGCTGCCGAGCTATCGCGAAGCTTCACCGCGCCTGGCGCAAGGTTCCAACGGTCCCGGAGTGGCGTGGCTTCAGAAGGCACTTTCCGGCGCGGACGTGGCGGTGCAGTTTACGCCATACGGCGGCGCAATTGACGGGATCTTTGGCCCCGCGACGGAGACCGCCGTTCGTGCGATGCAAACCTGGGCCGGCATCGGCGCCGATGGCATCGTCGGCGACGATAGCTGGTTCGTATGGATGACGCCGGGTTCCGCGCAGCAGCTCACCCTCGAGGGGGCCTGTGGGCTGACCAACGGCTTGTTATAGCGGAGCGAAAATCGAGATCTTCTTCGCGTTGGAGTTCGAAACGTAGAGCGATCCGTGAGGATCGAACGACAGCGCGTTCGGAAGCGTTATGCCGGGGCAGAGGGTCTGGATCGGCCGGCCGGACTTAGGTTTGTAGACCGACACGCTTCCTTCGCCCGGTTTGGAGTTCCCGACGTACAGGTTATCGAACGAATCGATCGCCAGCGACGTCGGCCGAAAGACTCCGCGGAATAACTCCCGGCGCGGTTCGGTGTCGTGCAGACCGTAGACCGTAACGCTGTCGTCGGTACTGTTCGCGACGTAGAGATCGTTGAAACCGTCGATGGCAATTGCCGTCGGTCGGGTGATTGAGTTCGAGATCGTGCGATCGGGCGTCGTGGTCCCAAACCCGTATACGGTAACCGTATTCGCGTCGTGATTGGCAACGTAGAGCCGATCGAAGGCATCGAACGCCATTGCGAAGGGCTGGCGGATTCCTTTTTTGATGGTGCGGAGCGGCGTACCGGCGCCCGGCGCATAGACGCTAATCCCGTCGGGAAAAAAGTGGGCGACGTAGAGATTCCCTTGACCGTCGAAGGCGAGCACCTGTGGGCTATGGACGCCCTGGTCGATCGAGCGAACGTATTGCGCGCCCTGCTTTTTGAATAGGCTTATCGTGCTGTCGGAGTTGGCAACGTAGAGTTCCCCGAGTCCGTCGAGGGCGATAGCGGTGGGGTGAGTGACCTGTTCCGAGATCGTCCTAAGGAGTTTGTGGCTCCCGGCTGCGTAGACGGTGACGTTATTCCCTAGAAAGTTTGGAACGTAGAGATCTCCGTCGCCGTCAAAGAGAATCGCTTGCGGCGAATCGACGCCGTCCTCAATCGCCGAAGAAGGCGCGACCGTACACGAAACGGCGGGCCGGCCTCGCTCGGCAAAGCCGGTGGGCGGCAGCGTTGCAACGTGCGAAGCGCCGAGGCCCGACCCAGCGTTGCAGCTTGCCAGCGCAAGCGCAGCGAACGCGACGGGGAGCACGGCAAGACGAGAACGATCCTTGCGCATAGGCGTGGTCTTTGTCGGCCGCTCGGAACACCCCTTGGCTCGTCGTCGCACCCAACGGCATAGGTAGGCGGGGCGCCGCCGTCGCACTACCTGTCAATGAAGGGCAATCGCGAAGTCATCGATCGGCTCAACAAGATGCTCACCAACGAGCTGACCGCGATCAATCAGTACTTTTTGCACGCGCGGATGCACAAAAACTGGGGGTACTATCGGCTCGGCCAACGCGTTTACAACGAGTCGTTGGGCGAGATGCGCCACGCCGACTGGATCATCGAGCGCGTCCTCTTTCTTGAGGGACTGCCAAACCTACAAAATCTCGGCAAGCTGCACGTCGGCGAGGACGGAGTCGAAGCGCTCGAGTGCGATCTGGGACTCGAGATGATCGCACGCAACGACACTGCCGATAGCATTCCGATCTTCGAATCCCACGGCGATTTCGTCAGCCGCGATATCGCGGTCCGGATTCTCGCCGATTCCGAAGAGCACGTCGACTTTTTAGAGACGCAGCTGGCACTGGTCAAAACGGTTGGCCGGGAGAACTATCTGCAGTCCGCTATGGGAGAGCTTCCAACTTCCGAGTCTTCCTGACCCGGCCCACGATCTGATCGATCTCGCCGGCGCAGGCGTAGCATTGCGCCACGCAATCGCAGCGCGAGTAAACCTCTTCGGGAGAGTTCGCTCCTTGCTCGACTGCCTCGACGATGCGGCGCTCGGTAAGGCCGTTGCAAATGCAGATAAACATTTCGGCTCTTTAAGAGTTTGCAACCGCGCTCTTGCGGCGTCCGTAGAGCGCGTAAAAGAGCAGTCCGATTGCAAACCAGATCGAGAACGCCAGCCAGACGAGCGGAAAGAAGCCCCAGACGACCGGATTCCCGACGCGCAGAAAGTAGATAAGAAAGATCGCCGAGATCGCCGACGACGCGGGGATGAGATAGGGGCCGAATGGCAAGCGGAACGTTCCTTGGAGCTCGGGATGGCGCCGGCGTAAGAGCGGCACCGAAGCCGCGACGAGAACGAAGGCGCAGAGCGTCCCCATATTCGTCAGCGAACCGAGAATGTCGATGGGGAAGAGGGCGCCGGCCGCGGCAATCGCGAGCCCGAAGAAGATCTGCGAAAACATCGGCGTTCGCCACGCCGGATGCAACGCCGTAAACTTCTTGGGAACGAGCCCGTCGCGAGACATCGCATAAAAGATTCGCGTCTGCGCGTACATCTGCACGAGCATGACCGTCGTCAATCCGGCGATGGCACCGAACGATACCACGACGCCCGCCCAGGCCAAACCGACGCTGCTGACGGCGAAAGCCACTGGAAAGGCGACGTTGAGGGTGTAGAAAGGCACCATGCCGTTGAGGATTGCCGAGACGGCGATGTAGAGCGCCGTACAGATCACCAAACTTGCGATGATGCCGAACGGCAGGTCTCGAGCGGGATTTCGCGCCTCTTCAGCGGTCGTCGAAACCGCGTCGAAGCCGATGTAGGCAAAAAACATGAAGGCGGCGCCCCCGAGCGTTCCGGCCCATCCGAACGGGAAGTACCCTCCCAGTCCCGAGCGCGGCCCCGCGGGCAGGTGATAGTTCGCGGGGTTGATGTGTCCGACGCCGACGGCGATGAAGAAAAGAACCACCAAGACCTTGATCGTTACGATGACGGTATTGACCGCCCCGGATTCTTTCGTTCCGCGAATTAGGAGTGCGGTAACGGCGAGCACGATGAGCGCGGCCGGAAGGTTTGCGATTCCCGGCGTCGCGTCCCAATGGCTGTGCTGCCAAATCTGCGGAATGTTGAGATTGAAGAGCGTCTTGAGAATGAACGTGCAGTAGCCCGACCAGCCGACGCTTACAGTCGCCGAACCCAGCGCGTACTCAAGGACGAGGCTCCAGCCGATAATCCACGCCGGCAACTCGCCGAGGGTCGCGTACGTATATGTGTACGCGCTTCCCGCAATCGGTATTTTACTCGATACCTCTGCGTAGCAGAGCGCCGCGAGCGTACTGACGATGCCGGCGATGACGAACGAGATCGTCAGCGAAGGTCCCGCGCGGGTCGCCGACGCGACGCCCGTCAGGACGAAGATGCCGGTGCCGATGATGCCGCCGACTCCCATGGCAGTAAGCGACCAGGGCCCCAGCGATCGCCTCAATCCATGGCGTTCGTTCGAACCCTCCGCCAGAATCGTTGAAAGGGGTTTCACGCGGCGCAAGACCACGAGAAAAGTGTATGCGGGTGGGAGCAGGGCTCCTGCTCTTGGATTCGTACCAAGCATCGTGCAGTCGATATCTCCCGAGGAGCTACGGCTCCGCCTCCGCGGCGACGCGCCGCCATATTTGCTCGACGTGCGCGAAGTCGAAGAGCTGTCCGACGGCGCAATCTCCGGATCGGTAAACATTCCGATGGGCGAGGTCGAGGAGCGCCTGAACGAAGTTCCGCGCGATCGAGAAGTCGTCGTCATCTGTCATCTCGGGGGCCGGAGCGCGTACGTTACGAAACGCCTCAACGCACTCGGCTATGACCGCGCGTTGAACTTGCACGGAGGCATGGAGGCGTGGAAGGGAGAGCCGCCCTCAGGGGAGCGGGCAGACTAGGGTTTCGTCGTCCAGACCATGCTCGTAATGAGCCACCTGCCCCCCGCCTCGCGCAGCGTATAGGTCATCGTGCCCGACTCTGCAAAGGGCTTCGAGCCGATAAATCCGGTGACCGTCAGCGATTGAACGAGGTACGCGCCGGTCGCCGACTGCGCGAACTCGCCGAGCTTTATGTTGGTCGCCATGAGGTGCCGTATCTTTGCTCTCTGGGTGACGGAGCGGACGACGCGCCACCAGGACGAGCCGGCAGCGGCGCCGCGCCAGATAAACGGCGGGTTTTCGTCGACCACGATCGCGTCGCCGGAGAAGAGCCCTCCCAAGGCGGCTGTATCGTCGGTATTTGCAGCGTGAATCACCCGATCGATCGGATCTAAAATCGCCGCCGGCGGCGGCTTCGAGGCCGCGAGGGCGACACCGGGAAGAAGAGCGAGAACCGCAACGGCGGCGATCGTTCGCAGGCACATGAATCCTCCCACAAAGGCGCTTCGACGCAGCGCTCTTCACGTCCGCGACCGCGATACTCCTGTTGGGGTGAAGCTACGAAGGTCCGGCGGAGCGGTCGAAGCAAGGAAAAGCGATGGCCCCCGCGCTCGCCGCTCTCCTCGCTCTTTACAAGCCGCACATGACGTGCGTGTTTCACGCGCGCAGCCAAGCCGATCAGTCGTTTTTTTCCGATACCGTCGCGACGCCGGACGGCGGCCTCATTACTCAGCGCAACTACGCTAAGGGATTTTCAGAGATCATCGCCATTGCGTACGACGAAGCGAAGCGTCAGTACGTTCGCACCCAGCTTACCAGCGACGGTGCCATCGCAACGGCGATGGCACTGGCGCCCGTAAAGAGCGTGTGGACCTGGGTCGTGCTAACGCCGCACGTCGCGGGACAGGCGAAGACGATTCACTTTGGTGAGGTCGATGGAAAGCTTCGCTATTGGTATGCCGGCGGCGCATATACGATCTGCAGCTAAAGGAGGTTAATTCTATGCCGAAGTTTCTCGTCGAAGCGAAGTACACCGCCGCTGGAACGGAAGGGCTGTTAAAGAGCAGCGCTTCACAACGGCGCAAGGCGGTGGAAGATATCCTGGCGTCGATGGGCGGAACGCTCGAAAGCTTTCATTTCTCTTTCGGTAACGCCGACGCCGTCATCATCGTGGACCTGCCGAGCAACGAGATGGCGCTCAGCGTCGCACTAGCCGTCCGGGCCTCTGGAATGGTGCACAGCGCGACGACGCCGCTGATGACCGTCGACGAGGCCGATCGCGCCATCGAACACCACGCAACGTACCGCGCTCCCGGCCGCTAAGCGGCTACTGCGCGCCGGCGAGTTGCTTTAACGCAAGCGTAGCCGCGCTCGATCGTGGGCTGGCCTTCAGCTCGGCTTCGAGCGCGGAACGTGCCAGGGCGGTGTCGCCGGTTTTCAAAGCGAGCTGCGCCAGCGCCATGTGGGGCGAGTAGTAGTAGAGCGTCGGCATCTCGACGCCGCCGGCGAGCCGGTCGCCGCGCGTCGCATCCGCCGACGCGTTCGTCAATAAAGCAAGAGCGGTCGCGGTATCCCGTCGGTCAAGCGCGATCTGCGCCTCGACCAGGGCGTGCATCGCGTTGGCAATGGCGACGCGTGAGGGATAGGCGGCCGCTGCTTGGGGCATTGCCGCGAGGGCGGTTTGCGCGTTGGCGACGTCTCCGAGCTTCGCGTAGGCGAGGGCGCGCGTGAATGCCGGTGTCAGGTCGCGGCCGCCTTTCGGGAAACTGACCTGAAGGACTTCTCGCCAGTCGCCGGCCGCGACGAGCGATCGGGCGATCAGCGAAGCGTTTCCGGTGTCCCGTGCAACGTCGACGGCTTCGGCCGCATGGCCGGTCTGCGTCATCGCGTAGAGCAGAAAGGCGACGTTATGCAGATGGTAGTAGCGCGTCGCACTGTAGTAGCCTGGATGGCAGCACGCGATTGCGGCGGCGTCCATCGCGACCGAACGCTGGCCGGCATCGAGCGCGGCGCCGTACATGCCGACGTCGAAGAACGTGTGCCCGGGCATGTGCGTCAGATGTGAGTCTTCTGGCGGAAGGTCGAACGAGGCGAGCTCGGTCGCAGCGGCGACGGCGACCGGCGATTGCTGGGCGATCTGCGCGGCGTGGATGTAAAAGTGCAACAGCCCGACGTGCGTCGGGAACTTGACGAGGCTGGACTGGAAGTAGGGGAGGAGCCGTGCCACCGCTTCGATGTGGGCGGCGCGTTGCGCGGCGCTCCATGCTTCGCGATTGACGGTTTCGTCGCCCACGGCCACGTACAGCGCCGCTTCGGCGTAAAGCGCCGCGGCATCGGGATCGCTTGGGTAGGCTTCGGCGATGCGCCGCAGCGCGTCCCGATAGCGCACGAGCAGTGCGCCGGGCGTCGCCTTCGTGTTGTCGTCGAAGCGCGCGGCTGCCGCGTTGATGAATAGCCGGTCCTCCGGCGATGCGTTCGCTTCGAGCGCAACGGCGTGCTCGATCGCCTTTTGCGCCTGATCCGACCGGTCGCCGGTGGCGGGCACGTTCAAGTTCGGCGCATTGCTCAGCGCGATGCCCCAGTAGGCCATCGCCATGTGCGGATCGAGATCCGCGGCCGTGTAAAACTCGTGCTCGGCCGCCTCCGGGTTGTATGCGTAATAGTCTAGTAGACCGCGATCGAACGCCGCCGCGGCGGCAGCATTTGCCGAGACGGCGTGGTGAACGACGGCCGGCCGCCGTGACGTGTTCGGCGGTGCCGGCTGAGCGCCGGCAGCCGCGGTCGCACTGAGGAATGCGGCCGCCAGGAAGAGCATCTTCATACGGCAGCCGCTTTGCTCTCCGAAACGCGTCCGCCTTTCTGCTCAGCGGGCCGGTGAGCCGCTCGGACGAATCGGGGCGCATGGAAGTTTCGTAGCGATGGCCGCCGACGCGACGACCCGATTTCTCACCGACCTGACGGCGGCGCTCGTTGCCGCGAGCATTTTCGGCGGCATAGCGCGCCGGTTCGGCATCACGCCGATCCTGGGGTACGTGATCGCGGGCATCGCAATCGGACCGTTGTACGCGGCCACTCCCGAGAGCACTGGATCGCTGGGCGGTTTGAGCGAGCTCGGCTTAATTCTGCTGCTCTTCAGCTTAGGTTTGGATTTTTCGATCTCCGAGCTCGGCGCCGTCGGCTCGATCCCGATGATCGGTAACGTCCTGCTGATGTTGCTGTTTAGCGCGGCCGCTGCGGGGTTGGGGCGAATGTTCGGTTTCGTTCACCCGCTCACGTTCGGTCTGACCTTCGCGCTTTCGAGTACCGCGATCGGCGTCGCGCTGCTCAAAATCTTCGGCCTTGCCGGAAAGCGGCCCGGGAACGCCGCCGTGGCTTTGCTCGTCGCGCAGGATCTGATCGCGGTTTTGATTCTCGTCGTGACGATCAGTCCGGCTGCGGAGCTCACGCCGGCCGGCATCGTGCTTCCGCTCGTGAAGGCAGCGCTCTTCGTCGTCGTCGCGCTCGTCGCAGGCGGAACGATTCTGCGACGAGTCGTCAGCGCGTTTCTACGGCGCGCGCCCGCGGGGGCGATGATCGCCTTCTGCACGGCCGTCGCCCTCGCCGCGGCGTGGCTCGGGCACATTGCCGGCCTCTCCTTCGAGTTTGGAGCTTTCATCGCCGGCGCGGTTATTTCCGAAGCGGCGGGCAGTCGAATGGTCGAGTCGATCGTCGCGCCTTTTCGCGAGTTTTTTATCTTGGTGTTCTTCGTGTCGATCGGCACGTTCGTCGACGTGCGAGCCGTCGCGCTGCACTGGCCGGCGATCGTCGTTGCCGGGGTGGCGTTCGCGCTCCTGCGCATTGCCGGTTGGGGACTCTTGAGCCGCCTCGTTCGCCAGCCGCTGGGGATCTCGGTTGCGCTTGGGATCTCGTTGCTGCCGCTGGGTGAGTTCAACGTCGTGCTCGCGAAGGCGAGCCTCGCGGCAAAGCGATTGGACAGCAACGAATACGCAACGGTGATCGGCGTCACGCTGCTCACGATTCTGTTTGCTGCGGTCTTGACGCGGATCTCCGCTTCGCGCCTGGGCTCGCTCGACGCCGCCTCGCTAACCCGCGTCGCTCCCTTCGAAGGTGCGCCCAACGTGCTCATCCTCGGATACGGGCGCGTTGGACGAACCGTTGGGTCGATCTGCAAACGGGCCGGCATCTCCTTTGCCGTCATCGAGACCGACGTCGATCTCGTCGAGCTCGCGCGCCGTGACGGCGCGCACGCGCAGTACGGCGACGGCGGCGATCCCCAGATCGTCGAGCACGCGATGGTTCCATCGGTGCGGGCGGTGCTTTCGACGATTCCCGATAGCGCGGCGAACGTAGCCCTAGCGCGACGTCTTTCGCATCAAACCGACGTGCGCATCGTTGCCCGCGCGCGGCGAATGCGTGACGTCGATTCGCTGCGCGCCGCCGGCGCGCACGACGTGCTCGTGCCCGAGGCCGAGGGTGCCTACCGCTTCGCCGAAACGGTACTTAGTGAGTTGGGGATCTCGCAAGAGCGGGTCGCTGCAGTCGTGTTGGCCGAGCGTTCCCGGCTGTCGTAGACGTTAAAAAAGTACGGGATCGGGCGGAGCGAGCGCGCACTCCAGTTCCAGGAGCGTACGCTTGAGCGCAAGGCCGCCTCCGTAACCAGTCAGCGTGCCGTCCGACCCGATGATGCGGTGGCACGGAATGACGATCGGGATCGGATTCGAACCGTTCGCGCGCCCAACGGCACGGGCGCCATTTACGAGACCCAGTCGTGCCGCAATCGCACCGTAGGAAGTCGTGACACCGTATGGCACGTCCAAGAGCCTGTTCCACACTTGCCGTTCGAACGCCGAACCTTCCGGGCGCAATCGCAGATCGAATGCGCGCCGAGTCCCGCGAAAGTAATCCGCGAGCTGCTCGCACGCGGACCGCAAGCCGTCCCCGGCAGCCGCCGGCATCAATACGGCCGGCGCGGCAGCTTTCCGGTTTGGGAGCAGGATTTCGACGAGCTCGCCGTCGCCATTGACCGCGACTTGAAGGGCCCCGACCGGCGTTTCGAGCAGCGTGCGAAAGGCCGCTGTAGTCATACTCGCCATAACGCCGCCGCCGCATCCTCAGTTGCGCCAATTCCCCGTCACATCGGCCGCGCGCTATCCGTCAATGGTGCGACGGAGAGGATGGCCTCGCCGCAGCGAGGCACAATGCCGTCACAACGAGGAGGAACATCATGGAACAAGAGGCGCGACGACTCGTGCTGGCCTATCCCGTCGCCGATCTTGCGCGAGCGAAAGCGCTGTTCGGCTTGCTTCTTGGCGTCGAGCCTTACGTCGATTCCAACTACTACGTCGGATTTCGCGTCGGTCCGATCGAGGTTGGTTTGGCGCCGAAAGCCGGCGGAAACGCGCCCGCCGGAGCGATCGCCTACTTTACCGTCGAGGACATCCACGAACGCCTGCAACGGCTGCTCGACGGCGGTGCGAATGCCGGGCAAGAGGTCAAAGACGTCGGCGGCGGAGCCTTGACCGCGACGGTCAAAGATCAAGACGGCAACGTTCTCGGAATGGTGCAGATGTGAAGCGCGGATTCTAGCGGGGAGCGCCGCCGTAGGTGCTCCCGCGATCCTGCCGGTACGGAGCCGCTCGCTGCCGCCGCGGTCCCGGACCATGCGCCCTGGGTCACGGGGCGTGAACCAAAAGCCCCTGTCTGCTTTGGGGCCGCAAGCGATAGACTCAGAGCATGGGCTTCACACGGGGCCTCATTATGGCTGGGGGCAGGTCCGAACGAATGCGCGCGGTTGCGGGCACGCCGCACAAGGCGCTCGCACGAGTTCGCGACGTCACGCTCTTGGAGTGGAACGTTCGTCTGCTGCTGCGCAACGGCTTTCGCGACATCGTCGTCGCGGTCAGCGCAAGCGAGCCGGAGATCTCCGAGTTTGTAACCGGTTCGGTAGCTCAACTCGTAAGGCGGGATGGCGCGACCTTGGAGCTGCTCGAGGAGGAAGTGCCGCTGGGAAATATCGGCGCGGCGCGCGAGGCCATCGGTGACGCCGACAACGTGCTGATGCTCTACGTCGACAACCTCGCCTCGATCGACCCGCGCCGTCTGGTCGAATACCACCAGGCACAAGGGTTTGCGGTGACGATCGCCACCCATCAAGAGACCTTTCACGTTCCTTTCGGCAGGTTGGCAATCGAGGGTAACCGGGTTCGAGAGTACGCAGAGAAGCCGGTTCTTTCGCTGCAGGTTTCGAGCGGCACGTGTGTCCTCTCGCGCCGAGCCTGCGCCGCAATTCCACCGGGGCGGCCGACGGGTGCAAGCGAGCTCTTCACGCTGCTGACGGCCCAGGGCGACACGGTCGGTGCGTTTGCTCACAACGAACCATGGATCGACATCAACGACGTGCCGGCGCTGCAGCGCGCGCGCGATCTCGTCGAATCCCGACTGTGTGAGTTTCACGGTTTGAGCCTGCCGTGAGGCGGCAGCGCATTCTCTCGGTTATCAACTCGTTGTACTTCGGCGGCGCTGAGTGTCGCTTGTTGAGTCTTTCGCGGTGCATCGATCGCGACCGTTTCGATCAGCGAGTGCTGACGCTCAAAGCGCCCGACCCCGATCGCGAGCGGAGCCTCGGCAGTCTGCGCCCGCACTTTGCCGCCGCACATATCGCCGTCGACGATCTCGGCGAGCAAGCTCCGGCGCTGGGCCGCGCGCACGGAACCGCGGTAAAAGTGGCGCGCTCCGTTCCTAGGCTCGCGCGGACGCTCGCAAAGCTGCGCGCCTATATTCGGGAGCACGGGATCGACGTCGTCGACACGCACACCGGGACCGCGAATCAGATTGGGATCGCGGCGGCGCTCTTGTCGAACCGTCCGGTCGTCGCGACGACGTATGGTTTGGAAGTCTTTCGCCCGCTCTGGGCTTGGCGAAGCTCTGAGGCGGCGATGTTTGGCGCAGCCTCGGCGATCGTGACCGATTCCGAGCCGGTGGCCGCCCAGGTGCGCCGCAAGTTGCTGCGAGCGAAGGACGTCTTCGTGATACCCAACGGCATCGCGCCGCCGCAAACGCAGCGCAGCCGTGAAGAGATGCACGCGCGCTTGGGCATACCGCTGGGCCGCAGAGTCCGCGTTATCGGACAAGTCGGGTCGCTAACGCCCAGAAAGGGCCATCTGATCTTGCTCGAGGCGGCTGGCCGGCTCGCAAGGACAGACCCGGACGTTCACTTCTTGATTTGCGGCTATGCGCGGGGGTGGCCCGAATACGAACGCGCGCTGCGAGCGCGCACCGAGGAACTGCGTCTCGAACGCCAAGTGCATTTTGTCGAGTATCCGGGCCAGATCGGCGACGTCTACAGCGCTATCGACCTGCAGGTGCACGCGTCGACAGAAGAATCGCTGCCGCAGGCAATCATCGAGGGAATGGCCCTCGCCAAGCCGGCGGTCGTAACGGCGATCGCGGGTATTCCGGCAATGGTTTTGGATGGGGAATCGGGCCTCGTCGTTCCTCCAAACGACGCGCAAGCGCTTGCAAACGCGCTGACGCGTCTTCTGCGAGACGAGCCGCTGGCCGTGCGTCTTGGCGAGTCGGCGCAGCAGCGATACCTCGCCGGGTACACCGATCTGCAGATGGCGCGCCGGCTGGAAGAGGTATTCGCCGGCGTCGCGTTACCGGCAGCGGCATGACGCGAGCGCTGGTCACCGGAGCTCAGGGTTTCGTGGGCAGATATCTCGTCGCCGAACTGCTCGCCGCCGATCCCGCGATCGAAGTATCCGGCGTCGGGCGATCGCCGGCTCGCGCTACGTTTACGCATCGGATCGCGCTCGGCCGAGAGCGCGTTTTGGCGCCGCTGCCGGCGGAGCTCGCCGCCGCTGGAAACGAAACGCGATACCGGTACTTTCAAGCCGACATCCGCGACCGTGAAGCGCTGCGCACGATCCTGCACGAGTTTCGTCCGCAGTGGATCTTTCATCTCGCTTCGGGGTTGCGCGACGATTCACCGAAGCACTTGTTCGGGACGAACGTCGAGGGCACCATCGACCTGCTGGAGACCGTCGCTGGGGCTGCCTCACCGGTCGAGCGGATCGTGATGGGTTCGAGCGGATCGGTTTACGGTACTCCACGCGCGCTTCCGCTTGAGGAAGATACTCCGTGCGAGCCCGGCGATTTTTATGCCGTGAGCAAGTTGGCGCAGGAGCACGCCGCGCGTTTGATCGCCGGCCAACACGGGCTGCATCTGGCGGTCGCGCGCATCTTTAACATCCTGGGAGCCGGCCAAGACGAACGCCACGTGGCGGGCCGTTTTGCCTCCCAAATCGCAGCCATCGAGGCCGGTTCGGTGCCTCCCCGCCTCCAGACTGGCGATCTATTGACGGCTCGCGACTTCATTGACGTGCGCGACGTCGCGCGCGCGCTCGTTCTCCTGGCTCGACAGCCAAAACTCACCGGAACGTACAACGTTGCCGCCGGCGCGGCGACGCCGATCGGCGATGTGTTGCGGACGCTGCTGGATCTCGCGCGGTTGAATCGGCCGGTCGAAATCGAACGGACGTATTTTCGAGCGGCGGATGCCCCTTGCTCATTTGCCGGCATCGCGCGGCTGCGCGCCGCGGGCTACGCTCCCTCGGTACCGCTCGATCGCAGCCTCGGCGACGTCCTCGAGTACTATCGGCAAAACCTCCGGATCGCCAAGAGCGCGTCACACCGCGGCGCGAAGATCCTCGCTCAACGCGCCTAGATCGACGCCGCGGCCTTCGAGCCACGGATGCTCCGCCAAGACGTTGGCGGAGTCGCCGATTCGACCGGCGAGAAGAGCCTGTGCCGCGAGCCGCTCGTAGCCGACAAACCGCTCGAGCGCTTGGAGCGGCCGTGGCGGAAGATGGCCGCGGCGTTCCAGTCGTTTTCGGACGCCGTTTTCGAAGACGAACGGCTGCTCGAGCACGTCGTCAGCGCGCAGAAAAGGCAGATAGCCGTCGTTACGCAGCGAGAGAAAAAAGATCGTGGACGACGGCAATCCCGCGAGAGCGCCGATATAGGGCGCGACTGCGTCGCGATACCAAGGCGTCGGGCGATGCGCCAACGCGGCCGCAATTTCGTCGCGGTTCCCCGAACCCAGAGCCGCAAACGCTCTTCGCTGGATCGATTGCAGCTCGATCGCCCGCGGAGGGTGGGCGCGCTGGCGGCGCAGAGCTGCGTCGGGCTCGTAGTGCATGGTCAGGTACTTCAGCGGAATGGCGTGAATTTCGCGAAGCAACCGCCGGGCCGGAAACGACGAGTCGTCGCGCGTCGCGGCATAACGAGTAATGAGGTCGTCGCCGTCGACGCGCAGTTGGTCGAACCACCCGAGATGATTGACGCCGGCGTAGCTGAAGACCGCGCGTTCGATCGGCGCGCGCGTCGCCCGGCAGACCGCGCGGAGCGTGACAAACGGAAGCTCGCAGATTCCGACGAGATCGAGCGAGGGAAACTTGCCGGCGGCGCATCGCACCAGCAGGCTCAAGGGTGCCGTCATCAGCAAAACTTTTGCACGCGGAGAGCGACGCTGGATCTGTTCGAGCGCGTGCGAAAGCGCGGGCCACGAACGCCAGGCCGCTGCGAAGCCGCCCGCTCCGAGCCCCTCGTCACCACAGAGGCCGTGGCGGAGTGGAAAGGACTCGTCGCGCGCGCGGGCGTCGTAGCCTCCATAGCGGGCTTGCAAGATCACGACGTCGGCGCCGCTCAGACCGCTCAAATCCGTCGTGCACCGCGGTGATATTTCTCCGCGAGAGAGGACGTCGATCGCGCGCCGGACGGCTTGCAGGCGCCTCTCCGAGCGGCCGATCAGCGTGACGTCGAGCGCACGTCCAAGCGATGGCAAAGGCGGCATCGTAAAGAGCGCCGGCGTGCTCGCCGCGCTCCCTCCGACGATCGCGATCTTCAACGAACGGCCCCGCATCGGGCTCGGTAGAAAGCCGCCGCTCCGGCCAGACAGACGTCTTCGATCTCATCGTAGAGCGTGAGGTTGCCGTTTGCGAAGAGTGGAAATGCGTGCGAATCCAATAAGGCGCAGAGCGTAGACGCCAGCACGTTGCGATAGATCCGTCCGAGCCGGTGCGCAAAGCCGCCGATAACGACGATGCGATCGAGTCCGGCCGCCGCTACCAAAGCGGCAAGGACGCCGGCCAATGGCCGAGCGGCAGCCTCGATCGCCGACAGTGCCCAGGCATCTCCCGCCAGCGCGGCCGGAATCAGGTGCTGCTCGTTGGTAATCGCCCCGGGCGCCGCGCCGAATCGGCGCGACACCAAAGAACTCGCAAAGTCACCCGGCTGCGAGCGCGCCAAGCGCCGGGCCAGAAATTCGGTTCCGCGGCCGGACGATATCGCTCCGAGATGTCCTCGAGCGCCGCAGTCGCACAGCGGCGCGCCGGCCGACGTGTCGACGACGACGTGTCCGATCTCACCGCCGAACCCGGTGTCGAGCACGCCGTCGGCGTGGCGGCTATCGAAGAGTTTGCCCCCGATTCCGCTACTGACCGTAACGACGAAAAAGCGTCGCGCGTCGATGCGTTCGGCGAGGTACCACGCCGCGGCCGAGACGTCGTTGACGAGGCGCACGCAACGTCCGGTTCGCGCTTGCAGTTCGCCCGCGAGGTCGGGAATGGGCCCGCCAAGTGCGCCTAAAATAGTCGGCGCGGCTAAAAGCCGCGAGCCTGCCACGACCGGGCCAGGCACCGAAAAAACGATCGCCTCACCGGTCTCGCGTTTCCGGCTGACGTCGCGCACGTATCGCGCGATGGCATCCAAAACTGCGTCCCAGATCGCTTCCCGGCTCTTTCCAGATCGAAAGCCGGGCATCGGATGGCGCTCGTAGGAGTGGAGCGCGCCGTCGTCGCCGGCTACCGCGAAGCGAAGGTGCGTGCCGCCTGCATCGATCGCAACGATCGGCATTTCAGCTAGCGGCGCGCGAACGGATCGTCGAGGCGCTCGCGACGGCGGCCAGCGCCGCACGAACGTCGTCGGCGCCGACCTCCTGCAAAAACGCGCACTCGCCGAGCCGTTTAGGAATCGGAAAGTTCAACCGTCCTCCCCGATGAGCTTTGACGTCGTCGAGCGCTCGGAGGAGCAGCTTCACCGTGCACGACTCGTCAAACGAGCGGAGGCCCGCGGCGCCGTAAAGCCGCAGCATCCGCTCGAACAGCGTTGAGGAGCAGAGCCCGCGTCGCACGGCAATCGCCGTCGAAATCAACATATCGATCGCGACCGCTTCACCGTGCAGCAAGCGGTAATCGGTTCGGCTTTCGAGCGTCGGACTAAAGGAGTGACCGAAGTCGACGGCGCGTTTGAGGTCGTCCTCGTACAGGTTCGGCGCCAGCTCTACCATCATGACCGAGGCAGCGCGCTCGATCACCTCGCGCGCGATTGCGCCGGGTTGCTGAAAGGCGGATCGCATCAGCTCGTCGAGGTGGCGTTCCAAAAGGTCGAAGAGTGCGGCGTCTGCGGCGACGGCGATCTTGATGATTTCGGCGACGCCGCAGGCGAGTTCGCGCGGGGGCGCCGTACGCAAGAACGCCAAATCGTTTAAGACGCCGAGCGGAGCGTAAAAAGTGCCGAGCAGGTTCTTGTGCCGTCCGAAGTTGACGCCCTGTTTGATGCCGACGGCGACGTCCACCATGCCCAGCAGCGTCGTCGGAATTCGAACGAAGGCGACGCCGCGGCGATAGAGCGCTGCCGCGGTTCCAGCGATATCGAGGACAACGCCGCCGCCTACGCCCACGATTGCCCCATCCCGGGGCAGTCCGGCGGCGATCGCCGCCCGGCAGATGCGCTCGACCTGGCGCAGATCCTTGTGGGCTTCGCCCCCCGTCAGCGAGACGACGTTTGAGAGATTGAGATGGCGCGCCGCGTAGGCGCGCAACTGCACGCCGTAGAGCGCGTCGACGCGTTCGTCGACCGCGATCAGAACGGGACGCTGTCCCAAAAGCTCAAAGAGCGCCGGCGTATGCTCGTCGAAGACCGGCGCGCCGAGTTGGATAACGCTATAGGAGATGTCGCGCGCGGCGCGCATGGACAGCGAGACCGCATCGCCGCAGACGCTTCGGTGCACGGGTTGTTCGCGGTCGGGCGCGATGGCGGCAATCGTCCCGCGGCGTATTACGTCTTGGGTGAGAACGGCGACGGGCGGACAGGTGTCGCCGGCCAACCGTTCCACGCAGACGGCGAGGCGTCGCGCGAGAGCAACGTCGACCTGCTCCGAAGGTGCGATTGCAACAGAACGATAGCCAAAGTCTCGAGCGACCCGCAACGATGCGCTCAACATCCGCGCGACGCGCTCCTGCGCGCGCTGCGCACCCTCCTGCGCGAAGGCTGCGAGGTCGTCGACCTGTAAGATTTTGCAGAGACTCGACTCGTGCGAGCGGACGCGGGGAGCGGTGCAGGCGACGTTGCCGCGCGAAACGAGTGAGAGCGTTCCGCTGCCCGCGAAGTCGATCAAAACGAATCGCTCGAAAGTCTTGGGAACCGCGCGCGCCAAAGTGGCGGAGCGGGATGCGACGTAGAGCGGCACGCGCGGCTCGCGGCGCCTTCGCGGGGGCGCCGGCGCCGCGGCATCGCTCTCGACGAGTACGACTTCCGAGACGCTCGGGAAACTCTCGAGCACGGCGTCGACCAAACCTCCGGCGCCGCTTCTGCGCCACCGCGGCTTCAGTCTCAACGGAGCGTGACAAATCTCACGCAGCGTCGCTCGATCGAGGACCGTAACGCGCGACGGCGTCTTGTCGTAGACTTCGACGAAACCGAGATGTAACGAGGCAGCCATAGCGTAGCGGGCCAACCTTTCATTGGCGAGCGCTGATACTCGTTAAGAATACTCCAAAAGCTGCAAATTTCGCACGGTCGCTCGGACCATTCTTAAAGGCAATAACTCCTACTCGCCGGGGCTGCAGATGGGTCTTTCGACACGCTCCCTGGGACGGTCGCCGTTACCTGCCGGGGCGAGCCGGTCGAATGATTGCGCCGCCGATTTGCCAAACAGCAGCGCAAAGGAGAGATGATCCGTTGATTGCAGTGCCGGCGGCCGCGTTAGCCGCATGCGGCCTTTTTGGCAGCAATAACGCCTATACGAAGCCGGTAACTCATGCGGCCATCGACCGGAACAGCCGGGCTTACATTACCTCGATGGTTTCGGCCGGCAACTCCGGTGGCTTCTGGATTGCATCCAACCCGGTCGAGTTTATCAATGTTGCCGGCGCGCGCACGCCGTTGCTCCGGGTCGTTCCGAAGGTGCCGTATCACCAGTTTCCGTTGCCATATCCGTGGCAGGCGGACTTTCGCATCGAACCACTCAACGACGCGCACTCGATCGTCGTGCAAACGCACGCCTGCAGGGTCTACGAGGCGTGGAATACGAGCTTCGCCGGTGGCGTGCTCTCGGCGTATAGCGGGGCGAGCTGGAACCTGCGCCGGCCCTTCGCGCCGCTGCGGGCCGGTACGCCGTCGGCGATGGCTTCGGGCCTCTCGCTGTACGGCGGAATGGTGCGTTGGGAGGAGCTTGCCGCCGGATCCATACGCCACGCCCTAGTTTGGGCGGCTCCGGCCGGAACGGTCGCGCAGTGGAGTTTCGTTGCGCCCGCGAGCGACGCCGAGGGCATTGCGTTCAAGAGCAGCGCCGCATACCAGCTGCCCTACGGCGCGCGTCTGCGGCTGCGAAGCTCTTTCGACGTCTCGCGCTTCGGCCCGCAGAGCGCCGCGATTGCGCGCGCGATGAAGACGTACGGCATCTACTTAGCCGATTCGGCCCGCGCCAACGAACTCTACAACGCAGCGGCTCTCGACGGCTCGAACCACTGGGACCGCGGCGATCTAGCTTCGCTCGGGACGATTCATATCACCGACTTCGACGTCGTCTCGCTCGGTAAGGTGCAACGGGTGCCCGGGCGCTAGCCGAGTTTTGCGAGAAACGCGTCGACCGCGGCATAGAATGCGGCGGGCTGGTCGAGCATTACGAAGTGCCGTGAATCGTCGATCGTTACGACGGTCGCCGTCGGGTCGCCGGCGAAGAGGCTCGCGTAGTACGCTTTCTTCTCGGCTCTCGAAGCGAGCGGGTGGTATGGGTTCTGTGCGTCGACCGACGCATCGAAAGGCGCAATTTCCATGAGCGGTACGGTGATCTGTGAGAGCTGCGGGCGAAGATCCGCCGCGAGCATCTCTTGCATGTACGTCGCAGTGGCGTCTTGACTCGCCCCTTTGGAGAACGACTCTGCGGTCGCGACGTTGTTGGGTTTGGTCATGTAGGCGATCTGCTGATGCTCGGAAGCGTCGAACGCGGCCGGACTCGCGCTTCGTATCCTGCTCGCGCCGTTGTCGGCGATCGACGTCCGCTGCGCTTGCGTCAGGGAATCCATGCCGGGGAAGACGGGTAGACCGTCGACCGCGATCGCGCCCGAAATGAGGTTGCCGTGCTCCGCAGCCAGCCGGATCGCCAGAAAACCGCCCAGGCTGTGGCCGATCAAGACCGGTTTGTTTGCGCGCGGGAGAAATGCGGCGACGTCGTGCGTAACCGTGTCGAGCACCGGGGCGGCGATCGCCGGCCGTCCCCCAAATCCCGGCAGCGTCAAGACGTAAATCGTGTGAGTGCCCTGGTAACGCGCGACCGTTGCATCCCAGACCGCGCCGGAGTCGGTGAGGCCCGGGATGAGAACGAGCGCGGGTGAGCCCGTGCCGTACTCGTCGACGTGCACGCTTCCGGCATCGAAGGAGGCAGTTGGACGTGGTGCCGTCGCCGCGGCAACCGGCGCGGCCGTGAAGAAGAGCGTCGCGAGCAACGCGGGCGCTATGGGAAGCAGGAAGAATCGTCGCATGGCGACAGGGTCGTTTAGCCCGTCCGGCGTTACATCCCTTCGAACGTTTCCGCATCCAGAGCATCGAGATACCGTTGAAGTTCCTTAGCGCGCTCGGCGCCGATTCTCTGCGCCGTCTTGGTGATGAGTCGCGGAGGAATCTCTTTGACGAACGCGCGCAGCGCTTTGAGCGCGGGAGCAAAACTCTGGGCGGCTTCACCGGTCAGCGCGATCATTCGGGCGGCGCCGATATCGCCGAGGAAGTCGAGGGAATCGGCGTCGTGGAGCACGATTGCTTCGGGTTGCGTGCCGGGATCGCTGTAGAACATATGCCCGCGCTCGGCGGTTTGCACGGCCGCCAGCTTCTCCATCGGAAAGCCGGCCGCTTGTAGAATCGCACCGCTTTGCTGGGCGGCGCATTCGCCGTGCTCGAGTTTCTTATCGGAGCACGGCATGAAGGCGGCCATGTCGTGCAGGAACGCGGCGGCAAAGAGCACGTCCGTGTCGACCTTTAGCCCGTCGCCTCGTGCGAGCTGGAGCGCGAGACGGTAGTTCCGCTCGGAGTGCTGCCATCCCCAGGCAGGGTGATGGAACTTCGAACGGGCCAGGTCGTAGATCGTCACTTTCCAGGGAGCGTCCAGTGGAATCGCGCTTGCCGGCTGGTTCGGCGCGGTAACGGCGAGCAGCACTGCGGCGACGCTTGCCGCGAAGATCACAACACCACATCCATTGGGATCGCGAGCCTATTTCGTGGAGCGAATGTAGGTGACGGCCGAGTTGCCGTTGGTGTCTTTTACTTCGATCTGCTCGGTACCGAGTTTGGAGCAAGTAAGACCCTGCGGCACGACCGTCCACGCACCGCTTGTCGTTACCGGCGACTGCACGACCCAACACTCACCCACGATCGTATCGGCGGTAAACTGTCCGGTGTAACCGTCTTCGACGGCCGTCAGGGTGAAGGACGAACCGATCGATTCGGGCGCGGGGCTCGTCGACGTCCCGTGGGGATTCAGCTGCACGACGTTGGGCATGTAGGTGGAGTGCGTACAAGCCGCGAGGCCGGCCGCGACCGCGAACGCAACGAAGAGACGGTACACCGGCCATTGATTGCTGCGGGTCGCGGAACCTACCTTCTCAAACCCCTAGAAGACGGCGGCGGCCTTCGGGTGGACGCAAAGCCGCTCAGTCGCTTATTTCGTCGGGATGTTTTTGAACGTACGGGCTTTTTGGCTGAAGTCGAAGACGTCGCCGATGCTCGCGGCCCGGGTATCGGTCGTACCGAGGCGTCCGAGATTCCAGTTGTCTTCGATGAAGCGAACGATGCTTCCGAACTCGTACTGCGTGTGTGAGACGTAGGACGATTTCGCGTACGGCGAAACGACGATCATCGGTACGCGAATCCCGAGGCCGGCGTAGTCCAGCTGCGGCGGAGCCAGGTGGTCGTACCAGCCGCCCCAGTCTTCCCAGACGACGATCACGGCCGTTGAACTCCAGAACTTGCTCTTGCCCACGGCGTTGACGATCTTGGCGACCCAGGCCGGGCCCTTATCGGTCTTCCCGAAGCCCGCGTGATCGGAGTTGGTGTCCGAAGGCGAGATCCACGTGACGTTTGCGAGCGAACCGCCCGCGAGATCGCTGAAAAAGTTCGTCTCCGGCATGGACACGTTCTTGGTCCAGTCCGGGCCGTTGCGAACCGAACTGACCGCGTCGAACGGATTCCAGTACGACCCGGCAAGGCCCCCGTCATAGAGCGGAGGCGCGTAGTACTTCCACGAGAGGGAGTTTGCATCGAGGAGATCGGCCAGCGTGCGATAGTTCATGCACGGGAACGGTCCCTTTTTGATGTATTGGCCGGAACCGGTGACTACCGGCACGGTCGTACCCTGCTGTGCGTCGCAGCCCCACGGCCCGTGGGTGGGAAAATCCACCATGCTTTCGCTCGAGTTAACCGCCGAGCTGCCGCGGATGAGATCCTGATGAGAGCTGAAGTCTCCGCTGTTTTCCGTCGGGAACATGTGATCGGCAAGCACGTATTGCTTCGCCATCGTCCAGTACGGACGAACCTGACTTGGGTTAACAAATTGGTACGCGCACCTGGGACAAGGTTTGCGGTTGACCCAAACCTTGCTCCAGCCATCCATTTTTCCGCCGTCGTAGTCGACGAGGAAGGCTGCGCGGCTGTTTTGATAGAGTTTCCGAGTGTAAAGCTCGCTTCGAGCAAGTAGGACCGTTTGGCCGTCGGCCATGAGCCCGCTCGTGGTGCCGTCGGCTCCGGGAAACGTCGCAAAGAGATTATCGAAACTGCGATTGGTTTGAATCACAATGACGACGTGCGAGATGCTGCCCGATGACGTGTTCCGAAGAGCATTCGAGTGCGCTGCTCGAACCGATTGCGCCGGCGTCGTAGGAACCGGCGATGAGTTAACACCACTGCAGGCTGTCAATGCGGCTGCTAAGGTGCAGAAAAGGAAATACCGCGATTTCATAAGCGCTTCGATTCGGCGACCGGTCGCGCGGCATCCCCTCTAGAATTTCAAAAAAGGCCATAATTGAGGCTTTAGGCTCACATTAAGGGACGACCGTAGCGTCTTAAAAAACGAAATAGACCTATAGGCCGGAAGCCTCAATTTTCGCGGCAAAGCCGATTACACGCGGGACGAGACGCCGAGTCGAGCAAAGTTACTACTCCTGTGAGACGCTATAATCTTTTCGTCATACTCTCTTGCGGCCTCATTGCTTCCTCGGCACTCTGCGCGTGCAGCGCAAACTCAGGCCTTGGCGGCGCGGCGGCCGTACCTTCAATCGCGAACGCGCAGACACTCGCAACGATTCAAACCGATGCGAAACACCACACCGGCTCGATCGGTCAAATCCAACACGTCGTCTTAATGGTCCAGGAGAACCATAGCTTCGACAATCTTTTCGCTACGTTTCCCAATGCAGACGGAACGACCACCGGAAAGATGAGTACGGGGCAGACGATTCCGCTCAAGAGATCGATGCTCTTTAGCAGCAAAAACTTGGATAACAGCCATCAGGCATTTGTCGTCGATTACGACGGCGGGGCGATGGACGGCTTCAACCTCGTCTACGTCAACTCGGTACCGTGCCCGAAGTGCGCGTACGAATACGTCAATCCAAAGCAAATCGCTCCATACTGGACGTTGGCCAGTACCTATGGCCTGGCCGACCATATGTTCCCGACAGAGACCAGCGGCAGCTTTACCGGCCATCAGGATCTCATTCGCGGAGACAGCGCGATCACGAGCAGCGAAAGCCTCTTCGATTTTCCGACGCACGGGCCGTGGGGCTGCGACGCCGCCCCCGGGACGACCGTGCCGCTGCTGACGTCTAAGAATAAGTACATTCTCAATGGTCCGTTTCCGTGCTCGAACCAGTTTCCGTCGTCGGGATCGTATAATACGCTGCGCGACTTGCTCGATGCAAAGTCGGTCTCGTGGAAGTACTATACGCCCGAGCTCAACGGGGGCGGCCTCGCCGGCGACTACTGGGATGCCTTCGACGTCATCGCTCCGGTCCGGTACGGATCGGAGTGGAACACGAACATCTCGTCCCCGGAAAAGAACATCTTTAAGGATATCAAAAACGGCCATCTAGCCTCGATGTCGTGGGTCATACCCGACGATGCAAACTCTGACCACTCCGGCATCGCTCCGCGCGACACCGGGCCATCGTGGGTCGCTCAGGTCGTCAACGCGATCGGCAACAGCAAGTACTGGAACTCCACCGCGATCATCATCGTCTGGGACGATTGGGGCGGCTGGTACGATCACCTGGCTCCGCCGCAGCTCGACTACGCGGGCCTCGGATTCCGCGTACCGATGATCGTCGTTTCTCCCTATGCCATCCCAAACAACGTTTCGCACACGCAGTACGAGTTCGGCAGCATCGTCAAGTTCGTCGAACAGGTTTGGGACCTCGGGAGTCTCGGCACGACCGATCAGCGCGCGAACAGCATGACGGACATGTTCGACTTCAACCAGAGTCCGCTGCCGTTTAAAAAGATTCCGGCGAAATATTCTAAGTCGTTCTTCGACCACCAGCACCCTTCGAACTTACCGCTGGACTCAGACTAGGCAATCACCCGATCCTCGGCTGGTGCTTTCGTCGCGCCCGTCGAAGAGGTCGTACCGGCGAGCGTGCTCGATCTTTGGGGAGATTGGACTTGCGAGAAACTTTGCGTATTTCGTATTCTGCCTCGGTGGCGGCATCGCTTGCCCTGGCGGCCTGTTCGGGCGCAGCCACGCCAAGCGTTCCGCCCGCGCTATCGGTAAGCGCGTCGGGGACCCAGGCCGGCGCCGCTAGAATCGCGCCCACGGCGTCGAGCTTTTATGGTTGTGCCTCCTTTAAAGGCAAACCGTACGACGACGTCATCACGCACGCGCCGGTCGACGAGCACAGCGCCGACTATATCGAGGCGGTCGTTAAGGCCGGGGATACCAAAGGCTTCTATGCATCGATCGGCAACGAGAAGATCAACGTTGCGAGCGGGAATACGCCGCTGTTGCGGGTGCATCCAAAGGCTAAATTCCATCAATTCCCGGTGCCTTATCCGTGGACGTCGAGTTTCTATATCGAGAGGACGAGCGATCACCACGCCATCGTCGTGCAGACGCAGAGCTGCCGCGTGTTCGAATCGTACGAAACGGGCTATGCTTCGGGCACGCTCAGCGCGTACTGCGGCGCGAACTGGAACCTCAACGAGCACTTCAAACCGCTGCCTCTCGGCAGCCCGTCGGCGATGGCCTCGGGCCTTTCGCTCTTCGCGGGGATGGTGCGCTGGGAGGATTACCAGTCCGGCGCAATCCTGCACGCACTCGATTGGACGGCGGTCGCACATACGGTCGCGCAATACGATTTCGTCACGCCCGCAAGCGACACCGATCGGTTGGCGTTCTACGGCTCGAGCTCGTACCAGCTGCCGTACGGCGCCCGGTTGCGCCTGAAGGCAACGTTCGACACCTCCGGCTGGGGGCCGGAGGCTACGATGGTAGCGGCGGCGATGAAAACGTACGGGGTCTACCTCGCCGATACCGGCAACAGCGGCAACGGCCTCTATTTTTCCAACGACGAGACCGGGGGCAATCCTTGGAGCCCGTCGGATCTATCGGCACTGCGCGGAATACGGCTGAGCGATTTCGATTTGATCAAGCTGCCCGCGATACAGCGGGTGCACTAAACGGCGCGGCCCGGAGCGGATGCTAGCGGCCGGAGATGACCTTCGCGCCGATCTCGATCAGCATCGCGGCCGGAATGAGGATGGCTTGCGAACAGAGCATCCCCAGAATCGAGGTCAACGATAGGCCGGTCACGAGGGCCTTCACGTCGTCGACGCTGCGGTCGCCCCGCACGGCCCGATCGGTCAGCAAGGCCGAAGCCGGGTCGACGATGATGTTGTAAGCGATCGTCGCAAATCCGTTGACCAGGCCGCTCGATAAGAGGGCGGTACGCGCGGCTTGCGGCTGCAATACGCTCGCGTAGGCTGCCGCCACGATGCCGACGCCGTAAACTGCCGTGACCAGGACGTTGAGAACGAGAATGTCCTTCGGGACGTTGCGAAACGATAGTTCCCGCCACCTCGTTGCGACGCCGAACTTTACTTCGCCCACGACGGCCTTCACGGTCGCCGGCCGGAACATTGCAAGCGCCGCCTTCGGGATGCTGCCGTTTCGCTCGAGCGAGCGGATCGCGCGCATGTAGAGCATGACAAACGTCGGAATCGCCAGCGTTCCAATGACCGACCCCACCGTACCGGCAAAAACGATGGATCGCAGCTGCCATTGGTAAACGCCTAACGAGGCGCCCGTGGCGCGATCCGAGAGCGCGCCGAGCATCGGCGAATAGAACATCTGCGCAAACCGGCTGCTGGTTGCGAAGATGTTGAACAGCGATATCGCCGTGGCGACTCGCCCGGAGCGCGCTCCCGCCAGCCGCGCGGCATACGCCGCGATCGCCAGCGCTTGAACGACACAGTTGAGGGCCATGGCAAAGAGAAGCTGCCACGGCCAGAATCCATGGGCCACTTCGACTTAGTCTACGTGGACGCGCTGCCGCTGCAATCAATCCTTGGTCCCTTTGCTTGGGACCTTTGCTTCTCGACCGCGCGAAACGGAGGCCTTATAGTGGGGACGTTGGGCACGGCGGCTATTACCTCGTCAGGATTCGCCACGCGCGCGGCGCTCGCCGCGACCGTGGCGTTGGGTATTGGAGCGGTCGCCGTGGTCGTGTATGGCCCGAGCATGATAACCATTGGGTCGCTCGCGCTCCTGCTTTCCCCCGTGGCGCTCTACGTCGCACTGCGCTGGCCGTTCGAGGTGATCTTCGGCATTTACGCGGTGCTCGTACCGTTCGATAACCTTTTGAGCACGGGTTCGTTCGGTACGCTAACGAAGCTGCTGGGAATACTCGCCGGCGGATTCTTACTGCTCTGGGTCGCGCAGCGCCGGCTCATCTCGCTTGCGGCTCCGCCCATGCGCATCCTGTGCGTTCTCGTCGTGTGGATGCTTGCGACGGCGTTGTGGGCGATCGATCAGAAGCTCGCGGTGCAGATGATGCAGACGTTGGCCGGCCTCATGCTGCTCTACGGAGTGCTCAGCCTGTTCCCGGTCAACCCGAAACAGTATCGCTTGCTCCTGCTGCTCGTGGTCGTGGGAGGGCTCCTGGCCGCGGCCTACGGCGCGCACATGTTCTACAGCGACCCGAGCATCGCGCAGCAGACCTTGGCGAACCGCCGGTTGGTCATTCACATCGGTCAGTACGACATCGATCCGAACCACTTTGCCAACGCCCTGATCTTGCCGGCGGCGATCCTGGCGATGTGGGCGCTGCGCGCACGGCGGCTGCTCGGCGGCATCGCTTCGGCCGCCGGCTTGGGCCTGATCATGCTGGCGATCTTGCTGAGCGGGTCGCGCGAAGCCCTCATGGCGGTGCTCCTGATCGCTGCGTACTACTTCGTGCGAACGCGTTACCGGGTCAGGCTGGCGGTCGGGCTGGGCTTGCTTGCGGGGTTTGCAGCGACCGTGCAAACGTCCATATTTCTGCGCTTCGCGCAGGCCGCGGATACCGGCGGGGCCGGGCGCACGTCAATCTGGGCGGTCGCGTTGGAAGCGGTCAAACAGCATCCGCTGCAAGGGTTCGGAATCGGGAACTTCACCCAGGCCTACAACATCTTCTATCTGGCGGCCCATCAGCCGTACCCCTACGGTTGGGACGGACCGGCGCATAACCTCGTGATGCACTACCTGGTCGAAACGGGGATCGTCGGACTCTCGCTGATCTTTCTGTTCTTCTACGCGCAGTTTCGATCGCTGCGCGTAATCGACAAAAGCAGCGACTACTACGACTATCGGGTGGTCTTCGAGGCGGCGCTTGTGGCGATCGTCTTCGTGTCGATGTTCATCGACCTGTTCCAGTATAAGTATCCCTGGCTCATCTTCGCGATGCTGGCGCTCACGCGCACCGTAGCGCTGCGATATCAGCAGAGTGCGGTGACGCGTCCGACCAGCTCGGACATGATTGCCGACCGGTCGGGCCGTTTGCTCAAGGCCGACTTGCCGTCGTCACCGATTTTGCGCAGAGCGCTTTTGTCGAGCAGCGAGAGCTGACGGAGCATCGCCGCTAGAGCGACCGCGTCGCCGGCCGGCGTGCAGAGGGCCCCGAGCGAAGAGCCTTCGTCGACGGCCTCGCCTTCGGCGACCACGACGACCGGGCAGCCGACCGAGAGCGAATCGTAAATCTTCGTGGGAATGCTTTCGGTCAAGCCCTTCCGCAGTGGAATGACCGAGACGTCGGCCTCCGCGACCATCGCCAGTGCTTCCCGCCGAGGGAAGCTGCCCTTGATGCGCAGATTGTTCACGCCTTCGCTCGCGATCCGTTCGCGAAGCCGAGGCTCTTGCGCTCCGTCGCCGACGATATCGATCGTGATGCCGTCCTGGGCGACCAGCGCCGCCGCGTCGACGAGCACGTCGACGTCGGTTGCCAGCCCGAGATTGCCGGCATATACCGCGGTAAAGCCGTCTGACGCTACCGTGGCTTTCGGGGAAAGGCCGGAGACGATCGGATCTCGCTCGTAGGCGTTGCGCGCGAGGAAAATCCGATCGCGATCGATGCCGCGCGCCGCGATCTGCGATATGCCGCGCGCGGTAACGACGACGACGAGATCGGCGCGGCGATAGAGCTTGCGAACGAGCCGCTCCATCAGGCGCACGATCGGGCTATTCGTTTTCCAAACGCCCATCGAAATGCCGATGTCCGGATAGATGTCGCGGACGTCGACGATGAGCCGCGCCCGATGGCGTGCCGCGCCGGCCAGCGCCGGGAGCGCAAGCGTGATCGGCGGCGAGCTCGCGACGATGACGTCGAAGCGCTCGCGGGCCGTCAGCAAATAGAGTGAGGCCGAGAGCGCGGCGGAGACCCAGTGCACGAGTCGCGAGCCGGGGAGCCTGGGGGCCAGCAGCGAGTAGAGGCGAACGATGCGGACGTCGCCTTCACGCTCGACGCGTGCCAGTTTTTTTCGCGAGGCGGCGTCGTCATGTTGGAATGACGGATAGGTCGTGACGACCGTCACGTCGTGCCCCTTGGCGGCGAAGGCGTCGACCATCGAGCGAACTCTCAGCGCCGCGGCCCCACCTTCGGGCGGGTAGAAATGCGTGACGACGGCGACCTTCACGTGTGCGCGCCTCCGAGGACCGTGTCGCGTCCGGAGAGCCGCTCGGGGAGGCTGCGTAGGGTCGTGCTCACCAGACGCGACCGCGAGCCGCGCTCGTTTGCGTAGACGTTCCAACGGTCGGCGGTTTGCGAAAACGCCGGTTCGTCGAACATCTTAGCGAGTACGCGCAGCTGCGCGATGTGAAACTGGTGGTACTTCAACGTCGCTAGGTGCGGGCGGCCGGAGGCGCTTTTCATCAAGCTGTAAAGGCTCCACCAGCCCGAATCGAATCGCGGCAGCCACGCTCGGAGCGTCGCCACGCAGCGATCGATGCGTGCCTGCATCCACGGCTCCGGGTTGACTCTCGAGAGCTCCCACAGACCCCAGAGCGCGAAGATGCAGCCGTTGAGTACGTGCGGCGAGTGCCGGTTCGCAATCTCTTCAAAAAAAATGTCGTTCCCCGATTCCCAGACGACGCCGCCCCGGTCGATTGCGGAGGTAAATGGCTGCGCCGCTTTTACCGCGGCGTCTCCGTAGCCGGCGTTAGGCTCGATCCGGTGCGCGCGCAAGAGTACCGAGATCGCTTCGCCTTGCGCCATTGCCGACGACCAGCCGGCAGGCGCGCCGTATTTGCTCCAGGGAAAATCGAAGACGTAGAGGCCGGGCGCGACGTCGTCGCGCTGACCGTCGCGCAGCCAGTCGGCTTGTGCGAGAAAATCTGCCCGCGCAGCGAGGTCGCGGTTCTTCGACCAAAGCCCGAACCGGTGCAACCCGAACTGGGCGATGCGAATGGGATGATAGTGGCCTTGGGGACCGCTCAGTAAGACCTGTTTTGCGTCTTTAGGAGCTTCGTCGAAGTCTTCTCCGTAGACGGAACTATCGGGGTTCCACTCGACGAAATAGCGCCGCGCCCCCGGCTCTGCAAGTGATTCGACGCACCAGGCTCGCTGATGCGACCAACTGCTGACTGGAAAGCCTAGTGCAATGCGGCGCAGTAGGCTCATGCCACCGCGCGCGCGGAGACCCGCCGCAGCGGCCGCCCGAGCTGATAGCACGCAAAACCACAATTTTCCCATTCCGGCGCGTCGAAGAAGTTGCGGGTGTCGACCAGGCGCGGGGTTCGCATCAGCGCGACCATTTCCGCGGGACGGACGTTGCGGAACGCGCCGTGTGCCGTTACTAAGACTAAAGCATCGGCGTCGGCAACGGCCTCAGGTAGCGAGGGTGCTAGCGGCCGTTCGAACTCGGTAACGAGCGGGTCGTAGATCGCCGTAGCGTAGCCGCGCTCGCGCAGCAGGGCGTCGATTCGCACGGTCGGACTTTCGCGCGCGTCGTCGACGTCGGCCTTGTAAGCGGCCCCTAAGAGCGCGATCTTGCGCCCCCGGGCCGGTTCGACGAGCTCGCAAATTCGCCGAACGATGCGGTGAGGCATGCGATCGTTGACGCGGCGGGCTGCTTGAACGAGCTCCGTCACGAACGGATTTGCGTCCGAAAGAAAATGCGGGTCTACGGGTATGCAGTGACCCCCCACACCGGGACCGGGCTGCAGAATATCGACCCGAGGGTGCTTGTTGGCGATCGAGATCGTTTCCCAGACGTCGATGTCGAGGTCTTCGGCGACGATCGCCAGTTCGTTGGCGAACGCAATGTTGACGTCGCGGTACGTGTTCTCGACGATCTTCACGAACTCGGCGGTGCGGATCGAGGTCACCGCGATCGGGCTTTGGCAAAACGAGGAGTAGAGCTCGGCGACGAGGGCGGCGTCTTGCGGCGTCCGTCCGCCCACCACGCGCCCGTTCGTGCGAAGTTCCTCCATGATCGCGCCGGGAATTACTCGCTCGGGGCAGTGGGCCACGTGGAAGTCTTCGATCGATTTTCCGGCGTTCTGTAAGGCTTGCTCGAAGACGCGATCGGTCGCGCCCGGAGGAACGGTCGACTCGAGCACGAGGATCGAACCGGCCTTTGCGACCGCCGCAACTTCGGCGGCGGCTGCCTCGACGTAGGTAAGATCGGGCTTACCGTCGTGGGTTGGAGTCGGCAGGCAAAGAATGTAGGCCTGGGCGCTCGGCACGCGATCGACGGCGTGAAACCGTCCGCTCGCGAGCGCTTCGGTAACGGCACGCCGGACGGGCTCCTCCGCCGCGGTTACCTCTCCGCGCTGGAGCGCGTGCCGAAGCTTCGCGTTGACGTCGTATCCGTAGACGCGGTGCCCGCTCTCGGCGAGCAGCGCCGCCGTCGGTAGACCGATGTAGCCGAGTCCGATGATCGCGATATTCAAGATGCGCGTTCCTTTCCGTGAAGCGCGGCGGCGAGGTCGCGCATCTGCGCGCGAACGTCGTGTCGTTGGGCGACGAGTGCGTAGGCGTGTTCGGCGCGCGCGCGCGCCGTCTCGGGGTTACGGTACACATCAAATAAAGCGGCGGCAAGGGCGCTTGGGTTATCGGAAGGCACGAGCAGTCCCGATTGCCCGTCAATCGCTTCGCGGACGCTGCCTGAGTTGGTTGCGACGATCGGCACTCCGAAGGCCATTGCCTCGAGCAGCGCCGAGGGAACACCCTCCATCATCTTCTCGCCGGCGTTGCGGCTGGCCAGAACGATGACGTCGAAGGAGCCCTCGCGGTAGAGTTCGTGCAGCCGGTTCTGCGGGATAAATCCGCCAAACGTTATCTGATCCCGCAGGCCGCGCGAAGCGGACGCACTCTCGAGTTCGTTCTGCAGAGGTCCGGTGCCGAAGAGCGTGCAGTGCACGGGGACGCCGGACTCTTTGAGTTGAGAGAGCGCGGCAAAGAGAACGCAGTGGCCCTTGACCGGCACCAGTGCAGCGGGACAGACGATGCGAAAGCCGGCGCGCGAGCGGCGGACCGCCGCATACGGCGGTATCTCAATGCCAAGGCGAAGGTGAGCGATGCGTCCGTCGAGCCGCGGCATGCGGGCCCGCAGGTCTTGCGCTCCGCGTGCCGAGATCGCGCGCACGTATTCGACGCTGCGCTCTTTGACGTCAAAGGCATTCCGTTCGTAAATGTCCCAGCGGTGGGCGGTTGCGCTCCAGGGAATTTTGCTGGTCGAGGCGGCCACCATCGCTACGGTCGAGGGCGTCGACATCCAGTAGGCGTGGATGTGATCGGCGCGATGCTCGGCAGCCCACTGCCCGAGTGCCAAGCCCTTGACGAACACCGCCAGGTTTTTCAGGCGTCCCGGATCTCTCGAACTGAGTATCTTTGCAAACGTGCGCACCGCTCGCAGCGGTGCGACCGCGGCGGCCGCAGCCGCGCGCCGAAGAATCTCGGGGTTGACCAGCGGCCAATCCAACACCGTCACGTTGCTGGGTACCGAGTACCGCGCCTGCGATGCGGGCGGGCGCGCCGGCACGACGACGACGTCGTCGAAGTAGCGGGCCAGCTCGGCAAGCTCGACGTTAAGGTACGCTTCTTGGCTGCCGAACGGAAAGCGAGCCGTGACGAGAATCAGGCGCCCGGCGCTCACGATGCAACTCCGGAGAGCTGCAAGTACAGCTGATGATGAGCGTCGACCATCCGGTCGATTCCGTAAGCGTCGCGCACGTGCTGCTTCGCCCGTTCGGCGACGCTGCGCCGAATCATCGGTCGCGCGAACGCCCGCTCGATCTCTGCCGCCACGTTAAACGGCTCGAAACCGGCGGCGAGGAAGCCGTACCGTCCGTTTTCGAGCATGTCGCTGGCGCCCAGCCACGGTGTCGTAACGACGGGTATGCCGGCGGTCATGGCCTCGAGCGCAGCCAGCGGCATCCCCTCGAACCAAGACGTCATCAAGAGGAGATCGGCGGCGCGCAGAAGGATGGGGACGTCGTTGCGATAGCCCAGAAAGCGAACTCGTTCGGCGATGTTGAGCGCGCGCGCGAGCCCCCGCAGCATGTCTTCGTTCTCGCCTGCGCCGACAAAGAGTAGCAGCGATTTTTCTTTGGTCTGGCGGGGCAGCGCCGAGAAGGCCCGCAGCGCCAGGATGTGATTTTTCTGATACTCCATGCGGCCGACGAGCAGGATGGCGAACTCGTTGGGACGGATCGCCAGGCGCGCGCGCGCGGCGAGGCGGTCTTCGGTGGGTTCCGGCAACTCGAGGCCGTTGGGAATCATCACGACCTTGCGCATCGGGAAGCGCTCGATCCGGCTTACGCGGGTGCCTTGTTCGTTAAAGAAGGTGACGATTCGCGAGGTTCCACGATTGAGGATCCAATCGGCGAACGACTCGACCGCCGATTTTTTGCGAAAGTCGCAGGGGTTGTGCTCGGTGTGGATGATCTGCGGAATCCCCGCGCACAGCGCCGCGATGCGCCCCCAATAGCGTCCGACGTGGGTGTGCGTGTGGACGATATCGGGCCGGAAGCGCCGAATTTCCCGGACGAGCCGCCACAGGAAAAGGCGATCGCCGCGGCTTTTGCGGCCTGCGGTGAGCACCGGGAACGGCAGCGCCGCGCGCACTTCCTCGGGCGGTTCGTAGATGGTGAGCAAACCGGCGTCGACGTCGGGAGACTTGAGATGGGATAACAGCTCGACGACGAGCCGCTCGGCGCCGTAGCCGCGGATCGAGGGCGAGATGTGAAGGACTCGTACTTTATTCATCAACCTGCTGCCCGGTGGAAGAGAAACTCGCAAAGCGTTTGAAAAAGAACGGCGATGTCGAGATAGATCGCCCAGTTCTCGAGATATTGGAGATCGTACTCGAGCCGTTCGCCCGCGGCGGAAGTATCGAAGTTGCGCGCCATGTGAACCTGCGCCCACCCGGTGATGCCGGGACGGACGAGATGGCGCTCGTCATAGCGCGGCATCGTCGAGCGGAAGAGGTCGGCAAACATCGGGCGCTCGGGACGCGGCCCGACCAGCGACATGTCGCCGCGTAATACGTTGAAGAGCTGCGGCAGCTCGTCGATGCTGAATCGGCGCAGGAACGCTCCGACTCGCGTCTTGCGCGGATCGTCGCGCTTTGCCCAGATCGCCCCGCTCTCGCGCTCGGCATCCTGGCGCATCGAGCGAAACTTCAGAATTCGAAAGGTTTTGCCCCCGAGGCCGACGCGCTCTTGGGCGTAGAGAATCGGAAAGCCCGAGTCCAGAATCGTCGCGATCGCGGCAAGCGCCATCACCGGCCCGAAGATCAAGAGCGCGACTCCGGCAAAGACGATATCGGTAAGGCGTTTGACGAGCTGCGCCCGCGGCGTGCACGCGCGCAGGCGCGAGGGCACGATGAGCACCTGGCGCCCGTCGGTGCGCAACGAAAGATCGTAGCAGTACCGCATGACCTTCGGTGGGGCGAACGCCAGCGAAATACGATCGGCGGCGGCAACTTCCAGGATATGGGCCAGCAAGTTCGGGGGGACCATCTCGGTGAGGATCAGCGAGTCGCACCCGGAGCGTCGCGCGTGATTGAACCACTCGATGCGGTTGAGATTCGGATCCCGGCTGAGATCGATCTGCTCGATCGCCTCGGCGCAGTTATCCACGACGATCAGTTGCGCCTCGGTGCCGGCGCCCAGGTCCAAACTCTCGAGGACTCGATAGACGTTCTCCTGGGTACCGACGATGCTGACCTTGCGGCGGCTCTTGAACCATTCCTGATTGCGGACCCGGTGCAATATCGCGCGAGCCGAGCCGACCATGACGATGGAGAAGAGCAGCGAGACGATCAGCGCGACGCGTGACGTCGAGATCTCGGGATAAATCGTAAAGAGGACCAGCTGCGGGATCGTGCCGAGCATGAGCGCCGCGACCGTATAGTACAGCTCGTCTTTCATCGAGAGCGCGTAGGTGCGCCGGTAGAGCCCCAGCCGGTCGAAAACCACGACCCAGAGTCCCACGAAGATCGCATCGGCGATCAGAAGGTGGCTCACGATCCTGGGCGAGTTCCAGTGATGGAAGGCGATCGACGCGCCGAGGCCGGAGGCGACGATGAAGAGAGCGACGTCCATCGCGAGCAGAATGGCGGTCCATTTTGCCGGATAGGCGCGGGGTGCGGCCCCGATAGCGGATTTTCGGGCCGCTATAGGGCGTTCGACGATACGAGTCGCCATGGATGTACAAATCATACGCAGACGCGGGCGGCAGAATGGAGAGTCGTTAGCACCACCCGTCGTGACCCCCGGGCAAGGAAACAAGACCCTGTTGCAAAGGTCCCGGCCGTTGAGCAAACTCGTCCTTACGGAAGAGAGGCTGCTCGGCGTACGATGGCACTGCGATGTCGGAAATGATGCCATACAACGGCCATCACGGCGCTTTGGGCGAGTTCGAAGGGCAGTCGCAGCCCCACGAGGGGCGCGACGCCGAACGGCTTTACCGGGCGATTCTCAAACGGTGGCGCATATTTGCCGCGGTTGCCGGCGGCTTTGCCGCGCTGGTCATCCTCGGGACGCTTGCGGCCCCCAAATCTTATACCACCTCGGTTCGCCTCTTGGCGGGCCGCTCCGACACGAGCGGGGCTCCGGTGGATAATACGACGGCGCTGCCGGTTCTCAACGCTTTGGTGTTACAGAGCGGCGTTCAGTCCGCGGAGACGTTCGCCGCCCTTGCCCAGCAACGCGACATTGCAACTTCCGTCATCTCCACGCTCGATCTGAAAGCGACGCCGAAACAGCTGCTCGGCAGCGTCTCGGTGCAGCCGGTCGTCAATACTTCACTTTTAAATCTCAACGTCACGTGGTCGTCGCCGGAACGGTCGGCCGAGATCGCCAACGCGTTTTCGAGCGCGTTCGTCGAAGAAGAGCGCGACTTCGTCCGCTCGCAAGCCGTCGCCGCCATTGGGTTCCTCTCCAAAGAGATGCCCGACGCGGCGAAGGAGATGCACGAAAGCGCCTCTCGCCTCGCCCGTTTTCAATCCGCCCACGGCTACATTGACGCGACGGCCCACGCACAGGACGTCGTCTCTCGCGTCAGCCAGCTCAACGGGCAGATCGATCAGCTGACCGTGGACGTCAAGGAGGCGCAAGCCTTGCTTGGCAGCACGACCGGCCAACTCGCGGCGATGTCGAGCACCGTCGACAGCGCCAAGCAGGTCGCTCAGAATCCGGTTGCCACCGATCTGCAGACCAAGCTGGCCGACGTTCAAGCGCAGCTGAACGAAGCCGAACAAAAATACACGCCGGTGCATCCGGCGGTCATCGCGCTGCGCCAGCAGCGTAACGCCCTGCTCGCGCAAATTGCGACGCAGCCGCAAGCCGTCGTGAGCTCGACGACCGTCGCGCCGAATCCGCTTTATCAGAGTCTCCAGCAGCAAGCCTCGACGTACCGCGCGCGAATCATGGGCGACCAAGGTCAGATTAAGGCGCTTCGAGCTCAAGTGCGGGCCAACAAGCCGAGCATGAACGCGCTCCCGCAGCAGGCCGTCGCGTTCGCCTCGCTTCAAGAGGATGCTAAACGCGCCGCGAACGTCTATAACGCGCTGGCGCAAAAATACAGCGACGCGATCGTCGCAAAAACGACCGCGATCAGCGACATCATCGTCGTGCAGCCGGCCAACGCCGACTCAGCCGTCAAGCGCCCGAGCCTCAAGACCAACCTGCCGATCGCGATTGTGCTTGGCCTGTTCCTCGGGTTAGCGGTCGTCTACATTCTCGACCTGATCGAGCGCAAGGGCGCGGGCCGGGATTTCGCCCGGATCCTCGGTCTGCCGGTCGTCGCGCGCATTCCAGCCTTCGACGAGCGCAAGACCAAGGCGATTCCGTGGGTTCACTCGATGACGATGGAGGCGTTTCTTCACCTCTGCGTGACGCTGCGGTTGCGTAACCGGCGACCGATCAAGACGCTCGCCGTGTTGAGTGCCCGGCGCAGCGAGGGCAAATCGACCGTGGCTTTCAACCTCGCCAAGACGCTGTCCACCCTCCAGCCCGGCGTGCTGCTCGTGGATGCCGACATGCGCCAGCCAACGCTGCACACGATTGCGGCCTGCAAAAACGAAATTGGTCTGGGCGAGGTACTCGAGGGCACCTCGACGCTGGACGCGGCGGTTCAGTCCGTCGATCCCGGGCTCGACATTCTGCCCTGCCATCCCGACAACGCCAATCCCATTCCGCTACTGCAGTCGCGCTTCGAGACGATGCTCGAAACGGCGCGCAAGACCTACAGCACCGTCATCGTCGATACGCCAGCACTGGGCGCCGTCTCCGATGGACTGATGGTTGCCGCGCAGGTCGACGGATCGCTCTTCGTCGTCGCGGCCGACGACACCGAAGAGAGCGACGCGCGCCGCGCGATCGGTCAGCTCAGCCTCATCGGTATCGACAACGTCCTGGGAATCGTCGTTAACAAAGACGCGGTCGTCGTCAACGATTATGACGACTACTTCGCGCGGATGCACACCGCCGCGCTGACGGCGGGTCCGGCATGAGCAGCGTAACCGTCGTCATCCCGGCGTACAACGAGGGAAGCCTTTTCGCGGCAGCACTGTCCTCGCTCTCGGAGTACTTCGCGATCCATCGCGGAAGCGGCTACGAGTTTCATTTTCTGATCGTCGACGACGGAAGCACCGACGAGACCGCCGCGGTCGCCGCGACCTTCGCGCGCTGGCGGCCTAACGTCCGCGTCGTGCGTCACGAGCACAACCGCGGCTTGGGCGCGGCCCTGCGCACGGCGTTTGCGGCCGTCGATACGGACCTCGCCGTGCTCCTCGACGCCGATCTCACCTACTCTCCGGCCGTAGCGATGCAACTGCTCGAGGCGCTGGAAGCCTCGCACGCCGACATCGCGATGGCGTCGCCGTACATGTCCGGCGGATCGGTCGTCGGGGTGCCTTTTCTGCGGAGGGTGTTGAGCCGCGAGGCGAACCGGCTGCTCTCGCTGGCCGTCTGCGGAAAGTATGCAACGCTTACCTGCATGGTGCGCGCGTTCCGCGCCTGCGCGCTGCGCGAGCTGCAGTTCCGCAGCGACGACAAGCCGGCGGTCGCGGAGATGCTGCTCGACGCACTGCGAAAAAAGATGCGCGTCGTCGAGGTACCGGCGACCCTGGAGTGGACCGCGGAGCGTCGAGCCTCTCGCGGCGGATTCAACTTTTCACGCACGGCCGTGCAGGTGTACAGCACGCTTGCACTGGCCTTTCGTCATCGCCCCGCGCTCTGGCTGGCGGTTCCCGGACTGATCCCCGGGCTTCTTCCACTGGTCGTCGGGGTGCTGCTGATCCTTCGAGTCAAACCCGCGACGCTCGCCATCGGTACGACCGTGACGATCGTCGTTCAGTACACGAGTCTAGCCCTCTTTACCGGGCAAATCACCGCTTTTTTGGGACGAAGATTTCACCAAAAACGTCGCCTTCAAACGAACGGAGCACTAAACAATAATGGCTACGACCCTTCCTCTCGCACCGCATAGAACGCTGCCGTCCGACCAGGACGCAACCGGAAGAACGCTCGGCGAAGAGGAAATCGCCGCAGTCTCCGCTGCTTTGCGCAGCGGAACACTCACGAGCACGAAAGGCTCATTTGTCACCGCCCTCGAGTCGCGCTTTGCCGAAATGATGGGCGTCAAGTACGCGTACGCCTGTTCCTCGGGCACGGCCGCGCTGCACTGCGCGATCGCCGCGATCGATCCCGAGCCCGGCGACGAAGTGATCACCACTTCGATCACCGATATGGGCGCCCTCACGCCGATCCTGTATCAAGGCGCCATCCCGGTGTTCGCCGACGTGGACCCGCGGACGTGCAACGTCACCGCAGAAACGATCGCCGCGCGCATCAGCGACCGGACCAAGGCCATCGTCGTGACGCACCTCTTCGGAAACCCTTGCGATATCGACGAGATCGTCGAGCTCGGCAAGCGACACGGCATTCCGGTCATCGAGGACTGCGCGCAGGCCTTTCTTGCCGCGTATAAAGGCAGCTTCGTCGGAACGGCCGGCAAGATCGGCTGCTTCAGCCTTCAACAGGGCAAGCACATAACCACCGGCGAGGGCGGCTTGGTCGTCACCAACGACGAGGCGCTCGCGCGGAGGATGTACTTGTTCATCAACAAGGCGTGGGGATACGGAGACCCGCAACCGGATCACTATTTCTTGGCACTCAACTACCGCATGTCCGAACTCGTCGGCAGCGTCGCCGTCGCTCAGCTCGCAAAGCTGCCGAAGGTCGTCGCCCGCCGCCGCATGCTCGCCGAAATGCTGACCGAGCGGATCGCCGGAATCGAGGCGATCGAGACGCCCTACATCCTTCCCGGCGCTCAGCACAGCTACTGGAAGTACGTCGTACGCACGTCCGAGTCGCTCCCGGCCGAGGCCGTGCTCGAGATGGCGGCGCTGCTCAAGGAGCGCGGAATCTTCAGCGCTCCGCGCTACATCCAAAAGCCGGCGTTCATGTGCGAGATCTTCCAAAAGCGCAAGACGTTCGGCAACAGTGGATTTCCCTTCACCATGGCTCGTCCCGAGGTGCTCGCTTACGAACGCGATCGGTTCCCGGGAACGTATGCCGCGCTCGAACGCGTCCTGGTCATTCCCTGGAACGACCGCTACGACGAAGACGACGTCAACTACATCGCCGAGGCGATGGCTTCGGCGGCCGAGACTCTCACTTGGAGGCACAGCGCATGAAAGAACTTCGTTTCGCGATCATCGGCGCCGGCGCGATCGCGCGCTCGTACGAAGCGGCTTTTCGGGAGCTCAAAGGAGCCAAAGTCGTAGCGGTCTGCGACACCAACGGTGCCGCGGCCCAGGAGCTTGCGTCGCGCATCGGCTGCGAAGCCTATTCGCTGCTGCCGGCGCTGCTGCGCACGTCGAACTTCGACGCGGCCATTGTCTGCACGCCCCCGGTAACCCACGAATCGATCACCTGCAAGATCCTTCAGTCCGGACGGCACGTTCTCTGTGAAAAGCCGCTCGCCATCACCGTCAGCAGCGCCCGGCGGATGATCGCGTGCGCCGAAAATGCGGGGATGGTCCTGACGATGGCTTCGAAGTTCCGTTACGCTGCAGACGTCCGCCGCGCTCGCGAGATCCTCTTTGCGGGCGAAGTCGGCGACCTCGTCTTCGCCGAGAACGCCTTCACGTCGTACGTCGACATGAGCCGGCGCTGGAACGCCGACGCCGCCGTGAGCGGCGGCGGCGTGCTGATCGACAACGGCACGCATTCGGTGGACATCCTGCGATATTTCCTGGGCAACCTGCGCGACATCCAAGTCGTCGAGGGGCGCCGCATGCAGGGCTTGGCGGTCGAAGACACGGTGCGTCTCTTCGTTCACAACGACGCGGGCGTCATGGGCGCCGCCGATCTCTCGTGGAGCATCAACAAGGAGCTCGAAACCTTCCTAAGGATCTACGGCAGCGCCGGAACGATCTTGGTCGGTTGGAAAGAGTCGCGCTACCGCCGCCACGGCGACGATGCGTGGCACACGTTCGGAAAGGGTTACGATAAGGTTCAAGCCTTTGCCGATCAGATCCGCAACTTTTGTGACGTGATCGCCGGCGATGCGCGCCTGCTCGTGACGCCGCAAGACGCCCTCGCGTCGGTGCAGGCAGTGCAGGCCGCCTACGCGGCGCTGGAATGCGCGCGCTGGGAGCGGATCGGCAGCCAACTGGAAGAGCTGACACCGCTGCGTGCCGGCGTTCTGGCGGCGAGCTAAATGGCCGTTCACCCTACCGCAATCGTCGAGCCGAACGTCTCGATCGGGCGTAACACCTCGATCTGGGATAACGTTCACGTACGTCATTCGACGACGATCGGCTCGAACTGCATCATCGGCGAGAAGAGTTACATTGCGTACGGCGTCGCGATCAAGGACTTCGTCAAGATCAACGCCTTCGTCTACGTCTGCACTGGCGTGACGATCGAGCGCGGCGTCATGATCGCGGCCGGCGTCGTCTTCACCAACGAACGCTTCCCGCGGGCGACGACCCCGCAGCTCGACGAGCTCCAATCGTCGGATCCCAACGAGTACACGCTGCACACCCTGGTCCGCGAAGGCGCCACCATCGGCGCGCGGGCGACGATCGGCCCGGGATTGACGATCGGACGCTTTGCAATGGTCGGAATGGGCTCGGTCGTAACGCGCGACGTGCCCGACTATGCAATCGTCCATGGAAACCCGGCGCGTCCCGTCGGCTATGCGTGCGCGTGCGGCCATCCGCTCGAGTCGCTGAGTCCGACCATGGACCGTCCTGCGGCCATGCGCTGTCAGTCGTGCGCCGCGGAGTACTCGCTCTCCGGTTCGTCGTTACGGCCTATGGAGATCGCAAGGAGCTCGTAATGAGTCGATTCGGCATCGTCGGCGGCGGAATGCTCGGCATGACGCTCGCCTGGGAACTCTCGAAAGAGGGACACGACGTCACGATCTTTGAAGGAGGCCCCCGTTGCGGGGGTCTCGCCGCGCCGTGGGAACTCGGCGACGTCGTGTGGGACCGGTTTTACCACGTAACGCTTTTAAGCGATCGAATGCTGATCGATCTTTTGGGCGAGCTCGGACTCGAAGACGAACTGCGCTGGAACACCCCGGGTACCGGTTTCTTCGTAGACGGATCGATGTATCCGTTTTCGGGGACGCTGGACTACCTCAAGTTTCCGCCGCTCTCGCTGCTGCAAAAAATGCGCCTCGGCGGAACGATCGTTCACGCCTCGCGCATACGCGACTGGGAACCGCTCGAGCGGATAACGGCGGTCGACTGGCTCACGCGCCTGTGCGGGCGCGGCACCGTCGATCGGATTTGGCTGCCGCTATTGCGAGCAAAGCTGGGACCGCACGCGCATCGGGCCTCGGCGGCATTTATCTGGGCGATCATCGCTCGAATGTATGCGGCACGCTCCAGCGGCGTGGGACGCGAACGCTTCGGCTACGTTGCCGGCGGCTACGACCAGACGTTGCGCCGGTTCGAGCAGCGGCTGATCGAACGCGGCGTCACCATTCGCACGTCTTGTCCGGTACAGGCCGTCGAGGCGCTTCCCGACGGCGTCGGCGTCGCGACGTCCGCAGAACTTCTGCGCTTCGACAACGTCGTCGTTACTCTGGCCGCGCCCCTAGCGGCTCGCATCTGCCCGACCTTGACCCAGCGCGAACGCGCTCTCTGCGCCGGCGTCGAATATCAGGGAATCGTCTGTGCCTCGGCACTGATCGATTCGCCGCTGACACCGTACTACATCACCAACATCGCCGACGCGACGATGCCTTTTACCGCGGTCATCGAGATGACGGCGCTGGTCGATCGCCAGGAGTTCGGAGGCAAGTCGCTGGTCTATCTGCCAAAGTACGTAGCTTCGGACGACCCCGCGCTGCGGCTTTCCGACGAAGAGATCGAGGATTCGTTTTTGACTGCGCTTTCCCGTATGCACCCGCACTTTTCGCGAAGCCAGGTTCGCGCGTTTCGAGTCGCGCGAGTGCCTCACGTCTTTCCGATTCCGACGCTGAACTATTCGGACCGGCTTCCACCGATCCAGACCAGCGTTCCCGGACTCTTTATGACGAGCAGCGCCAACATCGTCAACGGAACGCTCAACGTGAACGAAACGGTTCGGTTGGCGAAACGCCTTCTGCCGACGCTCGGCGCTGCGGCGCGGGCGCGTCAGGCGCAAGCGGTGGCCGTCTGATGCGCGCCTCCCTCTCGCTCGACCTCGATAACAAGTGGTCGTACATGAAGACCCACGGGAATCCCGGATGGAGCGATTTCCCGACGTACTTGCCGCGGTTGGTGCCGGTGGTACTCGACCTCCTCGACAAGATGAACCTGCGCATCACCTTTTTTATCGTCGGCCAGGACGCCGAGCGCCCGGAGAACGCCGAAGTTCTGGCGGAGATCGCTCGTCGCGGCCACGAAATCGGCAACCACTCTCACCATCACGAACCCTGGATGCATCGTCGCGGGCGAATCGAGATCGACGACGAGCTTCGCCGTTCCGAAGAGGCGATCGAACGAGTGACCGGAGTACGGCCGCGAGGATTTCGTGGACCCGGATTCACGCGCTCCGAAACGATCTTGGAGACGCTGGTCTCGCGTGGATACCTCTACGACGCTTCGTCGCTTGCGACGTTCATCGGACCGCTCGCGCGAGCGTACTACTTTCGCAGCGCGAAACTGAGCGCCGCGGACCGAGCCGAGCGTGAGGATCTTTTCGGAAGCTTTGCCGACGGGTTTCGACGTAACTCGCAGCACCGGATCGACCTATCGAACGGTTCGATCGCCGAAGTTCCGGTCACCACCTTCCCGCTGGCCAAGATACCGATTCACGTCTCGTACGTGCTGTACGTCGCGATGATCTCGCCGCCGCTCGCCCGTGCCTATTTCGAAACGGCGATGGCGGCGTGCAAGCTGACGCGCACGGAACCGTCGATTCTGCTGCACCCGCTCGACTTTCTCACGGCCGCCGATGCGCCCGAGCTGCGCTTCTTTCCGGCGATGAGCATGGATCCGGAGGTGAAGCGCCGGGTCGCCGTCGATTCGATCGCCGCGCTGGCCAGGCACTTTGACGTCCGGCCGATGAAAGACGTCGTGAACCTTTGCGCTCCCGCAACCGTTACGATGGCGAGGGAGAATCAAACGGCGCTCTAGTCAATCGTCCGCTCGCTTTGGACGCGTTTGCAGCCAGGCTTCTTGCAACCGAAGAAGGCGTGCGCTAGAATGAGGGCTCGCTCGCTAGACTAGCCGGCACGACGTTTGTCGCAGCCCTGGAAAGGATGTGTTGATGCGGGGATCCGAGCGAGGGATGACCTCGATCTCGCCCGCCGGCTTTCACGGATTCGACGCGTCCCGCAAGCGGCGCCTCGATGCGTCCTTGCGCCGAACCGCGCGCGCTGCTTCTGCGGCCGCTTGGGCGATTGGCGTCTTCGATTCAGAACGAGATTTGGTTGCGTTCGATACCTCCGACGCCGGCATCGACGACCGTGCCGCGCTCGCGCTGCTCAGCCGCATGCCGTTTCCCGCGTCGACCGGACCGATCGTTCTCAACCCAAGCGCGCACGAGAGCGACGACGTGCCGGCAGCGCTCGGAATCGCCGCCGACGCCGGAAACGGATACTCGGTCGCGTTGGTATTCGTTCCGAAAGAGCGTTCCAACGAAGCGTTGATCGAGGCCGCGCAGGCAATCGGTTCGGGAGCCTCCGCGGTCACGCAAGAAATTTCCGCATACGGATTCGACGGCGATCACAAGCGCACGACGCCGATTCCCGGAGGGCCGCACGCGTTCTTTCTCTTGAACGCTTCGCTGCGCGTGCAGTTCGCATGGTGCAGCGGCGACGACGGCTCCGCGTTCTCGAGGCTGGTCGAACCCGAGGACGGTCGTCTTCCCCTGTTTCTCGAGCAGGCAGTGCGACGTTTGACGTCGTCCTGGGATTTTTCGCGCCCGAGCACGTGCGCTCAGCGCACCGGATACCCGGTGCACGGCCTGGCGATGCGAGTCGTTCCGATGATCCAAGACGACGTTTACCTCGGCGTCTTTTTGGATCATTGCGAAGATCCCGACATCGATTCCGCCGCTTCGACGTTTGGCATATCGTCGCGGGAGCGCGAAGTGCTCCACGGGCTGCTCGACGGCCGCACCATCACCGAGATTGCCGCGGATCTGGGCGTGGCCGAGTCGACCGTGAACGACCACGTTTCTCGCATGATCGGAAAGACCAACGCGCGCAATCGCATCCAGATGGCCGCGACGCTGCTCGGGTGGCCCTCGATGCGCGCAGATCAAGATACTGTTTCCGCGGGTCCTTCTCTTAAGGACCTTTTAAGCGAGAAGAACGAGGAGAGCGACGAACCGCGCGCGCGCTGTTCCTGGCGGTATCACCCCGGCGACTGAAGCAAGCCGAGCGCAGGCGCATGATAACTTCTTACTACGCGCCGCCTCGAAAAGACCCAAAATAGCGGCTAAAGTCCCTGAATCCCGGCCCCATATAGCACGAACGTCTCACAAGTATATCGGGTTGTCCCGAGGTCCCATGCAATGGCAGACTATGAGAGTTCAGCCAAAGACCCCACCGACTAACGGAGCTTTCAAAAAGCATGATTAGTACCTCGGGCGCCTTGCGCGTCCTTATCATCGAAAAACAGATGCTCTTTGCCAAGGCCATCGCACAGGTGCTTTCGGCAGATCCCGATATCAAAGTCGCCGGCATCGCGGCGAGCCGGGAAACGGCGATGGTTGCCAAGGACGTCGACGTCGTGATCATCGACATCGATACCGAAGAGATCGACGACGTGATCGAGCACTTCAAGAGCTCGTCCCCCGAAACGCGTATCTGCGCGCTCTCCGCTCACACGCAGGGCGAACTGATGCAACACTGCCTCGCCGCCGGCGCCGACGCGTACATCGTAAAGGACTCCTCCTTGCAAGAGCTCGTTGCCGCGATCAAGACGCTCGGCGAGGGCGGGAGCTACGTCGATCCTCGCGTGGCGGCGTCGCTGCTTCGCCGGCGCGGACCCACCAAACGCCTAACCAACGAACTCTCTCCGCGGGAGCGCGAGATCATTCGCCTCATCGCCCAAGGCCTCTCGAATCGCGACATCGGCCGGCGTCTCGTCTTGTCGGAAAAGACGATCAAAAATCACGTCAGCCACATCTTCGCGAAGATTCACTGCACGGCGCGGTCGCAAGCCGCGGTGCACGCGATCAGGATTGGTCTAGCGTAGGCTTCTGAAAGTTCGCGGCGAGCGCGCACGCGAAGACGCCGAGCAGTCCGATCCAAGTGACGAGCTGCGGCGCCAACACCGTCCGTGTCAACTCCGGGGTCGCACGGAGATAGCGGCCCCAGGCAATCGGAGAAAACTCATCGGGTGACGCACTAAAAGAGTGCGTTATCAGGTCGTGTGGGGCAGGCGTGGCAAAGTGCTGTAGGAGCACCACCGCCACGATGGCCGTCAGGGAACCCGCCGCTGCGTATGCAATGCGGCGGGCGGCGGCGCCCGGCAAAAGACAGAGCAGCGCTCCAAAGGCGCCCGCGGCATCGATCAGGAGAACGGCAGGCCGCGGAGCCTGCGTCCATACCGTCACGAGAAGCACCACGAACAGCGATGCAAGGCTGCGCGCCGGTTCTTTGTGCATTCGCGCGGCGAGAACCAGCGCGGCCGGCACCGCGATCAGGATCTGAATGTCGTGCAAGTAAATTCCAAAGAGCGTCACCGCGGCCGGCGGCAAAAGCGGCAGTAGATCGGACTGCCCGCGCTTGCGCGTTAGCCAGCCTGCCGCGAAGATGCCGCCGATCGCGGCGACGGCAAACCAAATTTTTCCAACGAGCAAAGCGATGTCGCTCGGCGTACCCAAAACGTAGAGCAGGCGGCTGAGGCTGTATTGATCCGATGCGACGATCTCCGCGTTGGCCAGCAGCGGCAGAACGCGGGTAAAGTATTCGGCATTCGAGCCGACTCCGATCGCGATTGCGCTCAGACCCGCGAGCGCCGCGCCGGTCAAGAGGATCGCCAGGCGAGCGCCGGGAGCGAAGATCAGCACTGCGACGACGGCCGGTAAACCCACGTTGGGTTGGATCAGCGCGAGGCAGACCACGACACCCGCGGCGGCGGGCCGGCCCACGTGCAGGAGATACGCCCCAACGCAGATTGCCGCCAAGGCAAGCGGTGGAATTTCACCGTAGGCAACGTTGAGCAGCGTGAGCGGAGCGAGTGCCAGGAGTACCGCATAGCTGGGCGCTCGAATCAGCCGCCCGAGTGCCAACGCGCTGAGGACCGACGCGCAGACCAGCGCAAGCGAAAAGATCTCTGCCGCAAGCCGCGCCGGCAGCGCCGAAAGCAGCGCGAATCCGGCGAGCACGTATCCCGGCTGCGGCGCCGGTTCGACGTAGCCCTCGGGCATCGGCGACGCTTCGAGATTACGCTCGCACGAGCGAAGCGGTTCGACCCGATAGGGGTCCATCCGATGACGAACGGCAGCGCCCGCGCAGTAGAACGCCTTGAAGCTCTGATGTCCCACGAGTCCGCGCTGCGCCAGCGCGAAGGCAACGACCGCCAACACGAGGGAGAGGACGGCGAAGGCTGCTCTGCCGGCTGGTCCGTTCATGGTGTCCATAACGATACAATCCTCACAGTCGCGAAGGGAGTGCCGCCAGGGCAACGCTCCACGGCCGAACGGCTCAGGGCCGCGGCCGGGACCAACGCCTCGGCCCATGGTCCACCTCGACGTTGGAGCTTATCGTTGCGCCGGTTATAATCTCGCTTGGTGATTCGAGCAGAACGGCGCTCTTCCGTGGCTTTGCGTTGGCCGCCCTTTGCGGCGGTCGCGGTTGGTTTCAACTTACTCGTGACGCTGCCGCTCGCGTGGGTGCTCAACATCTGGCAGGATGAAGCCTACACGCTGCATACGACCGGGAGCGGCGTCGCCTACGCCTTCCACCAAGCGCTTGCGTTCGAACAGAATGCTCCGCTCTACTTCGTCCTGATCAGCATCTGGCGCTCGTTCGGCGATAACATCTTCTTTTTGCGGCTGTTCTCCGTGCTGTGCATCGCGGCGACCGTCCTCATAGCGCCGGCGATCGCACGGCGCTACCTCCCCAAGCAGAACGCCGGGCTGGTAACCGCGGTGGTGGCCTGCAATCCGTTCCTGATCTGGGCCGCCGTCGAGATCCGCGTCTACGCGATGATCGTCTTCGTCTCCGCGCTGCTCCTGCTGACGTTCTACGACGCCTTCGTCGCTCAACGCCGGAGCCTTTGGGCGGTTGCGGGATACGCCGCGTGCGTCGCGCTGGCCCTCTACACGCAGTATTACCTGGCCTTCCTCGTGGCGGGGCAAGCCCTCACCGTCGTCGTGTTTTATCGCCGGATGCTGCTGCAGTACGTGCTGGCGGGCATCGCGGCGACGCTGGCGTTCCTACCCATGCTCGCGATCGTTCCCGGTCAGGTGTCCAACTTCAAAGATGGCTTCGCGGCGCCGTCCCTACCGTATACGATTGCCACGCTGGGCGGCATCCTGGCGAGGTACGTGCTTCCGCTGCCGGTGCCGCACTCGCTGGTCGTCTACGCCGGGCTGGGCGTCTGCGCCGTCATCGCGTTAGCGATCGTCCGGCCGAAGATCGTCCCGACCGGCAACGCGGCGATTCTCCTCACGACGGCCGCGGCGTTCGTGCTCTTCGCAGCGGCTACGTACGTCTCGGGCGTGCACATCCTCGATCGTCACGCAGCCTCGCTCTTTCTGCCCGCCACGCTCTCCGTTTTTGCCCTCTTCTCGTTCCTGCCGCCCCCGCGCGAACGCCGCGCCGCGACGATATGGACGGTTATTGCGGTGACGCTCTCGCTGCTGACGCTGGCCAAGACCTATCACCACTTAGCGAAGCCCGGCGACTGGCGACGCGTCGCCGCATACGTTGGCGCCAACGAGAAGCCCAACGAACCGATCGTCGTCTTTGAGGCCGAGAACGCCCTCCCGCTGGAATACTACTATCGTGGGCCCAATCGCATCGTCGCGGTACCGCATGCAGTCGATTTTCACCGGTACGTCGTGACGCGCTTCAGGATCGAAAACGAAGCGGAGCTGCGCGACGCGGTTCCGGCGCAGAAACGGCTCTGGCTGGTGACCGCGGGCAGTTGCCGGTCGGCCAACGTACGCTTCGGGTGCGCAACGCTCGAGCGCTACGTGCAAAGCCGGTACCGCGTTGAAAGCGACGCCGAGTTCGACGGCGCGCGCGTCCGGCTGCTCGAAAAAAGCCCTGCAAAGTAAGCAGCCAGTGGCTTTTCGAGAGCGGTCCCAATTTTTGCTCGAGACCTGGCGAAATCGATTTCCTGGGTGTAAGCTTAGAACGTTGGCCGCTCGACGATAGCGGCCGATACCGCAGAGAGGGATTAGGATGCTAGCTAACGTTTTCATGGCGCTCATGTCGTTCGTCTTTCCGCCGCTCGACACGCCCGGAGGTCCGATTGCAATGGCCGCGACGGTCACGCCGATCGTTGCCGCGGTTCCGGGAGCGCCAACGCAAGCAAACCTGCCTCCCTTCGCCTAGGCTCGCGTCGCCCAGCAGGGCGAGCGTTGAGAATTCGTTAACGCCTCAACAGGAGCCAACCCTTCGGCGTGTAAGCTAGTCGCACACTCCTAGAAATCTAGGGGCGGCTTGCCAACGGCAAGCGGCTCCGGAGCAAGCGATTGGAAGCCCGCGAGGCATTTAATACCGGTGAGCTGACGGCCTGTCTGCGGTTAACGGACCGCTCCGTCAGCATGCCCGACCGGGTCTACCGGATTCGCGCGCTGATCCGTCTTTCGCGGTATCGGGAGGCTCTGGCGGTCGTCGGCGGGACCCGGGGAGCGAAGCCGGAGGACGAGGCGCTGCTGCGCGCGCTGGAGTCGACCTGTCACTCCTTCCTAGGGATGACCGATCTGGCGTACCGGGCGCTCGCGCGCATCCGGATCGAGCCGCAAGGCGAAGAAGCTCGTTTCGAGGTCGCTTACGCTCGCATGCTGGTGGGCTGGGTCGAGGGCACGCCCGACGCGATGCAGGACGCACTGCAGGCCGTCGACGTCCGATCGTCGCCGCACCTCTACGGGCGCTGGCTGTACGCGTGCTCTTGGGTGCCGGCCCTGCGCGGCGAGTACCAAGAGCAGATGCGGCTGCTGGAACGTGCGATCCGCCACATCGCGGCGGCGCCGGAAGCCTACAACGTCACGCTGCTGGCGAGTGCGACGCGGTCGCTCGTCCATCTCGTTCGCGAGATTGCCTCTCCCAGCACGTTCGATTTCGTGGTGCGCGTCGCCGAGACGCTGCCGTGGACCGAAGATCTCGAGGGCGAGCGGTTTTTGACGTTCCGCGGCTTGGCGTGGGCTTACGCGCTGCGCGGCTCCCACGAAAAAGCGCTGCAGTACGCGTACTTTGCGCGCGACATCGCGCCGTCGGTGCGCTGGGTGGCGGCCTGTTATGCCGACCAGGCGTACCTTGCGAGGATGGCCGGCGAGAACGCGAGCGGCGACGCACTCTTGCGGCACGCCGTTGCCTGCGCGAGGGAGACGGACTGGAGTTCTCCGGGCGAGGAGCGGGTGGCGATTTTAAACCTGATCGAGCTTACCGCCGACCGCGATCTTCCCGCTGCCAGCCGGCTCATGGACATCTACGATGCGATCCCGATGACGCTCGCCCCGGCGCTCGCGCTCGGTCGCGACCGGCGCCTGCACGCGATGGAAGAGTACGCCCGCGGCTGCATTCTGGCTGCCTCAGGGCATCGCCCCGCGGCGCTGCAGCTGCTCGCGAGCGCGTACACCTTTTATCGCTCGATCGACTACGCCTGGCGCGCGGCGGCCGTCGCTTTACGCCTGCACGAAGTAAGCGGAGAGGCGACCTGGCTTCGGCTCGCCAGCGAAGTCGTCGCGGAGTTTTCGGAGAGCTCGGTCGCACGGGATATCCGGCGGCGCGCCGGCCTCGTCGAGGATCCGCGCATCGCCGCCCTCACTCCGGCTCAGAACCGGGTCTACGCGCTGATCTGCGAGGGTCTCAGCGATAAGGAGATCGCCTCGCACCTGCGGATTTCGCCCGAGACCGTCAAGAACCACGCGGCCCGGATTCGCCTGGCCTTCGGGGTCCGTTCGCGGGCGGCGCTGATCGCCGCGGCCCGCCAGCAAGCCGTGTGACGGCGCCTTAGGCCAAGTTTCTCACCGCTCGGGACCATCGCGCGCGCGGTACCGCGTCGGCCGTACGTTGTGCCGGAGTTCCGCCGGGCGTAGCCTAGAGGGGTGACTCGCGTTATCGCGGCAGCGTTGCTCTGCCTCTGGGCTCTCCTCCCGGGGCCTGCTTGGAGTTCCTCGATCTCGTCCGATACGCTGATCCACCCGGGCGATCAGCTCAACGTTCTCGTCTTCGGCGACACGTCGCTCACGCAGAACGTGACGGTAATGCCCGACGGCACGATCGAGTACCCGCTCGTCGGGCGCGTGCGCCTGGCGGGGCAGACGCCCATCGGCGCGGCATCGGTGCTTTCCAACAAACTCAAAGCCTACGTTCGGCACCCCGTCATCACGATTTCGATCGTCGCGCTGGGTCAGCCCAACGTGCTCGTATTGGGCGACGTCAAAACCCCGGGCAAGTATCCGTTGCGCTCCGGAGCAAAACTTACCGACGCAATCGCGGCCGCCGGCGGAATCGCCGATACCAACGGTGCCTTTCCCGAAGCGCGCGTCGCCGATGCCAGCGGTAAGGTAACTCAGGTTTCGCTGCAGAGCTTGTTGCAGCGCGGAGATACGTCGCTGGATATGCCGCTGGCCGAAGGATCGGTGGTGTACGTACCGGGACCGATCAAGTTTACCGTCGACGTCGCAGGCGCCGTCGATCACCCGGGCGACGTTCAAGTGAACGAAGGCGACCGTCTGTCGGTGGCAATTGCTAAGGCCGGCGACAGCCAAAACGCGCAGGCCGATCTCAACCACATCCGGCTGATTCGAACGGGCACCAACGGAACGCAGACGACCTCGGAGATCAACCTGTACGAAGCCCTCAAAGGCGAGAATCAGGGCGCCGACGTTGCGCTGGAGAAGGGCGACGTGATCTTCGTGCCGCAGGCGAAGAAGCACACCGACATCTTTGGCGGTATCGGCGACGGCCTGCTGTTCCTTTTAACGCACGTCATCCCGTAAGCCGAAGCGGAAAGCTTCACGTGGCAGCTTACGTCATCGTAAACGTCAACACGTCGGATCCGAAGCGCTACGAACACTACAAAGAGCTCGCCGAAAAGACCGTAACGCACTACGGGGGGCGCTATCTCGCACGCGGCGGAAAGATGAAGGCCCTGGAAGGTTCCTGGAATCCAACCCGCATCGTCGTGCTCGAGTTCGAATCCTACGCTCGTGCGATGGAGTGGTGGAACTCCCCCGAATACGCGCCCGCCAAAGCGCTGCGACAGGCGCTGAGCGAAACCGATCTCGTCATCGTCGAAGGCTACGGGTCCTAAGCGCCGGCGTCAGTCAGTGGTTGTGCGCGAGGATGTCCGTCAGGATGCCCGGCGCGACCGCATCGGGACGGCGAAAATCGAGCCGGGCGCTCAGGGCGGCACCATAGGCCACTTTCGCGTTGCGCGCCGTCGTATCGATCTTGGGCGGTATCGCGTCGAACGGCGCTAAGTCTGCCGTCGTCGTGAACGCGGCGTAGAGCGGCACGGCGGTCGCGTCGTAGTTCGAGAGGGGCTGCATTCCGAGCAGCAGTTCGATGGTGCGCAACACGCTGACCGTGGCGAAGTGATCGTGCACGGCGACGCCGCGGGCGTACGGCGAGGCGACGTAGAGGGTCGTCCGCTGATCGCTCACGTGATCGGCGCCGTCTTGCGCGTCGTCTTCGGTGATGAAGATCGCACTGGAGCCCCAAACCTTCGAGTGCGAGATCGCGGCGACGATCTGGCCGACGGCGTAGTCGTTGGTTGCGATGTATGCTGCCGGCGTTCGTTTCCCGGCTCGCGTGCCCGCGGTGTGATCGTTGGGAAGCCACACGTACTCGAGTTGCGGCAGCGTACCGGCGGCGACGAAGCCGTCGAACTCCCGCTTCCACTCTTTGACGCGGTCGAGATCGCTATAGTCGAGGTCCCAGCCGACGTAGTGCGGATCGAAGCGCGTACCGAGGCTGGGCGCCGTCGCCGCGATGTGCCCTTCGATCGGGGGCATCAGCGCCATCTCTCCGTAGTCGCGAAACGTTACGCCGGCGCGCCGCGCCGCGTCCCAGATATAGCCACCGCTCGCGACCCCGGCTCCGGCTCCGGTTAAGACGTCGTCGTCGTCGAGGCGATTGCCGTAGACCGGCGGCCAAGTCCGCTCGACGTAGTCGTTCGCGAAGGCTCCGTCGGCCCAGTTGTGGCCTGCGTCGCTCACTTCGCCGCTGGCGTAAAAGTTATCGAAGAGGCCGAAGCGCTGCGAAAGCGCGTGCTGATTCGGAGTGACGCGTTCGCCGAACCAAACGAGTTTTGGGTCGCCGTTGCCCGCGGGCATGTCGCCGAGAATCTGATCGTACGTGCGGTTCTCTTTGAGGATGAAGAAGACGTGGCGAATCGGGCCGCCGGCGTGCAGGATCGTTCGTGCCGGACGCGGCGCGCCGTTCTGCGCCCCTTGCGGATTCGGCGCCGCGGCGGTGCCGGCTGGGATTTCGCGAATCGACCCGAATTGAATCGCCGCGACGTAGTTATTGTAGCCGCGGCTCATCACGTCGAAGCGCGGATTGGGCTTCGTGCCTTCGCCTTTTCCGTCGACGACGAACAGCTCGCTGCCGTCGGGCACGACGTCGGTGGGATACCAGCCCGCAGGCAGCCGTTCCGACACGCGCCCGCGCTCCACGACGGCGATCTCGTTGGCCGCTCCCAGGCTGACGAAGAGCTTGTTGCCCGCGAGCGCCAGTGCGTTGGGTGACGAGCCGACCGAATGCGCGACGCTGCCGACGAAGACGTTGCTGCGGCGCATTCCCGTACGTGCGTCGTACGAGCCGACCGTGTCTGAGTCGGATTGCGCGACGTAGAGGGTGTCGCCGCTCACGAGCACGTCGCTGGGATGCAGGCCGGTCGAGATATGCCGCACGCTGCCGCCGGCGACGTCGACGGCAGCAACGTAGCTCGCCGAGCGCACGGCGACGAACAGCCTCTTGCCGTCTGCCGAAAACACCACGCTCCGAGGCCGCACGCCGACGACGATCGGGCGCGCGCCGCGCAGCGCGTTGAGCGGACCGATGCGAACGGCGCCGTCGCCGTTGAAGGCGACCGCGAAAACGCCGCGGTGCTCGGCCACCGAGACCGGATAAGACTTGGCAGGCAGCGCGATTTTTCGTACGGTCGCCGAGCGCGGATCGATCGCAAAGAGCGCGTCGGCATTAGCGCCGGCGACGAAGATGCCTTGCGCAATCCAAACGGGGCGCCCGTAGGCGCCCGCCAAAGCAAAGCGCTTGACGAGCCGCAGTCCTCGCGTCGCATAGATGGATAGCGAGGGAGGGTTGAAACCCGACTCGACGACTGCAAGCATCGAGCCGTCGGGTGAGCGCACGGCGCCTTGCGGCATCGTGCCCGTCGCGACCATCGCCGCGACCGGAGCGTTTACCACCCAGCCGTTGGGCAGCACGTTGAGCGCCGCCTCTTGTGCGCGAAGCATCGCCGAACACACAATGAGAGCTGCAATGCCTGCGGCTACCGTGAGAACGAAGAACGGCGTCCGGTTTCTCATAAACTATCAAAAGCCCCCTGACGATCGCGCCTTCGTGCTTTTTCGCTGCCGGGGCGCATTCGTCTTTTGCCCGGCGCGAAACCGAGTGCGGCGATGACGGGTCTGTTGTGCGCGTGAAACGCTGGGAACGAGCGATGCCCTGGATCGCGCTCGGAATCGTCTACCTCTTCTGGGGATCGACGTATCTCGGTATCAGGGTCGCGGTTGAAACGATCCCGCCGTATTTGATGACCGGCGTGCGTTATTCGATCGCCGGGTTATTGCTGTTGGGTTGGCAGCGACTCACCGTAAAGCGCAACCCGGGGATGCCCAGTGCACGCGAGCTTTTGCGCATCGCGTCGACGGCGTTTCTCTTACTCGTCGTCGGAAACGGACTGCTCTGCCTCTCCGAAACGCGCGTCGAGTCGGGAACCTCGGCGTTGTTGATCGCAACGACGCCGATCTGGATGCTGCTGCTCGACGCGTTTCGCAGGCGGCGTCCGCCCAGTTTCGTCGCCGTCGCCGGGATGGCCGTCGGCAGCGCCGGCATTGCCGCGCTCGTCGGCCGCGGCACCGGCCACGTAAACGCGCTCTTTGGAGGCATGATTCTGCTCGCGTCGTTTGCGTGGGCGCTCGGGTCGGTCTTCGTGCGCCGCGAGAATCACCATCCGTTTACCGCTTCGCTGGAGATGAGCATCGGCGGCGCGCTCTGTATTCTCGTCGGACTCGCGACCGGCGAAGGATCGCAGCTGCATCTGAATTCGATCTCCCCCGCTTCCCTGTGGGGAATGCTGTGGCTGATTACCGGGGGCGCCCTCGTCGGTTACAGCGCGTATGCCTACGTGATCCGCAAGTTGCCGACGAGCACCGTCGCGACCTACGGCTACGTCAATCCCGTCGTCGCCGTCATCCTCGGCGCGCTCGTGCTGGGAGAACGCGTAACCTGGAACCTCGTGATCGGCGGTGCGGCGGTCGTGCTTTCCGTCGTTCTAATTCTTTTGGGCAACCGCGAAGTCTCGAGTGAAGTGACGGCGGCCTAACTCCTACCGCCCGAGTTCTCCCGGGGTGTCGACGTCGAAAAACGCTCCCTCGTCAAGGGTCGGAACGGGTAGTCGGGCCATCGCGGGATCGTCGCGTAAGAGATGCAGCGTATCTCCTAGTGGAAGATCGCCGATCCGGCGGCGTGCGGCGGGCGAAAAGAAAACGGGATGGCCGGGAACTCCGTCGCCCGCGCGCACCGGGTACGCAACGTCGGCGTCCGCGCGCGCCGCGCAGAGCCGCGCGATGAGCTGCTCGGTGACCAGCGGCTTGTCACCTAAAAGAACGACGATCGCATCCCCGGGGTGAATCGCCGCATCGGCGAGTGCCAGGGAGTGCGTCATGCCGCGCTGTGGCTGCGAGTTCAGTACGAGCGTTACGTCGACGCGACCGGCGAACGCGCCGAAAATTTCCGGACCGGCGACGAGCAGCGGGTCCCACCGCTGCGCAGAAGCGACGGCGTATTCGAGCAACGGCCGTCCGCGAAAGAGCATGGACAGTTTTTGCGCGCCCATGCGCCTCGAGCTGCCCGCCGCGAGAATCACCGCGCGAACGTGCGGCGCGGTCATCGCCGCGTTCTAGGGGCTTTCTCCGGAGACACCGACGCCGTAGACCGAGCTCAGTCCGTTGGTAATCGTGTTGACGAGCGTCCCGGTTGCATAGTCGTAGACGAGCAATTCGTTGGCCTCGGGGTCGGCGACGTAGAGGTGCCGGCTCTTTTTGTCGAGCGCGATCCGGAACGGATCTTCTATCCCTTGAGTGATCGTCTGCGACGGCTTCGCCGAACCAGGCGGGAAGACGTAGACCGCCGCGTTACCGCTCCCCGAGCCTTGATCGCCAACGACGACGTCGCCGCTAGAGTCGATCGCGTCGCCCGCGGCCCAAACGATTGGAAGGTTGAGGTTCGTACCCTTGGTCGACTTGGGCGGATATTTGTTCACGGTACCGGGGCCGCCGCCGTGGCTGCCGGTGTTGTACGAGACGTAGAGGTTGTTCTTCGCGTCGAGCGCAGCGCCTTGAGGATCGGTCACCACGATCGTGCGCTTCGAGCGCGTTTTCCCGCGCGCAAACTCGACGACTTTCGAGCCGACGAGGTCGTCGACGTAGACGACGCCGTTGGCGCCGACTGCGACGTTGGTTGGGTAGGCAAACCCCGTGTACTGCAAGCTCCAGGTCGCGGAGCCGTGTTTGTACATCGTAACCGTTTGGTTGCTGGCGTTTGCGACGAACAAGTCGCCGTGCGCGTCGACAAAACAACCTTCAGGGCCGCTGATCCCGTCGGTTATCGAGCCGATTGGACTTTGATTCGATCCACTCGCGGAGTAGATCTCGACGGCGTTGGCGGTAAAGTCGGCAACGTAGAGCAGATGTTTGCTCGACTTTGCGGCCGGCGAAAGCCAGCCGCCCGGACGGGACAACGGTTGCGCGCCGCCCAGGCGGTTGACGGCGCGGGCGGCCCGCTCCAGCGCCGGCCCCGTCGCTGGAGCAAACGGCGCCGTTTGCGGAGATCCGGCGCTCGCGCAGCCGGCCACGACGAGGGCCGCGACGGCGGTAACGTACGATACGAGCGAACGAAGATTCTGCATGGGTTGTGCTCCTTTAAGCTACAGCGGCGCAGCTGGATCGAGGGCGACGCCGTTGGGACCGTCGACGCCGTCGGTGATCGTGTCGATCAGTTTACCGCTCGGGTACTGGTAGACGTAGACGGCGTTGCCGACCGCGTCCCCGACGTAGACCTGCTTCTCGTTGCGCCCGAAGCAGACCGGATCGGGATCGAGGGTGTTGCCGGCAAAGGTCTTCTTCGGTTGAACTCTACCCGGCGGAAAAACGAGCACCCCGGGTAATCCTTGATCGGCGGTGACGATGTCGCCCGCGCGATCGAGCACGATGCCGCCCGGCTCCTTGGTGACGATGCCCAGCGACGTTCCGTGCCTGCTGCCTGGCGCGTACTCGACGACCTCGGCGCTCTGCCGGCTCGCCGTATAGGTCGTTACGTACACGTTGGCCTTGCGATCGAGCGCGACGTCTACCGGAAAGGTGAGGCCGCTAATCGTCAGCTTGGCCCTGTTCGACGTTTGCGCGAAGACGGTGAGCGCCGGCGGCGAGAGACTCGTTACGTACACGTTTTGCTTTGCATCGACCGCGACGCCGGCCGGAAAGCCGAGGCCGCGCGAGTACGTAAAACTTGGCGAGGTCGTTCCGGGCGCGTATTCGGTAACGGTGTCCGCGAGGGTGTTCGTTACGTAAAGGTTGCCCTTCGCGTCGACGGCGGCGCCTTCGGGCCCGTTAATGCCGCTCGTAATCTTCCCCAGCGGTGCTTGATTGCGGCCTTTGGTGCAATAGATCGCCACGTAGTTGAGACGATAGCTCGAAACGTAAAGCTTTCCGGCCGTGCACTTTTTGGCCGCGGGCGAGATCGACCCGTTCGCCGTCGCCGGTGGCGAGAACGCGCTCTGCGAGGCGCCCGAACAGGCGCTACAAATCAATAGAGCGAGCGCCGGCAAAACGGCGCAGACTTGCTCGATACGATGGCGTTGCATGGAGTCGACGCGCTTCGCGCAGCAGCAGCCGCGTCCCCTCAAGGGCCGCCCGCCGGCGGAACGGCGCTCGCGTCGCTCTTTGGGCTCTCTTGCTTGGATTCACCAAGCGCTCGGAGAAGGAGGGCGCGTGAAGGAAACGCCGCTGCGAATCCGTCCGCTGACGCCCGCGATCGGTGCGGTCGTCGAAGGCGTCGAGCTGGCGGTTTCGCCGAGCGACGAGCGCATCGACCAGATTCGCGAAGCACTTGGGGAACGGCTCGTGTTGTTCTTTGAGAATCAGCAGCTCTCGCCGGTGCAGCAGCGCGACTTCGCGGCGCGCTTCGGCCCGCTCTATACGCACCCGTTCTATCCCGGAACCGCCGATGCTCCCGAGGTGATGCTCTTGGCGCACGACGAGACGCACCGAGCCAACAGCGATCGCTGGCACAACGACGTGACCTATCTCGAGCGCCCTCCGATGGCCGCCGTGCTTTACGCCGAAGAGATCCCGGAGTTGGGCGGCGATACGCTTTGGGCGAACATGTACCTCGCCTACGAGACGCTCTCGCAGCCGCTGCAGCGCTTCGTCTCCGGTTTGCGAGCGACGCACTCGTTTGCCAAAAATTTCACGCCCGAACGTTTCTCCTCGCTCGGTATGGAGTCTCTACGCGATGCGATCTACGCGCAGCATCCGCCGGTATCGCATCCCGTGGTGCGCACGAATCGGCGCACGGGGCGCAAGGCGCTCTACGTCAACGCCGATTTTACCGAGTGCATCGAAGGCTTAACGCCGCGCGAGAGCGAGGTGCTGCTGCACTTGCTCTTCGAGCACATGGCCAAGCCGGAGTTTCAGGTTCGCTGGCGATGGCAAGCGCGGACGGTCGCAATGTGGGATAACCGTTGGACGCAGCACTGCGCGCTCGCCGATTATTTTCCGGCGCGCCGGCGCATGCGGCGCGCGACGATTCTCGGGCAACGCCCCGTTTGACGCTGCGGTTTCCCGCTCTCGCGCAACGTCTCGGAACGATCGACCTGGCACTGCTGGTCGTCGGCAGCGTCATCGGTTCGGGCATCTTTCGCACGCCCGCCGTCGTCGCGCAGAGCATCGGGCATCGCGGACCGATCTTGACGGCGTGGGCCTTCGGCGGACTGATCGCGCTTTGCGGCGCTTTCGTGCTGGGCGAACTCGCTGCGAGGCGTCCCGAGGGCTGCGGTGCGTATGCGTATCTGCGCGAAGCATTTGGGCCGGCGGTGGCGTTTGCGTACGGCTGGACCGCGCTGCTGGCATCGCTGACGGGCGGCCTTGCCGCCGCGGCGATACTCTTTGCCGGGTACTTTCTGTCGTTGACCGGTCTAGCGATGGCTCCGGCTGCGGTGGCCGTCGCGACGCTCGTCGCGCTCGCCGTCGTAAACGCACTGGGCGTTCGTCAGGGCAGCTACGCGCAAAACGGTCTCTCGCTGCTGAAGGTGGCGGCCTTGTCGGCACTCGTGATCGCCGCCTTCGCGCATCCCGCCGCCCACCTCGACGCGGTACCGCGAGCGCTTCCCGGGCCGGCGGCGTTAAGCGCGGCAATGATCGCCGTGCTCTTTACCTACAACGGTGCGATCGTCGCAAACTTCATGGCGCCGGAGTCCAAGAACGCCGGACGCAGCCTGCCCAGAGGGCTTTGGATCGGGGCGATCGCGGTCGCGGCGCTCTACGTGCTGGTTAACGCCGGTTGCCTGCGAGCCCTGGGCGTCGACGCGCTCGCGCGCAGCGCAGTACCGGTCTCGGCGGTCTTGCGCGCGACGGCCGGATCGATCGGCGGCCGGCTGGCCTCGCTTGCAGTTGCGGTCACGACGTTGGGCTTCATGAGCAATCGTATGCTCACCGTGCCGAGGCTCTATCACGCGATGGCACGCGACGGCCTCTTCTTTCGCAGCGTGGGGAAGATCGATGCGCGCACGCACGTGCCGGTCGTGGCAATCGCGCTCCAAGGCATCGTTGCGGTGGCCATCGCGCTATCGGGCAGTTACGAACACATACTCAACTACGTCGTGTCGACGTCGTACGCGTTCAGCGGCCTGCTCGCGTTAGCGCTCTTCGTGCTGCGAGCGCGCGACCGAAAATCGCGGAGACCTCGCGCGGCCGCCTTTCGCGCGCCGGCTCATCCGGTCTCGACCGCGCTCTTCCTGGTTGCGTCGTGGGGCATCGCCATCGCCGCTTGCGTGACCTCTCCGCGCGATGGTTTGGCGGGCCTCGCCATCCTCGCGACCGCGATGCCGGCCTACGCGCTCTGGGCGCGCCGCAGCGCGCGCGTTGGCAACGTCCTCTGATGCTGCCGGTTCGTCTGGAATGTTCTCTCGATGCCGCGCATCGGTACTCGCCGGAAGTCTTAGCGAGTACCTGTCCGCAGGACGGAGCGCCGCTGCTGGCCCGCTACGGCGTCGACCGCCTTTCGCACGAGCTCGTGCGGTTGCGGCCGTGGACGATGTGGCGATATCGCGAGATGCTTCCCGTTGGAGCCGATGAGGAGCCGATCTCCCTTGGAGAGGGGGCGACGCCGCTGATCCGGGCGAGCGCACTCGAAGGCCTCTTGGAGTGCGCGCCGGTCTACGTGAAGGACGAGGCGCAAAACCCAACGGGCTCGTTCAAAGCGCGCGGAATGTCGGTGGCGGTGAGTGCGGCAAAACGATTGGGCGCGAACGCCTTGGTGGCGCCGAGCGCCGGGAACGCCGGGGGCGCGCTGGCTGCGTACGGAGCGCGGGCCGGCCTTCCGGTGCGCGTCTACGTGCCCGCCGACACGCCGGAGCTGCTCCTCGAAGAGATGCGCGGCTACGCCGCCGAGGTCGTTCTGGTCGCGGGTCTCATCGACGACGCCGGCCGGCTGGCGGCGGAGTATGCGCGCGAGAGCGGCGCCTTCAACGTCGCCACGTTTCGCGAACCGTATCGCGTCGAAGGGAAGAAGACGATGGGTTACGAGCTGGTCGAACAGCTCGGCGGCATTCCGGGGACGATCGTCTATCCGACCGGAGGCGGAACGGGACTCGTCGCCATGTGGAAAGCCTTTGACGAACTCGCGCACCTCGGTTGGATCGGCGAGGCGCGGCCGGTGATGGTATGCGTTCAGGCAGAGGGCTGCGCACCGATCGTCACCGCCTACGCGCGCGGCGAAGCTTCCGCGCAGCGCGTCGAGGCGGCGCGGACCAAGCTCTGGGGACTGCGAGTCCCTGGAGGAATCGGCGATCGCTTGACGCTGAGCGCGCTGCGTGCTTCATCGGGTTTCGCGATCGCGGTCAGTGACGAAGAATCCGAGCGCGCGATGCGTGAAATTCATCATCACGAAGGTATCGACGCGACCGAAGAGGGCGGAGCGACGCTTGCAGCGTTGAAAGTGCTGCGCGCCCGCGGCGTGTCGCTTCCTCTCCCGATCGTTCTCTTCAATACGGCGGGCTCGCTGAAGTACGCGCCGCGACGCGCGGTTTCTTAGGGCGGCGGCGCTGGCCGCAAGGTAAAGCGCTCCCCTACTTCCCGAGATTCTCGACGCCGTAGTGCTTGAATCGGGGCCAAAGTTCGGGCAGCGGTGGATGCATCCGCCGGCAGAGCAGAATCGGACGGTCGCGCTCGTAGGGCATCGCGTACGGCGAGGTTCCGAACCGAGCGACTACGCGCACCGAATCGCAGAACGCCGACCACTGCGCGGGGCTCCCATTGACGGCGATGACCAGCGAACCGTCGTAGCCGTGCGTCCCCCACAAGTAGTAGTTATTGTTTCCGCTCAGTGACGGCGGAAGATTCGTGCCGTAGACGTCGATCGCCGACGCTTCTCCGTAATTCGAGGCGAAGATCGCGGCTCTGCTGCGATCCGCCGGCGGCAGTGCGGCGTAGACGCCGTCGACCTTCTGCGCGAGCTCGCGCCACCCGAACTCGTCGGAGAGTACCTGCATGAGCGGTGCGCCGACTCCGGCGGCCTCGACTGGGCGCGGCCGGAACGACATGTTATCGAGCATGCGCTGCAAATGCGCGGGTGAGAGCACGGGAAGAACCAGCGGGAGCGAAAGGGCGCCGTTGGCCGCGGCCAGGAGTGCCCAGAGACCGACGACCACGCGCGGCAGCCGCGTCGCGGCCGCAGCGCCCAGGGCAAACATCGTTGGATAGGCGCCGGCGAGATAATAGCTCTTGCCGTGCGAGAAAAAGACCAGCAGCACGGTCACGACAAACGCGATCGAAAGGTATCGGAAGCGCGAGAGGCGCGCAGAGAGAAACGGCGCGAGGATTCCGCAGACCCACAACGGCGCGAGCACGACGTTGATCGCGAGCGTTTGATCGACGATGAAGACGATCGGAGTACCGGTGAAGTTGCCGGAGTGGTCGTTGCGAACGAGTTCGAGGAACGGAAATCCCGCAAGTACTTGCCATAAGACGTTCGGCAGCGCGATCAGCGTTGCGATCGCGGCTCCGATCCAGAGGTCGCGCGAGCGCGCGATCCGGCGCGGCCCCGCAAGCGCGACGCCCAGAGTCAGTCCAAGCAGCCAAAACACGATCCCGTACTTCGTTTCGAAGGCCAGTCCGGCGATCGCGCCGGCCCACCAGAACGCCCGCGGGCGCTCGCGCATAATCGCGTACGTTATCAAGTATGCTACGAGGGTGAAGTCGAGCGGCTCGAACGTCGAAGTGGTGAGCGTCGCGCTCACTGCGGTCACCAGCGTCGCGGAGGCGGCGGCGATCGCCGCGAGCCACGCGCCGCGCGTGCTTGCGCCGAGAAGCTGCGCGAACGCGACGGTGAGCGGCACGAGCAGCACCGCCGAGAGCACCGCCGGCAGGCGCAGCACCCACGGGTGAACGCCCGCGAACGCCGTTGCCGCCGCGAGCAAGGGCACGAGCGGCGGTTGATCCACGTAGCCGAAGGCCGGGTGACGCCCGCAGACGATAAAGTAGAGTTCGTTCCGAAACAGGTCGTACTGACCGGCGACGGAAAGGTGCACGATCGCGACGATCGCGGCCACGATCCAGGCGGCCCACTTCGCACCCTTGCTCATCTCGAGATCATACTACGCGGAGGCAAGGCCTGCGAGCAACTTTCGGATGGCCCCGGTCGGCACCCCTGCGCTATGCTTGGTGCATGAACGAAGTCGAACGGATTCGAGAAGTATGCCGTTACGTCGAAGGGCGCAGCGACGAAACGCTGAGCCTCGACGCGCTCGCGAAGCGCGCGAAGATGAGCAAGTATCACTTCGCGCGGCGCTTCAAAGAGGTCGTCGGAGTCACTGCCAAACAGTACGCTGCCGCAATGCGGCTTCGCCGGCTCAAAGGCGCACTCAAAGCGGAACGTTCGATCGACGACGCACTGTACGGCGCAGGTTACGGCTCGCCCAGCCGCGTTTATGAGAAGGCAATTGGCAACTTGGGGATGACGCCGGCGCAGTATCGCTCCGCCGGCGAAGGGATCTCCATCTCGTACGCCACGCTGGAGACGCCGATCGGCTTGATGATGATCGGGGCAACGGACCGAGGCGTCTGTTTCGCCCAGTTCGGTGAGTCGGCCCAAGAGCTGCTGGGCCGCTTGCAGGCCGAATACGCAAATGCGGCGATCGCGCCGGCCGGCGAACCGTACCACTCGGACTTTCCGAAGTGGGTCGACGCGATCTCGCGCTACTTGGCCGGAGCGCAACCGCACTTGGAACTGCCGCTGGACATTCGCGCGAGCGCATTTCAAATGCGCGTTTGGAAGTACTTGCAGTCGATTCCGTACGGCGACGTCGTGTCGTACGGCGAAGTGGCCGCGGGCATCGGCTACCCGTCTGCCGCCCGGGCAGTGGGTGGGGCGATCGCTCGCAACTGCGTCGCGCTGATCATCCCGTGCCATCGGGTGATCCGCGAGTCGGGTGCGATCGGAGGCTATCGGTGGGGCTTCGAGCGGAAGCGAGCGCTGCTCGATCTCGAGCGCGCGCACGGAAGGGCTGGAAAGAGCAGCCGGGGCTGACGCCAAAGGTACGGTGATGAGGCCGACGGCGATCGCGGTGGTCGCGCTCATCCTTTTCCTCGGGTTCGTTAGCCCGGGGCGCGCCGCCGCCACCGTGAAGTTCTGCATGGGCTGCAATCTCGCCGGGGCCGCGCTCGCACGCGCCGATTTCACGAGTGCGCTTTATGTCGGTGCGAACTTTGAGGGCGCGCAGCTCGTCGGCGCAACGTTTCGAGGTGCTCGCCTGATCGCCGCAAACTTTCACAACGCGGATTTACGCGGCGTGACTTTCGATGGCGTGGAGTGTCTGGCGTGCAACTTCGAAGGCGCGAGCCTCGACGGCGCGACGTTTGCCGGCGCCCGGTTCACGACTGCAAACTTTCATGGTTTCGCTTCGGCGCTCGGCGACGTGCAGCTGCGCGACTTGCTCGGCGAATGCATCGCCTGCAACTTTCGCGATAGTCGTTTGGGCGGAAGAAATCTCTCCGGCTTGGCGCTGATCTCGGTTGACTTTTCGAACAGCGACCTGCGCGGCGCGACGCTCGCGGGGACCGTACTCTGCTGGTACGACGGCACGCGCTCGAGCGATAGTGGAAAATGCGACCAGCTCCGCGGCGCCGCGCTGGCTGGAGCCGATCTCCAGCGCGTGCAGATCTGCGTCGACCCGCTCGTGCGAAGCGGATGCCGCGAGGTACCGGCCGCGATGCTGCGCCGGGAGAGCGGATCGGCGCTCGAGGACGCGGCGCTTTCGCCGTAAGCGTGGAAGCAGAAGTCATCGTCGTCGGCGCCGGCGCCGCCGGTCTGGCCGCGGCGCGAAGCCTAGCCGAGAGGGGTGCGCGCGTCGTGCTGCTCGAGGCACGCGACCGCATTGGCGGGCGTGTCTGGTCGCACCAGGGCGCTCGCGGCGGCATCGCCACGGAGCTCGGTGCCGAGTTCATTCATGGGGCCGCCCCTCGAACGATGGCGCTGCTGCGGGAGGCCGGGGCCGCTTCCATCGATCTCGGCGCAGAGTCGTGGCGGCTCGGCTCCGGCGGCACGCTCGTGCGCGACGACGAGGATTTCGTCGAAGCTGCCCGCATCCTCGAACGATCGCGCAGCCTTCCGGCCGATGAGAGCGTCGACGCATACCTGCGCCGTTACGATGGCGACGCGGATCTCGCACGGCGCATCGCTGCCGCCCGCGCATTCGTCGAGGGCTTTGAGGCAGCCGACCCGGCGAACGCGAGCGTGCACGCAATCGCCGACGAGCTGCTTTCGGGCGTCGACTCGCAGAGCACGCGGCCGCTCGGCGGATACGCGCCGGTCCTCGCGGCGCTGCAACGCGCCTGCGGCGCCGCCGGAGTAGACGTACGCCTTTCGAGCGTGGTTCAGACTTGCGCGTGGCGCCGCGGCCACGTTTCGGTCGACGTGCTTGCCCCAAGCGGCGACGTGCAGACGATTCGGGCGAAAGCCGCGATCGTTTCGGTGCCGGCGGGCGTGCTCGCGCACCGCGGAGACGACGGCGAGCTCGTCTTCGAACCGGATCTGCCGCCCTCCAAGCGCGAAGCGCTTTCGAAAATCGCAATGGGACACGTCGTGAAGATCGCGCTGTGGTTTCGCACCGCATTTTGGGAACGCCTCGAAGATGGCAAGTACCGCGATGCCGCGTTCTTCCGGATCGGCCAAACGCCGGTCGCGACTGCGTGGACGCAGGTTCCGGTGCGAAGTGAGTTGCTCGTTGCGTGGACGGGCGGGCCGGCCGCGGAGAGCCTTGGGAAGCTCTCCCCCGACGAACGCATCGAACGGGCGCTGGTCGCCCTGAGCGCGGCGTTCGGTGCCGGCAGCGTGCGCGGCGAGTTCGAATCGGGGCTGACTCACGATTGGAGCGAAGACCGGTTTTCGCGCGGGGCCTACAGTTACGTGAAAACCGGCGGCGAACACGCGCGAAAGATGCTGGCGGAACCGGTCGACGAAGCACTCTTCTTCGCGGGCGAAGCGACCTCGCTCACCAACGGGGGAGGGACCGTCAACGGGGCGCTCGAGAGCGGCGAACGCGTGGCGCGAGAAGCGGCGCGGGTGGTCTTTGGCTGATCCCGCGCCGGCGTTTCTCTCGCCGTGGTCGACGTTCTACGTCGTCATCGGCTCGTCGGCTGCGGCCCTCACGGGCTTGATGTTCGTCGTGATCACGATTGTCATGGGAGCGGAACGGACCGCCCGCAGTGAAGACGGCGTCGCGACGTTCAGCACTCCGACCGTGATGCATTTTTGCGCGGCGCTGTTCGTCGCCGCGGTCCTGATCGCGCCATGGCACCAGCTGATCTATCCGAGCGCGCTCGTAGGCCTGCTCGGGCTCTACGAAATCGTCTACATCTGGCGCGTCGCCCTGCGAACCCGGCGCCTCACGGGTTACACTCCCGATCTCGAAGACTGGACGTGGTACACGGCCCTTCCCTTCGCGGGCTACGCGGCCGTCGCCGGCGGAGCCGCCGGCTTAGAGTTCTCGCCCGCCGGCGCACTGTACGCGGTGGGGGCGGGGGTCTTGCTGCTGGTATTCATCGGCATACGAAACGCCTGGGACGTCGTTACGTTCCTTACCGTTGGAGGCGGTGCGGCACCGCCGAAGTAAGGGGCGTTAGTGATCAAACGCAGCAAGTATTCGTACGAAGCAACGCTTTCGAAGCTTCAAGAGCGCATCGTCGCCGCGGGCAATACGATCTTCGACACGATCGATCAGGCCGCGGCTGCCAAAGAAGCCGGCCTCGAGCTTCGCCCGACCGCCCTCATCCTCTTCGGCAATCCCAAGGTAGGCACGCCGTTCATGGACGCGTTTCCGATGGTCGCGTTGGAGCTTCCCCTCAAACTGCTCGTTTGGGAGGGTAGCGAAGGCGTCGAAGTCGCGTACGTCGCGATGTCGGAGATCGCGGCGCGTTACGGGGTGACCGCTCTGGACGGACCGGTCGCGGCGATCGACGCGGCCCTCGAGCGCCTCACCGGCTCGATCGTATAGACCGGCCCGAATTCACACATTCCTAATCCGTTCCCCGTACACTCGACGACAGTTATTTGCTCGTCGGAGGCTTTCATGAATATTAAACATCTCGCAGCGGTCGCGGCGCTCGCCGGCCTGACGATAGCGGGCTGCGGCGCGCGCACCGGAATGGCGGGCGCTTCACCCGGCGCGCCGGCCTACGTCTTACCTGCGATGGGTGGCGACGTCGTCGTCTACGCGACGATGGGGAGAGACACGATCGGCGAAGAGTATTACAAAGAAGGCTTGGGAGCGATCCATTCAGTCAAATGGAAGGCGATGCTCACCAGCTACACGCAGCAGGCGCGTTCGCAATCTCTTGGATTTCCGCCCAACACGAAACTGACGATCGTGAACCTTTCGAAAAAGGACACGCACACACTCAACTTCATCAAAGAGATCACAGCTCCGCCGGCCGTCTTTCCGAAGGGCATCAAGCTCTCGCAAGTGGCCAAAGGCGGTGGGAAGTTCGGCCTCGGATATGCCAGTGGACCGATCCATCCCGGTAAATCCATCACCATGACTCTCGGCAAAGCCGGATCCTACCTGATCGGCTGTGCGTTCCACTATTCGATCGGAATGCACGACGTCATCGTAGTCGCTCCTCACGCGGCTCCCGGCCCGCAGGCAACTCCGACGCCATCGGGCGGAGGCGGCGGCGGAAGCGGCGGTAGCGGCGGAAGCGGCTGGTAAAGCTCAACTCATCCTCGGTCCCTTCAGAAGAGCGCAACGGCAGCCGTTGCGCTCTTTGCTTTCGCGACGCGCGGCCGAAGGCTGCGGCTCGTGCGTTAGCGACGGCGCAAAAGCGGGAAAAGAGGCTCGGTGGAACGACGAAGATTGGGTACGCAAGGCCTGACGGTCTCGGCGCTCGGCCTGGGCTGCATGGGCATGACCGGCGCTTACGGCAGCGGTGACGAACGCGAAGGCGTGGCGACGATTCACCGGGCCCTCGAGCTCGGCATCAATTTTTTTGATACTGCCGAGGTGTACGGTCCCTACCGCAACGAGGAACTCGTCGGAAGAGCGCTTCGCGACCGGCGTGAAGGCGCCGTTATCGCGACGAAGTTCGGCTTCAAGGGCGCCGACAGCGCGCGCGGCGTCGACGGGTCGCCGGAGAACGTCAAGCGGGTTGCCGAAGAGTCGCTGCGGCGCCTGGGCATCGAGACGATCGATCTCTACTACCAGCATCGGCGCGACCCGGGAGTGCCGATCGAAGAGACGATCGGCGCGATGAAAGAGCTCGTCGAAGCCGGAAAGGTTCGGTATCTCGGCCTCTCCGAGGTTTCGGCGGAGAGCCTTCGGCGGGCCAACGCGGTTCATCCGATTAGCGCGCTGCAGAGCGAATACTCGATCTGGGAGCGCGGGGTCGAAGAGAAAATTCTGCCGGCGGCGCGCGAACTCGGCGTCGGTTTCGTTCCGTATAGCCCGCTCGGTCGCGGCTTTCTCACCGGCTCGGTCGATGTGAACGACCTCGCGCAGAACGACTTTCGGAAGAATCACCCGCGCTTCTCCGGGCATAACGCCCGCGCAAACGAGGCCCTCGTCGAGGTCGTGCGCGAGGTCGCACACGATTGCGGCGCGACGCCGGCTCAGGTCGCGCTCGCGTGGGTCCTCTCGCGCGGCCACGACGTCGCTCCGATTCCCGGTACCAAAAGGGTTCGATACGTCGAGGAGAACGCGCAAGCGCTCGATCTAACGCTCAACGCCCAACAGTTAGAACGCCTCGAGGGGCTCGCTTCGCGAACGGCCGGCGACCGCTACGCGCCCGAGATGGCCAAGCTGGTGGAACGCTAAGGTCCGCTCGATCCAGCGGGTTGCGGCCGGCCGCCGACGACCAGCACGTTTGACAGCATGCGGCGGCGTCCGAAGCTCGTATGAAATCGGCCGGTTACCGTCTGTTTGCTGCCGTCCAGAATCGTGGCGGCACCGAATGCAATCACGTTGATGCACGCGTTGTCGCAGAGCTCGTAGCGGGTCGCGCTTCCGCGCCGCGTCTGGCGCGTCACGGCGTCCTTAGCGGTGCCCGACACGGTGATATCCTGCTGGTCGTAGCTCGACGGATCGGCGGCGACCGCCGATGGTGCGACCGTCTGGCTGCTATGGCCGCATCCGGCAACTGCGGCCAGCAGCGCGAACAACATTGCAAATCGAATTTGATAATTCATCTCGTGCATTAGATTCTGCGCTCGAGCTTTTAACCTTTATGCTACCCGGGCGACCTTGCCGAGGGCCACTACACGACACAAAGCGACCGAACGAAGCGCACCTTCTCGACGAACGTTTCGGCGATCTAACGCTCGACGACGTCGCGAACTTCTGCGGCGACACGCTTCACACGCAGGTCGAGCGCACGTTCGCCGGCGGTGTCCGCTCGGGGTTTCCCAGCTGTGGCGCGCCACGCTCACGACGCCGTTTTTGGCGACGAGCGCGACCCCACCGCCGCTCCCGCGCAACATCGCCAAGCCGGACCCGCAGAAAACGCCGCCGGCCGCGCCGCGATCGCAACGAAAGGCGAGTAAGGACG
>DATAWH010000073.1:0-8400 GCA_036267315.1 Candidatus Cybelea sp. | reverse complement strand
TATCGATGCCGCAAGCGGAGCGCTCAAACCACTACCTTGGTCTCCGTTCTCGTTCCCCGACACTCCATACCGCATCGCGCTCAATCAGAAACGGAACCTTGCCTACGTCGTCAGCAGAGGTTCGCTTTGGACGTTCGATATTGCTGGCGGCAACTTTCGGCCCATCGCGACGGAGCCTGCGAGCCGCTTCGAAGCATCGGGCAGCGGTCTGCTGCTCGATCCTGCGGCGCAGCGGCTTTACATCAGCGATGACAACCGCGGGATCATCGCGCTGAGCGTGCTCGATCCCCGGACCGGCGTTCCGCGAGTCCCGACTTTCGTGACGAACGCGGGCTCGGGGCCGCGTTCAATGGTGGTGGATTCGAGGCACAGGTTTTTGTACGTCACCAATATCGCGAAGCCGGGAGTAATTTGTGGCTTTCGGATCGACGCGCGAACGGGATACCTCATCGCGCTTCGCGCATCGCCGTTTCGGGGAGCCGAGAGCCCCGATACGATGACGATTACTCCCGATGACCGGTACCTCTATGCGACGAACTTTCGCTCGAACTTCGTCTCGGGGTTTGCGATCGATCCGGCGACGGGGAGTTTGCTGCCAATGCGCGGGTCGCCGTTTACCGCGGGCGACATGCTGCAAGGCATCGTCTCCTGCCGCCGCGCTGGAGACCGCTGCGTCTCCAGGATCAGAACGGTACCTTAGACCAGGCTTTACGGGTACGGCTCGTGCGTCGCACGAAGTGCTCGTTATGCGACCGGCGATGCGACTGCAGCCCGGAAGATTTGTGGGAAAGACGACGTCCGCGAACCTCGCCGGCGCGGTCCTAAGTGAAGTCGTTCATCTCGGGAAGCGTGCTTTGCCGGTGCATTCTCACGAGTGGCCCTACGTCAGCCTCCTCGTCAGCGGGGCGTATCGAGAGACCGTCGCGCGTCGCACGATCGTATTTGCACCTTTTAACGCCGTCTTCCACGATCGTGGCTTAGTGCACGGAGACGAAATCGGCGAGGGCGGAGCGCGCTTTTTCGTGCTGGAGTTCGGGCCTGCGTGGCGCGCGGCGCTCGAGGCGAGCGGTCCGATTGCGGATTACGTATACGAACTGCACGGGGAGGGGGCCTCGTGGCCGATGCTCCGGCTATTTCAACACTTTACGCTTGGCGATCTGACGCACGAGATCGTCGAGGACGCACTCTTCGAAGTCTGCGGTCACCTTCCGAACGCGCCGCTTCTGGGAAATGCCGAGCCGGCGTGGCTCCGCGGCATCGAAGCGTGGCTCGAACAGCACTTTCGCGAGCCGTACAGCTTAGAGCGGGTGGCGCGCGAGAACCACGTGAACGCGTCGCACCTAGCGCGCACGTTCATGCGCTTTCGTCAAAAGACGATTGGCGATTTCGTTGGACGCCTTCGCGTTCAAGAAGCCTGCCGGCGTCTCAATGCGCGGGGGCAAACGATCGAGGAGGTCGCGGTCGCGAGCGGTTTTACGGACCAAAGCCATATGACCCGGGTGATTCGCCAACTCACGGGCCGTACGCCGGCCGTGCTTCGCGCCTCTCTTCATTGAGATCGCTTGATAAGATAGAATCAAAGTTGCGCGTTACTTCCGACTTCCTTGCCTGAAGATTGAACCGCTCTTATCCTCTAAGCGATGGCATGCCAACCAACGAAGGTCGCGACGTTCGGGCTTCTAGCTGCGGCAACGCTTGCGGGAACGCTCGCGATGTTTTCGCACGGCGCCCCCGCGGCGCAACAGCGCGACTGCAGCGCGCACTCGCTGGCCGGTCAGGTCAGATCGGCAGACTTCATTCGGAGGCTCGACCGCGCGTGGGGGCACGCCTGGGACACTGGCGATATCGCGTTTCTGGATTGTTTGTACGATCGCGATTGGCACTACCTCACGTCGGACGGTATCGCGACGAAGTCGCAGGATCTGGCGGCAGCGATGCGGCACCACGCGCGGCATCCAACGGGTACGCAACGTCAGACGCACGTCTTGGAGTTGCGCGCGTATTTGATCGGGAATTGGGGCGTCGCCGCCGGTCTCTACGAAGTAGCCGCGAATGGTCAGCAGTCGCGCGGGCGATGGAGCGATTCGTTTCAATGGAACGGTACGGCGTGGCACGCCGTCTTTTCGCAAGCAACCCCCATCCAGAGCGCGGACGTTGCGGCCGCGGGCGCGCCGGTCTTTCACGATCGATGGCCGGCCGTCTCCCCCGACGGGGCATCAGTTGCCTTCCAGCGTGCGGCGCATGGCGCGATGGATATCTACGTCGTCGGCATCGACGGGAGTAACCTCCGGCGACTAACGCACATGGCCCCTGCAATGCTGGCGGTCAGCCCAGCGTGGCTTCCCGATGGAAAGCACCTGCTGTTCGTTACCACCGATGCAAACGCGACCTATCCAAGCGGCCATCTGATGGAGATTGGAACGGACGGCGGCCAGCCGACGGTCGTCGGCCCGCCAACGGAGCGCGCACATAGCGTTAGCGCGGACGGACGGCGGCTGATCTTCGCGAACGAAACGCACGGCGTCTCGATTCTGACGCTAGCCTCGGGTGCCGAATCCGTTATTGCGCGGCCTGCCGGCGCAGGGTGGGATTTGGAACCGGCCTGGTCGCCGGACGACGCGCAGGTCGCGTTTGGATGCCACTACCGCCAAACGCCGGTCGAACGCGCCGATCTGTGCGTGATGAAAGCCGACGGCTCGAACATGCGTACCGTTTCACAATCGCTGGGAGTCGACGAATGGCCGGCGTGGTCGCCCGACGGCACGCGCGTCGCTTTTCAACGCGATACGGATGCGTACGCCAAGGGTGCGATCGTTGTGATGAACGTTGCGAGCGGGCACGAGGACGTCATCAGCGCTAAGACCGGTTATGCGATCAACGAAACGCCGGCGTGGGCGCCTGACGGGCGCCTCGTCCTTCAGGTGCGAACCCCTAACGGGTACCGGATCGCCGTGATGAACCCCGACGGCAGCGATTTTCGTTTGATAACCGAAGCATTCGGCGATACAGGCGCAAAAGGCGGCAGCGACAAGTAAGCGAGCGTCCGTCGTCGAACCCCGGCCCGATGACGAACGCCCATGTTTTGCGCTGCGCGACGATCGGCGCCGTCGCACTTGTCATCGCCGGCTGCGGATCTTCCGGCATTACGAGCATTTCGCAGCAAATGGTATCGGCGAACGCGAGCCGGAGCGAAAATCCGGTCGCTCCCGCGAAGCGGGGTAAAGTAAAGCTCTTCATCGATGATTACGACGATCCGGTGCCGGCCGGAATCGCCGCGGGTCCCGACGGGGCGTTGTGGTTCTCCGACCCGGGCAACGACACAATTGGACGAATGTCGACGCACGGGGCGTTTAGCTTCTTTCGTGCCGGCGCGGAAGTATCCACGGGCATAACCGCGGGCCCCGATGGGGCGCTCTGGTTTACCGTGGCGCAGGAGGACGCAATGATCGGCCGCGTCACGACCGGCGGACAGGTGACGCTCTTCAAAGATCCCGGCGGCTCGTTTCCTCAAGGCATCGCCGCCGGTCCCGACGGCGCGTTGTGGTTCGGCGAGATCAACGGCACGATCGGGCGGATAACCACGGCGGGTACGGTCACGCACTTCACCGTTGCTTCGTCGAACTCGACGATCGCCGATATCGTTACTGGTCCCGATGGCGCGCTGTGGGCGACGAGGTCTCAGGACGGCAGTCACGCATCAAACGAAATCATCCGTCTGACGACCAGCGGAAAATTGAAGTCGTTTACCGTCGGCGAGGAACCGCAATACATTTGCGTCGGACCCGACAAGGCGCTCTGGTTCGGCGAGGCAAACGCGATCGGCCGGATCACGACCAAGGGCGCGTATCGCGCCTTCCCCATCCACTCGCGAAGTAGTTTTCCAGAGGGAATCGCCGCAGGCCCCGACGGCGCTTTGTGGTTCGCGCTGGATGGCGCGGGTTCGATCGTGCGCCTGACGACCGCCGGTAAGATGACGTCGTATGGAGTCTCCGGGAGCGCTCCGGAGCTCGCTCAGATTACCGCGGGTCCGGACCACAGCATGTGGTTTACGGTGTCAATGTTCCCACCGGCGCTCGGGCGAATTTCCACGCGGTAGCACCGTTAGCCGAGCGGAAACTAACGGGTTCGTACCGCCGGCACTTCGGGACGAGCATACGTGATCAGCACGCACGTGACCAAGGCAAAGGCCGCTAGCGGAAGGCGCAGCGAGAGAACCATCGCCGCGGTGAAGAGCCCCAAGGTCAGCGCCGATCTCGTTAGCGCTCGCCGGCGGATCTTCGGATCGAGCTCCCCCGGAGCTCGCGGCACGACCTCGTTGGCGAACCCGTGGTACGAGAGGTTGACGAGAACGATCACGCCGGCATAGACGAAGACCGGGACTGCTGCCATGCGCGATTCCGCCACCCAGGCGGTAGCGAAGGGTACGAGCGATGCCGCCAGCATGTGGACGAAGTTCCAAAAGATGAGTTTTGGGGTGGAGCGCTTGGCGAAGCTCCACAAAAAATGGTGGTTGATCCACATAATCACGATGAGAAGGTAACTGACGACGTAACTTAGGGCCGTCGGCCACTGCTGCAGCAGGGCCTCGAAACTGGCGTGCTGCGGCAGTTTCAGCTGCAGCACCATGATGGTGATGATCACGGCGAATACGCCGTCGGAAAACGCCGCGAGCCGCTCTTTGGTGATACTTTCGGTCATAGCTGCAATCTGGGACGGAAGCGACCCGCTCTTCCTGCCGGAAAGCGGCGGAGGAACCCTCGCCTTCGCCGGTTGAAAGCACGTACAGCTTATGCTTTCGAAAGGCGGACCATGCGAACAGCGGCCGTGGTTACTGCACTCGGTCTCACCGCCGCTTTGCCGGTAGCTCCCGCACGGGCAGGTGCCGATCTCGCGGGGTTGCGCACGGCGGTGGCGGTCGCGTCGTCGTGCGTAAATACGACGGTTCGTTCCGTCGAGCCGCGCCTGACGAGCGGCGATGGGAACGAGCGGTACACCCGGCAAGAAATCGTCGACAGTGGGCCGGCCGTTACATTCAATACGAAGATCGGCCAGCCCAGCGGCGCGATGTGGGCGGAGGTCGTGCACTACGGCGGCGAGCCCGGCAACGAGGTGATGATCGCCGAGCGGTCCGGCGATCGGGTGCGCGTCTGCTTCTTGGGCGCTCCCAAAGCCGACGCGGCCTGCAATCCGAAGACCGATCTGCGCGGGAGAAAGTTCAGCGTCTACGACTATCGCCAGGCTGCGTCGTACTCGGGCATGAACAGCGAACATGATTGCGGCGGCGCGTAGCGTACTTCTGGCCCTCGGCTTGGCGCTGCTTCCAGCCACGGCCGCGGCGAGCGCGCAGATCGCCGGCCCGTCCTCCGTCGTCGGAAAGTTTTACGACTGGTATCTCGCGCAACACGGGGACGTCGACTGGTATGCACCGCAGCGCGGGCATTTCGACTGGCGTTCGGCGCTCGAACATCACACCGCCAAGTACTATCAGGCGCGGCCGCTCTTTCACCCCGCGCTGTTCGAGCTGCTCGACGAAACGTATTTCAAGGCCATCGGTGACAACACGCCGGCGATTGACGTTTCGACGGAGCAGGATCACGATGCATCGCACATGTCGGCATTCGATCCGTATTCGGGCGCTGCGGTACCAGCGATCTCATACCGGATCGACGCCCCTTGGGCGGGACGCGTGAACGTCGGCGGCCCCGGCTCAGGCCAGCTTCGCGACGTGACGTTCGTTCCGCTCGTTTTGACGCTCGCCCGTACGAAATCGACGAGCCGCGTCACGGTCGTCGTCCGCAAGAACGGCGACTCATATCAGATCTACAACATCCACTATGGGGCGATTCCCTTTTACTACGCCGGAGAGATCGTGGATCTCCAGCGCTTCCTCGGGGCGTACAACTGCTAGGCGGCCTACTCGCTATCCACCGGCCGATACGAATACGGCTGGCGCAACAAATAATCGAGCGAATAGGGTGCCTTGATTACCTTGAACGGGCGAGGCGCCTGGGTAAAGTCGAAACAATCGACGATGCTTCGTGCCCGCTCATCGGTGGTGTGCAGGCTCCCGAGCTGCTTCGTAATCTCAATAAATTTTAGAATGCTGCCGAACTCGTACTGCGTGTGCGAGATATAGCCGGCGGTCCCTGGGTGGGCCTCCCTGGCGTATGGCGAGATGACGAGCAGCGGCACGCGGAATCCCAAACCGCCCCAGTGGTCGAAAAACGGCGGCTTCACGTGATCGTAGAAGCCGCCCCAATCGTCCCAAACGACGACGATTGCAGTCGTGTCCCAATACGGGCTTTCCCCGATTTCGTTAACGATGCTCGCAACCCATGACGGACCGGTATCGTGAGCCGTAGGGTGATCGGAGTTGATGTTGTCGGGGACGATCCACGAGACGGCGGGGAGCTGATTCGTCTTGACGTCGTTGAAAAATGCGTTGGGCTCTTTGATGTTGGTCGTCCACTCCGGTCCGTCACGGACTGCCTTGATTGCTTCGAAAGCGTTCCAAAGCTTGCCCACGTTGTCGATCGGAGGAGAATAGTATTTCCACGAGACCGACTTGGCATCGAGCAGATCGCGCAACGTCGCATACGACATGCACGGGAACGGACCCTCATGAAACTCATCTTCGAGTTTGCCGCCGGTCCAAAAAAGCATCGATGACTTGGTGCCGGGCGGAGCATCGCAGCCCCACGGCACGTTAGAAGGAAAGTCGACCAAACTTTTCGTGCGCTCCTGGTTGAATATCGTCCCACCCGCGATGAGATCCTGATGCGCGGTGAAACTGCCGCTGCTCTGTGTTTGAAACATCGCGTCGCCGAGCACGTACCGCCGCGCCATGGTCCAATACGGAGCGATCTGGTGGGGATCGACGTATTGGTATACCGCCGTTCCGACCTTTCCGGGGCACTTCTTGCTGCCGCCTTCGAGTCCGAAGCCGTCCATGCGCCCGCCGTCGTAGTCGTTGAGCGCGCTTACATGGGCGTGGCCCCAGTCGCACTTTGCGACGAGGTCCGCTTTTCTCAAAGGTACGTTTCGATCTCCGCTCGGACAGGTGCCCGACCCCCGCAAATCATGACGCGGTCGCAGCGCCCCGGCGGGAGGCTTCATGCAGCCGAACCGCGCGCCGTTTGCCCCAGGAAACGTCGCGAAGAAGTCATCGAACGTGCGGTTCTCCTGGATGACGACGATGATGTGCTTGACGAACTTTCCAGACTTGATTCCGTCGGGGTCTTCCGCCGCGAAGCGGTACGGCAGCGCTCCGGCCCCGCCCGGCGCCGAACCGCAAGCGGCCAAGAGAGTGGCCGCCGTCACGGCAAGCACGCGAAGGCAGACTGCCATCAGCTCCGCCCGCATTAATTTTGAACGCGCCATGAAATCAAAATGCTCCAACGGCCAGCTTTCTTTGACTTCGCGGGCGAACCTGGTCCGTGTGACGCCCGGCGGAGGTCATTTCGAATCGTCGTCCGGTGCGCAGATGGGAATTCGCAGCGTTCTCGAAAATGCAATCGCGGTGCGAGCGTGGCCTCTGCAACGTGACGGACCTTCGGAATACGGGTTGCCGCGTTGAGCACCCGGCGGGATCGCGATGCCATATTCGTCCAAATCCCCGCTTACCGAGACTCCGAACTCGTCAATACTCTCGATAGTCTCTTCGATCGCGCCGCCGATCCGCGCCGGCTACGAGTTTGCATCTGCTGGCAGCACGCTGCCGGCGAACGAATTCCCGCCAGACTGCGCAAGCTTCAAAACGTCGAAATCGTCGATGTGGACTATCGGTTGAGCCGCGGGGCGAACTGGGCTCGGCGGTGCTTGCAGAAGCGCTGGCGCGGCGAACGATTTTCCTTAACCATCGACTCGCACTTGCGTTTCGTCAGCCGCTGGGACGCGCGAATCATCGAGCTCTTTTTGGGGTTGAAGGCGAAAGGGGTGGAGCGGCCGGTCATCACGTGTTATCCGCCAAAGTTTGACCCAGCGACGTTTCCGCGCGAGCGCTCGTACGCGCCCGCTCAAAATCTACAAGGAGGCGTACCACGGCGGCTTATTGGTGCACTTCGGGGTCACCAACTGCGGGGGACTCGTCGCGGATTGCCAGCCCCCGGGCGGTCCGCCCGACACTGCCGACGGCGGCAACGTCGAATAGATCGCTTCGTCGATCTTACGGCTTGAGCTTGGCCCAAGAGGCGTAGTCTTCGACCGAGGTTCCGGCGTAAGCCGGAGCGCGTGCTTCGTTTTCGTCAATGGCCTCGAGCGTGTTCGCGACGGCTTTTAACGTTTTACCGTAGAACGAATCTTGCGGATCGGCCCGATCCTTAGCCGTTTCGATCGCTAGCCGCATGGGTTTTCGGTGCGCCGCTGCGAGAGAGAGCATCGCCGCCGAAATGGCGTGAACGC
>DATAWH010000072.1:0-4775 GCA_036267315.1 Candidatus Cybelea sp. | reverse complement strand
GCAGTAAAGCGCACGTAGATGGAGGGCGAGACTCGCGGCTCGTACTCGATCTCCGCTTCGGCCAGCGCCGTTTCGTCGTGAACGCACCAGAGCGTCGAGCGCAGGCCCTTGTAGATCTGGTTGCGTGCGGCCAGATCCGCGAGTGCGTTGACGATCGTCGCCTCGAACGAGGGATCGATCGTGCGATAAGGATGCTTCCAGAGTCCAAAGTTTCCCATGCGCCGCCGCTGCTCGCGCTGCCGGTCGAGCCAGTACAACGCGCGCTCCTTGCAGTGCTCGCGCAGCTCGAGCGGATCGATCGAGTGGAAATCCTTGATGCCCAGATGCTTGAGCGTCTCGTACTCGATCGGGAGACCGTGCATGTCCCAACCGGGCACCATCTTCGCGTACTTTCCATCCAGCAGCGCGATCTTCACGAACATATCCTTGAGCACCATGCCGAGGAAATGCCCCATGTGCAGCTCGCCGTTGGCGTACGGCGGTCCGTCGTGAAAAACCCACGGACCGTTGGGCGCGTTGAGCTCCAAGCGCCGCTCGTAGGTCCGCTGCTCGTCCCACCACGCAATCCGCTGCGGTTCGCGCGTCGCCAGATCCGCCTTCATCGGAAAAGCCGTGCGCGGAAGATTGAGCGTGTCGCGATAGTCGGTCATCGGTCGTTCAGGAGTTCGGCGAGCACTTCGAAGTTGCGTTCGGCCGCCTTTCGGACGACTTCTCCCCGCGCGCGCAGCGACGCCGCGACGGAATCGCGATCGGCGACCAACCGATCGACGAGCGCGTCGATCTCACCGTCGCTGGGCCTTACGGAGCCCGGCGTCCATAGCGGCGCCAGCGGGTAGTCGAGATCTTCACAGAGCGCGGTGACCTTCGGATCGTACGGAATTGCCAGAAACGGAACGCCGCAGCGCGCGGCGAGAATCAGGGCGTGCAGCCGCATGCCGATGACGACGCTCGCTTGACTCAAGATCGCCGCGGCCTTTTCGAGCGTACACTCCGGCAACAGGACCGGCGCCGTCGCGCACGCTCGGATGACGTCGGTCGAAACCGCGGCGTCGGCCGCGCCGCCGAGCGGAAGAAACGCCGTGCGAACGCCGTGGCGTTGGGATAGCCGATCGACCGCGCGCGCGACGACCTGCGCTCCGTCGCGCGCACCGGTGGAGCGCCGCACGCTCACGATCGCGTACGGCCCGCTCTCGGGCCCTAACCCCTGCGCAGAGAGATCCACGGCCGACTCGTTCGGCTCGTACAGAAATACGGGGTCGGCGGTGCGTTCGATCGGCGTCCGCGGCAACAGCTCGTGCAGCAAACGCAGCGATCGTTCGTCGCGGACCGTCGCGCGATCGACGCCGCGGCAGAAGCGCCGGACCAGCAACCGCCCCCACAGGTCCAGCGGGCCAATCGATTGCGCGAAGATCATCGCCTTGCGTCCGGTTCGGACCGCTTCCCGTACGACCGACGCATAGTAGAGAAGACTGCGCAGGCTCGTTTTATTCTGAAGCAATCCCCCCCCGCCGGAGAGAACGACGTCGGCGCGCCGCACCGCCGCGCGCACCGTACGCCACTCCCAGCGCGGAGCGGCTTCGACCTGCAGTGACGCCTCGGTGCGCTTCGGCGTTGCCGAAAGCACCTCGATCGAAACGGCTGGAAGCGACCTGCGAATGCGCTCGACGATCACCTCGAGCAGCGCTTCATCGCCGAGGTTTCCAAAACCATAGTAACCCGATACGAGCACGCGCGCGCTCACGGTTGCGCCGGCACGCGCCGCCGGTAGATCCAGATCAGCACCACGCCGATGATCGCGCCGACGATCAAGCCGTTGACGACGCGCAGCAGCGAGATTTCGATCGGCGTGTGCAGGTGCGAGAACGTGTCGATGACGTCACCGACTCCAACGCCAATGCCCAGCGCCAGCAGCCATCCGACGGCACGGCGGTGCGCCGGCAGCAACGCGGGTAGCAACATCAAACACGGGAAGCCGATCAAGAACTCTTTGAACCGTGGCCGCACGTTGAGCGCGGCCGTGAGAAAATGCCGGAGCGCCAGTTCGATCGGTGAGGGCGAGATGTCGCTGTCGTTGCCGCTGCGCGCGAGCATCAGCGCGCCCGCCGCAATGATGGCGATGCCGCCCAGCAGCTGGTACGCGAGCACGGGCGAGAAGAGCACGTCGCGCGGGCGCTCGATGCCCGAACCGAATCGCCGGTCGAAGAGATAGAGGACGAGCCCGATGAGCGGAGGCAGCGCCAGAATGAGCCGGACGCCGCGAAAACGCTCGATCTCCTCCATCGCCAACGGCATGCTCATCAGCCCGACGACGACGAGGGCGCCGAGCAGAGCGACGCCGGTAGCGGCGATGGTCCAGCCGAGGCTTCGCAAGAGTTGCGCGGACATCGCCGGCGCCGGCACCTCGCGCCACGCGGGGATCAAAACGAGCAGTGCGGCCGTCGCGAAGAGCAGCGCGCCGACCAGTGCGAGCGCCGAACGCGCGAAGGCGTCGTGATGGGCGAGCAGGCCGCCGAGGTAGAGCGCAACGGTCAATGCGTAGGCCGCACCCGCCACGCTGCGGCGGTACCATCCGAAGAACTCGAGCAGCAGGATGAAGATTGACGGAACCGCCAGTGCGGCCAATCCGACGAGGACGCGATTGTTCCCGCGGTATTGGGGAATCGGCGTCGCCCGCCCAAGTTTGAATCCTTCGGCACGCAGCTCTGCGGCCAGGTGCTGCACCATCTCGACGTTGGTCGCTTCGATCGACAGCTTGCCGTCTTGATGCGTGAGCGGCCGCAGGTAGACGACGCGAACGTTGCGCTCGCGAACGCCCAGCGCGTATCGAGCGACGACTTCGTCGAGCTTGAGCTTGTCGAGCTCGGTCTTGGCAATCGCCTGAACGCGCACGGTTCGTCCCGGGATCAGTCGCGCGAGCGTTTCACTCCCCTTTTGGACTTGACTCGCGTCGTACGTTTCGATCGAGCCGAAGTTGAAGATATGACGCTCGAACGCTTCCGCGGTATCCGGCAGATGATCGGGATAGCCGACGACGGCGTTGCCGAGCCCGAAGAAAATCACCGTCGAAACTTTCGGATCGTAGTGCAGCACGTCGTCGAAGAGCGCGTCGATCTGGGGAGCCGCAAACCGCTCGTCGTTCTGGAAGCGCGGCACGACCAGCAGCGCGAGGCGGTGCGCCAGCTCGATCTGGTCGGTCGGAATGCCCAGCCCGACGGCGTTGAAGTAATCCACCTGCGTTCGCACCTCGATCACCCAGGGCCGCACGGCTCGCAAAACGCGGACGCTGCGCGGGCTGAAGTGCAAGCTGAGCTGGGCGAGGTAGCGATGGTACGTCGACGGATCGGAGACGATCAAATAGATCGCGCCGTCGTCAATCCGGTGCGCGGTAACTAGCCGCGCGAGCAGTGGATCGCGGATCGGCGCGAGGCGCGCCTGGTTGACCAGTGCCGCCCCGGTCGTTGCGTAGGCCTTTCCGTTGTTCCCGATGTTGGTTCCGAGCTCTTCGGTCAGCGCGAGCGAGGTAAGGCCCGCGCGGCGAAGCGCGATCAAAAAGCCCGCCGGGTTGTAGTCGTACGAGCGCGCGAGCGTGTCGAGATCGGTGAAGTCCATGGCCAGCTCGACGCGGCGAGCGTGAGATTCGGTGCGCATCCGAAAGACGGCGACGGCGAGCGACGCGAGGAGCGCGACCAGTAAGACGACGGCCGCATAGCGCGTTCTGGAAGTATAAAGCGTCACGAAGCGGGTCAGGTTCGCTCCGGGGGCCCGGTTTTTCTGCCTGACCGCTCGGTGATTACAGAAGGACTCGCCATTGGCGAGCCCTCCTGCCGTCGCGTATGCGCGAGTCCCTTTTTGTCGGGTCACGCATACCGGGTGTGGGCGACGCTTTTGATTTCATCGCAGTCGTTCGCGGCCCACGCGTCGAGCGATGCGGAGGGTCGGCCTTCAACGGTGAGAGCCTATCCCCTCCAAACGGCGGTCACCACTTCGGCGCGCGCTTTTCGAGAAACGCAGAGATACCCTCACGCGCGTCGCTTTCGAGCGCATTGCGGGTCATCACGTCTTTGGTATACCGGTACGCCGAGGCTTGGTCGAGATCGATCTGTGCGTAAAAAGCGGCTTTTCCGATCGCGACGATCGTTCCACTTGCCGACGCAATCTTGCGCGCCAGTTCGAGCGTTGCCGCGTGCAAACGCTCGGGCTCCACGACGCGATTGACCAGGCCCCACTCCAGCGCGGTCTGCGCGTCGATCGAATCGCCGGTTAACAACATTTCCATCGCGCGCTTGCGGCCGATCGCACGCGTCAGCGCGACCATCGGGGTACTGCAAAAGAGACCGATCCGCACGCCGGGCGTCGCAAACGACGCTTCGCTCGAGGCGACCGCGAGATCGCAGGCCGCAACGAGCTGACACCCGGCCGCCGTCGCGACGTGCGCGACCTCCGCGATGATCGGCTGCCGCATCTCGACGATGCGCGACATCAAATCGACGCAGGCTTCGAAGATCGTCGCGTAGTCCGCGGCCTCGCGATCGCGAAGTTCCCTCAGATCGTGGCCCGCGGAAAATGCCGGGCCTTCTCCGCATAAGATTACGGCTCGCACCTCTTGCTCGGCCGAAAGTGCCGCCAGCGTCGAATCGAGTTCGCGCATCATCTGCAGCGAGAGCGCGTTACGCTTCTCGGGCCGCTTCATGGTGACGATCGCAACCTCGCCGTCGCGTTCGACGCCGACGCTTGCGTAGACGGGCAATGTTTCCACGGATGAAACCTTTACCAGG
>DATAWH010000071.1:0-21486 GCA_036267315.1 Candidatus Cybelea sp. | reverse complement strand
CGCTGGACATTGCAAACCAAACTAAAGCGATCGACGAACTTGAACGTAGCGCTTGACAATCGAATCGCGCGCGCATAAAATCATAAAGCCGCACACTAATCACGCGCGACGCGTGGTCTCATTCGAACTGAAAACTTCCGCTTTCGTCTGATCGCCTGCTATCATGCCATGCCAAGTGCCGGTAACGGGATCTTGCCACCAAGGGTCGAGGACGTTATAAACGGCAGGGTACGGATACATTATAGACATAACAGAACTCCTTTGCAGCATCTTGGTGGATCAAGCGAGATTTCAGAACCGGCCATCGCAGATCATTTCGTGCTGAAAGTCACCGCTTGTATGTTTCGGAATTGATCGTAGCCATCGAAATCCTTGATCGTTTTAGTGGGCGATCCGCCTTTGGGATATCTCCAAATACCAACGCGCGTAGGCTTACCCTGATGGCCATTGGCGAATGGAATAAAGATATGGCTACCATCGATCCACGATTGTGTCGCTTTGCCGCCAATATTGAAGTGGGTGGTTCCAATAGTCGTCGCTTCGGAGCCGGAAATGCTGAGGCGAGAAACCGAAATGTCGCCGCGCCCTATCCCTTCCCAGGTGATATAGCTGCCGTCCCATTGCAACTGGCTGGGCTGACCAAGCGATTGGCTAATAGCGATCGGCTGGAAGCGCGAGTTGCCGATCGGCAGCTCTGCTAGTGCCAAGCTGGGCCCATCGCCGATGCCGCTAGCAAATAAGTTTCCGCTATTATCATACGCGCACCACGACGCCCCGATCCCCGTATTAAAAACCTCGGGCGTTCCGGTCGCGTTTGGAAATACGGCAATGTCACCACCGTTAGCCTCTAAGGCAACGGCTAGGTTTCCTGTGGCAACATCCCGGGAACATCCGATCGCAGCGTTTCCAGGCAGATTTAAAACGGCGATCGGCGATGTCCCGCCGTGGGCGTACTCGTCGATGGTATTATCGTTTGTAATAAAGACGTTGCCATGTACGTCGGCGCAGGCACCGTCGCCGGCGACGGTGAGGCTGCCTACGACCCTACCCCCGGGATATGAGAAAACGCATGTGCCGAGACATGCACCGGTTGCGTAAATCAGGCTCTCTGGTTTTGCTTCCGGGAGCATCCACGATTTGCTATGCTGTTGAGCCGGAGACGAGGCTTGGGAAGGTAAAGTGGCTCTTCCCGTGCCGCCACAGCCAGCCAAAAGTAAAAATGCTGCACCTATAGCCGGTACGCGGCCCAGGGGAAATGAAGTCATTGCGCTTCCTCTTTCGTAGCTGAAGGGTTCCCAAGAGAAAACGATTCCACTGACTGTATCGGTTCCCCGCGCTGAAGACTTTAATTAGGGCGTAAGACCTAGGCAATTGTTGACTAGGGTAACAATCGGCGCTCGTCGGCGAGCGGTTATGCAAGTCGCTCAGGCCGCCGTTACCCAAGTCGGCGAGCCGCCTCGATCACTTTTTCGCGGCTAAGGCCGGCTCGGACCCTTCGACAACCGGGGCAGTCCACGACCAGCTCGATAGTCCCGACGTTAAGGGGGCGCTGCGTTACGAAAAGAGCGCTCGCATTTAGCGGGCGCTCTCTGATCGGGGGTTGATTTCGGAGCGGCTTATTGCGCCGGCTGGTACTTCGCTGCCTCCTTCCTCGCCCGATCGCAGTCTGCGCCGAGTTCGCTTTTCCAGCGACTAACGAGATCCCTAAGCTCGGCGATCGCGAGCGGTCCGGGCTTCGTACGGATAATGTCCGTCGCTTCGAGGGCGAAGTCTACGCCGAAGCCGATCAGCTGGCGAGTTGCGGCGCTCTCGCCGATCTTTTCCGAGGTGCTGGCGTACTCATCTGCGAGGTCCCCCAGGATGTGCTCGATAGCCCAAGACATGCGCTCCGAATGAGAGGCGTCTGAGCTTATGTCCGAGTGGCCAGTAGTAAGATAGAGACCGCCAAGGGCGGAGATAACCGCGGCGTCCATCTCGGGATTTGGTGAACTTCTCTTCATTGGGTTTCCTTTCAGCGGGAAAGTAATGTGGGTGCTTAGGAGATCATCGAGGTAAGGGCAACGTCGTCGAATGCTTGCGCCGGCCGAACGTAGCCCATAAGGACGGAGAGGGATTTATGCCGCGTCGTGCGGGCGATCGAGTCAAGGGAAACCTTCGACTGCGCGGCCACCGTCACAAAGCCGGCTCGCAGGCTGTGCGCGCCAAAGTCGCCATCGAGGCGGGCATTGCGCGCCAACTTCTGGACGAGGTTCGCAACGTCTTGACCGTCGAGGGCGCGCTCTGAAATCCGGCGCTGTAAAGAGAACGTCCGAAAGACCGGGCCCTCTGAGATCCCCGAGGCGTCGAGCCATTGGCGGACCGCACGAACGGCGCAGAGCGACTTATTGGGGACGAACGGCACGACGACTTCGGCTCCGTTGCCGCCTTGGTCGGTTTTCGACCAACGAATGGCCAGCCGCAACCCCTCGCGGCAAAAGGTCAGGTCGTCGACGTTGAGGGCGACGAGCTCGCTTCGGCGCAGCGCGGCGGCAAAGCCGAGCAGGATGATGGCGCGGTCGCGCTTGGCCTTCAGATCGTCCCCGCGAATCTCGAGCAGCATCGCACGAAGGTGGTCAAGCGTAAGGGCGCTTTTTTTTGCCTGAGCGCTTCCGATCGTCCGTCCGATGCCTCGAACTACCCGTCGAACGATTTCGTGCGCTGTGGGCGATTCTAGGCCCCGTTCCTTGTGCATCTGCGAGATCGCCGCGAGGCGACGTTTGATCGTCGCGAACTTTGCGCGTTCGGCCAGGTCCGTGAGGTAGAGGGTTAGGGTCTGGGGCGTCGCGGGGAGCGCGTCGAGACCGCGTTCGTTGCAGTAGGATTCGAAGTCGCGCCAATCGGAGGCGTAGGCTCGCCTCGTCGCCGTCGACCGAGAGGCTTCGACGAACTCGCGAGCCTTCTCGACGACCTGCTCGACTTCGCAGAGGGTATCGCAGTTCGCACAACCGGGGCAGGCGGAGGGGAAGAAGCATTTGGCGCGGTCGATCCGCAGAGCGCGGCCATTGGCCTGGCGGACGTACTCGTTATCGGGGCTTGCGCCGGCGGGGAGGGCTTGCGGTAGAATCGGAAGTGCCATCGAAACTCAACCTTTCGTTGGTATGGCCTCGCTGAGTATCCGCTCGCGGGGCCTTTTCTTTGTATGCTACCAAAAACAGGTCTAACGGTTCGCATTGGAACTCGATGTCTTCGCAGCCCGATCTTCTCAACTCGAACTCCTTTTCGGGAGGTTATCAAGTCTCGACGCAAGTGACCCAGCCCAACGGCCGCGGCATTTCCTGGAACCAGTCGGCAACGGTTTCGTTAAACGACGGAGCCACCAAAGTGAGTCTCAACAACGACGGCGAGGCGACGATCTCCGCGGACGGACGTTCGGTGCCGATCGCACGCGGTCAAACGGTCACGCTTGGCGACGGCGAATCGGTAACCTACGATCGGGACGGCTCTCTTCGCGTTACCGCACAGAATGAAGAGGGTGGACGACTGACGACGACGCTTACCGCCCGAGACCGTGGAGTCAACGTGGACGTCAGCGCGCGCGACGTCGATCTCGGAGGAGCGCTTGTTAACGGCGTTAACGCCGGGGGACCCACTCCGGTCTTTTGACGCTCATATTGCCGTGCGACCGCGGATGGCGGGCCATCGCGTGCTTCCTTTGCTTGTGAAAATAACGATCCGGCAGCCGCAGGGGAGGCCAATCCTAGCGATGAAGGGGGCAGCCATTACCTGCTAGCTACTCCTAGCTACTCCTTATATCGAGGTTGATTGCGTATGTATAGGCACTCGCGGCTTGTCGGCATTTTAGGATGCGCGGCAACGCTTGCAATCGTGGGTTGCTCTGCCAATAGCGGCATGACGCCCGCGTCTGGGGCGGCGGCAACGTCGTTCGTCCAGCACGCCGCGCCCACCGGGGCGGACTGGATCCATGAGGGAAATGTCGTTTTTCACAAACCCCACTATTTCCCGACGGTTCAAATGGCGGCGAACCGCCACATCAATCCGGACACCCAGTTCACCTATTACGGCGGCCCATTGCTCGTCACTCCCAAAACGTACCTTATCCTTTGGGGCTATAAGAAGTACGGGGATCCCGACAAAGTCGCGAAACTGTTGAAGACCTACCTCAAAGATGAGGGCGGCAGCGCGCACAACAACATCTACACTCAGTACTACGAGACGGTCTCGAGTAACAACATTGACGTTACGAACCCGAAGAAGCAGGCCGGCGGCGTGTGGGATGACGAGAACGATGCCGTTCCCGCCAACCCGACCGATGCTCAGGTCGCTGCTGAAGCCAACGTCGGCGTGCAGCACTTTGGTTACGATCCGAACGGTTCGTACGTCGTCGCCACTCCGAACGGCCGCAGCTCGGTTGGTTTCGGAACAGAATGGTGTGCCTATCATAGCGCGAGCTACAACGGCAACGTCGTTTCGTACACGAACCTGCCGTACATGCCCAACGCGGGCGGATCGTGCGGAGCCGGCTATCTCTCCAGCCCCCCGAAGGACGAGAGCTCGACCGATGAAGGCGTAACGATCGTCGAAGGCCACGAATACGGTGAGTCGATCACCGATCCCGAACCGGGTTCGGGCTGGTACAACTTCTCGTACGGCGAAATCGGCGACATCTGCGCCTGGCAAGATATCGCGAACGAGAAATTCAAGAGCAAGAAGTACACGATGCAGCCGATGTGGAGCAACGCAAACGGCGGAGCCTGCATCCAAACGTACTAAAGTTCGGTAATCGATCCGGCGGCACGAAAGCCGCCGAACGAACGAGGAGACGGGTCGCGCGCAAGCGCGGCCCGTTTTCAATTATGAAGCCGGGCAGGAAAGGCCGCCCGGCTCCTTCTATAATTCCCCGTACCAAGCATCCGCCCGAATGCGGCGGACGATCCACCCGCTGCATCTTTGAGGAGAACATTGTATGCGTTTTCTGCGCCTTTCGCTCGTATTTGTGGCCGCGGCGCTCACCGTCACGGCGTGCAACAGCAAATCCGCAAGCAGCTCCGATCAATCGAACGCCTCAGCCACGAGTGCCGCCGACACGACCAACGCCGCCGCGACCTCCGCTCCCGACAACTCCGGGATGAGCTCGCCGGCCGCGGCGGCATCGCGGGTTCGGCCGACAACAGCGGCGCCGCCGCGAGCGAACCCCCGTCGTATCCGGGTGCCATGACTCAGGCCGCCGGCAGCAGCAGCAACATGGGCCAGACCGCCGCGGGCAAGGTCCTCATGAGCGACGACTCCTTCGATAAAGTCTATCAGTGGTATCAGCAGAACATGCCGGCCGGTTCTGAAAAATCGCACGTTACCGCTCCGATTCAAAGTGCGGTTTTCATGATCGGTGACCCGGGGAAGGGCCAGACCTCGGTCACGATTACCACTTCGGGGACCAAGACGATGATCGCGATCGCCCACGTCAAGATGTAAAGCTGCCCGAACCGGGGTCTCATCTTAGAGGTCTGGGAGCTTTCGGTTTAGGATAAGGCAGGCAACTAACGGCTATGTGCCTGGAGGAAGTATGAAGTCCATCGGTCTGCTGCTTGCAGCGCTCGTCGCGCTCACCGGCCAGGCTCCCCCCGCGGGAACGGCGGTGCGCCACCTCGTCTACGAATTCGGTTACAACACCAAAGTCGCCAGCTCCGGAAATGGAACTGGAACGACGACCGTTGCCTTTTGGAAAGCCGCCGACGGCGGTTTGATGGTGACCGGCACCGATAATTGGTGGAACACCGCGCGACCGAGAGCCAGCAATACCTGCGAAGTCTATCCCAACGGTACGGTCGCGTGCACCGAACGGCCGTACGCTCTTTCACCGATCCAGTTGACGCTCTTCCCGCTCTTGGGCCGCGCCTTCTTCAAACAGCTCAATGCCGCGGGAACGTCGAGCTGGCAGCAGGTCTACGAGGTCAAGGCTGCGCTTTTGCCCGGCTCGTCGGGTGTCGCCAACGCGTTGACCACCTGGAAGTGCACGTACAACCTGCAGGGCAAGGGGCCGATTCCGAAAGCCTACGGCGCGATCTCGCTCTCGTCTACCGGTATGCTCGAACAACAAGGCTCGCGCTATTTCAAAGCGAGTTCGAAACAGACGATCGCCTACGATCCCACCTATAAAATTCCGTTGGTCGTCAGCGATACGCGTACGCACCTTCCAATGCGCAGCGTGTACAGCAACGATCTGGTCGAGCTCAAGTTGATCAAAGACTCGGTCCACCAGCCTAAGATGTAGCACCGGCGCAGATGCCGCGTGAGAGGCGGACGGCTTACGCTGCCCGCCTTTTACGCGCGTCGACTCGCGGATCGCGAAGCTTAGCGCTCGAGTACCTGCAGATTGTTATCGTTGTCGTCGTTGAAGTAGATCTTCGTATCGGCCGCCGTCCCGGTTGCGACCATGCCGAAGATCGAACCGGCGGCACCCTTGTCGACGTTCCGTACGTCGAGCAGTTTCCCGGCCGGCGTGATTTCGACCATCAGGTTTTTCCCGTCGGGGTCCAGCGTGTTGCCGGCGACGATGCTGCCGTTGGGCAGCAGGGCGGTGCTGATCGGCCCGTTAAGCGGCTTTCCCGAGAAGACGACGCGCGCATCCGACGCCGAAGGGCCGCTGAACTTCATGCCGTTGTTCTGCGCTACGATGCCGCCGTCGGGAATGCTGGAGACGTCTTTGAAGGCGACGAGCGTGTCGTTCATTCCATCGACGAAATAGAGCGTATCGCTGCTCGCGTCATAAGCCAACCCCGAAGGCGCAAGCGCGGTGCCCGGCTTGCCGTGGTTGACGGGGAACCCGGCGCCGATGACGTCGTAGGTAAACGACGAACCGAGGTTGATCCGAACGATCGTTCCGGTATGGGCGTTGGTCTCGTAGAATGCCGGGCTACCGCTCGTTGGCGTGGCAAAGATCTGTCCCCACGGCTGGCTGAAGGGGTTGCCCTTGATATTATCGATCAGGTCGCCGGTCGTGCTGATGATGGGGTTGTCGTTAGCGACCATCGAGGCCGCCCAGATCGTATCGTCGCCGCCGAGCGCCAACGCGTCGCAGCCTTTGAGCGGCTTGATCGACGAGACGTGCAATGGCTTGGAACCGGGCTTCGGATGGAGCGCGACGACCGATTCGCCCGTGCCTTGCTTGTTCGATTTTGCGTTGAAGTTGCAGATCGCCAAGTCGCCCTTGGTGAAATCGCCGTTGGTCACCGGTGCGACGGTCAGACCGTAGGGGTTGCCGGCGCCGTTATCCGGATCGACCGCAGAACCAATGACGACCTGCTTCTTCAACGATTTGAGCACCGAAGACGAATCGGGGGAAACGTCGCTGCCGGCCGCGTTTGTCTGCGGCGCTGCGGCTTGGCCGGTCGCCGGCGCTACGCCGTAGTTGTGGCCGCAAGCGCTAACCGCAAGTGTTGTCGCTAGCGCCGCTAGAATTAATCGTGCGGCACCCGCTCGTGTGTTAAACATTGATGCACCTCAAATTCAATCGAGAGTTGGGGTTCGTTCGCCACACATTACGGGCCGCGAGTTAGAAAACTCTGAAGCTATTTTGCGGAATACGCCATGCAATAACCGGTCGGTGAAATCGATCCGTCGACGATCTGACACGAACCGTCGGAGTTCGCATCGCTGCCGGGACTGAAATACTTGCATCCCGAGCACTGCATCGAACCGTTGGGCGACGACTGATAGTGCATCGCGATTTTCGACGCTTTGGATGAATCTGCGGCGGCGATTCCGCCGAGCGCGGCTGCGAGTGCCGGCAGCATGACGAGACATTCGAGAAACGACCTGCGCGCGAGGGAGAGTGGTGCGTTCGCCATCGATTACCTCCAGGTGATTGATTTCGATCGTTGCGCTTGAAGATAGCCGCAACTTCTGAAGAAAGAGTAAAGATTAAACTTCCTTCATGAATCGAGCGCCGCGATGCACGGTTTCGGCGTACGGCCGTTAGAACGCCGGGAGCGCCGGCTTGAGAATCATCAAAATGAAGGCCACGACCGGAAAAATGAGGGCGACGGTGCCCCAGAGGTTCCAACCCGCCGACAGCCGGTCGTACTCTTCGAGGTTGCCCCCATGAGCGGCGCGCGAAAGGCTTCGCTGCGTCCGCGAGAGCGGCCCGAATGCGACGCCAGAGAGAAAAAACGCGATCAGGCCCCACAAGAGCCAGCCGGTCGAAAGAATCGGAATTTTGCCGATTCCGGCCGCGCCGAATCCGCCGATCAGCAACAGCAGAATTCCGGGAATCGTAAAGATCCGATCGCTCGCGATGATGCCGTCGACCGTCGTCGCCATGACGATCGCGTTGCGCGTGCGATCGGCAAACAGTTTCCAGAACACGCCCACCGTGATGTTGCCGAGGAAGAGCACGACCCCGGCGACATGCACGAGCTTGAAGATTAGATACATGCCTTCACGCGCTTTTCGAGAAAACGGCGCTCCTCCTTGTTCCGCGCGAGCGAAAGCGCGGCCTCAAAGTGACCGCGGGCGACCGCAGCGTTGCTGCAGCGCAGCTCCAGCTCGCCGCGCGCCGCGTGATAGAACGGGTAACCCTCGAGGCGGTCTCGCATTGCGATCGCGTCGATCGCTTGCAGTCCGCGCAACGGTCCGCTTCGCTGCGCCAGCCCGATCGCGCGGTTGAGCGCGACGACCGGCGAGGGTGCAATCGTCATCAACGTGTCGTAGAGCGAAACGATCTCGTCCCAGTCCGTCGCCTCGACGGTTGGCGCGCGCGCGTGCGCTGCAGCGATCGCCGCCTCGACGTGAAAACGGCTGATCGCGCAACCGGTCGCCGAGCGTTCGAGCCAGACGCGCCCCTTCGCGATCATCGCCGAGTCCCAGCGCGTCCTGTCCTGCGCCCAGAGCGCGTTGAGATTTCCCTCTGCGTCCAAACGTGCCGGGAGCCTCGCTCCGTCGAGGTACATCAAGGCGCACAGGGCGTGGGTCGCCGGCGTCGCTCCGAGCGGATGTGCCGCCAGCAACCCGATCAAACGAATCGCTTCGCGGCAGAGTTCGGCGCGCACGATGTGTGCCGACGAACCGTGATAGCCTTCGCTGAAGATCAAGTACAACGCGCGCTGCACGGCCGGAAGGCGGGCGGCGAAGTCGTCACGATCGGCGATATCGAAGAGCGCACCGGAAATCGCGAGCCGCTGCTTCGCGCGCGTCAAGCGCCTCTGCACGCTCGCGGGCGTGCTCATGAACGCGTTGGCGATTTCGCGCGGACCGAAGCCGCCGGCAAGCGCGAGAACCAACATCACCTGCGTCCCTTCGGAGAGCTCGCGGCGACAGCACGAAAAGATGACGCGCAACTCGTCGTCGGCGATCCCGATCGGATCGAACGCTTCGTCGACCGCTGGCGCCAGCGTCCACTCCGTGTGCAGCAAGCGTCCGAGATCGGGCGCATAGGTGCGGGCGGTGCGCTCCCGGCGCAGTAAATCCAGCGCGCGGTTTTTCGCTGCGGTCATCAGCCACGCCGACGGGTTCTCGGGTACTCCGCGAAGCTTCCACACTTCGAGCGCGCGGCAGAAGGCGTCCTGGACGACGTCTTCTGCCAGCGCCAGATTGTGAAGGCCAAAGAGCCGTGTGAGCGCCGCGACCATGCGCCCCGCCTCGCGACGGAAGAGACGGTCGCCGGGCTCCACGTGCTACATATCCATCTTCAGGACGGGGCGAACCTCGACGCTTCCGCCGACCTCCAAAATCGGGCAACCGCGCGCGAGTTCGGCCGCGCGTCCGAGCGTGTCGGCCTGAACGAGCGTGAAGCCGCCGACGAGGTCTTTGGCCTCGGCAAAGGGACCGTCGGTGATGTTGCCGCCATCGGCGACCACCTTACCCTCGGCCTCGAGCGGCTGACCGGGATCTTTGAGGTTACCGCTGTCGGTCAGTCCCTTCATCCAGCCGAGCCACTTTTGCATGATCTTGTCCGATTCTTCGGGGGTCTGGCCGCGGCGCCCGCCGCGATAGAGATAGAGAAAGTCGCCCATGTTCCTTCTTTCTGATGCGGTGTGTAATGGAGCATAGACGTTCGAGGCGAGCAATTTCGGACACGCCGCGAAAAAATTGAGATTCCTTGAGCGATTACATGTTGATCGCTACGATGGGGCGGACTTCGACGAAGCCTTTCGCCCGAGAGCACGGGGTTGGGGCGACCAGCCGGATTGCCTCCTCGAGGCCGGAAGCCTCGATGATGCCGAAGCCGACCAGCGGCAGGGTCGAACTCGAAAAACCCGCCGTGGTCGTCACCGGGTCGCCGTACCAGGCGTGCACGGTTGTCGCGGCCGAGCCGAGCGAGGCAACGATGTCGCCGCGCGTTCGCAAAAAGTCGTCTTGGGCGAGTAACGCGTTTTGCTCGCCGCGGCTGAGTTTGTTCCAGTCTTCGGCTGCCCCGTACGCCAGACAAAGGTACTTCATGGCTTCTCCTTTGGCTTGCACTGAAATGAAGCTTCCCCGGAAGTGGGCACTCGAAAACTTGGAGGTGCTAGGCGTCGTTGCGGAAGCGGTGCACGGCTTCCCAACAGTAGAGCGCGACGACCGAGCGGTACGGGCGAAACGGCTCGCCGAGCGCGAGCAGTTCTTTTGGTTTGGGCGGCGTCGCAAGCTCCCATCCGATCGCGTAGCCTTGACGCACGCCGAGGTCGTCCACGGGCCACACGTCGAGCCGCCTCAGTTCGAACAGTAAATACATCTCGGCCGTCCAGCGCCCGATACCGCGCACCGTCACCAGTTTAGCGACGATCTCGTCGTCGCTCTGTTTGCGAGAACCCTCCAGCTCGACACTGCCGTCGAGCACGTTCGTCGACAGATCGCGCAATGAAAGCAGCTTGTTCTGCGAAAGGCCCGCCGCGCGGAGCCGCTCGTCCGGCAGAGAATTCAACTTTTGCGGCGTCAGCGTTCCGCCGGCCGCCGTGACGACGCGTTCGAAGATAGCGCGAGCGGCGCTCGTGGCCAGTTGCTGAAAGACGATCGCGCGAACCAACGTCCCGAAGTGGCCATCGGGATGCCGCGGGCGATAACGAATTGGACCGATTCGGTCGACGAGGCGATCGAGGATCGGATCGCGCTTGCGAACGAGAGCCACCGCTGCAGCGAGCGAGATGCGTGGCAAGCCGGGCCCGCTACGTCGACGCGCTTGCCGCGACGATGACGGCCGCGGCAAAAACGACGACCAGCATCACGATCGAGATGCGATTGCGCCGCCCGGATTGCGCCATCAGCCAGCCGTTGGCAATCCCGAGCAATCCCGCGAGAATGACCAGTCCAAACGCCACGTGGATGCGACCGAGAAACCTGGCAGTGCCGACATCTGCAGCCGAAATCGCCTGCGCCGCCATCGCCCGATCGACCCAAAACCACACCGCGCTCATGAAAACGATCATAAGAACGCCGGCGGTCGCGGCGATCCAGCCACGCCGTTTCGCCGCACCGAGGCTCTGCAGCCGCGTTCCACAAGCCGGGCACATGCCCGCGTTATTGCGCGGCTCGTTGCAGCGCGAACAGATCATCGCCGGTGACGCGGTCATGCCGCTCCCATTCGCTCCACGGAGCGAGCTTGACTGCCCCCAGGTCAGCGCGGCGCTTTTGCGAAGTATCGTCAATGAAGAGTACCTACCGTCTTACCGGATGCGCCCTGGTTGCGTTGCTTGCCGCGTGTGGCGGAGCGCACCAATCTTTCGGCGGCGCACTTCCGAGCATCGGCGGCAGCGCCGTCGGTCACTCCGGCACCAGCAACGAACAAGTCCTTTACAATTTCACCGGGGGAAGCGACGGCGGCAACGCCGCGACCGGCATAGCGCTGGATCCCAGCGGCAACTTGTACGGCACGACGGTCATCGGCGGTCAATACACGTGCGGCACGGTCTTCAGGCTCGCGCCCCAGGCAAGCCCGCCGTGGTCCGAAAGCGTGCTCTGGAACTTTACCTGTTACGGCGATGGAAAGAATCCACACGGCGGCGTCACGTTTAATGCCCGCTCACAGCTTTTCGGCACGACGGTCGCCGGGGGAGCCGGCTACTGCGCCGGCGATGGGTGCGGCGTCGCCTATCAGCTGACCGGACAGAACCAGAGCGTCATTCACGACTTCGGATCGGCCGACGACGGTTTTGGACCCGGTGGACCGGTCTCGTTCGATCGGACCGGCAACGCCTACGGGACGACGCCCGATGGCGGCGCCGATTCGGAGGGAATCGTTTATCAGTTGCGGCCGTCAAAGAAAGCCTGGCACGAAAAGATCCTTCACGCGTTTACCGGCCTTAACGACGGAGGCGTTGGCTCGCTCGGGCCGTTGCTGCTCGACAAAAAGGGCCGTATATTCGGCGTAACCGAAGAGGGCGGCGCGCACGGCGCGGGAACCGCGTTCGTGCTCGCACCTGCCGCGAACAACGCGTGGAAGATGACGACGATCTACGCGTTCAAGGGCGCACCCGACGCTGCGTCGCCCTACGGAGGCTTGATCGCCGACTCATCCGGAAATCTGTTTGGAACGACCTATTACGGCGGAAAGAGCGGTGCCGGAACCGTATTCGAGCTCGTTGCCCGCGGCAAAAAGACGTACCGCGAACGCGTCCTCTATAGTTTCACCGGTGGAGCGGACGGCGGTTCCCCGACCAGCACGTTGCTGCGGGGAGCATCAAACGAACTGTACGGAACGACCTCGGCCGGCGGTGCAACGTGCGACTGCGGCACGATCTTCGAAGTCAACGCAAAGACGGGCAAAGAACAGGTGCTGCACGCGTTCGGCACCGGGACCGACGGCCAGTACCCGTATTATGGCCTAGCCCAAGACGCGAGCGGCAAGCTCTACGGAGCCACGGTCGCCGGCGGTACGCAAGGTCAGGGCGTCGTTTTCCAGTTCGCGCCGTAAGAGCGCTTAGTCCGAACGCCCCCTAGCTTGCCTCGCTGTGAGTTTCATGAAAAGGAAAGCGGAGGGTTCTGCATTACCAAGCCTGAACGCGAGAGATACGTTCCCTCTATCTACTAAGGAGTCAAAATCAAATGCGCTTGTTTACCTCAGCGCTCGCTTCGGCAGTCGCTATCGGCGTTCTCGCGGGCTGCTCCGGCGGCCTCGGAAACTCAGTACCTAGCACGGGCGCTCAGTCCCTCTCGCCCGCCGGCAGACCGGCGCTTCACATGGTCGGCGTGAGCAAAGACACGGCCTCGTGCCCGACGGCGAAGTATTTTACTTGCGTAACCGTCTCGAAAGGTTCGCCGGCTTCGATCGAAGTTTGCATCTCGAGCAGCGGCAGCTGTTCGTCGGGATCCTTCCCTCCCTACAGCTGGAAGCAAAAGATCGTCACGCTCAAGGGTAAAAAGTTCAAATCGATCGTTGGAGCGATCAAGCCTAAGACGGGCAACCCGATCACCGACACGATCACCGAGAAAAAGAAAGTCAAGAGCAGCAAGGGCAAAGTGAAGTACGCTCAGGACATCGTCGCGTGCCCCACCTCGGGCAGCTGCCTCGACGGCGCGGTTGGAATCGTAACCCAGTAGGTAAACGTCTCGACTTTACGTCGGAGACAGGTTTTCAAAGGGCCCGGCTTTTTGCCGGGCCTTCGTTTTTAGCGCTTTGCTTCGGCTAGTCGTCGCCCAAGATGCCCGCCGGCGTCGGACCCAAGCGCGAAGCGCGTTCGATCCGGCGCCAGTAGGCAGCGGGCTTCCCCTCCGGAATCTCGACGAACTTTCGCGGCTGCTGGTGAAAATCGAAGGCATCGGCCGGATCGTTTGCGCGCTCGTCGCTCGCCGCGAGTCGCGGCAAGCCAAAGGTGTTTTCGATGAATCGCAGGACGCTGGCCGTCTCGTAATGCACGTGCGTGACGTAACCCTGCTTGGCATACGGTGAAACGATCAGCAACGGAACGCGAAACCCGAGTCCGTCGTAGTCGATGAAACCAGGCTTCACGGGGTCGAACCAGCCGCCCCAATCGTCCCACATAATGAAGATTGCCGTGGAGTTCCAAAAACGGCTCTTACCGACGGCATTGACGACGCTGGAAACCCACGCCGGTCCTTGCCCCGTATCAAGCGCGGCATGGTCGGAGGCCTCATATGTCGGTGCAATCCAGGTGATCTGCGCGAGTTTTCCCTCGCCCACCGCCGTGAGGAACCGGGACGGCGGGTCGATCACTTTCACGTTCCAATCGGGCCCGTTGTAAATGTTTGAATCGGCCGCGTAAGCATTCCACAAGCCGCCGTCGCCATAGACGTTTCCGGCATAGTAGCGCCAGCTGACGCCGGCGCGGTCGGCTTCGCTGGCAATTGTCGGATTGTCGAAGCACGCGATGATGCTCGGGCCAATGGTGCGCTGGTTCGTCAGCGTCGTCACCGTATCGGAAGGGCCGCCCTGGCAGCCCCACACGCGAGTCGGATAATCGACCGCGCGGCTCGCGTAAGCGGCGACCGCGTACTGATGGGCGACGAAGCTGCCGTCGAGGTTCGATGCAAACATCCGATCGGCGAGTACGTACTGGTTCGCAATCGTCCAATAGGGTTTAGTCTCGCTGCGCGGCACGTACGCGTAGGCTGGATTCGGCGGATGACCCGCGGTGGCGAGCTCGTTGTTCCAGCCATTCATTCGGCAGTTCGTCCCGGGCAGCTTTCCTGTCCCGTTGCAGGCCGCGAGGAACCCGGCTTCGTTGTGGGCCATGTCCCACTCAATCTGCAGGTGTACCGGCTTGAGCAGAATTTTCTTTCCCTTGGTGTCGTACCCGAAATTTCGCGTCATCGCGCCGGGATATCCCATGAAAAGATTGTTGAACGAACGGTTCTCTTGTACGACGAAGACGACGTGCTTGATCGGGCTTTTCTGCGAGAACGGCACGCCGGATAGAAACTCGGTTTGCGCACCCGGTTCGGTGCCGTTGGCCGTACACGCGGCGAGCACGCAAGCAACCCACGTTCGCTTCCACATGGTCACTGCTGCCTTTCGGCAGAGGATGCTGCCTCGGCCTTTACGTGCGCGGCAGCGTAAAAATTCCCAGCATGCTAAAGAGCAGCAGTATCGCGGCGATCGCCACGATGATGATTCGCGGTCCGACGAACTCAAAACGCTGGCTTAGCGCGGTGAGGAAGAGTACCGTTGCCAGAAACACGGTCACGCGCACGTAATCGTCCGCGCGATCCCGTCCTTCAACTCCCGCTTTGAAGTGTTGGTCCGCGACCGCTTCAAACCGATCGGCCGCCAGCGCATTGGCGCTGACGTATTGATGCATGAAGATCGGCCCGGGTGGCGCGCTGGGGTTGTGAAACGGATCCATTGCCATCCACGCTCGGAAAGCGACTTCGTATTCGGGGCGAAAACGCCGCTCGTAGTAGGTAGCGAGATCGCGGCTGCCGGCCGTTCGCGCGGCGGTCCAGCCGCTGAAGGTAACGATGTCGTAGAGCCGGTCTTGGCCGGCTAAGGTCGACTTCGCCTGCGCCAGAACCGTGTATCGCTCGTACAAGGCATAGGCAGTCGTCGAAGTTCCCTCCCAGCGCGATGCCTGATAGCCGCTCCAAGCGGTCGCCACCGCAACGATCGCGAGCACCGCGGCCTCGATGAAACCCAGCCACTTCGCGTGCGGCGACGGGGGAGCGGCCGAGCCGCCCGCGCTCAAATCGCGCGCGACCTCGACGTTGGAAGAGGTGTCGGGCACCGTTGCCGATTTTGCTCTGATTTGAAATGGGCCCTTTTCCGGTGTCCGGGCGAGCGAGCACCCTCTCCCAAGGGATGAGTTGGCAGAACGGAAAGTTTGCGCGCTCACGGCTCGGATGGAGGCGCACGGTGGCCCGAATAAAATCGCTTTTTGGCTCATTGGTTGGTATCGCGCTCGCCGGATTGGCGCTCGCGGGCTGCGGCGGCGGAGGCGGAGCGATTCCGAACACCGGTACGGCCCTGGAAGCGCCGTCGTCGCCGCGAGTTCTCCACCGGGACGCCGCTACCAGCGCGCTTTACGTGAGCGACTGGTACGGAAAGTCGATCTTCCGGTTTGCGCGTAACGCCGACGGAACGCTCGTGACGCCGGCCGGCTCGTCGCTCGTCGTGACCTACAATCCCGGGCCCATCGCCATCGGCTTCGGCGGCGGCCTCTTCGTCACCGATGAGGACAACGAGTATCTCTACGCATACCACAAAGGCGCGACCGGCTACGACCAGCCGGCGCGCGAGATCACGCTTCCGTTCGTGCCGAGTTGCGTGGCGGTCGATCGTCACGGTCACGAGTTCGTCGGCGGATTCACCAACGGTTACGTCGCGGTCTACGCACCCACCGCTAAGGGAAATGCGAAGACGCTGCAGCGAATTTCGCTACCCGACGGCCACGCCGAGATCAACGGCGTTGCGGTCGACGCCGCCGGGAATTTGTACGTCTCGGACACCAATGAGATCAGCGAGTTCGCAACCCCGGTCACGAAGCCGGCGCTCGTGCGAGCCATCATCGGGTCTGGTCAGCAAAACGCTCCCAGCGGTATGGCGATCGGTAAAACGAGTGGCGAGTTGTACGCCGCCAATCCCGGCGACGCAGACATTTTGGCCTATTCGCCGACGGCCAACGGCTCGCAGGGCGCCGACCGCGTGATCGTGTCCCGGAACCCGCCGCTGATCGGCCCCGCCGGCGTCGCGCTCAACGGTTCGTCCCTCTACTCGACGAGCGGCAGCGACCTCCACGGACCGCCGTCGATCTTCGTACTCGATGCGCTGAGCGGCCGGCAGAAGCCAAAGCAAGTCGTCACCGGAAACTATCTCGCGCTTCCGATCGGCGTCGCGCTCGGCCCCTAGGGCCCTCGCAATGAGTCTGCAGGCCGTCTACGGGCCGGCGCTAACCCGATCGGTTAAAATCGGAGCGATCGTTGCCTGCGGGCTTTTGCTATCTGCGGCACCGCATCGCAGCGCGGACGCCAACGTCGTTACGTCGACCGCCGATCCGAGGGTTTGCATCGCGGTGCCGGCGCAGGCGGCATATGCCGGCTCAAAGGAGTTTGTGCTCTACGGCATCGCCAACTGCCGGCAGTTCGTGTACGTCGAGCCCGACGCACGCAAGCTCGTCCGGCGGCTCTACTGGATTCAGTTCGAATCGTATCTTCCGTCGCTGCCCAAGCTGCACCATCAGTATACGTCGAAGCGACGCGCGTTGTTGGGAGGACTCGATTTCTATGTGGACACGTGGACAGACGACAGCCGCACGCCCAACGCTCACGCTTCCGGGGTCGCGTCGTTAGAAGCGTTCCTCCGCTCCAACGGCTACGCGGTGCCCGTCGCCATCAACTCCGGTTCCGACGAGCAGCACGTCGATGCGCTGCTGGCAGCGAAGGGATACCGGCTGCCCGCGAGCACCGCCTCGGTGCGCTTCGTTCACCTCGCCGACGCGCAGCAGCGCAAAGAGTTGATGCTGATTTATACCGAGGAAGTTACCGGTACCGTCCCGTCGCCCAGCGATCTGATCCGCCGCGCCGAGGGACTCGTGCGCTTTTCTCAATAAGCTGCGCTCGCCCGCGATTGGGCCGGCCCCAGGACGCGGAGGCTAGCCGCAAAACGCCGAAACGCCGACGCGATGTTTGAAAACGAGGATCCCGCAAAGCGAGCCGCCGGCTTCGCGGCCGTCGACCGTTACGTCGTCGACGGAACCTGCGTCGGTCTGGGCACGGGAACGACGGCCTACTGGGCAATCGTGCGGGTCGGGCAGCGGATCGCCGGCGGCGAGCGCATTATCGCGATCGCGACTTCGTCGGAGACCGAGCAGCTCTGCCGTCAACTCGAGATTCCGCTGGTTGACCTCTTGGCAGAGCGGATGCCGGTGGCCATCGACGGCGCCGACGAGATCGCGCCGGACCGGTCGCTGATCAAGGGCGGCGGCGGGGCGCTGTTTCGTGAGAAGGCTGTGGCGCTCGCGTGCGAGCGGTACGTCGTCGTCGCAACTCTCAATAAACTCGTGCCGCAGCTCGGGAAGTTTCCGCTTCCCGTCGAGATCGTGCCGTTCGCGGCGCCGTACGTTCGTCGCGAGATCGAACGCCGTTTTCCCGATTTGCACGTGAGCCGCCGCGCTCGTGGCGCGCAACCGTTCGTCACCGACAACGGGAACTGGATTTTCGATTGCGCCTTCGGCAGCATCGCCGAGCCAAGTGCCGTCGACACGACGCTACGGGGGATCCACGGCGTCGTGTCTACGGGCCTCTTCTTCAACCTTGTCGACGACGTTATCGTCGGGCGCGACGATGGCTCGCTCGATGCTCCGCGCTACTGAAACTGCAGCGGGGCTTGAGCGGAGCCCGAGTTGCTGCCGCAGACGTACTTTCCGGTCAGCGTCGCGGGGCCCGAGTACTTCGGACGGTTGCGCGCAAGCGCGTAGAGCACGAAGCCCCCGGCGCTCTTGAGCGTAAAGGAGTCGCCGAAGCTGTCGATCGTCTTCTTTCCGCCGACGATCGTCCACGTGATCTTACACTTGCCTTTGAATGAGAGATCCGTGAACGAAATCTCGTACTGCCATACGAAGTTTGTCGGGATGTAGCTGTAAGGCCCGGTCATTCCGACGTTGTTGCCGGTACTCGCCCCGTTGACGCAGTCGATGCACGGCACGCCGGATTGATTCGGCCCGTCGGCAACGTAGTTCATCAACACCGCCGGCGCGCCGGCGTCGGGATGAATCGCCAGCGGGCGAAAGACGAGGTAGCCCGTTGAAGCGGTTGCGGCCGCTTGAACTGAAGCGGCGGGCGTAGCGGCGCCCCCGCCTCCCGAACACGCCGCGAGCCCGAGGGCCGCCACGACGAACAAAATGCGACGGTGTGTAGACAACGCCAAGTCCCTCCATTGAAGTAGCAACAGTTATCCGCCGGCTTTCCCGAACTGGGTCGGGCGTCCTCGCGAGTAACGCCTCATTACGGGCGCAGGCGAGGCGCTCTTAGACTGAGTCGAAGGGCCCGACATCTCCGGCCAGGCGGCAACCGCTGCAGCCGGCGAAATCGCGTCGGCCGTTTGGTCCATCAAGCGCGTTCTCGACAGGAGGGGGGTGTTGCAGCGGCCGGAAAGGAGGCCGTCCCTCATATCGCCTTATTCGGAGGATCCCCCATGTTGCAGACGATTTCACGCCGCGCGCTTTTGAGTGTTGTGGCGCTCGCACTTGTGGCAGGTTGTTCGAACTCTGCGGGAACGACCGGCGGCACTTCGCTTACACCCGGCACAAACGCCGCCGGGGCGGCCGTACGTTACGTTAAAGGTCCCGACGTCTCCGGTCCGATCGCCATCCCGCTCGTTCGCGCGAAAAGCAACGCCCGCGTCGGCTGGCCGGACAAAAAGAAAAAATCGATCCTCTTCGTAGCCGATTGCAGTCTCGGCATTCTGATGTACGATCCCACCGTACCTAACAGCGGCCCCACCGGCTCGATCACGTCGGGGACCGACTGTACCTTCGGCGTCGCGGTCGATAAAAAAGGCAATCTGTACTCGGTAAATCTCGGCGGCAACACCCTTCAAATCTACGCTAAGGGTTCGACTTCGCCGACCACCACGATCACTAACGGCATCGACGGCCCGTATGGTGTGACGGTGGACTCCAAAGGAAACGTCTTCGTCACCAATCTCAACAACAACACGGTGACCGGGTATGCAAAGGGCCAGACGACCGCCTTCGAAACCATCGATTTCAACGCGTACGGCCAAGCCGTTGGAATCGGCGTCGACAAAAAGAACAACGTCTGGGTCGCTTGCGACTCGTCGAACGCGGTTTTCGAGATCGCAGCGGGTACGCAAACCGTTACCAACGCCGGGCTGACCGGACTCTCCGGCCCCATCGGCATCTCCTTCGGGCAGAAGGACGAAATCTTCGTCTCTAGTTTTGCCACAGACGTGGTCCAAGTCTACAAGTACGGCACGACGTCCCCGTTTGAGTCCCTCAACAGCGGTATCTCCGGTCCGACTCAAAACGGTGTAACGCACGCCGGCACGTTCTTCCAATCGAACCAAGACGTGAACGTCGTTGGCTTCAAGAAAGGCCAAACCTCACCGTTCTCCGCACTTACGGGAACGTCGGAACCGGCCGGAGTCGCCGCGTGGCCGCTAGTCAAGAAATAACTCGAACTTCGTAGCATCGAACGGAGCGCGCGATCCAAATCGCGCGCTCTTCATTTCTGGTGCGCTACGGTGCGATTGAAAAGACGGTGCCGCGTTGGGCGGGACCGCCACCATAGGTGGTTCCGTAGAGGACGCCCCCAACGCTCGTGAGCGCTCCCTGAGGGTATTGACCGTCTTTCGGCGGTCCGCCGAAGTAGTGCAGCGTCGCTTCCCGGCCGCCCGGCGCAACGCTGAATACCGTTCCCTCGCCCTTGGGAGAACCGTTCTGCGGCGGTCCGTATTCCGTCGTTCCGTAGAGGGTGTCTTTGAGCGCGTAGAGCGCGGCGACCGGGGTGGCTCCGTCGTGCTCGCCTTTAAAGCGGTAGAGCACGTGGTATTTACCTTTGCCGGTAATTGCAAAGACCGTTCCGCAGCCGCGGCTTACATAGTAGATGCAGGTTCCCGTGATGCCGCCGCGCGACGTCACGCCGTACAACGCGCCATCCATCGCGGTCAAGCCCGCCTTCGGCCAGTATCCCGATTTCGCGTTGAGATTTTCGAGCGTCCGCTTTGCGCCCGACGTGCTGATTCCAAAAATTGTCCCGCAGCCGATTTGATACGGACACTGTTGATCGCCCCCAAACTCCGTCGTGCCGTAGAGCGTGCCGTGCAACGCAACGACTCCCATGGGCGCGTACCCGTCGGTGCCGCCTTGGAACGAATAGATCGTTCGGAGTTTCTGTCCGGGAGTTATTTCGAAGACGGTGCCGCAACCGTCTTCGCTGCTCGCGCACTCCGTCGACGATTCACTGTAGCCTTCGGTCGCTCCATAGAGACGTTTATTGAGAAGAATCAGCGGTGAATGGCTGGGGAATGCCCCATCCTGGCCGCCTAAAAAGCGGTGAATGACCGTGTAGTTCGAGCCCGAGGGAGAAACGCTGAAGACGACGCCGTTGGAATGCCGATGGACGTCGCGCCCTCTTCCGCCGTGGATCGTCGTCCCATAGAGGGTCCCGTTGAGTTCGGTGACCCCGGCGCTTGGGCCGAAGCCGCCGGCACCCCGCTGAAAGCTGTGCACGATGCGCATCGCGCCGTTGGAGTCGAGGGCGAAGACCGTGCCGCCGCCATAGGCACCGCCCTGATACGTCGTGCCGTAAAAGTTGCCGCCGGCGTAGGTGAGTTGAGAATCCGGATACGACGCCCCGTCACGCGTGAACGAATAAAGAATCCGGTAGTTTGCGCCGGCCGAAGCTCCAACGCGCGTGCGGGTAAAACCAACATCGGCCCCCGTGCGTAACGGAGGCTGCCACTGTCCGCAACTCGCGAGCAGCGCCGCAAGAAACCACGCGACGGTCGAACGCGACAAAAAGAACGCAGATCGAAGCTTTGAAGGCATCGACGTCTCCACCCACGCCGACCACGGCGCGGTTGAGAAAGACTGCGACGCCGGA
>DATAWH010000070.1:0-7751 GCA_036267315.1 Candidatus Cybelea sp. | reverse complement strand
GCACGGGTTCGCCGTCGATCTTCACGCCGCCGCCGGAGATGAGTCGTTCGGCGGCGCGTTTGCTTTCCGCGAAGCCGGCTTTGACGAGTAACTCGCTGACGCGCTTGCAATCGCCCAGATCGAGTTCCGGCAGATTCTCGGTGGGAATTTCCTTGCGCTGAACGGTGCGTTCGAAGAAATCGCGCGCGGCGGCAGCGGCGTCGGAGCCGTGATAGCGCGCGACGATCTCTTCGGCGAGCCGCTTCTTCTCGTCCATCGGCTTCACGTGCCCGGCGATGACGTCCTCGCCGAGCTTTGCCGAAGCTTCCGACGAACGGAATGCCGCGTACCGGGCATACGCCGGCAGCAACTGGTCGGAGATCTTCATCAGCTTCCCGAACTGTTCGGTCGCCGATTCCGCGACGCCAACGTAGTTGCCGAGCGATTTGCTCATCTTCTTTTCGCCGTCGAGGCCGACGAGCAGCGGCACGGTCGCGCAAATTTGCGGCAGCTGACCGAACTCGCGCTGAAAGTGGCGCCCGAGCAACAAGTTGAACAGTTGATCGGTGCCGCCGAGCTCGACGTCGGCCTCGATGGCGACCGAATCGTACGCCTGGGCGACCGGATAAAGCAACTCGTGCAGCGAGATCGGCGCACCCGCCGTGAAGCGATCGTGGAAGTCGTTGCGCTCGAGCATCTGCGCGACCGTCGCCTTTGCCAAGAGCTTTACCAGATCGCTAAAACCGAGCTTATCGAGCCACTCCGAATTGTAGCGGATCTCGATGCGCTCCAGATCGAGCACTTTCCCAGCCTGCTCGGTGTAGGTCCGCATGTTCGCTTCGATCTCTTCTTGCGAAAGCTGCGGACGCGTGACGTTTCGGCCGCTGGGATCGCCGATGCGCGCGGTAAAATCTCCGATGATCAGCGTAACGCGATGTCCGGCTTGCGCGAATCGCTGCAGCTGGTTGAGCACGACCATGAAGCCGAGGTGAAGATCGGGGCTCGTCGGATCGATTCCCAGCTTCACCCGCAGCGGTCTGCCCAGCTTCAGCCGCTGTTCGAAATCGGCAAAGGTCTCGACGTGATCGAAACCGTCGAGCAGTTCGGCCGGCGTCACGCGCGCAGCTCCACGATCGTCACGCCGCTGGATCCTTCTTCTTCGTTACCGTAGCGATAGCTCGTCACCGCGGAATGGCTGCGGAGATACTCCTGAAGACCGCGCCCCAGCATCCCGGTTCCCTTCCCGTGAATCAACCGCAGCTCGTGGTTGCCGGCGAGCAGCGCATCGTCAATCCATCGTTCGACCAGCGGCTCCGCCTCGGCGTAACGCTTCCCGCGCACGTCCAGCGATGCGACGCTCCGCCCGGCCGCCGCCATTCGCGTGTCGGCGGTTACCGCACTCGACCGCGGGCGTTTGGCGGGAGCTCCTAAACGCGTCACGTCGCTTTTATCCACCATCATCTTCATTGAACCGATCGAAACGAGCAACCTTTCGTCCCAATCCTCCGACACGACCGCCTCTTGATCGAGCGAACGAATCCGCACGCGATCTCCGAGCGCGAACGTCTGATCGTCCTGCGCGCGCTGGGCTTCGGGCCGAATGCCGAGATCTTGACGGATCGCCTCGATCGTCTGAGCGAGGGCCGCCGTCTGCCCTGGCGTTACCCGCGCGCGTCGTCGCGCGCTCTGTTGCGACGATTCGTCGGCGCGCCGCTGCAGCTCGCGGGTGAAATCGCGCAGCCCCTGCGCGAGACGCTCTTCGGCGTTGCTGCCGAAGCGGCGGCGCTGCGCGTCGAGCTCGTCGCGGTCGCGCTGCAAAGCATCTCGCATACTGGTGACGTCCCGGCGTTCGCTCTCCAAGCGCACGCGCGATTCGCGCAGTTCGCTGTTGCGTAAAGAGAGCTCGGCGAGCGCCGCTTCATAATCGCGCTCGCGATCCTCCATCAGTTCGGTCGCGCGTGCGACGATTGCCTCGGAAACACCAAGCCGCGTGGCGAGCGGAAATGCTAGCGACTGCCCGGGCGCGCCGATATCGAGTTCGAACGTCGGCTGGAAGGTCGTCGAATCGAAGCGGACGCTGGCGTTGGCGACGCCGGGAGTCGAGTGCGCGAAGAGCTTGAGCTCCGTCGAGTGCGTCGAGACGATCGCCTTTGCGCCGCAAGCCAGCATCCGCTCGAGCATCGCAACTGCGAGCGCGGTACCCGCGGCGGGTTCCGTCCCGCCGCCGATCTCGTCGACGATCGCCAGCGTGCGCGGGCCGGCATCTTCGAGAATTTCGCGCATACGCTGCAAGTGAGCCGAAAACGTCGACGCGTTTGCCGCCAGCGACTGCTCGTCGCCGATGTCGGCAACGACGCGCTCGAACCACCCGATGCACGTCGCGCCGCCCGCCGGCAGTTGCAGGCCGCAGTACGCCATGACGACGTAGAGGCCGGCCATTTTCAGGGCAACGGTTTTCCCGCCCATGTTCGGCCCGCTGATGACCAGCAGGCGCGTCGTGTCGTCGAGCCGCAGCGACTGCGGCACGGCACGTGAGTCGAGCAACGGGTGGCGCCCGCGTTCGACGATCAACTCCGGTTCGTCGCTCAGCTCGGGCATCGAGCCGTCGCCGCGCCGCGCGAACTCCGCCTTGGCCGCGAGCAGATCGAGGGTGGCGAGCACCTCGATGTTCGCCTCGACCTCTGGCGCACGAGCGCCGACGTCGGCCGAGAGTGCCTGCAGCACGCGCTGAACCTCGCGCTCTTCTTCGATCTGCAGCGTCCGCACGCGATTGTTGCTGTCGAGTGCCGACAGGGGCTCGACGAACAGAGTCTGACCGCTGGAACTCGTATCGTGCACGATGCTGGGGAGACTGCCCGCAAACTCCGCCTTGATCGGAATGACGAAGCGCCCGTTGCGAATCGTCACCACCCGATCTTGGATCGCTTTGGCGTACTTGGCGCCGTTGAGAATCGACGAAATGCGGTCGCGCGCTTCGCCTTGGGCGTGAACGAGGGTGCGCCGAATCCGCCCGAGCGCGTGCGAGGCGCGATCCATGACGGCGCCCCGCTCGTCTATGGCGTCAATGAGCGAGCGCTGCAGCTCCCGCAGCGGCGTGTACGGCGCGACGACCGAACCCAGATCGGGGTGCTCGCGCACCGCCTTGTGGGCTGCCGCTGCCGCCGCCAGCGCGTCGCCGATCGAACGGAGCTCGGCGGCGCCGAGCGTTCGGCCGACCTGCGCGGCTTCGGTGTACGGGGCCGTGTCGATCGCCGGCATGATCGTGACGTCGGCACTTGCCGCCAGCGCGCGCAGCGCTTCGGTGCGCAGCTGCTCGCGGCGCACGCTCGCAAAGTCCGAAACGGGGAGCATCTCGCTTGCCAGCGCGCGGCCGCGCTGCGTTCGCGTCGCGGAGACGACGCGTTCGCGTACTCGCGCGAAGTCGAGCGCGTCGAGGGTACGAGCATCTGCCAGGCTCATTGGAATCGCCGCGTTACGCGAGCTTCTTCTGCACCAGCTCGTTGACCAGGGCCGGATCGGCCTTGCCGCGCGAGGCCTTCATGACCTGTCCGACGAGAAAACCGAGCACGTTGGTTTTACCCGCTCGATAATCGGCGATGACTTTTTCGTTCGCCGCCAGCACTTCGTCGACGAATCGTTCGATCGCGGCCGGATCGCTGGTCTGCGCCAGACCTTCGCGTTCGACGATCGTCTTTGGCGAACCGGCGCCGTCCCACATCCGCCCGATGAGGTCCTTGGCAATCTTAGAGTTGATCTTCTTGCCGTCGACCAGTTCGATCAGCTCGGCGAGATCGTCGGCGCCCACCTTTGAATCGGCAACCGCGACGCCGGTGTCGTTGGCCAAGCGCGACAGCTCCCCCAGCACGAAGTTGCTCGACTGTTGCGGGTTCTTGCTGCGCGCGACGACGTCGTCGAAGTACTCCCCGAGCGAAAGGTTATCGATCAGCTGGGTCGCGGCGGTGACGGGAAGTCCGTATTCTTTCGTATAGCGCTCGAAACGCCGCCACGGCATCGGCGGAAGGCCGCTGCGGAGGGCATCTACCAGATCGCGGGAGATTTCGAGCGGCACCAGATCGGGATCGGGAAAATAGCGGTAGTCGTGCGCTTCTTCCTTGCTTCGCATCGAGTGCGTGGCGCCCTTGAGCTCGTCCCAGCCGCGCGTCTCCTGCACGATGCGCTCGCCCGATTCGAGCAGCGCGGTCTGTCGCTCTATTTCGCTCTCGATCGCGCGTTCCACCGAACGGAATGAGTTCATGTTCTTGATCTCGGTCTTGGTCCCCAGCGTCTCGCTGCCGATCGGGCGGATCGACACGTTGGCATCGCAGCGCAGCGAGCCTTCCTCCATCTTCACGTCGCTTACGCCCAGCGCGAGCAGCGTGCGGCGCAGCGACTCCAAGTAGGCCACCGCATCGCGGGCGCTGTGCAGCTCGGGCTCGGAGACGCACTCCATCAGCGGAACGCCGGCGCGATTAAAATCGAGCAGCGAATACGAGCTGCCGGCGATTCGCCCGTCGCCCGAACCCGCGTGCGTCGATTTGCCCGTGTCTTCTTCCAGATGAATGCGGGTGAGGCGGCAGCTCTTGAGCGAACCATCCTCGAGCCAGTACGTCACCTCTCCGCCGAGGGTCAGCGGCATGTCGTACTGCGAGATCTGGTAATCCTTGGGCATGTCGGGATAGAAGTAGTTCTTCCGATCGAACTTCGAAAACAAGGGGATCTCCGCGCCGAAGGCCAGGCCCGTCCGTACGATGTGCGCGAGCGCCTTTTCGTTGGGAACCGGCAGCGCGCCCGGCATTCCCAAACAGACCGGACAGGTCTTCGTGTTCGGTTCGCCGCCGAACTCGTTGCGGCAGCCGCAGAACATCTTGGTCTCCGTCTTGAGCTCGACGTGACACTCGACGCCGATGACCGCTTCGTACTGCGTTAGCGCTTCCGCCTGATTCATGCGCGTATTCCGGCCAGCTCGGGCTGGTGGGCACGCGCGTGATTGGTGGCGCGTTCGTAAGCGTGGGCCGCGCCCAGCAGCAGCCGCTCGGCAAAGAGCGGCGCGGCTAACTGCAAGCCGATCGGCAGCGGGCCGCTCGCGCCGGTGGGGGTTACCCAGCCGCACGGTACGGAGAGCGCCGGCAGGCCGGCCAGCGACATCGGAATCGTGTAGTAATCCATCAGGTACATGCTGTACGGATCGCTCTTGGCGTTGAACTCGAAGGCCGGGCAGCTCGCCGCCGGGCACGCGATCAAATCACAGGAGGCAAAGGCGTTCTCGAAATCGCGCGCGATCAGCGTGCGCGCTTTCTGCGCGCGCACGTAATAGGCGTCGTAGTAGCCGCTGGAGAGCGCGTGGGTGCCGATGAGGATGCGCCGCTTGACCTCCGGCCCGAAGCCGGCGGCGCGCGTCTTATCGTACATCGAGCGAACGTCGTCGCCCTCGACGCGCAAGCCGTAGCGCACGCCGTCGAAGCGCGCGAGGTTCGAAGAGCACTCCGCCGGCGCGATCAAGTAGTACGTTGCCAGGCCGTAGTCGGCGGTCGGCAGCGAGACTTCGACTAACTCCGCGCCCAGACGTTGCAGGTCGCGGTAGGCCTTGCGGTAGAGCGCGTCGCTCTCCTCGCCCAACGCCTTCGTATCGAACTCGCGCACGAGACCGATGCGTAAACCGGAAAGGTCTTCGCGCAACGACGATGCCGCCGGCTCGACGGGACGATCGATCGAGGTTGCATCCATCACGTCGTACCCGGCCATGGCGTCGTAGGCCAGTGCGGCGTCCTGCACCGTGCGCGTGAGCGGACCGATCTGATCGAGGCTCGAGGCAAAGGCGATCAGACCGTAGCGCGAGATGCGCCCGTACGTCGGTTTGAAGCCGACGAGGTTGCAGAACGCACCCGGTTCGCGAATCGAACCGCCGGTATCGCTGCCCAAGCCGATCGCCGCTTCATAGGCTGCAACGGCCGCCGCCGAGCCGCCGCTGGAGCCGCCGGGGACGCGCGTCAAATCGTACGGATTCCGGGTAATGCCGAGCGCCGAGTTTTCGCACGAGCTTCCCATCGCGAACTCATCGCAGTTGGCTTTGCCGATCGGCACGGCGCCGGCACCGAGCATGCGCGCGACGGCGGTCGCGGTGTACGGCGCGATCCAGTTTTCGAGGATCTTGCTGCCGCACGTCGTGCGCGTGCCGTCGAGGCACATGTTGTCTTTGACCGCGATCGGCACGCCGGCCAGCGGCAAATGCGCGCCGTTGCGCACGCGCTCGTCGACGTGCCGGGCGTGCGACTCCGCAAGATCGCGCAGCAGCGTAAGGTACGAGCCGACCTCGCCCTCGACCGCCTCGGCGTGTGCCAGCGTCGCGGCCGTCACTTCGGCCGCGCTGCAGTTTCGAGCGTTGACGTCGCGGGCGATCTCGGCGGCACTGCGCGCGATCGATACTTCCATCGTCAACTCGGCTATTCTGCGATGATGCGGGGCACGCGAAAGAACGCGCCCTGGCGTTGCGGCGCCCCCTCGAGGACGACCTCGCGGTCCAGACACGGCCGTACGATATCCTCGCGCGCGACGTTGCGCGACTCGACCACTTGCGCGGTCGCGGCGACGCTGGCGGTATCGAGTTCCGCAAGCGCGTTGACGTGACCGAGCAAGTCTGCGAGCTCTTTGGAGAAACGCTCGATCTCGGCATCGGTCAGGGCGATGCGCGCGAGCTGTGCGACGTAGCGAATATCAATCGTATCGGGTGTCAAGTTCCAGAAACCTCAGAGCGTACCAGGCGGACCAGCGTCTCGACGTGCCCGGTCTGCGGAAACATATCAAATGGCTGCACGCCGTCGAGCCGGTAGCCTTTGGCCGCGAGGAACTTCAAATCCCGCGCGAGCGTCGCGGCGTCGCACGAAAGGTACCACACGTTGGCGACCCGTGCGCCGGCGATCGCGTCGAGCACGGTCTCATCGCTCCCCTTGCGCGGAGGGTCAAGAAAGACGGCATCGGCCTCCCGCAGGATCTTTGCAACGCGCGGCGCGCGGATCAGGTCTTCAACGCGTCCGGTTTCAAAGCGGGCGCGATCGGCGAGCTCGTTCAAGCGCGCGTTGGCATTGGCTTCGGCGATCGCGCGCGAACTCTCCTCGATGCCGTACACCTGCCAGCCTTGACTCGCGAAGAAGAGCGCGAACGTCCCGGCGCCGCAATACAGGTCGACGATCCGGCCCGACGCTGCGAGCCACGGCTTCATGAAATCCAAAATCTGCTCGAGCATCTCGACGTTGACTTGAAAGAACGAACCGGCGCTAACGCGATAGCGAATGCCGGCGACGTTCTCCTCGACGTCGGCCGCGCCGGCAAGATCACGTTCGCGCCGTCCGAGGATCGCGTTTGCGCTGCGCGGATCGTACGAATTGCTGACGCCCGCTGCCGACGGCAGATCGCGCAGAAGCTGCGGCCCAAGCCGCTCGCCGTCCTCGATCGGACGCACGCTCGATACGCTGAGCACCGCTCGATCGGCTTCTCGGGCCGCCCGCGCAACCAGGTGGCGTGCCGGGCGCAGCATCGCGCCGGCGCCGGCATCGCTGCGCGCACGCAGAAGCTCACCGAGCAACGCATCGAGCCGCGGCGTCACGATCGGGCAGGCCTCGATCGGAACGACGTCGTGCGAGCGCTGACGATAAAAGCCCAACGCCGGTTGCGGCGTGCGATGGTCGACCACAAGCGCCATCTTGTTGCGGTAGGCGCGCGGCCGCTCCATTCCGATCGTCTCGCTCACGGCGACGTCGCCGAAGCCGCCGATGCGG
>DATAWH010000069.1:0-2484 GCA_036267315.1 Candidatus Cybelea sp. | reverse complement strand
CCTCGACCTCATCAATGCGTTCTACCAAGGCGGCCGCCACGCTCTCGCGCCGGGACAACTCGGAGCCACCTATTTTATCGTGACGTTTTTCGTGCCGCTGCTCCTGATCACGCACGCTCTCGTCTTCCGCCTTCTCCTGCGGCGCGACGACGCAGTCGCTGCGCAGGATCGACGGCTCGCCGCCTGACGCATTGGGGCTTCATTCGCTCCTTCGCACCCATCACTCTATCGAACGCCGCGACATCCGGATCAGTAACTTCCGCGGACTCAGGCGAGCCCCCAGCGCTACCAACTGGTTCGAGACTCCGGGAATGACGAGATCTCGTCCGGCCATCATCCCGCGGTAGCCGGCGCGCGCAACGGGCGCCGCTTTGGCCGTCGGCAGCTTTCCGAAGAGCAGTGACTTTTGCGCGTTGGCGCGCTGCGCAAAGCCGGTAGCAGAGGCCCCCGGCGCCAAGCACGTCACCGTCACGCCGGTGCCGCGGAGTTCCTCGGCGATCCCGGCAGAAAACGAGAGCACGTAGGCCTTGCAAGCATAATATACCGACATAAAGGGTCCGGGCAGCATCCCCGCGGTCGAAGCGACGTTCAAAATCCGGCCGGTGCCGCGCGCACGCATACGCGGCAGGTAGGCACGCGTAAGCTCCGTGAGCGTCAGCACGTCCAGCACGATCTCCTCGCGAACGCGCTGCGGCGGAATCTCGTCGAAACGGCCGTTGGTGGCAAAACCGGCGTTGTTGATCAGGACGTCACAGTCCGGCGCACGCTTAAAGACGACCGTGGCAGCGTCGGGCGTGCTCAGATCCAGCACGAGCGTTTCCACACCGATCCCATGGCGCGCGCGCAAATCTGAAGCAAGCGCTTCGAGCTTATCGCCCGAACGCGCGATGAGTAAAAGATCATAGCGGTCGGCGGCGAGCAGCTTTGCAAACTCGAGGCCGAAGCCGCCGGAGGCGCCGGTGACGATGGCGCGCATCCGGCGTTGTTTCTCTAGCCCTTGAGGCGCGCCGCGCAGGCGTTCCAGTCGACGTTAGCGAGGAAAGCCTCGACGTATTTCCCTTTATCGGCAGGTTTGTAGTCCTTGAGCCACGCGTGCTCCCAAAGATCCATTACGACGATCGGCTCGCAGCCCGGAAGATTGTTAACGTTGTGATCTCCGACCCAGATGTTGAGCAACTGCTTCGTATCGGGATCGAGGTAGGTGATCGCCCAACCGATTCCGCGCATCCCGCCGGTCGCGGCGAAATCCTTCTTCCACTTTTCGACGTCGCCGAACGATTTGCCGAGGGCGTCGTAGAGCGAACCCGATTTGAGCTCGGACGGCTTGGTCGTGAGGTTATCGAAATAGTATTCGTGAAGGCGCATTCCGTCGAACTCCCAACCTAGGCGCCGAACGATCTCGGCAAACTCAGGCGTCGCACCCGAGTTTTGGCCCGCGCTTCGCAGCGCGTCGATCCGATCAAGCAGCGCGTTGGTGTTTTTGACGTAGCCCTCATACAGGCCGAAGTGCATCTCGAGCGTTTGGTCCGAGATGCCTTGCAAGCCGGAGAGATTCCATTTTTTAGGCGAATATCGCGTAGACGTACTAGCTGTGGTCATAAGGGGTGCCTTACCCAGCCGCACCTTGAAAATCCTACGAAAGATGGCCGGATTGCTTACCTTTACATTCGGCGTCGCCTTGCTGCTTGCCGATTGTCGCTCCGCCGGCGTCTCGCCGTTGCCGCAAGCGCCCCCACTGGGCGCGCGGGGAAACAAGAGCGCAACGCAAGAGTTTCAGGCACTAGCAGACCAGACGATATCTTGCGCGTGCCCGTCGCATAGGCAAATCGTCGCCCGCGCGATAGTCTGCAACCGCCTCACGGGTCAGGTCCGCCGTGAAGGGCGAGCCCATCGCCGCGCAGGTGTCGGCTTGCCGTTCGAATCGCGTGATTGTCTCCGACGTTGCCGTTTCCAGTATAAGCCGCAGCGTTTCGGGGTATCGTGATGGCGAAACGATCGTACGACCCGTCTACCGTGCTACGAAAGGAAGAGCGATGTCGGTCGAAGACCCCACCGTCGATCCGCGAACCATTCCCGACAATCCCGATGCGCAGCCCAATCCGCCTCGGAACCCGGCCGAAGGCAACCCTCTTCCCGATGAAGGCGAAGGCGGCAACGACGTCAGCCCAGGCGGAGAGTAGGCTCCGGGTTCTCCGCGCGCCGAATCGAAGATACTCCTTCGGTCGCTTGACCGCACTCCGGATGAGCATCGCCGGCCCGGCGGCAAATATCTTCTTCCAATCGAACCAGCGCAACGGCGTGGTGGGCTAAAAACGGCGCCAAAACGCCGTTTTCGACGATCGTCGGCAACTCAGATCCGCTGGGAATCGCATCCTGCCCGCTCGTCAAAAAATAACGCCGCCCACCGCTACGACTCCGCGAGCGTGTGCAGCAGTTTCGCGTACTGCGCCGCTTCGCGCCTGAGCGCAGTGCTCTGCACGATCG
>DATAWH010000068.1:0-33943 GCA_036267315.1 Candidatus Cybelea sp. | reverse complement strand
ACGTGCTGGATCGAGTGCATTGGCGGAGGCGGCGTTGCCGTCGGCCGCGGCCCCGGGACGATGGTCGTGCTCGAGCTATTGCAGCCCGCAAAGGCTGCCGCGCAGATAATAACGATGGCCGCGCGTAAATTCTTCACTAATCCCTCCAGAAGGCGCTGACCCTCACGTACTTTTGCAGTCGCGCGTCGGGCGCCTTCCTTCTTTGCCCGGCGACACGGCCACCAGCACGACGCTCGATCTTCATTTGTAGGCAGTGTGCGAACGCTTGGACCGCCGGCTACGTTAGATGAACATAGGCTGCGACGTTACGCGGTAGGAAATCGGAGCGCAGCGTCGCAGGCTTTATCACCCCGCAGGAGTCAGAACTTGAAACTTACGGCCTTTATTTCCTTGACTTTAGTTATCGCGCTCGCCGCTTGCAGCAATACCGGTGGGATGAGCTCGCTGCCCTCAACGGGCGGGGGCGCCGCGCCCGCAACCAGCACAAACGAAGAGCCCGCCCCCACTTCGGTGGAGACGCCGGAATCGGCGCTGACCGCCGAACCGCCGGCAGCCGCGCCCGTCAGGCCGATGGCAGTGGTGCATCCGAGCGCCGCGCAGCTTGGCCTGTGGCCGCGCGCAGGGCGTTCGGAGCGCGTCTGCGGGATGGTCCGCAGCGGATACGCGCGATGCCTCTCGTGGATTCGCACCGACGTGAAGGGACTCGTGCGCAAGAACACGCCGAGCGGCTATGCGCCCAGCGACCTGCAAACGGCGTACGGTTTAACGTCTTTTAGCGGGAGTAACGGTAAGGGGCAAACGGTTGCCATCGTCGACGCCTTCGTCAACCCGAACGCCGCCAAAGACCTTGCGGTGTACCGCGCGCAATACGGGCTTCCGGCCTGTACGGTCTCCAGCGGCTGTTTCGCGACCAAAGCCTTCGGCACCAAAGCCGACGCCGGCTGGGCCGAAGAGGAATCGCTCGACGTGGATATGATCTCGGCGATCTGCCCGAACTGCAAGATCCTGCTCGTGGAAGCGGCCAGCAATAGTTTGGCGGCGCTCGTTACCGCCGAGAAGTACGCGACCGCGCACGCAAACTACGTGAGCAACAGTTGGAGCGGTAACGAGGGCTCGCAGAAGTTCGACGGCTCCTTTAACGTCAGCGGCATTGCAATCACCGCCGCGACGGGCGACTACGGGCACAACGCGACGGCGCAGTGGCCGGCGATTCTTCCCAGCGTGATCGCGGTCGGTGGAACGAGCTTGACGAAGATCGATCCGCGTACGGAATCCGCGTGGTCGGGCGCCGGCAGCGGCTGCAGCAAAATCTACTCCAAACCGAGTTTTCAGAACGGGATCACTACCGGTTGCTCGCTGCGCGCGCAAGCCGATACGTCGGCGGTCGCCAATCCGAACACCGGCGTCGCCGTCTACGATACCTATCGCGAGAGCGGGTGGCTCGTCTTTGGCGGGACGTCGGTCGCGACGCCGATCGTTGCATCGGTCTACGCGCTCGCCGGTACGGCTGCCAACAACAACAATACGTACCTCTACGGACACGCTTCGAGCCTCAACGATGTCAGCAGCGGCAACGACGGCGGCTGCGGTGCCCCGATGTGCACCTCGGGCAAAGGTTGGGACGGCCCGACTGGTTTGGGCACACCAAACGGGATCGGCGCCTTTTAGGAACTTCTAACGTTGTAGTTCCGCCGTGACGGGTACAAGGCGAATGTTATGAAATTCTACGCTGGAATGACTTCGCTGGTCGCGGCGGTACTGCTCGTAGGCGGTGCCTTTACGGCGCCGGTCGCGGCGCAGGACTACGGTGCGGGCGTGCCCGCGTACACGACCTGGCAGCCCAACTGGGACGTTTATAAATACGATAAGCGGCACGTCATGCTGGGAACGGTAACCGGTTTTTCCTCGTATCGCTTGACGGTGCTGCGGCACAACGGCGTCGTGCAAACGGTCGATCTCAAGCACGGCACGATCATCTACCCGACGGGTGGCACGCCGGCCCAGGGCGAGCGCGTTTCGCTGGTGGGCTACTATAGTAATGGCACGTTCATCGTCAATCGGGTGATCTTGCGTCCCTAACGCGCCGGCAACGTCTGCGCCACCCGTTCTCGCCCAGGTGGCGCAGCGATACGCTCAGACGTCCCGCGGATTTGTGACTTTCCGCCTCCGCCGCGTGCTCGACGTGCACGCCGGCTTCTCCAAGCGACATGAAGACCTCGTTTTGGACGGGGTCTACGAAGATGGAGCGGTCGTCAAGGTGCGGGTGATCGCCTATACGATCGACGGCCGGACGGCGGACGCGCAGCAGCAAGCCGAGATGGCGCAAGCGTATGAGAATCCAAAGCCGGGCGATACCTTCGCCATCCCATTCGACTCACGTAACGCAGCGGCGTACTCGTTTGTGCAGCAAGGACCGGCCACCATCGCCTTCTCGTCGACGCTGCACGATGCGGCGCACGGGAGCGGTACCTTCACCTACGACCAAACCAACAGCGTGGTCGGCTATACCTACCAGCCTAACGTGCTGCCGCCGCACGCAAGTTGGGGGGAGATCACCGATCGCCGAGCGCAGGTGCTTCCCGGGTATTGGGCGGTGACTGCGGAGACGCAGAACTACAAAGGTAGCTACGGGCCCTTCGCCGGCGCGGCCACGGAAGAGGTCGACTATTCCGGTTTCCGCCGGTTTGCCAGCCGCCAAAGCGCGATCGACGCGCTCTAAGCAGCCTGGCATCCTCCGGAAGGCTTTGTGCCGCGCGCAGAAAACCGTCAACAACGGAGGATAGTGCATGCCCGATTTTCTCAAGACGTTGTTCGTGAACCCCCCCACCTTCGAAGGGTACGACGGTGGTGCCGGGTCGCGCTATCAATGTCGCCGCGAGGTGCGGTCGTTCTGGTATCCGACGTGGTTGGCGCAGCCGGCCGCGATGATACCGGGCAGCAAACTGATCGACGCCCCGCCCGACGACCTGACGGTCGATCAAGTGGTGCAGTTGGCCAAAGATTACGAACGCATCATCCTCCATACGAGCACGCCGTCGTTTAGCAACGACGCGCTCTTCGCCGCGCGCGTCAAGGAAGAGAACCCCAATGCCGTCGTCGGAATGGTCGGCGCGCACGTGGGCATCCTTCCCGAGCTGTCGCTCAAGCTGGCCCCCGCCGTCGACTGGGTCAGCGTCGGTGAGTTCGACTACACTTGCGTCGACGTTGCCTCGGGCAAGCCGCTGAGCGAGATCGACGGCTTGGCGTACCGTAAGAACGGCGAGCCGGTGCGCACGGCGGAGCGGCCGCTCATCACCGACATGGACGCGTTTCCTTCGGTCCTCGACGTCTACCGCCGCGACCTGACGATCCCCAACTACTATAACGGGTATCTGCAGCATCCGTACCTTTCGCTCTATACCGGACGAGGCTGCAAATCGAAGTGCACGTTCTGCCTCTGGCCACAGACGATCGGCGGACATCTTTATCGCGTACGCAGCGTCGAGAGCGTCGCGGCGGAGATGGCCCGTGCCAAGCAGCTCTTTCCGGAAGTCAGAGAGTACTTCTTCGACGACGACACGCTCACCGACAACATTCCGCGGGTTGAAGAGGTCGCGCGGCGGCTTGGGCCGCTGGGGATGACTTGGTCGTGCAACGCCAAGCCAAACGTGCCGCGAGCGACCCTTGAAGTGATGAAAGAGAACGGGCTGCGATTACTGCTCGTGGGCTACGAGTCGGGCAACCAGACGGTGCTCAACAACATGAAGAAGGGCACGCGGCTCGACATCATCCGGCGCTTCTCGAAAGATTGCCGGGAACTCGGCATCAAAGTGCACGGAACGTTCATTCTCGGCATGCCGGGCGAGACGCACGAAACGATCCAAGAGACGGTCAATTTTGCCTGCGAGATGGATCCCGAGACGATTCAAGTCTCACTCGCCGCGCCATATCCGGGAACCCATCTCTACAAGCAGGCGCAGGAGAACGGCTGGCTCGAGCAGACCGAAGACCTCGTAAACACACAAGGCGTTCAGCACGCCGCGCTCAACTATCCCGGCCTGACGTCGACGATGATGTTCGAATCGGTCGACGAGTTCTACCGCAAGTTCTACTTCCGCCCGCGCAAGATGTTCGCGCTGCTCGGTGGAATGATCGGCGACCGCCAGGTGATGAAACGCCGGCTGCGCGAGGGCAAAGAGTTCTTTCAGTTCTTACGCGATCGCAAGCGCGAAGAACGCGAAGAGGCGCGAGGGCGCGTCCCCGTTACGACCTAACCCTACTGGAGGGTAAGCACCGAAACGCTATACGGCGGAAGCGTCAGCGGGACCGTCGTACCGACTCTGCCGAGTCGTTTGCTCGCCGGCCCGACCCACTGGTCTTCCTTTGATTTGTCGTATTGCTTCTTGCCGTACACCGACAGCGCGGCGGTGAACCCGCTCTTGCGAGCGTTGCTGACCCGCGCCTGAACGCCGAGCGACCCCAGCGTATTGTTGAACAGGACGAATGCGTACCCACTGGAGAGCGCGTACCCGTACGCGCGGACGCGCGTACCGAGCGATTTGGGAAGCGTGACGTCGCGCACTTGCGAGCCCGCCGGCACCTTATTGGCGTAGAGCGTCATCACGCGGGCCGTCGGAAAGGGCGTGCCTCCGGGGATCTTCGGGGTATCGCCGCAGTACTCGTAGTTGTTCGGAAGCCCGTCGGAAAAGAGGCCCTCGGTTCCGAAGTTTTGCCAGCCGTACAGCTTTTTCGAGAAGTCGCCGGTTTCGTCGCACTGTCCGTAGGCCAGCCACCAGGTGGCCAGCGGAACGCCCGCTTCGTGAAGCGTGCCGAGCATTTGCCCCAAGAAGAGGCCATTGACGATCGAGACGGACTGTTTGCCTTGCTTGCCCGCGTCGTTGTTGAACTCGCCGACGTAGATCGGCACGCTTTTTGAAACCCCGGCGTCGTTCATCTGCTCGCGCAGTCCGGTGAGATCCGATGCGAACGAATCGACGCCGGGGCCTAAAAGCTTTGCGTCGTTGTCAACGTTGTACTCCGGGTAGTAGTGCAGCTCGACGAAATCGAACGGCTGCGCTTTGCTCAGGACGACGTCGTTCCACGGCGCATCGTCGGGCGTGTCGACGACGACGCCGAGCTTAGCGTTGGGGTTCGCCTTCTTCACCGCAGGGTAGAAGCCGGTTCGCACGGCGTTTGCGTAGGTCGCCGGGTCGTGCGGCTTGGCGTGCAGGTCGTATTCCCACGAACCGTAGATCTCGTTGCCGATGGTCCAGTACGGAACGTCGTAACCGCGCTTCTTGGCGTACGCTACCCACGCTGCGGCCTCACTGGGTTCGCCGCCGCCGTTGCACGCGCGGTTGCTGCCGTAGTTAAGGGTGATGGCCACGTCGAGGGCTAACGGACGAGCCGCGTGATGGATCAGGTTGTCGAATGTGGCTCCGGAGGTAATGTACCCCTTGCCGTTGCAGAGCGACCCGCCATCCTCCCAGTGATAGGCGTCAGACTCCGAGCCGCCCGGAAAACGGACGAGCTTCATCGCAGACTTGCGCAGCGACGGGTTGACGAACGGTTGCCGGAAGTTCCACCAGGTGCCGATCGAGGCGCCGTACACATCGCGCGTGACCGTTGGTCCGGCGGAGCTTGCGTCGAGGTCGATCAGCGGAGCGGCGGCGCCGCGGACGGCTCCATCGAAGGCGGTGGTCGTGACGGTCGTGGGTATGGTGTGGGTGGCGGTGCAGGATGCGACGGCGATTGCCGCCAGGGCGTAGCAAAGGGCCGAACGATGACTCATGGGTTAAGTATAGCGCAGCGCATTGACCGAACGTACGTTCGGATGATAGAGTCGGTTACGTGAGCAGGTGGGGGAGCTTCGGGTGAGCTGGCTTTCGCGGCTTCGCACCTCCCTCGGCCGTGCCCGTGAGGTCTTTTCGGCGGTCGCACGCCTCGGTTCGCCGCAGCGTCCGATCTCGGCAGAGTTCTGGGACGAACTCGAAGAGACGCTGATCATGGCGGATTTCGGCGTGCCGACGACCGCGAAGATCGTGACGGGCCTGCAGACGGTTGCGAAGCAGGAAGAGTGGAAGACGACCGACCAAGCCGTGGCGCGCTTCCGCAAAGACGTCGAACGTTTCCTCACTCTGCCTCACCCCGAACTCAAGATCGAGCCCTCCCCGGCCGTGCTGCTGATCGTCGGGGTCAACGGCAGCGGCAAAACAACGACGATCGGCAAGCTGGCTGCGCGCCTGCAGAAAGAACGCAAGCGCGTTCTTTTGATTGCGGCCGACACGTTTCGGGCGGCCGCCGCAGAGCAGCTGGCCGTCTGGGGCGAACGCGGCCGGGCGACCGTCGTCCGCGGCGCCGAAGGCGCCGATCCGGCGTCGGTCGTATTCGACGGCCTGCGCGCCGCCAAGGCGCGTAACGCCGACGTCATCATCGTCGATACGGCCGGGCGGCTGCAGACGAAAGCCAATTTGATGGAAGAGCTCAAGAAGATGCGGCGCGTGATCGAGCGCGAGACGGGAGCGCCGCCCGCGGAGACGCTGCTCGTCGTCGACGGCACCAGCGGTCAGAACGCGATCTCGCAGGCAAAGCTCTTCAACGAAGCGACCCAACTGACGGGGATCGTCGTCACCAAACTCGATTCGACTGCCAAGGGCGGCGTACTCGTCGCGATCGTCGACGAGCTCGAGGTCCCAATCAAACTCGTCGGTTTGGGCGAAGGCCCCGACGACCTCCGTGATTTTTCGCCGGCGGAGTTCATAGACGCGCTTTTTGAGGAAAGCGCCGAGCCGGCCGCATCGTGAAATGAAAATCAGTATGCCAACCACTTGGCACTCGACCCTGAGAACGTGATAGGGTAGCGCACCCAACCCACCTAGAGAAGGGAAACAGATGGCTGCAGAAGACGAACGACAAGTTGCCCTAGCCAACGCACTGACGCAGATCGAGCGACAGTTTGGAAAGGGCTCGATCATGCGCATGGGCGACTTTCAGGAGCGCATGGCGTTCGAGATCGTTCCGACGGGCTCGATCGCGCTCGATTTAGCGCTCGGCGTCGGCGGCTTACCGCGTGGCCGCATCGTCGAAATCTATGGTCCGGAGTCGAGCGGTAAGACGACGCTCGCGTTGCACGCCATCGCCGAGGCTCAGAAGACCGGCGGTACGGCCGCTTTCATCGACGTCGAGCACGCGCTCGATCCGAACTACGCTGCGGCGCTCGGGGTGGATCTCGACAATCTGCTCGTCTCGCAGCCCGATACCGGAGAACAGGCGCTCGAGATCGCGGAGATGCTCACCCGGAGCAACGCGGTCGACGTCGTCGTCGTCGACTCGGTCGCCGCGCTGGTTACGCGCGCGGAACTCGAGGGAGACATGGGCGACGCGCACGTCGGGCTGCAGGCCCGGTTGATGTCGCAGGCCCTGCGCAAACTCACCGCGGCGATCTCCCGCAGCAAGACGGTGATGATCTTCATCAACCAGCTGCGCGAGAAAGTCGGCGTGATGTTCGGTAACCCCGAGACGACTTCGGGAGGCCGTGCGCTCAAGTTCTACGCCTCCATTCGCCTCGACGTTCGCAAGCTCGAGACCATCAAGATCGGGCAAGACGTCGTCGGCACGCGCACGCGCGTGAAGGTCGTCAAAAACAAGGTTGCGCCTCCCTTCCGGCAGGCCGAGTTCGATATCACCTACGGGCACGGCATCTCAAAGATGGGCTCGATCCTCGACGTCGCGCTCGATCAGAACATCGTCGGCAAGAGCGGCTCGTGGTATACGTACGGCGAGCAGCGCATCGGGCAAGGCCGCGAGAATGCCAAGGCCTTCCTCGAAGAGCACACCGATGTCGCGTTTGAGATCGAGAACAAGATCCGCGAAGCACTCAGCACGGTCGCGTCGACGAACGGAAAAGCTCCCGCTACGGTGTGACAGGGTTAGCGTGACACGGGGGGCCTATGTTGCGGCGTTGGGGATGCTGGCGCGGCAGCGGCTGACCGAAGCGAAGCTCTGGGAAAAACTGGAGCGCAAAGGTTTCGACGGCGACGCGATTCGCGACGCCGTCGAACGCTGTAAGCGCGAAGGGTTCGTCGACGACCGGCTTTACGCGACGCTCTACGTCGAGCGCAAACGCAGAACAGTTGGCGACGCCCGCCTCATCGGAGAGCTTACGCAAAAGGGAATCGATTTGGATTCGGCGGCAACCGCGGTCGCTTCCCTAGAAGAAGACGAGTCCGCCCGTTGCACGGCGGCCTTCGAAAGGTTATTGCTCAAAACTCCGGAGGTCGCGTATCCGTCGGCGGCGCGCCGGCTAGAGCGCTTAGGTTTCCCGGCGGCGACCATCTATCGCACGTTGCGCGAGCACGCCGCGCGATTTGGACCGCTCGCGATCGACGCGGATTAAGCCGGCACTTTTCCGGTCTCACCGGGGTTTAGCGGCGGGCACCATTTCCATCATGCCGCTGCAGACGATCGTAGTCGCTGAAGACGACCGCGCGACTCGGGACCTCCTCACCCACCACCTCGAGCGCGATGGTTTCACGGCGCTCGGCGCTTCGGACGGGCACGCAGCGCTGCGCCACGCGCGCGGCGCCGCGGATCTGCTCGTGCTGGACGTCGGCTTGCCCGGTATCGACGGCTACGACGTCGCCCGGACGTTGCGACGGGAGGGACGGAACCTTCCGATCGTTATGGTCACGGGACGCAGCGACGAAGTCGATCGTGTCGTCGGCTTCGAGCTGGGTGCCGACGATTATCTTTCGAAACCGTTTGCTCCCAGGGAACTCATCGTTCGAATAAAGGCGATCTTGCGACGCGTGGGTCAGCCTGTCGTACGCGCGACTCCGTCCCTGCGTTTCGGACGGCTGGAGGTCGACGCTGCGGCTCGCGAAGCGCGCGTCGACGGCAACGACGTCAAGCTCAAGCCGCGCGAGTTTGCGCTCCTGATGGAGTTTGCGAGCAATCCGGGCGTCGCGCTCTCGCGCGACTGGCTGCTGCAGCGCGTCTGGGGTTTCGACTTTGCCGGCGACGAGCGCACCGTCGACGTGCACGTCCATCGTCTGCGCGCCAAGATTGAGGAGCGTTGGAAAATCCCGCCGCTGCTGCGTACGGTTCACGGGTTCGGTTATAAGTTCGCGCGGCCATAGCGCACGGCAGCGTGCTCGACCTCAAGAATCTCGCCGGGGCGCTGGGCGAGCCGGCCGCCCTTCCCGCCGTCCGGCACGAGTTGCGCCGTCCTCTCGCGGCGATTCGCGGCTATCTCGAGACGCTACTGGAAGAAGAGGCGGATCCGCAGACGACGCGGCGGTTTCTCGAAACCGCGCGCAGCGAGACGCTTCGGCTCGGTAGACTGATCGATGGAATGCTCGACCTTCCGTTGCTCGAAATGCAGCGCCCGATTCCTCGTCCGCGAGCGTGCGACATCGTCGAACAGATGCGCGTCACGCTCGAAATCGTCTCGCCGATGGCCCGCAAGCGAGACGTGACGGTCCGGACGCACGCGCCGAAACGCGCGGTCGCCGCGATCGATAGCGACGAGTTCGTCCACGCACTTTCAAACCTCGTCGAAAATGCGATCAAGCACGGCAGCGAGCACGGAACCGTCGAAGTGCGATGCCGGCGAACCGCACCGTTCGTAGAGGTAACGGTGGAAGACGACGGTAACGGCGTCGATCCCGCGGATCGCACCGGCATCTTCGAGATGGGGGCGCGGGGCGCGCAGACGGATCGCACGGGCAGCGGCATCGGTCTGGCGGTCGTCCGGGCGATCGCACAGCGCGCTCGCGGAGAGGTCAGTGTGGGGACGTCGCCACTCGGCGGCGCACGCTTTCTCCTACGGCTTCCGTTGAGGCCGCGCGATTGAACCGCAGCGGTTTACTGCCAGGAAATGATGACCGAACCATTACCGGCCGCAGCGCCGCCGCGCACGTCTAGGACGCCGGTCGCGCTCGCCTCGACGAAGGATGAGCCGCCTCCTCCGCCGCCACCCCCGCCCACGCCGCTAGTGCTCGAGGATCCGCCACCGCCGCCGCCTCCGCCGTAATAGCCGCCGCCCCCGCCGCCGCCCGCTCCGCCGTACTCCCCCGTGAGACTGCCCCCCCCGGTTCCGCCGGCCCCAAGGGTGCCGTGCCTTCCCCGAAGGCCGTGGGGGAACTCGCCGCGCGATCCGCCGGCGCCGCCGCGGCCGCCGGCATCTTGGCGCCCGCCCTTGCCGCCAAAGCCTTCTGAGCCGTCATGGTAGGTCGGGCCTTGGCCGTTGGCGCCTCTCATTGGGCCGCCGGCGCCGCCGCCGCCCGAGCCGTAGATCCCGAAGCCGCCCGCTCCGCCGCCCCCGGCGGCGACGACAATGCGGTCCGTAAGCGAGGCTCCCGCCCGGCGAACATCGGACGCGCCGCCGCCGCCGCTGCCGTCGACGCCGCTGCCCCCAGCAGGGCTCCCTCCGTCGCCTCCCCCGTTGTAGCCGCCTTTGCCCAACGCACCGTTACGCGATTTCTTGCCGTGACCGCCGACGAAGATCGCCAGCGTTTCGTGCGGGGTCACGGAAATCGTCGCGGTGACCATTCCGCCGAGACCGCCCTGGGCGTGCTGCCCGCGCTCGCTCAGTTGGGCGGCCCCGCTCGCGCCGCTCACCACCAGCACCAGCTGCGTTACTCCCGACGGCACCAGAAAGCTCTGTGGCGCATCAACGAAATCGAACACTTTGCGATGTTCGGTGGCGGCCGCGTAAGGGGCCGCGCTCGTAGCGGCGGGCACGGCGTGCGATCCGCACCCGGCAAAAAGGAAGGCGATTGCGCCGGCGCCCAGTGCGCGGCCAAGCCTGCCAAAAGTAAACACGTGCTTATCCTCCAACACCCGATTAGAAGAAAATCTCCGTAGATTTTACCAAGAAAACTGCGATGCCGCCAGGACCGGCGGCGCGGCGCGGGGGATAGCGGCGCGCGAGTGGCGTAGATAACGGTCCGTGGCTATGTCACGGGCTTCGTTCGCTCATGCGAGTGAAGCCGAGCTCGCCCGAATCTTCGACTTCTACGGCATTGCGTGGCAGTACGAACCGCGGACCTTTCCGATCTCTTGGAACGAACGCGGCCGCCCAATCGAGTTCTTTACACCCGATTTTTATTTGCCCGAGTACGATCTCTACGTCGAGCTGACGTACGCCAAACCGATTCGCAACACACGAAAAAACCGCAAGCTGCGTTTGCTTCGCGAACATCACCCTGCCGTCAACGTGAAACTCTTTACCCGACGCGATATCGAGCGCGTCTTTTCGCGTTCGCACAAGCGCGCCTCGTGATCGAAAAAGCGGGGCTTTCGATCGGTGAGCCGCTCTTTGACTCCGGCTCGATCGCGGAGCGCGTCGCGCAGCTGGGAGGGGCCATCTCGGCGGATTACGCCGGCAAGCTGCCGGTCTTGGTGGGCTTACTTACCGCGGTGGCGCCGTTTCTCGCCGACCTAATGCGCGCCGTTACGATCCCCGCGCAGATGGACGTCATCGCGATCAGCCGGTACGGCGACGGGCAGGCGGTCGTCGTGGAGAAGGATCTGGCCATCCCGATCGCCGGCCGCCATGTGATTTTAGTCGACGATACCGTGGACACCGGGCTGACCTTACACGGCGTCGTCAAGGCGCTGCTCGCTCGCGAACCGGCCTCTTTGGCGGTCTGCGCCCTGCTGGACCGGCCCCACCGGCGAATTGCCGATATAGAAATTAAGTACAGGGGCTTCGAAGTCCCCGACGTATTCGTCGTGGGTTACGGCCTCGATTATCTAGGACGCTATCGGGAGTTGCCCGCATTGTATGCACACGGAACGTGGCCCGCGTAAATGGGTAAGAGCCTTCAACGATTCGCTATGGCCGCGTTGCTTTGCGTCGCGGCCACTCTTCTGCTTCCGGGGCGCTCCTTGGCGCTCGAGCTGCGTTCGATCGAACAAGCGGCGGCGGACTACCGCAATCCGAACAGCCACTTACAAGAAATGTTCCGCTCGGCGCTGCTCGATACCAGCAAGCTCGCAGAGTACGCTCCCGACGGGACCGCGTACATCGAGACCGGCGACATCCCCGCCGAGTGGCTGCGCGACGCAAGCGCTCAGGCGCGCCCGTATCTCTACTTCGCCAAGGGTGATGCCGACGTCCGTGCGCTGCTGCGCGCGATCATCGCGCGAATGGTCAAGTACGTCCAGCTCGATCCCTACGCCAACGCCTACACGCTCGACTACCGCGTCTGGGAACAGAAGTTCGAGCTCGACTCGCTGGCCTATCCGACGGCGTTTGCCTGGAGCTACTGGAAGACGACCGGCGACGCGTCGATCTTCAACGGCGACTTTTCGAACATGCTCGACGACGTGCTGACGACGATGCAGCGGGAACAGAACCACCCGCGCAACTCGCGGTATACGCACAAGGAGCTTCCCGCCGACGGAGCCGGCCGGCCGACCGGCTACACGGGCATGATCTGGACGGGTTTCCGGCCCTCCGACGACGCCTGCTACTACAACTTTCTGATTCCCTCGGAGATGTTCGCGGTGGTCGCGCTGGGCGACATGTCCGATATCGAGCTCAACGTGTACCACAACGTCGTGAAGGCGCGCGAGGCCAAAGCGCTGCGCGACGAGGTGCAGCGCGGAATTCAAACGTACGGCCTCGTGCTCGTCCCGAAGTACGGTTACATCTACGCGTACGAAGTCGACGGGCTCGGACACGCGATCCTCACCGACGACGCAAACATTCCCAGTCTGCTGGCCGCGCCGTACTTCGGTTACACCGTCGCCAACGACCGGTACTACGAGAACACGCGACGCTTCTTACTGTCGCAGGACAACCCGTCGTTCTATCAGGGTCACGTCGCGCGCGGGATCGGCAGCTATCACACGCCGGACCATTGGATCTGGCCGCTCGCCCTGATCGTCCAAGGGATGACGACGACGTCGGGCAACGAGAAACAGGACGTCCTCACTCAGCTGCTGGCCAGCGACCCCGGCGACCACCTGCTGCACGAATCGTTCAACCCCGACAATCCGCAGCAGTACACCCGGCGCAACTTTGGTTGGCCCAACGCGCTCTTTTCAGAGTTCGTGATGACGCAGTTCCAAGGAGTGCCCGAGATTCCGATGGGCGATACCGCGGATCTCGAGTTCCGCACGGAATAGGGTGGCTTCCAAAGCACACGTCATTCTGGGGTGTCAGTGGGGAGACGAAGGCAAGGGCCGCATCGTCGATCTCTACGCGGCCGACTACGACGTCGTCGCGCGCTTTGGCGGGGGAGATAACGCCGGCCACTCGATCGTCGCCGGAGAGCAGGAACTCGCGCTGCGGATCGTGCCGTCGGGCGTGCTGCACGAGCACGTCGAGCTTTTCATCGGGGGCGGAACGGTCGTCAGCCCGGCGACGCTGCTGGGCGAACTCGAAAGCCTCGCGAAAATCGGCGTAGATACCTCGCGCATCTTTATCTCGGACCGAGCGCACGTCGTACTACCATCGCACGTCGAGCGCGACAAAGCGGCGGAGCGAGATCGCGGCGCCGGAGCGATCGGTACGACGGGACGCGGAATCGGACCGGCCTACATGGACCGGGTTGCGCGCAGCGGCATCCGCTTCGCGGATATTGTCAACGGTGTCGACGCGCGCAATGCCGCAGACCGCGACGCGATCGAAGCGGCCCGGCGGCTGCGCGATCGGGTCGTCGACGGAGTCGACTATATGCAGGAACGCTTGCGCGCGAACAAACGCGTGCTGCTGGAAGGCGCGCAGGGCTCGTTGCTCGACGTCACCTACGGCACCTATCCGTACGTTACCAGCTCGCACACGATCGTCGGCGGCGCCTGCACCGGCCTGGGCATTGGGCCGAGCGCGATCGGCCGCGTGAGCGGCGTGTTCAAGGCCTACTGCACGCGCGTCGGCGCGGGACCAATGCCCTCGGAGCTGCACGACGAGCGCGGCGAACGACTGCGCCGTCAGGGCGGCGAGTTCGGGACCGTGACCGGACGGCCGCGGCGTTGCGGCTGGTTCGACGCCGTGGCGGCGCGCTACGCAGTCGCGCTCAACGGGCTCGACGCCGCGATCGTCACGAAACTCGACGTGCTGTCGGGGCTCGATCGTATCGGGATCGTCACCGGCTATCGCGCCGGCGGTGAGGCCGCCGGGTTCTCGGCGGCGGATCGCCCGAATCTCGAGGTCGAGATCGAAGAAATGCCGGGGTGGAGCGAAGCGATCGACACGTGCCGGCAGATCGCAGATCTTCCGCAGGCGGCGCGAGCGTACGTCGCGCGCCTTGGCGAGATACTCGCCGTTCCGATCGAACTCGTATCGGTCGGCCGGGAGCGCTCGCAGTTGGCTCGCTAGCGCGACGCAGCGGGAACCTATCAGAAGAAGATGGCGAAACGCTTCGTGTTCTCGCTCGAGCCGCTGCTCGATTCGCGGCGGCGCAGCGAGGAGTTCAAGCTCCAAGCATTCGCGAGCGCGAAACGGGCAAGCGATGACGGAATCCGGGAGATCGAGCGATTGAACGAAGCGGTCCGCAAGACGGGAGTTGCTTTGCACGCCGGTACGATTTCGACCGTGCGCACGACCGCGTCCATCGGTCCGAACGCCGGATTCTATGATGCACGCCTGCGCGCTCTGGCTTGCGCGATTGCGCGGCAGCGCGACTGGGTCCAGCGCGCGCGCGACGACGTCTCGAAAACGCGCGCCGAGTTGCTTAGCGCGCACCGCGAGCGCTTAGTGCTTGAGAAGGTTCGCAGCCGGCGTTACGACGAGTTTCGGGCACGCGAGGCGAAACGAGACGAAATGGAGATCGACGAGGCGAACGCGCAGTTGGCGGCGCGGCGTGCGTCGCCGCGCACGCCAAAGGGGTGCCTTACCGCGCACGACACGGGGTTATGATCACCTTAACGAGGGAGAACGGGCAGCCGGTGCTGCTCAACTGCGACCTGATCGAGACCGTTGATGCCAACGGTCAGAGCGTGATTACGCTGACGACCGGCAATGCCGTCGTCGTGCGGGAGCGCCCGAGCGAGATCGAAGCGAAGGTCGTCGAGTACAAGCGAAAAATTTACGGGCGGTAACGCGTGCCGGCGAGTTTTTGGGCGGCGTACGCGATCAAGTTGGGCGTCGTGGCGGCGGTGCTTGCCGCGCTGTACGCAGGCGCGCGCTGCCTGCGCCGGAGCACGTGGCTGGTACGGCGGATGGAACGTCACGTCGACGTCGTCGAGAGCGCGATGCTCGCGCCCAATGCGGCGCTGCACGTCGTTCGGGCCGGCAGCCGGTATTTTTTATTAGGAAGCGGAGGGGTAAGCGCGCTCGCCGAGCTGGAGCCCGGCGAGCTGCACGCTAAACCGCGAAGTACCTGAACTGCGCGATCTTGTTGCCGGCGGTTTCGACCAGATAGATCTGGCTGTCGGCGCCGAGGGTCATCGCCGTCGGTTCGGAATCTTTGGTTGGAATCGAGTAGTAGTTGGTGTGGTGCGTGCGTGAAATGAACTGTCCGATTCGGTTTCCGGCGGTATCGGTGAAGTAGAAGTTTCCGTCTACGCCCTGGAGCACTTGGTTGGGCGTGTTCGAACCGCTTAACGGATACTCCGTAACCGCGCCGTTGGTCTGAAGCCGCGCGATGTTGTGCCCCTTCATCTCGACGAACCAAATCGCATTGTCGCTGGCGGGGCAGATGCCGGTCGGATCCGATAGCTTCGTCGGGATCGGATACTCGGTCAGCGGATAGCCGCTGATCGGCAGGCGCCCGATCTTATTGGTGCCTGCCTCGGTGAACCAGAGCGCGCTGTCGGAGCCGTTCGTAATCGCGCCGGGGCGCGCGTTTCCGGTCAGCGGGTACTGCGTAAACTGCACGAACGGTTTCTTTTTGATCTGCACGATACGCCAGATTGAGTTCGTTCCGGAGTCGGTCACCCACATGTTGCCGTCGGCGCCGAGCGCGATGCCGATCGGCTTCACGTTTGGAACCGGAAAGGCGTACTCGGTGTAGGGCGGCCCGGTCGTGGTAATCTGGGCGACCTTACCGACCGCGCTTTCGGTGAACCACATGTTCAGGTTCGGGCCGGGTCCCGAAGCCATTCCGTAGGGCTGCGACTTGCGCGTCGGGGTGACGTTCTCGGTGATCGTGCGGTTGGGGGCCAGTTGGGCCACCCGAGCGACGGCGAACTCCGTGATCCATATGTTGGAGTCGCTCCCGAGCGCAATTCCCACCGGATGGCTCGAAGCCGTAGGGATCGGGTATTGAGCGGTGACGACCGGGGGCGGCGTCGGCGGCGGGGTCGGGGTGCCGCTGGTAACGGGGGTTCCCTTCCCGCACGCGGCGAGAAAGCCGACCGATAGAATAATGAAGAGGACGCGGGCCATTGGCATAGCCCTCCCTTATTGGCAGAGCATATCCGCTTTCCCCCAACGCCCCCACCCCGGAGCAAGAGGCTCCCCTGCTTCTAATACTAATTATTTAGTTGACAGAGCCGCTCGAGCGCGCTACTATTCAACTAACGATTTAGTAGAAACATCTTCAACCTTCCCTCATACAGAAACTCGAGAGAGAGAGTACGCATGGCACGACGACGTTCGAACACCCTGACCGAGGCCGAGCTGCGGCTGATGGAGGTCCTGTGGGACCGTGGTCAGGCGACGGTTGCCGAGGTGACCGCGGCACTGCCGCCGCCGCCGCTAGCCTATAACAGCGTGCTCACGACGATGCGTATTCTGGAACGCAAAGGCTACGTCGACCACGACGAAGCCGGGCGCGCGTTCCTCTATCGCCCGCTCGTCGCGCGCAACGACGCCGCAACGAGCGCCGTCGGACATCTGCTTTCGCGATTTTTCGACAACAGCGCGGGCTCGCTCGCGCTGCAGCTGATCGCCAACGAACGGCCGTCGCAGGACGAACTCGGCCGGCTCAAGGCGCTCATCGAACAGTACGAGGAGAACGGCTCATGATCGTCGTTGCCGCGACAGTACTCAACGCACTTTGGCAGGACACGTTGCTCGTGCTCTGCGTGTGGCTGCTGCTGCGCGCGTGGCCGCGGATCAACGCCGCGACCCGTTACGTCGTCTGGAGCGCCACGCTGCTGGCCGCGCTGGCCGTTCCGGTTGCGACGACCGTCGCGTTCTTCAAGCCGGCGCAGCCGGTCGTGACGTCGACCGCCGGCACGGCACACGCGACCAGCACGAACGCAACGCCGGCGCGCACGAACGCAGCACCGGCGCGCAGCTTCGTTCCCACGACCCGTAGGCTCCAGCGCTCGACGCCGCCCGCCGCGCCGATTCAAAGCGCGCTTCGCGCGTTGCCGGCGCTGCCCGAACGCCTGCACGTAACGCTGCCGATGCCGGTGGCAATCGCGGTCTTTGCCGCGTGGGCATTGCTAGCCGGATATGCACTGATCGGCCTGCTCGTCGGGCTGTTACGCCTCGAGCGTTTCAAGCGCGACGCGCTGCCGTTGCCGATCGAGTACCGCGATTCAATGCCGCAGTGGATCGAGGCAAACAAAGGACGACGTCCGGTACGCTTGTGCGTCAGCGAAGCGATCGACGTACCCGTTGCCGTCGGCCTCTTCGATGCGATGATTTTGATCCCGCGGCAGCTGCTGGACCGGCTCTCACCGGCCGAGGTCGAGCAGATCAGCTTGCACGAGCTCGCTCATTTGCGCCGCGCCGACGACTGGAGCAACTGTCTGCAGCGTCTGATCGTCGCCGCACTGGGCTGGAATCCGGCAGCGCTCTTCGTCGCGCAGCAGCTCGAGCTCGAGCGAGAAGTCGCGTGCGACGACTGGGTGCTCAACTCGGTGCACGCGGTGCGCCCCTACGCCCTCTGTCTGACGAAGATGGCCGAGACGGCGGCGTGGCCGCATCACGCGATGCCGGCGCCGGGGGTCTTCACCACGCGCAAACAGATTTCGCTGCGCATCGAACGGCTGCTCGGAACCGGACGCGACATCGCGACGAATCTTGCGATCGGGCCCGCGGCCGCCGCGATTGGTTCGGTCGGTGCGCTCGCACTGCTCATCGCCTTCGTGGCGCCTTCGGTTGCGGCACCGGCCTACCAGGTCGCTCAACCTGCCGCGCCCCCAACGACGACTACGCAGGCAGCGGTCACGCACTCAGCGGTTGCGCACGGAACCGCGGCGGTTTCAGCCGCCGCAAAAAGTGCGGGCCCGAGTACGGCGAAGGTCATCAACAAAACTGAGATCCAGCGCGAACCTTCGGTTGCCTTACAAAACGGTGCGCTGCCGCAAGTGAAGTCAGCCGAACTGCCGGCTCCGTCGAAGCCTACTGGCCTAACTTCTAAGGCTACACTCGCGCAGAGCCAGAGCAGGATCGAGAGCAGCACCGCCAAGGGAAACGACAGCGGCATGGATGCCGCGAACAAAGGCATCGCTGGCGGCATGGATGCCGCGAGCAGCGGCATCGCTAACGGCATGGATGCCGCGAGCAAAGGCATCGCCAGCGGAATGAAGATGGCCGGAGCCGGCTCCTCGATTGCCGGCGCGGTCGAGAAAAGCTTGAGTTCCACGGGAGTAATGCATCGGATCGCCCAGGCCGGCAGCGCTAAATCGTGCGTCGGCTGCGACCTGCGCGGCGTCAGCTGGCCGGGACGCGACCTGCGCGGGGCGCACTACACCGGCAGCGACTTGCGCGGAGCAAATCTGCACGGAGCCGACCTCTCCGACAGCGACCTCAACGGGGTCGACTTCAGCAACGCAAACCTCAGCAGCGTCTCGTTCCGCCACGCGAAGATCACCGGCTGCGACTTCACCAACGCCAACCTCTCCGGCGCGGATTTCACCGGCGCGGAGATCACCGGGTGTCAGTTCAAAAACGCCTTGCTCCCGTCGGCGACGCTTCGCAGCATCCTCAACACGTGTCGCGGATGCGACTTTAGCCACGCGAATCTGTCGGGCGCCGATCTTAGCGGCGTTCACCTCACCGGCGACGATTTCTCCCACGCCGATCTCCACGACGCGAACTTTTCCGGCTCCGTTCTCACCGGAGCCGACTTCAGCCGCGCGCGGCTGGACGGTGCAAACTTCAACGGTGCCACGCTCAACAGCTGCGATCTCTCCGGAGTCGATCTGTCGCGCGTCGATCTCTCGAAAGCAAAAATCATCGGGATGGATCTTTCAAAACACAACACTCCTCCATAAGCTAGCCGCTTCGTAGATTCTTTTCGATAAAAATGCCTCGCGGCCGAGGCCTGGTTTCCTGCGCCCTCCGGCCGGTATCACAAGGAGTAAACACATCATGACGTTCTTTCTCGCAGTCCTCCTCGCACTGCTTCCGTTGGGAGCCAATACCGTCGCCGCGAGCGGCCTGCCGAACAACTGCACCGGCTGCGACTTCAACGGCCGCGATCTGCACGGAGCCGACCTCGCCAACGTCGCGTACGTCGGCGTCGACCTCTCGCGGGCGGATCTGCGCAACGCCAACCTGCGCGGCTCAAAACTCGTCGGCGTCGATTTCTCGCGGGCCGATCTGCGCGGTGCGAACCTGCAAGATGCGCGCCTGACCGGCGTCGACTTGGACGGCGCGCAGATCAGCGGCGCGACCTTTACCGGCGCGGTCTTGACCGGCGTCGACCTGCGCAACGTGCTCAACGGCCTCGGCAGCGCGGACGCCCGCGGACTTTTGGCAAAGTGCACCGGCTGCAACGCGTCCAACGCCGACATCGCCGGTTTCGATCTCTCGGGCATCGCCGTCATCGGCGCCGATTTGAGCCACGCGCGTGCCGCGCACGCGCGCTTTACGGGAGCCGAGCTCGAAGGGGTCGACCTCTCCAACGCAGACCTGCGCGGCGCGGACTTTCGGAATGCCAAGATCTGCACGCACAACGACGGCTGGTCGAGCGACTGGCGAAACGGGCGCGTGGCCTGCCTCGACCTGCGCGGTGCCGACGTGCACGGCGCGGACTTTCGCGGTGCGCTGTACTGCGAAAGCCATTCGTCGCGTACGTGCCGGCCGCTCGACGCGGCGACGCTGCGCAGCGGCTCCCGCTCGAACCTAGACGGAGCGATTTTGCAGTGAGGAACGGCGTGGCGACGTTGGGCCTGGGCCTCGCGTTCGCCGCGGCGCTGACGGCTCGGGCGTTGGCGGGACCGCACGTTGCAATCGCGCAGGCGACCGATCCGCCGCTCGATCCGAAAGCGCCCGCGAGCACGTGGTCGCAGGCCACCAGCCTCACCCTTCCGTGGAATCCCGTGCAAAACAAACCCGCCAGCGAGCTGACGACGGCGTACATCACGACCGACGGACACGCACTCTACGTCCGCTTCGACGCGACGCAGCACGAGCCGATCTCGGCCGAGCAGCACACCAACGACGTCGGACAGGGTAACGACGACGAAGTCTGGATCGATCTCTGGCCCAATGGGATCAGCGGCTACTTCTACCAGTTCTACGCGACGCCCAACGGCACGCACTACGAGTTCTCGTCGGAGAATACGGCCTACTCGCCCAACTGGGAATCGGCGGGCACGACGAACGCAAGCGGTTATACGGTAACGATGCGAATTCCGTTCGAGGTGCTGCGTAACGCTCGCGGCGGCGATTGGCACGCGCAGTTCGTGCGCTACGTGCGGGCGACGGGCGAACAGCAAGTCTGGGCGTACGACAAGGTGCAGATGTCGCCGGATTCCTACGGTAACGCCGACTACGCGCACGCCGGGTCCATCGGAGTTCCGAAGCTCACCGGCATCGCTTTTTCGCGACCGAAGCCGCGCGCCGCGCTCTACGCGCTCGGCGAAGCGGCGAGCAAAACGATCGGCGGATCGACGTCGCGCTTCGGCGCCGATCTCTCGATTCCGATCACGCCGACCGCGTCGTTCTACTCAACCTTCCATCCAGATTATTCCAACGTCGAACTCGATCAGCAGTCGATCTCACCGACGGTCTACCAGCGGTACTACAGCGAAGTACGCCCGTTCTTTACGCAGGCGGCCAACTTCTACAATCAGTTCAACTGCGACGCGTGCCCCAGCGTTCAGGCGCTCTATACACCGGCAATTCCCACCCCGCGTGAAGGCTACGCGGTCGAGGGAAAGGCGGGGCCGCTCGGCTTCGCGACGTTCGATTCGATCGGTGACGGCCGCAACGACCTCGCCAGCGCGATCGACTACACTTCACCCGATACGCGCTGGGGCGCGAGCGTCGAGCGCGTTGCCGCAAATCTCACCGGCCTCAGTGACGACGTCACCGAGACCGGCATGTACTATTCGGACCTCAAGCATATCAACGGTTACTTCAACTACGGCGACGACGCCGGTACCAACGTCCTTACGGGAAATCAAGCGCAATACTACGACGTCGGCGGGGGCTGGTCGAATCAAACCTTCGGGTTCTTCGGAGCGACCCGCAAGATCGGCCAATACTACGATCCCGTCGACGGCTTCGTCTCGCACCCCGGCATCGCCGGCTACGCGCTCTTCGCGGCAAAGATCTTCGATTTCACCGGCAACGATAAGCTCATCTCGATTGGCGCCGCCGGTTTTGTCGATCGCTATCAGGGACCGACCATGGGCAGCGCGCAGAGCGACAACTCGCTGCTGGTCGACATTCTGACCAAACACGCCCTCGATCTGCAAGTGTTTACCGGGTCCAACTACTGGCGCTTCGGCGACATCCTTACGCCGATCACACAGAACGGCGGCTTCCAATTTACCTACGACAGCGGCCTGCAGACCAACAATCCGGGGAACTTTCCCAGCCACGGAACCTCATCGAATCCGACGACGCTCGCTTACAATACTGGACGCTACGGCGCGGGGCGGCTCGACACGTGGTTTCGCAGCACGACGATCCGCGTCGGTAACCGCGGCGCGCTGACCCTCGCGCTCGACGATACCGCTCAGTGGCAGCCTACTCCGCTGCAGAACAACGTGCAGTGGTTCGAAAGCCTCAGCTATGCATATCAGATCGGCTACAACTCGTCGTTGGCGATCGGAGTGCGCCAAGTGATCGGCTATCCGCCGATTCCCAATGGCGGCGGCGACTGCATGGGACGGTGCTCGAACATATCGGTCGCCTACCACCTGCGCTTGCGCAGCAGCGAACTCTACATGGCGTACGGCAATCCCAACACGCTTACGACCGTTCCCCAAGCAATTTTTAAGGTTATCTTCTACGCCGGCGCACAGAAGGGGACGTAAGGGCCGCACGAAAGAGAGCCTCGATGCTGCCGGTTGCATTCGTCGTTGCGGTGGTGACGACCGCGGCGAGCCCTTCGCCGCCGCCGCAGATTTACCACGTCATCACTCGCCCGCTGTGCAGCGAACTGAGCACCCGGATCAGACCGGCTATCGGCATGATGATGCAGAACGACTCGAGCATCAAGAAGAGTCCGGATCTTTTCAATCAGTACAACAGGGCGGCACTGTACGGAAACGACCCGAGCGCCGGTGGCGGTGGGCAAAACGAGCCGGGCGCCGATCCGGGTTCCAACGGCGCGCAAAACATGGCGCTGCTCGGTCTGGAAAACTTGGTGCGGCCGATCGCCAACAATATCATCGCAATCCAGACGGCGCTGGACAGTCCTGAGTTGATGCACGGCAGCGGGCTGCCCGAAGACGACAAGCAGCTCAAAGAAATTCGTGAGAAGCTGCTCAAAGCGCTCGCTGCCCAGAACGCATCGCTCGATATCATCAGCGGCTTTGTGGACACGCAGCAGATGGCCGACCTTCAGCACGCCGGGCAAGGCTATATTTCGTCCATGAATCAGCCGGATACCACCAAAGGCGTACCGACCCAGCCGTCGCCCAATCCACTGACCACAAACCCCGATTATGCCGGCCTTCCGCCCAACCCGTACACGATCGATCTCGCGAACGTTCCCGGCCTCACGCTCGGCTACAATCCGGTGACGCGGCTGGTCGACGCGCTCCACTGGACGATCGATCAGACGCAGGCTCAGGAAAACCAAGCCGCCACGGCGGTCATGACGAGCGCGGAGCTCTGTAAATCGGTTCCGCTGGCGTCGCCCCCACCCTAAAATAAGGGAATAAGGAAGCCGGAAGCCCTGGGGGCCGATAAAATCTCCAGAGCTCCCGGCCGGTTAGCTGCTCGTTTCTGCTTGAATTGCCCTCCCGCCCAAGCATGCTTCCCCTCCACCCAAGCATGCTTACACTTGGCCGGTTTCCTGGAGGACGGGTGCGCTTCTCGCAAGGGGGAGACGCCTTCGGTGCCAACCTTACGTCGCGGATGCTCGACGTCGGCTGGCAAGCGTGGCTCGGTCTCATACTGATTGGGATCGTCGTCTATTTCGTACTCGATGCGCCCAGCAACCCCGACAGCCTCGGCCAGAAGATCCTCAACCTCTGGCTGGCGCTACTCGACCGGCTCGCGCTTCCCGTCGGCGAACTGCCCTCGGTCGAAGAGCGCGCCGAACGCGCGCGGCGCCTCAAAACGACCTATCCGGGCCTGACCGACGACACCGTCGCCGCCTTTCTCTTCGCCCAAGGCAACGCGCTGACGCTAACGCTGTCGCAAGGAATTCGGCTGTTTGAAGCTCGGGCTTTGGGACAGATCGGTCTGGCCGGCGCCGGCGTCGTGCTGCTTTCGTTCTTTGGATTTCGGACCGATGCAGCGGCGCAGCCGTCCGGATTTTTTGGATTTGGGCTGCTGCTGCTCTTCGTTTCAATCGTCGTCAGCGCGATCGCGTTGATGCCGAAGCGATGCCGGCAGCCCTCCGTGGAAATCTACAACTCGCCGGAGACCTGCGCGGAAAAAGATCTTGCGGCGGCGATCACGCTCGAGCTTACCGACGGGGTGTTGCTGTACAACCGGCAGCTCGAGGTCGTTCGCGTAAAGAAAGGCCGGTGGCAGGGCGCCGGCGTCGTCGTCGCGATCTGTGCGATCTTCTTTCTGTTGCTGAACTTCCAGTTCGGCGGAGGCAGCCGTTCGGGCTTCGCGCCGGGACACGTGAACTGCCCGCCTAACGATCCGATCGTTTGCAAGCGGATCGATCAGTAACGCCGTCGCGCACTCGCGTTAAAGCGTCACTGCGAAGACCGTTCCAAAGCCGCCGACGTAGCATCGCTGGAGGCAGCGGCCGCCAAATTCGGTGACGCCGTACAGCGTTCCGTTCGCGTCGAGCAAAGTTCCGGATGGTTCCGATCCGTCGGAGGAACCGAGAAAGCTCCGCAGCACGGCGTAGTATTCGCCCGACGTGCTTAGCCGGAAGACGCTTCCACACCCGTAACCCTCACACTCACCGGAGCCGCCTGCTTCGGTCGTCCCATAGAGCACGCCGCCGGCCACGATTAAGCCGTTTGGTGCAGATCCGCCTATCCCGTGCGTGAAACGATGCACGACGCGTTCTTTACCGAAGGCGCCTACCTCGAAGACGACGCCGCACCCAAAACCGGTGGCGACGCATACGGCACCGCCTCCGCCGCTGGTGGTTCCGTAGAGCTTGCCGTTGCTCGTGACGAGGCTTGCGTTGGGAATCACGCCGTCGTCGCCGCCTTTGAAGCGATAGAGTACCTTGTATCCACCGCCCGCGGGGCCGATGGTAAAGACGGTCCCGCATCCTGCGTAACAGGTTTGCGCATCCAGGCCGCCGCCGCTGGTCGTACCGTAGAGCCGCCCGTGCATCGCGGTCAGTCCGGCGATTGGATTGCCGCCGTCCTCGTATCCGCCCTTGAAAGCATACAGTATCCGTTCGCTACCGGAGGTGGTGAGGCTAAAGATAACTCCGCAGTCGCTGCTGCCACTGCATATCGTGCTGCCGCCTTGACTGGTCGCACCATAGAGCACAGCATCGAGAACGATCAACCCGGCAGCAGGTTTCGCGCCGTCGCCTTCATCCGGACCTTTGAAGCTACAGACGATGCGTTCAGCGCCGCTGCTGGGATCGATCGAGAAGACGGCACCGGCATTATCTGCGCCGCCGTTTACCGTCGTGCCGTAGAGCTCGCCATCGAATGCGAGTAACGAACCGCTGGGATTCGCGCCGTCGGGAGCGCCTTTAAAGCGGTGCAGCACTCGTTCTTTGCCCGCGGCATTCATTCGATAGACGGTTCCGCACTTGCAGCCGTTCGGATTGCCGCCCTGAGCCGTGGTTCCATAGAACGTACCGTTAACGGCCACTAGTCCGCCATCGGGGTACTGGCCGTCCCGGTGCTGGTCGCCTTTGAAGCGGTAAAGGATGCCTTGTCCCGGCGCGGCGTTCGACGGCGCAAGCGGCGCCTTCGTCGTGGGAGACAGGCTGCCGGCATTCCCGCACGCAGCGAAGAGCGCCGCGCACAAGACTGTGAGGAAACGCTTGACCATCGCCCATTATCGCACGTCGCCGGGACAGCAACCATGGGCCACTCGTCCCCCGAAAGCGTTGGGTACAAAAACGGGCGCGCAGTTCTCGTTTTTCGAGAGACCGCGCGTCCGCGTTTGCGCTTTGACAAGTGAAATGGAGGGCTTCGAATTCTATTTAATGTCGCGAGAGACTCGAGAAGTAGGTCCCCACTTTTGTCAGCCTCGAGTCTTTCGCTACAAAGCCTTCACGGAGTTCCGTGTGATGCGACGATTGCTACCCCATACCGTCGCGCACGTCGCCGATCGGCTCGTCTAAGGAACGCGCCGGCGTTACGAATAGTTCCCACCCTTCGCCCTTCGACAGGCTCAGGATGACATGGCCCTTCGACAGGCTCAGGATGACACCGCTCAGGGGGACACGAGGGTGCAGTTACCAGAGAGAGCAGATGCGATCGGATTGGCGGTGATCGCGCAAATATAGGAGGCCGCTGCGCCGTCGCGTGCCGCGGCAGCCGCCGCTAAGAGCTTCGGTTTCATGCTATTGCGGCAGGCGCTCGTGTCGGCAAAGTTCGCTGCTTGTGCGGCCGTGAAACGGTCGATGCCCGACTTCGGGTCGTCGACGTCGCGCAGCACGCGCGGAACGTTCGTAACCAAGACGAACGCGTCGGCTTGCAGTGAGGCCGCAATCGCGCCCGCAGCAAGATCGGCGTTGACGTTGTAAGCGTGGCTTGCGTCCTGCGAGATTGCCAGCGGTGCCACGACGGGAAGAAACTCTGCGGCGAGCAGTGCGCGAATGAGTTTGGGTTCGACGCGCACGATCTCGCCGACGTAACCGAGATCCTCTCCGTCGGCGCCCTTTGCGCGCCGGGCAACGAGCGTGCCGCCGTCTTGGCCCGAGATTCCAACCGCCGGAAGACCGAGCGCCGCGCAGACGCGCACGAGGCGCTTGTTCACGCTGCCGCAGAGCACTGCTTCGGTTACTTCCAGAGTGACCGCGTCGGTGACGCGCTGGCCATCAATGCGTTCGCCGGCGATGCCCCGCTGCGCGAGGGCGGCGTCTATTTCGGGCCCCCCTCCGTGGACGAGCACGATCGCCTGTCCGGTGCGCCAGCGGGCCGCGACCTCGGCGAGCAAGGGATCCGCAGATCCGGGCGCATTGGGCATGGCGTTGCCGCCGTACTTCACGACCAGCGTGCTTGCATAATCATGCGTCATGTGCATAAATATACATGACGTGTATGCCGTAGCGCCAGCCCCTTCCCCACTCTCGGCTTTGGCCGGACGCCATTTTCTCGAGGTCGACGACCTCTCGCACCGGGAACTCGCCGCGCTGCTGCAGCTGGCGGCCTTCCTCAAGGAACGGCCGCTGCGCGGGCAAGGCGCCGTGCTCAAGGGCCGCACCGTTGCGCTGCTCTTCGAAAAGCCGAGCCTGCGGACGCGGGTCTCTTTTGAAGTGGCCTTGGCGCAGCTCGGCGCGACCCCGCTCTTCGCCCAGGGCTCGGAGTTCGCGATCGGCTCGAGAGAGACGCCCGAGGACGCCGCGCGGGTGCTGTCGCGTTACGTCGACGCCGTCGTGATCCGCACGCACGACCACGCGGGCTTGCAGCGATTTGCAGCGGCGGCGAGCGTGCCGGTGATTAACGCGCTTTCGGCGGCCGCGCACCCGTGCCAAGCGTTGGCCGATCTGCAGACGCTGCGCGAACGCTTCGGCGAAGTCGCGGGACTGCGCATCGCCTACGTCGGCGACGGACGGAATAACGTCGCCGCATCGCTCGCGCGTGCGGCGGTCATGCTGGGCGCAACGATGCACTTCGGCTCGCCCCCGACCCACCGTCCGTCTGAGACGTTCCTCGGGCAACTCGCCCGTTTGGGCAAGGCTTCGGGCGGTGCGGCGCGGGCGTTCTCCAATCCCGTGCGCGCGGTGCGGGGCGCCGACGCGCTCTATACCGATGTCTGGACCTCGATGGGCGAGGAACGCCTGCGGGAGCGCAACGACGCGATGCTTCGCCCGTACGGCGTCACGAGCGAACTGCTGGCGTACGCCGCGCCGCACGCCGCCTTCATGCACTGCCTGCCCGCGCATCGCGGCGAGGAGGTCGCCGCGGAGGTGATCGACGGGCCGCAGAGCGCCGTCTTCGATCAAGCCGAAAACCGGATGCACGCGCAAAAAGCGCTGCTCGTCGCACTCTTGACCGACAGCAAAGGACTTCCGATATGAAAGATCGCCGGCAACGCGCCATTCTGACGCTGGTAGCCACGCGGCCCGTACGTTCGCAAGAAGAGCTGGTCACGCTGCTGCATCGTCAGGGTTTTGAGGTGACGCAGGCGACGGTCTCGCGCGACATCAAAGACTTGCGGCTTACCAAAGTTCCGATTACTTCAGAAGAGGGAGACGCGTTTAAGTACGTCGTCCCCAGCGCCGCGGCGAACTACGTGAGCCGCCTGCACCGCGCGATGGCCGAGCTGACGACGACGATCGAGGCGAGCGGCAATCTGATCGTGATCCATACCGCGCCCGGCAGCGCGATGATGCTCGCGTCGGCGGTCGACGAAGCCGCGTGGACCGAGATCCTCGGTACGATCGGCGGCGACGATACGATCTTGGTCGTCGTGCGTTCTGCGGAGGAGACGCCGTTCGTGCGCCAGCGCTTTGCCGATCTCCGCGGGCAAGCCGAGGCAGCATGAGCCGGATCGTTCTGGCGTATTCGGGCGGACTCGACACGTCGGTTCTGCTCAAAAAGCTGATTCTGGAAGGAAACGAGGTCGTCGCGATGACGGCCGATCTCGGCGAGAGCGACGCGATCGCCGGGAGCGCTGCCCGTGCTGCCCTAGAGGCGGCGCGCGCCAAAGCGCTGAGCCTCGGCGCGCACGCCGCGGTGCTCGTCGACGCGCGCGAACGCTTCGTCGGCGAATACGCGTTTGCGGCGCTTCGCGCCAACGCGCTCTATCAAGACGTGTATCCGCTCTCCGCGGCGCTTTCGCGCCCGCTGATCGCCGAACTGCTCGTGCAGACTGCCCACGAGTACGGCGCGACGACGGTGGCGCACGGCTGCACCGGAAAAGGGAACGATCAAGTGCGCATCGAGCTCGGCGTGCACGCGCTCGACCCTTCGCTCGTCTGCCGTGCGCCGCTGCGGGAGTCGCCGCTCTCGCGCCCCGACGCCATCGCCTACGCGCGAGAACACTCCGTCCCGATCGCGCACACGATTGAGAAACCGTACTCGGTCGACGCGAATCTGTGGGGACGCTCGATCGAGGCCGGCGTGCTCGAAGACCCGTGGAACGCGCCGCCGGAGGATGCGTACGCGTGGACGCGTTCGCCCCAAGCCGCACCGCCGGCACCAGAAGAGATCGTCGTTACCTTCGACGGCGGCGAGCCGCGCGTGAACGGTTTGCGGGGCGCGGAGATGGTTGCCGAACTCAATCGGATCGCCGGAACGCACGGGGTTGGCCGGATCGATCTGATCGAAGACCGCGTCGTCGGCTTGAAATCGCGCGAAATCTACGAGTGCCCGGCGGCGACCGTGCTGATCGGCGCGCACCGCGCGCTCGAACGGCTCGTCCTCACGCGCGACGAGCTGCGCTTCAAAGCATTGACCGACCAGCGTTACGCCGAGCTGATCTACGACGGACTGTGGATGCAGCCGCTGCGGACGGCGCTCGACGCGTTGAACGGGAGCTTCTCCGAGCGAACGAACGGCGACGTGCGCGTGCAGCTGTATCGCGGAAACGCAACCGTTACCGGACTCGCGTCGCCCAACGGCCTCTATCGCGAGCGGCTGGCGACCTACGGCGCGCAGGACGAGTTCGATCATCGGGCGGCCGGCGGATTCATCGCACTTCACGCGCTTCCGCTCAAGGCCGTTGCCGGGCGGTGAGCACGCTTCAGTGGGGCGGACGGTTCGCCGAGCCGCCCGATCCCCAACTGCTCGCGTTCGGTTCGTCGCTCGAAGAAGATCTGGTGCTCGCGCCGTTCGACGTCGACTGCTCGCGCGCGCACGTCGCCGCGCTGTTGGCGGGAGGGGTGATCGATCAATCGCAGGCGGCGGCGCTTCAAGTTGCGCTGCAAGGCGTCTGCGACGAAATTAACGACGGCAGCTTCGCGCAGGCCGCGCGGGCGGGCGGATTCGAGGACGTTCACGGTGCGGTCGACGCGCGCGTGCGCGAGCTTGCGGGCGACGACGGCGAATGGCTGCACGCGGGACGCAGCCGCAACGATCAGGTCGCGACGACGCTCCTGCTCTACGTTCGCGAGCGCGCGCGCAGCGCGGCGCGCGCGACCCACGCGATCGCCGGCGCCATCGGCCGCGGAGCCCGCAGCGAGTTCGAGGCAGGCACGCTCGTCGCGGCCTGTACGCATCGTCAGCCCGCCCAGCCGGCACTGCTCGCGTTCCTGCTGATCGCGTGGTGCGAACCGTTCGTGCGCGCGACCGCACGCTTTCTGGCGGTTCGGCGCACGGCGGCCGCAGCGTGTCCGCTCGGCAGCGCGGCGCTGGCCGGTTCCAGTCTGCCGCTGGATCGAATGCGAGCCACCGACGCGCTCGCCTTCGCCGCGCCGTCGCGCAACGCGCTCGATGCGATCGGCAACAGAGACGCGGCACTCGATTTGGCGCACGCCTGCGTGCGGGCGACGATCGACGCGTCGCGCATCGCCGAAGAACTCATCATGTGGTCGACGCCGGCGTACGGGTACGTCGCCTTGGGAGACGCCGCCTCGACCGGATCGAGTCTGATGCCGCAGAAGCGCAACCCCGACCCATTCGAACTCGTGCGCGCGCGTGCGGCCCAGGGCATCGGGCGATACGCCGGCGCACTCGGCACGCTGTGCGGGCTCGCGCCGTCGTATCAGCGCGATTTGCAGATCGCCAAAAGCCAGATCATCTCGATCGTTGAGGACGGTTTGCGGACGCTCGACGCGTTCGCGCGTGCGTTTGGGGCGGTGACGTTCGTGCGCGAGAAGATGGAGCGCGGTGCGCTCGACGGGTATACAATTGCCACCGACATCGCCGACGCGCTGATCGCGCGCGGCGTGACCGCCCGGACAGCGCACGCGCTCGTGGGCGCGGCGGTCGCCCGAGCGGAGACCGAGCGGCGCCCGCTCGGCGATGCCGATTTGTCGCGGCTCGCCGACGAGAGCGGAATCGAATCGCTGCACGCGCCGCTGGACGCACGAGCCTCCGTCGAAGCGAAGCAGACGCGCGGCTCGACCTCCCCCGACGACGTGCGCCGGCAGCTCGCGGCGCTCGAGTCCGAGCTGGCCAATCTACGGACGCAGCTATGACGCGCGTTCACGTGACCGGCGCCGCCGGCTATGCGGCTGCCGAAGCGTTGCGCTGGCTGCACGCGCATCCATTGGTCGAGGTCGGCGTCGTCGAGAGCCGCAGCCATGCCGGCGAGCGGCTCGGCGACCACTTCCCCTTGCTGCGCGATGCCCCGTATCGCTGCGCAGGGCCGGGCGCCGTCTTGAAGGGCGCACGCGCCGGCGATATCGCGATCGCGGGTGGAAGCGACGACGAATCGCGCGAGATCGTGCCGCGGCTGCGTTCTGCCGGGCTGCGAACGATCGACCTCTCCGCGACCTATCGCGACGACGTTTCGGCTGTCTACGGATTGTGCGAATGGGAGCGCGGCGCAATCGCGGAGGCCGGTCTGGTGGCCAATCCCGGTTGTTATCCGACGGCCGCGCTGTTAGCGTTGCTGCCGTTGGGAGCGGTGGGCGCGCCGCGTCACGTCGTGATCGACGCAAAGAGCGGCATCACCGGCGCCGGCCGGCGTCCGCGGGTGGAATCGCTCTTCGCCGAGGTCAGCGGTGAGATCCGCGCCTACGGCTTAGAAGGGCACCGTCATCAGGCGGAGATCGAACGCGGGCTGCGCGGCGCGAATCTTTTCCCGAGCGTGACCTTCACCCCGCACGTCGTCCCGATCGCGCGCGGTATGCTGGTCGACGCGTACGCGATCTTCGACGCTCCCCTCGACGCCGAAGCGGTGCAAACCGCCTATACGGCAGCGTACGCGGGCAGTTCGTTCGTGCGTCTCATCGGTGACGCCCGAGCGCCGAGCGTTACGGCGGTGGCCGGAACCAACGATGCCGAGCTGCGGGTCGACGTGCGGGGCAGCGTCGTTCGCGCGATTTGTGCGATTGACAATTTGGGAAAGGGTGCGGCGGGGCAGGCGATCCAGAATCTGAACATCATGCTGGGCCTTCCCGAGGAGAGTGGACTTGGCAGTCGCGTCGTCGTCGCTTGAACTGATCGCTCTGCGCGGCGGACTCGGGAGCGTTCCCGGCGTACGCCTCGCGGGCGTCCACGCCGGAATCAAACCGAGAAAACGCGATCTTGCGCTGGTGCTGTTCGATGCGCCGCAGAGCTGCGCGTCGGTCATCACGACCAACGAAATCAAAGCCGCGCCGCTGATCGTAAGCGCGGAGCATCTCGCGGCGGCGCCGGCGATGCGCGCGCTCGTCTGCAACTCCGGCTGTGCCAACGCGTGTACGGGCGATCGCGGCGACCGCGATGCGCGCGCGACCGCGCGGCAGGCGGCGGCGCTGCTCGGCCTCACGCCGGCGCAAGTCGTGGTGGCGTCGACCGGTGTGATCGGCGTGCCGCTTCCGATCGACCGCGTGCAGCGCGGCTTAGAACGCGCTGCCGCACAGCTCGATTTCGGCGGGAAAGCGGCCTACGATGCGGCCGAAGCGATCATGACGACCGATCGCGTGCCCAAGCTCGCCGCCTACGCGTTCTATCAGGGGGACCGCAAATACGTCGTCGGCGGGATCGCGAAAGGCTCGGGAATGATCGCTCCCAACATGGCGACGATGCTCGCGTTTATCGCGACCGATTTTCCGCTGGCCCGCGGTCCGCTCGCGCGCGTGCTGGAAAGCGCCAGCGACGGAAGTTTCAACATGATCTCGGTCGACGGCGACATGTCGACCAACGACGCGGTGTACGCGTTCGCGCCGGCGCTGCTCGAAAGCGTGCCCGCGCCGCCGGCGTTCGTGCGGGCGCTGCAGGCCGTCTGTCTCGACCTGGCCCAAGCGATGGTGGCCGACGGCGAAGGCGCAACCAAAGCGCTGGAAGTCCGCGTGACGCAGGCGCGCGACGTGACGCAGGCGCGCACGATCGCGCGCGCGATCATCAACAGCAGCCTCGTGAAGACGGCGCTGTACGGAGAGGATCCCAACTGGGGGCGCATCGTCGCCGCCGCCGGCGCCGCGCGAGCGCACCTCGATCCCGCGCGCTGGTCGCTCTTTCTCAACGGTAAGGCGTGGGTCGGTGAAACGGCCATCGAACTGCTCTCTGAGGCGGAGGCGCATCGCGAGCTGGAGCGAGCCGCGATCGGCATCGAGCTGCGGCTGGGAATCGGCGAGGCCGAGGCGACCGGCTGGGGCTGTGACCTGTCGCGCGATTACGTGCGCATCAACGCGAGCTATCGCACGTGACCGTCGCCGGCGGATTTCTCGATACGTACCGGCGAGCGCCGGTGACGATCGTCGCGGGACAAGGCTGCGAGCTCGTCGACGAACGTGGCGCGCGCTACCTGGATTGCATCGGCGGCATCGCCGTCTGCGCGCTGGGGCACGCGCATCCGGCGATCGCCGACGCGGTTGCCGCACAGGCACGTACGCTCGTCCATGCGAGCAATCTGTACCATCACGAACCGGCGACGTCGCTGGTACGCGAGCTACTCTCTCGCTCGGGAATGGATGCGGTCTTTCTTTGCAACTCCGGTACCGAGGCGAACGAAGCGGCGATCAAGCTCGCGCGCAAGTGGGCGTACCGTCGCGGCGAGCGGGAGCGATACACGATCGTCGCGTGCGAAGGATCGTTTCACGGACGCACCCTCGGGGCGCTTGCCGCGACTGCCAATGCCGCCTACCACGAAGGGTTCGAGCCGCTCCCAGCCGGCTTCGCGTTTACGGCGTTCAACGACGTAGAAGCGTTGGAGAAGGCGATCGACGATCGCACGGCTGCCTTCATCGTCGAGCCGGTGCAGGGGGAGAGCGGCGTTCATCCGGCGACCAAAGCATTTCTTTCGCGCGCGCGGGAACTCTGCAGCGAACGCGGCGCGCTGCTGATCTACGACGAGATTCAGTGCGGAGCCGGCCGAACGGGAAGTTTCTTTGCCTTCGAGCAGTTCGGAGTGCGCCCGGATATCGTCACGCTGGCGAAAGCACTCGCAAACGGGCTGCCGATCGGCGCGGCGATCGCCAACGAACGCGCCGCCATTGGCTTTGCACCGGGCGATCACGGCTCGACCTTCGGCGGTTCTCCGATTCCGTGCGCGGCCGCGCTGACGCACCTGCGCCTGCGCGACGAGCTCGACCTCGACGCGCACGTTCGCGAGCGTTCGGCGCAGCTGTTCGCGGAGCTGCGCGCATTGGCGCGAGCGCATCCCGGCATCTTCGGGGCGCCGCGCGGCATGGGACTGCTCGTTGGCTTACCGGTCGTCGCACCGCACGAAGCGAGCGCTTTGGCGAGCGCCGCCCGGGCAAACGGGCTGCTCCTTGGAACCGCGGGTGGAAACACGCTGCGCTTCGCACCGCCGCTCATCATCTCCGAGGCCGAGATCGTGCGCGCAGTCGCGTTGTTGCAAGCGTCGGTCCCGGCTGATGCCGGGCGGCCGGAGGTTTCATCGTCGTCCAAGGGTGGAATAATCGAATCGTAAGTCTCCTCAGAGGGCAAAGTCCATTGCAGTAACTTACGATCGCAAGAAAATACGAGGCCGGCTAACGAAGCGGGCCTC
>DATAWH010000067.1:0-5492 GCA_036267315.1 Candidatus Cybelea sp. | reverse complement strand
CCGGGGGTTTGCAGCACGCGTTCGATATCGAGCTCGCCGTAAAGCGCGACGCGGCTCGGATCGAAGTTTTCGAAGGCAGCGAGATATGCGTCCCAGTGTTCGGCAATTTGCTGCCACCGTACACCCGCTTGGAATACCGCGCGCGTCATCACCGCGAGGTAGTCGGCAAGCGAGGCGGGTGTAATGACATCGGGAATCGTTTCAGCCACGGGTTACACTTCGACGGCCCTTCGACAAGCTCAGGGTGACACGGGGTGACAAGCCCTTCGACCCTTCGACAAGCTCAGGGTGACACTGCCCTTCGACCCTTCGACAAGCTCAGGGTGACACTGGGTGACACGCCCTTCGACAAGCTCAGGGTGACACCGGGTGACACGGGGTGACACGGGGCCCTTCGACAAGCTCAGGGTGACACTGCGGCGCAAACGAGGCAAGCAGGGACCAGGCTCGGGAAGGTCGCAAAAGCGGGGACCATTGCTATTCTCATTCCGCACCCGTCGGAAGAGTTACTAAGGAGTTATCTGGTTCCGTGTACGTAGATGAAATGCTCAACTGTGTCGACTGTGGACGCCAGTTCATTTTTAGCTCCGGCGAACAACGGTTTTACGAGCAAAAAGGTTTCCAAAACAAGCCGAATCGGTGCCCCGATTGCCGTCAGGCCCGCAAGCAGATGCCTAACGCCGGCGGTGGTAACGGCGGCGGTGGCGAACGCGGGGCGGGACGTCCGCGCGAGATGTTCACCGCTACGTGCAGCCAGTGCGGCGGAGTAGCCGAGGTTCCATTCAATCCGCGCGGCGATAAGCCGGTGTACTGCCGGGACTGCTTCGCCTCGCGTCCTTCGTATCGCTGACCGCTCCATCTACTCAATCCCCGCAGCGCTCGTACGACGCCGTCATCATCGGCGGCGGACATAACGGGCTTGCCTGTGCGGCGCTGCTGGCAAAGGCCGGACGATCGGTCGCCGTTTTCGAAAGCGCCGCCGTGCTTGGCGGGGCGGCCGTCAGCGACCGCGAGCTCTGGCCCGGATACACCCTCTCGAGCGCTTCTTACGTGTGCAGCCTGCTCGACCCGTGGCTGGTCGAGCATCTGCAGCTGCGTTCGCACGGGCTCTCGTACTACCGCAAGGACCCTTACGCGTTTACGCCGCTGCCCGACGGACGCTCGCTGCTGCTGGGCTCCGATCGCGAAGCCAACGCGCGCGAGATCTCCGCGTTCGATCCGCGCGACGTCGACGGGTTTGCCAAATACGTCGAACGCAGCGATCGCTTGGGCCGCGCGCTCTTCGATTCGTTCTCCGATGAGGACCCGAACTTCGAACGCTTCGACGCGCAGACGCGCGCCGATCTGCGCGGCTCTGCCGCCGAACTGGTCGAGCAGTTTATTTCCACGCCGGTCCTCGCCGCGGAGCTCGTCAACGACGGCTTGATCGGCACGTACCGCGGCCCGCGCGACGCGGGAACCGGCTACGTGCTCGCCCATCACCTGGCGGGGCGTTTGCTGGGCGTGCAGGGCGCGTGGGCGTTCGTGCACGGGGGCATGGGTTCGGTATCGGCCGCCTTAGCAGCGGCGGCGCGCGCGCACGGTGCGGAGTTCTTCACCGGAGATGCCGTCGAGCGCGTACTGCTCGATGAAGACGGCGCGGCGTACGGCATCGTTGCCGGCGGCGCGACGGTGCTCGCGCGTGCAGTCGCCTCGAACGCCCATCCACGCACGACCTTTCTGGATCTGCTCGAAGAGGGGGCGCTCGATCCGACGTTCGTTGCGCGCGTCGCAGAGTGGCAGAGCGTCGGCTGTTCGCTAAAGGTCAACCTCGCGCTGGGCGAGCTTCCGAACTTCACCTCGCGGCCGGGAACCAATGCGCAGCCGCATCACCGCGCGACGATTCACTTGGCGCCGACGGTCGATTATCTGCAGCAGGCCTACACCGACGCGCGCGAGCGCGGGGAGAGCGAAGCGCCGCTGGTGGAGTGCTTCTTACAGACGCCGACGGATCCGTCGCTCGCGCCGCCGGGCAAGCACATCCTCTCGGTGTTCGCACAGTATTATCCGTACGATCGCGCCGACGGGTGGAGCGGCGCCAAACGCGAGGCCGCCGGCGATAAAATTATAGCGATGTTGGGTGAGGTGGCGCCGAATCTTCCGGGGGCGGTCGAGCACCGTCAAGTCTTGACGGCGCCCGATCTCGAAGCGCGCTTCGGCCTGCGCGGCGGCCATATCTTTCACGGAGAACTGTTGCCGGGCCAGATCTACGAGGAGCGTTTTGCGACGCGCACCCCGGTGCCCAACCTCTATCTGTGCGGTTCGGGCGCACACCCCGGGGGCTGCGTCAGCGGCTTCCCCGGCAAGCGCGCCGCCAACGCAATCCTCCGCGATCTCTCGTAGCGAGGCTCTTCCTTCCCCTAGCGCGGCTGGCGCGGCGTCTCGCCGGCGTAGTCGACGTCTTGGTCGACTCCCTCGTGACGCCGTTCTGAATCGAGCGCGCGGCGAACGTCACCGCGATGATCGTTGCTCTTGGGACGAACGGCGACGACGATGCCGCCCTCGCGCAGGCCTCGCTCGTAGTCGTGCGCGCGCTTTTCGCCGATGCCCACGCCGATCAGTCCGCCGACGATTCCGCCGCCGGCCGCACCGGCTCCCAATCCGGCAAGCGCGGCCGCCAACGGACCGACGACCAGGGGCGTTGCGAGCCCGCCGGTGCCGGCGATTGCGACGACGCTGCCCGTTGCGGTAAGCCCCGCGACGATCGCGCCGAGCACGCCCCCGATCGTGGCGCCGGCTGCGATCCCTTCACTGCCTTTGGCGTTGACGACCGCGGAAAACGCTTTCTCGCGCGTCTTGTCGTCCATCATCACGCTGATGTCGTCGCGACCGTAGCCGAGCCCGTGTAAACGGTCGACCGCGGCGCTGGCCGGCTCCCGGTCATAGTAAATTTCCGATTCGAACGCGTCGTCTCTGTCGTACATGAATCCTCTCTTTCGAGGCGCTTTCTACCCTTTGCGCCACGCCGCAAAACAAGGGCGGGCGGCAGGCAGCAAGCGTTTCGTCGAGGTTTAATGCGCCCGGCGGACGGCTATATTGGCAACCATGATAAAAACCCTCAACGATTTATTTTACGAGACGCTGCGCGACATGTTTTACGCAGAGAAGAAAATTCTACGGACGCTTCCCAAGCTGGCAAAGGCGGTCAACTCCGACGAGCTGCGCGAAGCCTTCCTCCACCATCGAGACGAGACCGAGGGGCAGGTCGAGCGAATCGAACGCGTCTTCGAGATCATCGGCAAGCCCGCACGCGGAAAGACGTGCGACGCCATTGACGGCATCCTCGAGGAAGGCAGCGAGGTCATGCACGATTTCAAAGGCAATCCGGCACTGGATGCCGGCCTGCTCGCCGGCGCGCAGGCCGTCGAGCACTACGAGATCTCTCGCTACGGAACGCTGATCGCGTGGGCCAAACAAATCGGGTTGGCGGAGGCCCCGGATCTGCTCAAAGAAACGCTGGAGCAGGAAGTGCGGACCGACGAGATTCTGACGAAGCTCGCAAAGAAAGCCGTCAATGCGGCCGCCGCGGGGTAGCGCTCGGCGGAGTACCGCTCAGCAGGGGTAGGGCACGAGAGGATGGCGCGCCGAGAGGGCTAAACGCCGCTGGTCAATGAGCCGGCAACGTCATATCGCGTTGATCGTGACGATGGTCCTCGCGGCCGTCGTCATTATCTCGCTGGGAGTCGCGGGGCTCTTGGTCCACCAGGTCGTCGCGAGTTCGTTCGCCGAGACCACAGAAGTTCGCCGGGTTCGGGTTGAGGTCGATTCCGTTCTGAGAGAACAGCTCGACGAGGAAACCGGGATCCGCGGCTACGCGGTGTCGTTCGTTCCGGCACTGTTGCAGCCGTATCGCGACGCGGCGCGTGCCTTCCCCGCGTCGGTCCTGCGTTTGGGATCGGATCTCACGTTCGTTCGATCGCCCGACGCGATGACGGCGCTCGCCGATATCTCCAGGACCAATCGCCGCTGGCAAGTTGCCGTGGCGCAACCGGTACTTCAGCGCCAATCGCTGAGTCCGGCGCTGCAGCTGGACGGCAAACGGCTCGTCGACGGCATTCGAGCCGACGTCCGGCGGATCGACCGAGACCTCGCGGTACGGCGAGCCGCAGTCGAACGGCGCAGCATCACCGCGGTCGCCTGGATCGCGTTCTTGGGCGTTTTCGGCGTCGTCGCGCTGGTAGCGGTCGCGATCGTCTTCTCCGTGCAGCAGTACCGGCTGGCCGAGCGTGCCGAACGGAGCCGGCGCGAGGCCGAGGCCGCGCAGCTTCAATCGGCTGCGTTGCAGGCCGCCTACGACGCGGAGCGACGCGTGACCGACACGCTGCAGCAGGCCTTCGTGCAGCGTCCGGTTCCGGCGATTGCGAACTTGAGCTTCAGTGCCGTGTATCTGCCGGCCGAAGACGAAGAGCGTGTCGGCGGCGATTGGTACGACGTGATCAAACTTCCCGGCGACCGCGCGCTGCTGATCATCGGCGACGTCGCCGGGCACGGGATCGACGCGGCGGTGGCGATGAGCAAGGCGCGTCACGCGCTGATTTTTTCGGGCATCGTCAATCTCGATCCAGCCTCGCTCTTGCGGCACGCCAACGTCGAACTCACCAACGCCAACTCCCCCCTGATTACCGCACTAGCCGTCGTACTCGATTCCAGCAACGGTACGCTGCAGTACGCATCGGCGGGGCATCCACCGCCGCTGCTCGTCGAACCGGGGAAGCCGGCGCGACTGCTCGAGTTCGGATCCTTCCCGCTGGGGGTGGGCACGGACTCGGAGTATCGATCGCACCGCCTGCAGGTGGCGCGCGGTTCCAGCCTCATCCTGTACACCGACGGCGTGATCGAACATTCGCACGATACGGTCGCGGGCGAACTGCTCTTGAAGGAAGCCGCTCAGGCGGCGATCGCAAACTCCGAAGAGAACATTGCGGCGGCGATCCGCGATCGTATCTTCGGCCCCAACCGGCGCCGCGACGACGTCGCCATTCTGTCGGTCCGTCTCACCCGAGGCAGCGAGCGCAGCGGCCGCATTCGTTCGCTCGAGGAAATGCGACGTCACGCTGCGATGTGGCCGGCGCGCGTCGGCCGTCGCAGTCGCGGCGATCGCGACGGCAGAGCGGCCTAATCAGCCTTACCGTCGTGTCGTTACGCTGCTGCTGCGTTACCAGGGCACCTCGATGCACAGTTTTGCGAGCGCGTCGGCGGGAATCCCCAGTGAGGCCGTGATCGAGCGCGCGTTGCGCTTCATGACGACGAACAGGCTGCGGCGCCAAGCCTGAAAGAAGCCGCGGCTCTGCTCGATGATGACGGGTTCGGCGGCAAAATAGGTCGTATTCTCGCCGGATAGTCCCAGCCCGTGTTTCGAGCAGCCGATGACGACCGGCGTGATGTCAATCTTCTCCATAAAGCCGAAGCGCGCGGTGATGCGCACCAAACCGCCCGAGAGCTTTTCGGCGCGC
>DATAWH010000066.1:0-3245 GCA_036267315.1 Candidatus Cybelea sp. | reverse complement strand
CTTGGTCACCGTGGCCGTACGCCCGGAGGCATCGAACGAAACCGTCGCGCCCATCTGTTCGAACATCGAGCGCAGCGGCAGGTAGATCGTTCCGCCCTTGGCATAGGCCGCGAGCACTCGGCCCGCCTTGAGGACGTCGGGCTTGGAATAGACGTGACGATCGTTGTAGAGAATCGGAATCTGACCCGAGGGCGGGCTGCCGAAATCCGGCGCGCTCGTCTGGGCGACCGGCGTTGCCTGTGTTTCCGCCAGCGCGACCGACGTGCCGCTCAGCAGCAGCGCCGCGCCAAGAACGGCGCCGGAGGCACCATTCCGACAGCGGTAGGCTAGGCGGCCCAGGGACTGGCTCGTGGTCCAAAATCGCATCCAAAAATCACTCCTACAGCGCTGTGAAAGTGCCGGCCTGACGTCGGCATGTGGTACGAAGACCCCCGGATTCGCACTCCGGCGACGGGTGGCGCAAGCGGGACAAAAAGCGGCCCAAGGCCCATAAGGTCATCACATCGACTCCAAAAAGATGGCTTTAGTCATCTTTTTAGCCCGGAAAACATTAATCCTGGTCATCTTTTGTAAAAAACTTGAACGAGCGTCCGCGAGCCGGCCGGGCTCGTCGTCGAGAAGCTCCGAACCTGATTATTCCGCAAGACGGGCTAGCGGCCCGAAAGCGACCTTCCCGAACAGGAAGGGGCGTCAGGAAACCGGCTCACCTCGGGAATGAGCGCGCCGACCTGGACCACGATCTCCCGCCAGGCCGGCCAAAAATCTCGCTTTGGGTCGATCTGGTCTCGCGCGAGCGCAAAAAGCAAACAATAGGCCCTCTTCGTGAGCCGAGCCGCTGGGGTGCGCTCCTCCAGGTCGTCGAGGGCAAAGGTGGTGTGCCGTAATGCCGGGTTCAAAAACTCCCGGGCGAAGCGATCGGCCTCGGTGCCGCTTGCGTCGATGTCGAGCGCGCTGCCCATTCGCTGCAGTTCGCCGCTTGGATTCTGCATCAGGAGATCGTAGTCGACGGTGACGAACGGCTTGTCTGAGATCGCCTGAAGAAACGGCACCATGTGAACGAGCCAGAGACGATCGGCCTCATCGGCGGGCATTGCCTGACGTGCGAACAGGGATGCTGCGACGCTCCGCGGATTTCGAATTGCGACTACGTAGCAATCGGCCGCGCCGCAATCGTCGAGCACGTTCTGCCAAAACGGCAGCACGCGGACTACTCTGGGATCCTTGAACCCCCAGAGCGGTCGCGAAGACAGGTGCCTGCGGCAGTACGAAACCGCCTCACGCTGCAGCTTGCGCGCCTTGCGCCGCTCGAACTCGCGCGGATCGATTCGCGTCGTGCTGTCCCAGCGCAGACCGAGCGACTCCAGGAGACGATCGTCGAGTGATACGAGATTGCGATCCTCCCAGTAACCGGTCGGGTTTTCGGGTTGCGCATCGAGAAAGTCGTTTCCAAGGTAGACCGAGAGCGATGAGAGGCCGCGCGCGATCGCGCTCGTTCCACTTCGGTGCATCCCCAAAACTACAACGGCGCGGGAAGCCGGCATGCGCCTCTGTTACCTCCCGCGCCGCGCGTAGACCTGGGCCGCGGCTTTGCTTAGAAGTCGTACTCGAGTTGCGCTCGATTGTATTTGAAGAGCGGCAGGCCGCCGAGGAAGGTCGAACCGAGCGTCGCGTTGGGCGCGCAGCTCGTCCCCGAGGCTCCGCAGAACGTGTTGGAGAGCGATCGCTGCATGTAACGATAACGCAGCAGCAACCCGTGATATGGGCCCTTCGTTACCTGGCTGAAGTGATACTGACCGTCCAAGTTCCAGTCGTTGGTGCGCTCCGCTGCCAACGCGTTACCATAGTCGTACCACGCGTCGCTGGCTAGGAAGACCCACCGCTTATTGTTTGAGGTATACGTCAGCGTCGCCTTATACGACGTACCCGGTGCACGCCGATCCGCCATGCCCTGGTCGATGCTAGTGGTGAAGAGCGGATCCGTTGCGTAGTTGTCGGTGTACGGACTCGCCCAGCCGCCGTAGTACACCTGAGTCAGTCCCGTGTTCGTATTGGTGAAGCACTGCGCGGCGTTGAGCGGCAGAAAATACGCCAGCGTCGACTTGGCAGAGATCTGATAGTTCGAGTTGCTGCACGTAACGTTTTTCGGTAAATATACCGAGTCGTTGTGCCACGGAATCGAATCGTAGCCGAACGTCAACAGAAAGTTCCTGGCAAACGTCGCCCCGATTTGGGCGCCGAATAGCTGACTATCGATCTTTCCGATGTACGATTGTCCGGCATTTCCTTCCCAGCCGCCCTGCAGGGCGATGAACGGCGCGATGCCCTTGGTACTGAGCGAATACTTTCCGTCGAACCACCACTGATTGACGAGGTCGGCGACGTTATAGAAGTAGCCGTCTACCGATATCCCCTGCTTAGTTGCGTAGCCGGCTTTGGCGTAGGTAAATCCGTCGGTGTTGATGCCTTGTCCGCCCGGGACGACGATGTTCGAGGCGAGGCCGCCGCCGCCCGCGGGATAGCTCGTCAAGAGCGTCTGCCGGCTAAAGGCCGAACTGGTGCGGTTCTCCATCGTCAGCATGTCGGCGCCCTCAATCGTCCAGCCGCTCGGGCTCGTGTAGCCGAGATCGCCGCCTTGGAAGGCCAACGGTTTGAGGCGCGAGTCCGACGGGTTGGCCCAGGGCGAGGTAAAGAGAATGTTGCCCATCGCGCCGTTCCAGCCGTACGCGTGGTACTTGAGGTAGGCTTCGTAAAACGTGCTCAGCGTGAAGGCCGGCAGCGTGTCGTCGGGATTAGTGTTGGGCGGCGTCTGCGACACGCAGACCGCGCCCTTGGCGTGGTTGGCGGGAACCACGCACGGACCGTCGATCGGATTGGCATAAACGTACGAGCCGCCAACGTCCCAGCCGCTGTTGGGAAAGGCGTAGTCAATATGCGGCGCGATCGCGCTGCTCCAACTCGCCTGATTGACCGCGTTGGAGTTGTACTTGGCACCCGGCGAAAAGTCGAACTGAGTGCCGGGATTATTGGACGCGTTCTCGCGGGTGAAGTAGTACGAACGGAAGTAGCCGCCGATCTTGAGCGGATCGGGCGTCGGCGACGGCGGGGGCGGCGGCGCGACCGTCTCTTCGGGAACCGGCGGCGGCGGTGCCTCCGTCGGCGGTGCCGTCGGCTCGACGTAGCGCACGACCACTAAACGGCGATCGGGAACCCACTGCACGTAGGCGCCCATGCTCTCGGAAATCACG
>DATAWH010000065.1:0-6773 GCA_036267315.1 Candidatus Cybelea sp. | reverse complement strand
TTTCGCGATCGAGGGCCAGATTACATAGTTCACCCGGATCGGTTGCTAAATCGAAGAGTTGAACGTCGTTGTTCGCAAACAACTCTTCAAGGTTTTCCGGGCGATTGGGAGACAGCGGCGCGTAGTAGCGAGCAAACTTATAGCGTCCGTCAAACGTCAGTGAAAGGAAGCCGCGTTTGTCGAGGTTTGCCTCGGATAGCGCTGGAGTCGGCTCGTTCATAAACAGACTCTTCATTGTGGCGCCGAGGAAAGCTCCGTCCACCGTACTGGCGCCGACATAGTTGAAAAGGATCCCCGGGCGTACCGCTTCCGCTTCGGCACTTTGCGGAGCGGCGAGCAGCTTCGAGAAGTCGTGACCGGGTAGTGCGTTGAGGGCATCGGGACAGCTGCTAGCCGGCAATCCCGTCAGGCCCACGAACGTCGGAAGCAAGTCGAGGTGACTGGTCAACGCGGAGCAAGCCGCGCCGTTCGCGCCGTCCGGGTGCGCGATAACCAGCGGCACATGGATATTTTCCTCATAGGCAAAGGGCCCTTTCCCTTTGATTCCGCCGTGAGCGCCGCCCATCTCGCCGTGGTCCGCAGTGAAGACGACGACGGTATCCTTCCACAGGTCCATCTCGTCCATGACGTCGACGATTCGTGAGAGGCTGCGATCGATGTCGCGAACGGCGTTGAGGTAATAGTTGTAAAAGACGGTCCACATATCTTTACGGTCGACCGGAATCGCACCCGACCAGGCGTCCCAGCCTTTTTTGTACTCCGAAACCGCGCCGGGCACTCCAGATCCGTCCAGCGACTCGCGTAGGCTCTCCGGAAGGGCAAACGTCCACTTCTTCTCGTAGAGCGAGTCGGGCGGCGGCGGCGGCGCAGCGTAGGGGACTACCGCTTTCTGCACGTCTTGGCCGTCGACGTTGGCATTTCCGTACATGATGTCGTGCGGATTAACTAGACTCGAGATCATAAAAAACGGCGTGCCGGTTCGCCGCGAGTCCTGGGCCATCGTGTGCAGCCCGCGAACGGTTTCGCCAGCAATGAACGGGTCGTTGTTGAAGCCGCTGTGAGGCTCGCTGCCGATGTCGCCGCCCGCGCTGAACGTGTCGAAGCCGTAGCCTTGGATCGCGTCGCTGTAGTTCACGGTCGGATCGGCTGCCAGAATGTTTTTGTCCATTTCAAACTTGCCGAAATAAGCGGTCTTGTAGCCCAGGGCTTTCATGACCGATCCCATGTTCGGCATCTGCGGATCGAGGCTGCGTACGTAGGAATACTGCATTTGATCGAAGACGCCGGTAGACTGGGGCATTTGACCGGTCAAGAAGGAGGCCCGCGAGGCCGAACACATCGCCGAGGTGATGTAATGCCGTTCGAACGTGACGCCGCGCTTCGCCAGCGCGTCGAGCGCAGGCAGCGCGTAACCCGCCGCTTCGAGCAGCCGGTCAACTCTCTGGTCGACGATAATGAAAACGACGTTGTACGGCGGTTTGGTCACGTCGGGCCCTTCTTTCGCAGCCGCCCGCTCCCCTGTCTTATAGGCGACTTAGCGCAGAGCTGGTCAAGCAAACGCCTCGCGCGGCTACGCGCCGAACCGGGGAAGCGGTGAGGGGTCGGCGTCACACCGTTAGGCGGGCGTGCGTTTTTTCGGTAGCCGCGTTAAAACGGAGGTTCCGGCCGTGCGTATTTTTCCATTGCATCGAGCCCTCGTGTCCATCGTTGCCTTATCGTCGTTGCCGTTCACCGCGCTGGGCGCTTCGAATGAAGGCTTACCGGCGAGGGGTCCGATCGCCCCATACCTCATGCCGGCTCGTCAAACCGAAGTTGTCTTAGCCCGCAGCGCCGCTCCGCCGTCAATCTCGAAGGATGCCACGATACTCGTGCTTACTTCGCGCGGATTTGAAACTGCCGTGAATGGCACAAATGGCTTCGTCTGCGTCGTTGAACGATCTTGGAGCGCGCCTTTCAGCGACAGCGAGTTTTGGAATCCGCAAGAACGCGGACCCGATTGCTACAATCCGCCCGCGGCGCGCACGGAAATACCGCAGCTAATCGAGGAGTCGCAGTGGGTCGTTGCTGGTCTCAGTAAACAGCAAATGGAAGCACGCACAAAAGCTGCCTTTGACGACCATTCCTTCAAGTCACCCGAGCCGGGCGCATTCGGCCTCATGCTTTCGAAGAATGGTTACCTCAATCACGCCCGCGGGCCGTGGTATCCCCACATGATGTTTTTCGTTCCGGCAACTCAGGTCGCCGCTTGGGGAGCCAACGTCGATAACTCCCCGGCTCAGTCGGTTTCTCGCGGTCCGTACCTATCGACACTAGTTATGGTTCCCGTCCTCGCCTGGTCAGACGGCTCGCCTGGTCCGCATTAAAAACCTCCCGCAACCCGTCCGCCTTTGGCGTTTGCGTTTTTCGGATATCTTGCGAATCGGACTTGTGCCATACTACAGTCACCCAGACCATTCGCTGATGAAGAAAGAGAAGCGCGCCGATGGCATGCTTTGCCGACTCTCTGTTGCCCCCAGACAGCCCTAGCGGAGACGTTCCGTCAATCCTGGGCCGGCAAGTCGCCGCCTAAGGATCTTCCGTGTGGGCCGAGGCATCGTTTGACTCCCGGGAATGCTGCGGCTCTCCAGACCGCCGCGGCTGGCCCGGCGCGGTCGACCAGAAGATCTGCGCGCTGCTGTCAGGAGGGCTTCGATGCATAGGGCTCGTGCACGAGCCCTCCACCGAAGTCTTTTGGCCCATTGCGTGCGTCGAGCAAGTCTTCAAGAAGTTGGCAGCCTGCGATCGTGCGATCCTTGGATTCGACATTATCTTCATTGATGCGGCGTCGACGCCCCGGATCGTGGGTACGAGTGCATATCATTTGAAAACCGCATCGGCGGGAACACATTGGGCGAAGAGAGTGGATATTTCACTGCGTTTAGCGCTTGGGGATCTCGCGCGTCTCGACTCCTTATGCGTGCCCGGACCGCGCCTCGAAAGCGTTTACTTCTCGGTCGTCGCAGCCGACCGCAGAGAATACACCCGGCTCGCCCTGTTTCCCAGAACGATGTAGCTGGCGAACGGTGTTCGCAAGCAGCACGCGGGCGAGTTATCGATCGTATCTCGCATTTGCCATTTCTCGAACCTTCACCGAAGTGCTGCATCATCTCGAGTGTAAACTTGATGTCGCGCAGGCTTTTTATAGCGCGCGATCCAGGTCCGGCCCGACGTCTCTCCGATTTTTCCTACCAGCTTCATAATTTTTCTGGAAAAACATTAAGAACGGGCTCGCTTATGCGATGGCATCCGAACGTGCTTACGGAGGCACGCCTGAGATGCCGGTCGAAAGCCAGAAAAACACCAGTGTTGCTATTCGGCGTGGTTGGTAGCTAAGCCTCACATTACAAGAAGCCGAGCGCGACGCCAGATAATCTACTTCAAAGGAGCAAACTTAATGAAAAGCCCTGGTCTACTTAAGTGCGCCGGCGCCGTCGTTGCGCTCGCAATTGTTTCGGCGTGCGGAAGCGGATCGACGGTCGCGCCGTCAGCCTCTTCTTTCAACGCGCACTACGTAGGTAAGACGCTGTTTTTGCATGGCCGGCCGACGACCGCCGAGCGCCTCAATCCGGCGCCGCGCTTCGCCGAGCTCGTCCCCGATAAAAAGACGGCGAAAAAATACGAGTACATCATCAACGACTACGGTTCGTACGCGAGTATTTTCGACTATCCGAAGAGCACTAACATGATCGGCATGATCAACGGTGCCGGCGGCCAAGGGTGCACGAACGTTCTGTATGGCTACGGGAAGAAGATTATCTGGAACGCAGGGCGCCAGAACGACGCGATCAACGAATACCAGGTTCCCGATAAATTGCTTCGATCGCTCTCTCTCGATTACGACTTCACGTCCAGCTGCGCCATGAACACCAAGGGCGATCTCGCCGTTGGAATCCTGTTGGGCAACTCGTATGGTCCGGCCGGTCAGGTAGTAATCTTCAAAGACGCAAAGGGCTCGGGTACGGTGTATCCGACGCCGCTAAACAAAGAGTACTTCAATGGCTACGATGCCAAGGGTAATCTTTTTGCCGACGGGTTCGATCAGAGCTACAACTTCGGCCTCGTCGAGCTTCCGAAAGGCACCACGAAGTTCGTTTCAGTAAGCTTGCCTAACCAGCCGGAATTCCCGGGGTCGGTCCAATGGGACGGCACCTACGTCACCGTGTTCGATCAGGACACGAGCGAGACGTACCAGTACACGGTCAACGGAACGACCGCAACGCTGAAGCACACGGTACAGTATAACGGCGCCGGCGACTGCGCCCAGACGTGGATCGTTAAGACTCTGATGTTTTGCGGCGACGCGGCAAATAATACCGGCGAAGTCTACAACTACCCGGCCGGCGGTTCACCGGTCGCGACGTTCCAGGGCAGCTTCGATGAGCCGCTCGGCGTAACGGCGGCAAAGAAATAGCTTCGTAGATCCCTATCCTGCTAGCGTAGCTATGAGCGTTCAAAGCCGGGCGGCGAAAGCCCCCGGCTTTTTTCGTTGCGCCTGTAAGGTCTCAACTCGTTACCGGGACAAAATCATAAACATGACGAATTCTGTTCGGCGTGGCCCCTCGGAAACTAGGAAACGCAGCCAATGCATTTTTTGACTTTGCGCTGTTACGCAATAGCGGCAGCCGCAGCGAAGACGGCGCGGCAGAGGCGGTGCTGGCTTTCTCGTACGTGGAGCCGAGTGCGCGACACGTTAAGAACCGGCAAGGCTGGAAAACGCCCGTGTCAACGGTCTCCTCGTGATTCGCTGGTGGTAGCGGCGCGGCGCATATTTGCTGCCTGTGGCACGGCAGCGTTGCTTGTCGCGTGCGGTAGCGCGCAGCCTCCGATCGTAGGCGCGGGGACGACACCCCAAACCGGGGCGAGCACGATAGCCCCCGAGCGCGGAGACTCCGTTGGCGATATCAAAGGCCATTCGCCGATCAAACACCTCATTATCGTCATTCAGGAGAATCGCACGTTCGATAATCTTTTCGCGACTTTTCCAAACGCGGATGGCACGACGACCGGTTATGCGCAGCCGATGCCGCATTTGATTGCGGATAGCTGCAAAGCCGATGGCTTGCCGGTAATCACGCAGTCAAACACCAAGGTCACGCTAGCGATGGTGTCGCTGACGGGTAAGGGCTTCCCGTACAACTTCAATAATCCCGATCTTCCGCACGTCTATCAATGGCAGAATTCGGGACAAACCTGGACGCCCTGGCTCACCGACTACGACAACGGCAAGATGGACGGTTTCGATCTGGAAGGGTCTGGACCGAACGGCGACGGTGCCCCGCTTTGTACCTTCCCGTACCAGTACGTCAATCCCGCAGCGATCTCCGAATATTGGGACATGGCCAAACAATACGTACTTGCCGACCAGACCTACCAAACGCAAGAGAGCGGCTCATTTACGGCACATCAAGATCTCATCGCAGGAGCGACGATCCTACCCGGCTCTTACGGCGGGTACTCGCAGCCGAGCGTGATCGACAATCCTTCTTACTTTCCCTGGGGCTGCAACGCCGGCAAGAGCGTTGTGACATCGTTGATTACCACCGATCTGCACTACCTCTTTTTCAAGGGCCCGTACCCGTGTTTCACCTACACGACGATGCGGGATCTGCTCGACGCCGCGTCACCGCCGATCCCTTGGAAGTATTACACGCAAGACACGGTTGGTGAAAAAGGCGATTGGAACGCCTTCGATGCGATCTCGAGCGTCTACAACGGTCCCGAGTTCGGGAGCAAGGTAGTCTGGCCCAATACTAAGATCTTCGCCGATTTAAAGGGCAGCAGCTTTCCGGCAGTCTCTTGGATCACGCCCATCCCGGGTGACTCTGACCATCCAAGTGAGGCAGTCCAGGATGGACCATCCTGGGTCGCTTCAATCGTGAATGCGGTCGGCAAGAGCAAGTATTGGAAATCGAGCGCAATCGTGATTTTATGGGACGATTGGGGCGGATTTTACGATCATGAGTCGCCGCCCTTCTTCAATAAGGACAAGTTCGGCGGACTGGGTTTTCGCGTACCGATGCTCGTCGTATCACCTTACGTGAAAGCTCACGTCGAGCATACGCAATACGAGTTCGGGAGCATCTTACGATTTGCCGAGGAGAACTGGAATCTGCCGGTGGGTGGTTTGGGAACAACCGATCAACGCGCGACGAGCATCGGCAATGCATTCAACTTTAAGATGAAGCCGCGTCCGTTTAAAGTCATTCCAGCGCGGCTTCCCATCTCGTTCTTCCTGCGCCAAAAACAGACCAACGTATTGCCCGATCCCGAATAGTTAGCGCACTCGAACTTACTTGAGACTGATGGTCTCACCGGTTGGACGACTGTATGTGGGGATCGTGCTGATCGGAACGCCTCCTCGCGGGAAGCGCCAGAATCCAATCCCTTGCCCAGCGGAGTACGATAGCGGACCGATGACCGTGCTCCCGTGTATCAGGAACTGCGCATCGCCAGCCGAGTCGGTCAGGGTCGTCGCGCTGACCTTACGCCCACGGCTTCCGTTTATGGCAAACCGGTAGATCACAGCCGTGCTCGAACGCGATGCGCCGGCGTCCTCGATGGCAAGCGCCTTGCCATCCCACTGTACCGAGCCGGGGCTGTGGATGTGGCGATCCAACGCGATTGTCGTAAACGTCGAGCTCCCCTTAGGCAGCTCTACAAGAATGAACGATTCGCTTGTACTGTAGCCGTCGAGAAAAAGATTGCCGTTAGGATCGTAGGCGCAATAGAGGCTC
>DATAWH010000064.1:0-18723 GCA_036267315.1 Candidatus Cybelea sp. | reverse complement strand
TTCGGCGACGGGTCGCGCCTCGGCATGAAGGTGACGTATGCGATCGAGGAGACGCCGCTGGGTACGGCGGGGGCGCTAAAGAACGTCGAGCCGTACATCACCGGGCCGTTTTTTGTCCTCAACGGCGATATTTTCACCAGCCTCGATCTAACGGCGATGCGCCGCTTCCACGAAGAGAAAGGCGGCATGGGATGCCTACACTTGATTCGGGTTGACGATCCATCGGCGTTCGGCTGCATCGCGCACGATCCAAACGGCCGCATCACCGCCTTCATCGAAAAGCCGCCCAAAGACGAAGCGCCGACCGATGAAATCAACGCCGGCACCTATCTCCTCGAGCGCGAGATCCTGTCGCTGATTCCCGGCGGCCGAAACGTGTCGATCGAACGCGAGACCTTTCCGAAGGCAATTGCCGATGGTAAGGCGCTCTACGCGTACACCACCGGCGACTACTGGATCGATCTCGGCAGGCCGGAGCAGTACCTGGCAGCGCACCGCGACGTGCTCAGCGGCACGATGCCGCTGCTGGTCGAACCGGGGATTAGCGGCGACGGGAGCGAGGTGCTGCGAGGCCACCCCGGCGTCGTTCCGCCCGTCCACGCCGCCGCCGACGTTGTCGTGGATGCGAGCGCCACGGTTGGTCCCAACGTCGTCCTCGGCCGAGGCTGCAGCATTGGCGCCAGCGCCGTCATCCGGGAGTCGGTTCTGTGGGAGTGCGTCAGCGTCGGCGCGGGCGCAGTTATAGAGGAAGCGATCCTCGCCAGCAACGTCACGGTCGGCCCCAAGACGCAGATCGGCCGGGGCAGCGTGATCGGCCACGACGTGAGCCTGGAACCGAACACGATCGTCGAAGCGGGGGCGCGAATCGGGTCGCCGCCCGAATCTGGCCGCCCGGCCTAGCCGGGCCGCCGGCTGCTCGGAGCCCGGGACGGGCGCTCGTTCGGTTTACCCTGCATCCCCGGGCGGGTAATTGGAGTCCAGAAAGGAGGAGGAGACGCACCCACGCATGCTTCCACCCCAGGTTTTATTCTTGGGCTCGTATCCGCCTCGGGAATGCGGAATTGCGACCTTTACGAAGGACGTGGTCGACGCTTACGACCGCGCGTTCGGCTTCACGAGCCCGATAATTGCAATCGACGAGCCGGGGGCGGAGGTGCGCCGCTACTCCCCCGAGGTCGTCGCGCGCATCCAGGAACAGGATCGCGAGAGCTATGCCCGCGCCGCCGAGCTCGTCTCCGTCTACCCGGCCGACCTGGTCAACGTTCAGCACGAGTACGGCCTGTTCGGGGGAGATCGCGGCGAGTGGCTCGTGGATTTCATTCGCGTTCTGCAAAAGCCGGTGGTGCTGACGATGCACACCGTGCTGCCCGATCCCGACGAAGGTTATCTGCGCGTGACCCGCGCGCTCTGCGAACAGGCGACGAAGGTCGTCGCGCTCTCCGAGACCGGGCGCGGCCTTCTCGAAAATGTCTACGGCGTCGATCCTGGCCGGCTCGCGGTCATCCATCACGGCGTGCCCGACGTCCCATTTCAGGATACCGACGCGGCCAAAGCCTCGTTCGGCATCGGCCTGCGAACGGTTATCTCAACCTTCGGACTCATCAGCCGCGGCAAGGGGCTGGAGTATGCAATCGAAGCGATGCGCGACGTCGTCAAGCGTCATCCCGAAGCGCTCTATCTAATTCTGGGCGAAACGCATCCGGTCGTCCGTCGGCAAGAGGGCGAGTCGTATCGCGAATCGCTGATCTCTATGGTGCGCGACTTCGGTCTCAACTACAACGTCCAGTTGATCGATAAATACCTGGATTTCGACGAAGTCGTGAACTATCTCGCGGCGACCGATATCTATCTCACGCCCTATCTGAACCCGGCGCAAATCGTCAGCGGAACGCTCGCCTACGCCGTGGGCTGCGGCAAGGCGATCGTCTCGACTCCGTATCTCTACGCCCAAGAGCTGCTGGCCCACAACCGCGGTTTTCTCTGCGATTTTCGCGACGCGCCGTCGATCGCCAGCCGGTTGAACATGCTGCTCGACGATCCCGCGCTGCGTCGGGCGACCGAACGCCGCGCATACCGTTTCGGGCGCCAGATGACCTGGCCGCACGTCGCCTCGCAATACGGCGCGCTCTTCTCAGAGCTCTGCCCGCGCGGACCGATGGAGCTCGTCAACACTGCGTAAGGGGCGCAATCGGCCGCTCCCGCCGATGGACTATCTCGCGCTGCTCACCGACGACGTCGGGATCGTTCAGCACGCCCTCTACAACTCGCCCAATCGCAAGACGGGCTACTGCACCGACGACGTCGCGCGCGCTTTCATCGTCGCGCTCGAGCACCTGAGACTTTCACCCAACGACCGTCAGAGCCAGCGGTTTGCCTCGATCCATCTCGCCTTTCTGCAGCACGCACAGCTCGACGACGGACGCTTCCACAACTTCATGGAGTACGACCGCCGCTGGAGCGACGAGTGCGGCACGCAGGACAGCATCGGCCGTGCGATCTGGGCGCTCGGCTATGGCGTCGCCGGCGCGCCCAATGCGCCGTGGCGCACCGTCTGCGCGACGCTGCTCGACCGCGCCCTGCCCGCGCTCGACGAGCTTCATTACCTGCATTCGCGGGCCTACGCCGCGATCGGGCTCGCGCAAGCCTACGCTGCCGTCAAGGAAGAGCGGTATGCCGGCGCGGTTGCCGGCATCGCCGGCGATCTGCGCGCGGCTTATGAGAAGACCGCCTCCGCCGAGTGGCCCTGGTACGAAGACGTCATGACCTACGACAACGCCCGGCTCCCCGAAGCGATGCTCCGCGCGGGCCAGATGCTCGGCGACAGCGGCATCCAGGAGATCGGCTTGACGACGTTGGCCTTCTACGAGAGCGTCACGACCCAAAACGGCGTGCACGTCCCGATCGGCAACGACGGCTGGTATCCGCGCGGAGGCCGCCGGGCGCTCTACGCGCAGCAGCCGCTCGAAGCGTACGCGATGGTCGACGCGCAGCTGGCCGCTTTCGACCTGACCGGCGACGTTAGTCGCTTTGCCGCCGCCGAACTCGCGCTGGAATGGTACTACGGAAAGAACTCTCGCGGTGTCGTTATGGCACAGGGCGGCGGCTGCTACGATGGCTTGGACGAAGATTCCGTCAACCAAAATATGGGCGCTGAATCGACGCTCGCACTGCTCGGCGCGGCCTTTGCAATCGCGCTCCGGCGCGCTCGCGTACTTCGCGCGGTACGCTGACGGTGCCGAAAACGTAGCAGTATTCTTTATAAACAGGCGTTAACGACGCTTGCGCCGAATCGCTATAAATGCTCCTGGAAACGGAAGTCCTCAACGACGTGCAGTCTGCCGCCGTTCGGCAGACCGATGGCCCCGTCTTGATCTTTGCTGGTGCGGGCAGCGGAAAAACCCGCGTACTGACGCACCGCATCGCCTACCTGCTTAAAGAGTTACGCGTCGGTCCCGATCGCGTGCTCGCCGTCACGTTTACCAATAAGGCCGCGGGTGAGATGAAAACCCGCCTGCAAAATATGATCGGCGCCGACGCGCGCGACGTCTGGGTCGGTACTTTTCACTCGATGTGCGTGCGCATTCTGCGCCGCGACGGCTCGCGCATCGGCATTGCGCCGACGTTCGCAGTCATCGACGACACCGACCAACGTCAGCTCGTGCGCGAGATTCTCGACGACCTCGATTACGACGAGCGCCAGCTCTCTCCGGGCGCGTGCCTCGCCGAAATCGACAAAGCGAAGAACGCGCTGATCTGGCCCGACCAGTTCGTGGAGCGTCAGACCTCGTTCATGGGCGAGCGCATCGCCAACGTCTACACCGAGTATCAGCGCCGTCTCAACGAGTCCAACTCGCTGGACTTCGACGATCTGATCGTCCGCGCAATCGATCTGCTCGAGCGCGACAAAGACGTTCGCCAGAAGTACCAGCGCAAGTTCGAGTACGTGCTCGTCGACGAGTACCAGGACGTCAATGCCGCCCAGTATCGCCTCGTCGCGCTGCTGGCCGCGCGGTCGGGCAACATCACCGTCGTCGGCGACGACGACCAGTCGATCTACTCGTGGCGCGGCAGCGACTACCGCATGATCCTGCGCTTCGAAGAGGATTTTCCGGGCGCAAACGTCTTTAAGCTCGAGGAGAACTATCGCAGCTCGGGGCGGATCCTCGAAGCGGCAAACGCGCTGGTGGCCAATAACCGTTCGCGCGCCGCAAAGAAACTCTTCACCTCGCGTGAAGAGGGCGATCCGATCTCGGTCTACCCGGCTGCCACCGAGCGCGACGAAGCCCGTTACGTCGTCGAGAAAGTGAAAAATCTCGTACGCGAAGGCTCGGCGTATCGCGATTTCGTGGTGTTGTATCGCACCAACGCGCAGTCGCGCGTGTTCGAAGAGGCGCTCTTAGCCGAGGGAATTCCTTACCGCGTCGTCGGCGGCGTCGGCTTTTACGCGCGTACCGAAATCAAAGATATCGTCGCTTACCTTCGGTACATCGTCAACTCGTCCGATGCGCTGGCCTTCAAGCGGATCGTCAACGTCCCGCGGCGCGGCATCGGCCAGCAGACGCTCTCGGCGCTGGTGCAGTCGGCCGCGGCCGCGCACGTCTCGGTCGGCGAATCGATCTTCAGCGGTGAGTTGCTGCGGACGGCCGTTCCCAAGAAGCTCAAAGAACTCGAACGTTTCGCCGAACTCATCAACGACTTGCGCCGGCGCGCCACCGAACTCGGGGTCGCCGACCTGCTCGTCGCGGTGATGGAAGAGTCCGGCTACCTGCGCGAACTGCAGAGCGAGGACACGCACGATGCTCGTGCGCGCATGGAGAACCTTCAGGAACTGATTGGCGTCGCCCGCGACTACGAAGCAAACGACGAAGAACCGTCGCTAGCAGGTTTTCTCGCCAACATCGCGCTCGTTAGCGATCTCGACGCACTCGACGACGAAGCGTCGTACGTCACGTTGATGACGCTCCACAGCGCAAAGGGGCTGGAGTTTCCCAGCGTATTTCTTACGGGCCTCGAGGAAGGCGTTTTCCCGCACAGCCGGGCGCTCACCGAACCACCGGAGCTGGAAGAAGAGCGACGCCTCGCCTACGTCGGCATCACTCGCGCGATCGATCGTTTGTTCCTGACCTACGCCGCGCGCCGCGCGCTCTTTGGCAATACCTATGCCTATCCGAAGTCGCGCTTCATCGAAGAGCTGCCGTCGCTGGTCATCCTGGAAAGCGATAGCGTCCCCTTGGCGCGTCCGGCGGGCGGCCGCTGGCGCGAAGTCGCCATCCATGAGTCCGCGGGTGCGGGCATGCATCTCGGCCTCAAAGCCGGCGATCGCGTGCGCCATCCGAAGTGGGGCGAGGGACAGATCGAAAGCATCGTCGGCGCCGGCGGAGATGGTCTGGTAACGATCGATTTCCCCAACGTCGGCCAGAAGATGCTGATGCTGAAGTACGCGCCCCTCGAAAAAATCTGATCCTTCGACAGGCTCAGGATGACACACGGGCTCAGAACACACGGGCTCAGGACACGCGGGCTCCGGACACACGGGCTCAGAACGCACGGGCTCAGGACACACGGGCTCAGGACAAGGGAGGCCAGCGCGTGCCTCGAGGTTTGAAGGTCGCAGTCGCCGGAGTCCAAGGACGCATGGGTGCGCTCGCACGGGCCGCTCTCGAGCGCAACGGCGAGTTTTGCTGCGGATTAGCGCGCACGGCCGATAGCGCCGCGGCAGTCGTTGCTTCCGTCGACGACGTCGTCGCGCGCGAAGCCGACGTGTTGCTCGATCTCACCACGCAGCCCGGCAGCTACGATATTTCGCTCGCGGCCGTCAGCCGCGGCCTAGCGACGGTGATCGGCACGAGCGGCTGGAGCGCCGAGCAGCGCGCCGTGCTCGACGCCGCCGCGCAGGAGCGCGGAGTCGGCGTACTGCTCGTGCCGAACTTTTCGCTCGGCGCAACGCTGCTGATGCGCTTTGCGGCAGAAGCCGCGCGCTTTTTCCCCGACGCCGAGATCGTCGAACTGCATCACTCGGCAAAGAAAGACAAGCCGTCGGGCACCGCCCGTGAGACCGCGCAGCGGATGGCGCGCGCGGGTGGCCGTTTGCCGGAGATCCACAGCGTTCGTCTGCCCGGCCTCGTGGCCCATCAAGAAGTACTGCTCGGTGGGACCGGCGAGCTGCTGACGTTGCGCCACGATTCACTGAGCCGAGAGTCGTTCGTTGCGGGCATGCTCGCGGCGGTGCACGCCGTGAACGAGCGTCGCGGGCTCTCCGTCGGCCTCGATTCCGTCCTCGACGATCCGTCGTTCGCATTCGGAGCGCGCGGGTGAAGGGAGCGGGAGTGAAGATCGCCGTCGTCGGCGCGACCGGTGCCGTCGGCGAGACGATCTTGCAGGTGCTCGAAGAGCGCGCCGTTCCCGTCGCACAGTTGGGTCCATTTGCGTCGCGCGAGCGCCGCAGTGCGGTTCGCTTTCGCGGGAACTCACTCGACGTTCGCGCGGCGTCCGACGACGCGCTGCGCGGCTACGACGTTGTCTTCTTCGCCGGTGGTGAAGATGCCAGCGAGCGCTACGCGCCAGCCCTGATCGAGCGCGGCTCGGTCGTGATCGATAACAGCTCGACGTTTCGCTTGCAGCAGGGCGTTCCGCTGATCGTTCCGGAGGTCAACGCCGACGAGATCCGTCCCGAGCACCGGCTCTTTCCCGTCGCGAACTGCACGGCAATACTGCTCTGCACGGCGTTGCGCCCGATTCGCGACGCGGCCGGACTTGTGAGCGTCGACGTCGCGACCTATCAAGCCGCAAGCGGCGCCGGCCGGGCCGGACTCAACGAGCTTCAAGCGGGCGAAAGGGCAGCGCTCGCCGGGGAAGCCGAGCCGCCGGCGGCGGTCTTTCCGCGATCGCTGGCGCGCAACGTCGTTCCGCAGGTCGGAAGCCTCGACGATGACGGCTGGAGCGGCGAAGAGCGCAAGGTTCGCGACGAGAGCAAAAAAATGCTCGGGCTGCCCGATCTCGAGATGAGCGTCACGTCGGTTCGCGTGCCGGTGCGCACGGCGCACAGCGAGGCGGCCTTCGTGCATACGGAGCGTCCCATCAGCTGCGCAGAACTGGCGGCGGCCTTCGAATCTGCACCGGGGATCGTTTTTCATCGCGCCGGCATCGTCACGCCGCGGGAGGTTGAGGGTACCGACGACGTTCACGTCGCGCGTTTGCGGGCAGCCTTTCCCGCCGCCGCGGGCACCCAAGCTTCCGATGCGATGGGGACAAAGTTCGCGCTGTGGTGCGTTGGCGATCAGCTGCGCAAGGGCGCGGCGACTAACGCCGTACAAATTCTCGAACTGCTCCTCCGAAAGGGTTTTTTGGCGGCATGACCGCGACCGCCGGGATCGCCGTTTTGAAGTTCGGGGGGACGTCGGTTGCCACGCGCGATCAGCGGCAGCTCGCTTTCGAACGCGTACGCGATGCGTGCGAGGCCGGCTTTGCAACCGTCGCGGTCGTTTCGGCGATGGGCCGCTCTCCCGAACCGTACGCCACCGATACGCTGCTGTCGCTGCTGGACGATCGCAACGGAAATGCAAACTCCGATCTGCTGCTCGCCGCAGGGGAACTGATCTCGGCCGCAGTTTTTGCCGGCGAGCTGAGCGCTCAAGGCGTCGCCGCGGTCGCGCTCTCCGGCGCTCGAGCCGGCATCGTTACCAACGACCGCCACGGCGACGCCACGATCCTGCGGGTCGTACCGAACGCGATCCGCGAGCTGCTCGAACGCGAGGTCGTTCCGGTCGTCGCTGGTTTCCAAGGTGCGGCCGCCGACGGCACCGTTACGACGCTGGGCCGGGGCGGTACCGATCTCTCTGCGATCGCCATCGGGCACGCGCTCGAAGCGAAGCGCGTGGATATCTATACCGACGTCAGCGGCGCGATGACCGGCGATCCGCGCCGTATTCGCACCGCGCGCGCGATCGATCGAGCGTCGCTCGCGGAAATGAGCGAGCTGGCCGACCACGGCGCCAAAGTGATGCATTCGAAGGCTGCCGAGTACGCCAGTCGCACCGCAACGCGCTACGCGATCAAAGGTCTCGCGAGCGATCGGGGCACGATCGTCGACGAAGAGGTCGACCACCATCGCCCGGTTACCGGCGTCACCTCATCGGGCCGCGTTACGTGGGTGCGCATTATCCGCGGCGATATCGAATCGCCGCAGCGGCGGATGGAGACCGAGCTCGAAATGTTCCGCCGGGTGGCCGACGCCGAAATCTCGATCGATCAAGTGACCATCAATCAGGCCGGCGTGGCGTTTGTCGTCGAGGGTGACCGTGGCAACGACATCCGCCGGCTGCTCAACGACCTCAACCTCGCGGTACGCGTGCGCGAGGGATGTTCGAAACTTTCCGTCGTCGGCACGGGCATGCGCTACGCCCCGGGCGTCGTACGTAACGTCGTGGAGGCGCTGTCCAATGCCGACGTCGAGATCATTCACTGCACCGATAGCAACGTGACGATCTCGGTGCTGGTCCCGGCCGGACAAGCCGAACGCGCGGAGAACGCCGTTCACGATCAGTTTTGCCTGGAACGAGGAGATCCGGTCGTATGAACTCGCAGCTCGGTACGATCCTTACCGCGATGGTGACGCCCTTCGATGAACGTGGTGAGCTCGACGCGCGTGAAGCGCAGCGTCTAGCGCGCTGGCTGGTCGAACGCGGAAACGACGGGCTGATTCTCGCGGGCTCAACCGGTGAGGGGCAGACGCTCGACCCTGGAGAGCGCGTCGAACTCTATCGCGCCGTGAAAGAGGCCGTCGGTAAGAGCACCTACGTCGTCGCCAACGCCGGGACGAACTCCACGCGCGAATCGGTCACTGCGGCGCGCGATGCCGCCGCCGCCGGGGCCGACGCAATTTTGGCGGTCGTGCCTTACTACAACAAGCCCACGCAAAGCGGCATGATCGCGCACTTTTCGGCGATCGCACAAACAACTCCGTTGCCGGTGGTCATCTACAACATCCCCGGGCGAACCGGGGTCAACATGCTTCCGGAGACGCTGCTGGAAATCGCGCAGCGCAACCCCAATGTCGCGGGAGTGAAAGAATCGAGCGGCGATCTCAAGCAGATCGGCACGATCTTGCGCGACCGCGCCGAGCGTTTCATCGTCTGGGCCGGCGACGATCATCTCTTTCTGCCGTGCCTGTCGCTGGGGGCTGACGGCGTCGTCGGCGTCGCTTCGCATCTGTGCGCCCGCGAATACCGCGCGATGGTCGACGCGTTCCAAAACGGACGTCACGACGAGGCCGCGCGAATTCATGCGTCGCTGCTCGCGCTCATCGATGCGCTCTTCGCAACGACCAGTCCGATTCCAGTGAAGTGGGCGATGGCGCAGCTCGGCTTCCGCGTTGGCTCCTGCCGGCTGCCGCTCGACGAGATTCCCGCCACGGTCGCCGAACGGTTGCGCCCGCTGCTCGCCGCCTACTTGCCGCACGCCGTCGAATCGCGGTGAGTTCGCTCCAAATTCTCGGCTGCCGCCTCGATCCCATCGATGCCGACGAAGCGGCGGAGAACATCCTCAACTTGGCGCGCGGCCGCAACGGCGCACAGGTCGTTACGCTCGGCACGGAGATGGTCGTGTACGCGCAAAAGAACGCCGAGTTTCGCACGATCGTCAACCGCAGCGCGCTCTCCCTCTGCGACACCGCGGGCATCTTGACGGTCGCACGCTGGCGCGGCGCGCACCTGCGCGATCGTGTCGCCGGCGTCGAGCTGCTCGAGCACCTCTGCGAGGGGGCGGCGGCCGCCGAACTTCCCGTCTACTTTCTCGGCGGAGCGCCCGGCGTCGCCGCCGACGCCGCCGCGATCTTAGAGGTGCGCTTTCCGGGGTTGCAGATCGCCGGTACGCGCGATGGGTATTTCAAAAACGACGAAACGTCTCAGGTCGTCGGTGAGATCGCCGCGAGCGGTGCGCGACTGCTCTTCGTCGGGTTGGGCTCACCGCGCCAAGAGTTCTGGCTCGCCGAGCACCTCGCGGAGACGGGCTGCGGCGTGGGAATCGGCGTCGGCGGTTCCTTCGACGTGATCTCCGGACGCATCGCGCGCGCGCCCCAGATCGTGCAGCGCATGCGTTTGGAGTGGCTCTACCGGCTCATGAAAGAACCGCGCCGCTGGCGCCGCCAACTCGCGCTTCCGCACTTCGCCGCGCTGGTCGCACTGGATCGGCTTCGACCGTGAAAGCCATGATTTTAGCGGGTGGACTCTCGACGAGACTCTATCCGCTGACCAAGTCGGTTCCCAAGCCGCTCGTCCCGGTTGCCGGCGTCCCAAACGCCGTCCACCTGATGCGATATTTGAAGAACTACGGCTTCGACGAGGTGGTCATCAACCTTCATTATCTCGCCGACGCGATCGTTGCGACGCTCGGGGACGGCTCGGAATACGGCGTGCGGCTGGAGTACTCGTACGAACCGGAACTCCTCGGGAGCGCCGGCGGACTAAAGAAAGTGCAAGCGTTTTTCGATGACGAGCCGTTTCTGGTCATCGGCTGCGACGAGGTCACAAACATCGCGCTCGACGACGTGCTCGCGTTCCACCGCGATCGCAACGCAATTGCGACGATCGGTCTGGTCGAGTGCGATCCGGTGGATCAGTACGGTGTCGTCGTTCTCGGCGAGCGCGCAAAGATCGTCGGCTTTCAAGAGAAGCCCCCCAAAGGCACCGAACGCAGCAAGCTTGCAAACACCGGCGTCTACTTTTTCTCGCCCGAAATTTTCGAACGCATTCCGTCCAACGAGTTCTACGATTTTGGCAAGCAGGTCTTCCCGGCTCTGCAGAGCGCGGGTGAAGCCTTCTACGGCTTCGATGCGAAGGGCGCCTATTGGTCCGACATCGGAACGCCCTTAGAGTACCGGCGCGCGAGCTACGACGTCGTCCGCGGCGTGGTTCGCATCCCGCACACCCGCGCCAATGGCATCGATCCCTCGTCGAAGCTGGGCAGCGGCGTGCGCATCGAAGGGCCGGTTCGTATCGGCGCGTCCGTGCAGATCGAGGACGGGGTTACGATCGCGGGGCCGTGCATCCTCGACGACGGCGTATTCGTTGGCTCGGGGGCGCACCTCGAACGCAGCGTCGTTTGGGAGAACTCGACGATTGGATCTGGGGCGAACCTGCGCGATACCGTGGTCGGCCGCGACTACGCCGTCGCCGCGGGCGTGACGCTGGAGAACACGCTGGTCGCCAACAACGGCGACGCAAACGTTTGAGGACGGTCGCCCTCTAGCCGTTTTCGCAGCGCCGCGTGATGGAGCGGCGTGGATCTCCGGGCGCTGCTCGATTTCGTCTTTCCCGCCCAATGCGCGAACTGCAATGCGTTTGGCACCGGCCTTTGCGATGCGTGCTCGCCGCGGGGCGCAGCGGTCGAGGCTCGTTTTCCGGCGCTGCGCGTTAGCGGGCTGGCGACGTACGAAGGGAGCCTGCGATCCGCGATCCTCGCCCTCAAAGACGGACGCCGCGACGTAGCCGAAGCGCTGGGACGTTTGGCCGCGCCGCTGGTTGCGCGTGAAACGACCCTGCTTCCGGTTCCCACGACGTTAAAGCGCCGGCGGTTGCGCGGGATGGACGGCGTCGCGGTCGTGGCAACAGTCGCAGCCGATGTTGCCGGCGCTCGCGTGGTGCTCGCACTAACGCAGCGCTCGGGCGACACGCAGCGTGGCCGGTCGCGCGCGCTGCGCTTGGCAGCCCGCGGGCGCTTCGCTTGCGACCCTGCCGAGGTTGCCGGGCGAAGCGTGACCCTCTTCGACGACGTCTGTACGACCGGAACGACCCTGCGGGACTGCGCGGGTGCGGTGCGCGAGGCCGGCGGACGGGTGGACCATGCGATAGTCGTCGCCGTGGCGAACAGCCCAACTCCGTGGAGCACTCCGATGGCAAGCTGACGCCGCTCGACGAAGTCTACTTGCAGCGCGCCTACGAGCTGGCGGCGCGCGGCATAGGCAGCACCTTGCCCAATCCGCCGGTCGGCGCGGTGATCGTGCGCGAGAACCGGATCGTTGGCGAAGGCTACCATCGGCGGGCCGGTGAGCCGCACGCCGAGACGCACGCGCTCCAGCGCGCGGGCGACGCGGCACGCGGCGCGACGATCTATCTCTCGCTCGAACCGTGCGGCCACTACGGCTCGACGCCCCCCTGCGCGAGGGCGCTGATCGGAGCGGGGATCGCGCGCGTCGTTGCCGGTACGCTCGACCCTGCGGAGCACGGCAGCATTGGCGATCTGCGGCTCAGCGGTATCGAGATCGTGGTCGCGCACGACGCCGCCGCTCGCGATCTGATCGAGCCCTTCGCGCGAGCGGCGACGCTGCGCCGCCCGTACGTCGCGGTGAAGATGGCGATGTCGCTTGACGGAGCGGTCGCAGCGCGAGCCGGCGTTGCGCAGTGGTTGACCGGCGAGCAAAGCCGCGAGTTCGTTCGCGCCCTGCGGGCAACGCACGACGCGGTGATGGTCGGTGCGGGCACCGTCGCCGTGGATGACCCGCAGTTGACGGTACGTCCGCCGCACGATCGGCGGCGCCCCTACGTGCGCGTGGTCGTCTGCGAGCGCGCTGGGCTGTCGCCCAAGAGTCGAGTCTTTGCAGAAGAAGACGGCTACGAGCGAACGATCGTTCTGGCGCCCGGCGCCGTCGCCCAAGAAATGGGCGACCTGCGTGCGGTCGCCGACGTCGTCTCGGTCGGGACGCCGCAGACCCGCGGGCTCGACCTTCCACAAGCGCTCGAAGCGTTGCGCGCGAAAGACATCTACAGCGTCTTGTGCGAGGGTGGTCCGAGACTCGCCGGAAGGCTGATCTCGGCGCGTCAAGCCGATCGCTTTTACTGGTTGATCGCGCCGAAGCTGATCGGCGGAGACCGCAGCGTTCCCGTGCTGGCGGGGACGCAGGCGGCCGGCGTGCGACTGCATTTCGATCGTAGCCGCCAGTTGGGCGGCGACCTGCTGATCGGCGGAACCTTCACCGATGTTTAGCGGCATCGTCCGTTATCGCGGAACGGTCGTCTCAAACAAATTTCGCAGCGATGGGGGGACGCGGCTGGTCGTCAACTGCGAGGGGGTCGAGGCCGAACACCCCACCCCGGGGGACTCCATCGCGATCGACGGAATCTGCCTGACCGCAACCGCGGTGGCCGCGAGCGCGGTTGCGTTCGACGTGATTCCGGAAACCTTAGCGTGCAGCACGACCGGCGATCTCCGCACGGGCGACGCAGTCAACGTCGAGTACGCGCTGCGCGTCGGCGACCGCCTTGGCGGCCATTTCGTCTACGGCCACGCAGACGTGGCCGCGGAGGTGTTGTCGCGTACGCCCGAAGGCCAGGGCGAACGGATTCGAATCGAACTGCCCGACGCGCTCGCGCGCTCGATCGTCGCGAAAGCATTCGTCGCCGTCGACGGCATCAGTTTGACCGTTGCTGCGACGGGTGAAGGCTGGTTTGAGATCGCCCTGATTCCCGAAACGCTGGCCCGAACGACGCTGGCTGCCCGCCCGCGCGGGAGCCGCGTCAACCTGGAGGTCGATCCGATCGCACGGTACCATGGCACGCTATAAAGAGACGCTTCCCGCCGGCGCTCGAGTCTTCGAGGCGCGGCTGCAAGTTCAGTGGGCCGACGTCGATGTCGTCGGCATCATGTACTTCGCCGCCTATTCGCGCTTCGCCGAGTACGCCGAGATGCAGATGTTCGCCCAACTCGGCTTTCCATACGACAGCGTCTTCACGGAGTACGGCTTCTGGCTGCCCCGCGTCAGAGTCGACGCCGAGTATCACGCACCGGCACGCATGAGCGACTGGTTGCGCATGCGTACCCATATCGAGCGGGTCGGATCGTCCAGCGTGCGCTGGAAGACCGTCTTTTTCAACGAGCGAACCGGTGAGGCAGGCGCCGCCTGGACGTTCGTCGTCGCGACGATCGACGACGCGACGCGTAAAAGCCGCCCGCTCCCCGAGATCGTGCGCGCGGCGCTGCTCGCCTGCGCGGCCGCGCCGTCCGAGTGAACGGCGAGCGCTCCCGCGTGGCAATGCTCGTCGAGCCCAAGCGGATCGAGCTGCGTGAGGAACCGCTCCCGGAGGCGCCCGCCGGCGGCATCGTCGTACGCGTACGAGCAGCGTTGACCGATGGCACCGACTTGAAAACCTATCGCCGCGGCCATCCGAAGATGCCGATGCCGACGCGCTTCGGCCACGAGTTTTGCGGCGAAGTCGCGGCAGTCGGCGAAGGCGTGACGGCGTTTGCACTCGGCGATTCCGTGATGTGCGTCCACACGGCGCCGTGCGGAACCTGTTTTTGGTGCGGCAACGCGCAAGAAGAACTCTGCGAATCGATCATGCCGGCAATGATCCTGGGTGCGTATGCCGATTTCATCGCCGTCCCGCAACGCGTCGTCGATCGCAACTGCTATCGAAAGCCCGGTGACGTCAGTTGGGTCCAGGGCGCGTTCCTCGAACCGCTATCGTGTGTCGTGCACTCCGTCGAGACGCTGGATGCACGGCCCGGGTCGGTCGTCGCGGTGCTGGGTACCGGCGGCTTCGGGATCTTGCACGCGTTGCTGCTGCGCGAGTGCGGAGTCGAGGTGCTGCTCTTCGGGCGCAACCCGCAGCGCGCCGCCCTCGCGCGCGCGCTCGGTCTGGAAAACCACGATACGCGCGCGGTCGATATGGAAGCCATCGTCGCGCAACGTACCGGCGGCCGTGGCGCCGACGCCGTCGTCGAGTGCACCGGAAGCGCGCAGATGTGGGAGCGTGCGCCGGCGCTCGCGCGCCGTGGTGGCCGCGTCTCGTTCTTCGCCGGCCTTCCCACGGGGACCAGCGTGTCGTTCGACGCCGCGCGCTTGCACTACGACGAGGTGCGGCTGGGCGCTCCATTCCACTTCACGCCGCAGGACGTGCGCGCCGCCTACGAGCTGATCTGTTCGCATGCTCTGCCGCTGGAGGCGCTGATTTCGGGAACGTATCCGCTCGAACGGATCGCGCAAGCCTTCGAACGCCTCGACGCGGGCGACGCCGTCAAGCTCGTGATCGAACCGTGACGCCGGCGACGATGCGAGCGGCGGTCCTCTACGATATCGACGATATCCGCATCGAAGAACGCGCCGTTCCCGAACTGCGCGACGGCGATCTCCTCGTGCAGACGATGGCTAGCGGTATCTGCAGCGGTGACGTGATGGCCTGGTACATCCGGCGCAAGGCGCCGCTGGTGCTCGGGCACGAGCCGGCAGGCGTCGTCGCACGCGTTGCCGGCGATTCGCCGTTTCGCGTGGGTCAGCGCGTCTTCGTGCACCATCACGTGCCGTGCTTCGAGTGTCGCGCCTGCACGCGCGGCGACCACGTTCAGTGCGCCACCTGGCGCGCGACGAAGATCGAGCCCGGCGGTCTGGCGCAATACTTCCGCGTGTCGCGCGAGAACCAACGCGATACGCTCGAGCTGCCGGCGAGCGTGGAGTTCGGCGATGCGGCGCTGGTAGAGCCGCTCGCGTGCGTCGTGAAGTCGCTGCGCCGCAGCGGCGTGCGTGCCGGCGACCGCATCTACGTCATCGGCCTCGGCGTGATGGGTCAGCTGCACGTTCTCGCCGCTGCAGCGCTGGGCGCGCAAGTGTTCGGAAGCGATTTCGTTGCGTCACGGCGGGAGCTCGCTCGGGCCAACGGCGCGAACGCCTTTCATCCCGACGAGGTGCAACGCGCGCTCCCGGAAGGAGCCGACGCGGTGATCTGCGGACCGGGAAGCGTACCGGCTCTTGGGGCCGCGGTGGCGGCAACCGCAGGTGGAGGAACTATCGTAATGTTTACCCCCTTTCCGCCCGACGTCGCGGTGTCGCTCGATTCGACGCGCTTTTATTTTGGGGACCTCCGAGTCGTCGCTAGCTACTCCTGTGGACCCGATGACACGCGCGAGGCACTCTCGCTGATCGAGCGCGGGATCGTGAGCGCGCAGAGGGCGGGCGCGAGCTTCATCGCACTCGACGACGTGCCGAGCGCCTATCGCGATCTTGCGGAGGCGCGTATCGTTAAACCGATCGTGCGCTTCGACTAAAAGAAAAATGCGAAAAGACGACGATCGAGAGTTGAATATAACGCGTGGAATCCGGCTCGATCTAGCGATCGCGGTCTGCGCGCTGCTGATCTCGACGCTGGCGACCGGCGCGTCGTGGTGGCAGGCGCGCGTGATGCAGGCGCAGACGAAGGTGCTCGAAGAGCAGCTCGGCGCACAGGTCTGGCCGTACGTCGGTCTTACCGGCGGCATCGACGGCGACACCGTCGCGTTTAGCGTGAGCAACGACGGCCTCGGGCCTGCCGTGCTGCGCAGCTTAACCGCTTTCGTCGACGGCGTCCCGAAGGGCAGCTTTACGGAAATCCTCCACGCACTGCTCGGAGAGCACTTGGTCGCCCGCAGGGCGCGCGGCGAGAAGATCCGGCTCACGATCGATAGTGCAGCGCCCGGATCGGTAATTCGCCCGGGCGAGCGCAGCATCGGCTTTGCGCTGACCAGCAAGCGGTTCGCGCGCCCATTTCTCAAGGGCTACAACCGGCTGAATTTCAGAATCTGCTACTGTGCGATTCTTCCCGGAAAGTGCTGGCGGCGGGACTCGGCCGGTGACGGCGACCCCAAACCGGTTGCGTTCTGCCCGATCGATTCGAAGGACTTGCTCCACGCCTCGGGCGTCGACGAGCTCACCAACCCGAACTTTTAAGCGCTATGTTTCGAAGCTCTCCGCGTACTGCGGCGGCGGCACGTCGACGGGCAACACGACGTCGTCGGCGCGCGAAGTCGCGCGCGACGCGACGAGCAGTGCGGCGGCGTACATCAGCGCCGCAAGGATCCAGGGTGCACCGATCAGGCCCGACGATCGCCACGGACCGGCAAACTGCGCGAACGTGAGCGAGAAGATTGCCGGACCGATCAGCATCGAAAGGCCGCGGACCGATCCGATCGCGCCTTGCAGTTCCCCCTGTTCGTCGGGCTTGACGCGGCGCGTCATCAGGGCTTGCGACGAGGCTTGGTACATCGGCAGCGCGATGATCGTCGCGGCAAGTAAGAACGCGAAGCCGTTGTTGACGCCCATCAGGGCGAGGCCGGCGGCCGCGACCGCGAGGCTTGCGAGCAGCACGCGCCGTTCGCCCAACTTGGCGACGACGGGTCGCACGGCCGTCGCTTGATTGATGGCCGAGACGACGCCGACCAGTGCCAGCGTGAGTCCGACGCTTCCCGTACTCCAGCCAAACGCCGCGATGCAGTAGATGACCCAGACGGTTGGAAAGACTTCGTGCGCCGTGTAGGTGATGAAGTTCACCCAGGAGAGTCCCCACAGCTCGTGATGCGAACGCAAGAGCTTGAGGCTTCCGAGGGGATTAGCCCGCGACCATTCGATGCGTTGGGTGCGCCGCTCTCGCGGCAGCGATTCGGGGAGTACGAAGAGGCCGTAGAGCGTGTTGATCAGCGCGAACGCGGCCGCCGCCCAGAAGGTCAGGCGCGGATTGAACGTACCGACGAGGCCGCCGATCGCCGGGCCGAGCACAAACCCTAAACCGAAGGCGCTCCCCAAGACGCCAAAGGCGGCGGCGCGCTTTTCGGGCGGCGTGACGTCGGCGATATAGGCTCCCGCCGTCGACATATTGGACGACGCGATGCCGGAGAGCACGCGCCCCGCAAAAAGCCACCAAAGGTTCGGCGCGAGGGCCATGATCGCATAGTCGACGACCGCGACGGCATTGGAGATCAAAATGACGGGCCGACGGCCGGTGCGATCGGAGAGCATGCCGAGCAGCGGCGCGCAGAAGAACTGCATCAGCGCCCACGCGGTCGCGAAGAGGCCGATGATTTCGGCGGCGTGCCCGTAGTTGTTGCCGGCAAAGCCGGCGATGAGTTTGGGCAGCACCGGGCCGATCATGCCGAACGTCAGCATATCGAGCAGGACGGTCACCCAAATAAAGATCGTCGCGGGGCCGCGCGAGCCGGCTTTAGGTTGCATAGATCCTCGCCAGCCAGCGATCGACGGCGCGGTCGATCCGGGCGCGATCGTGCGTCGCGAGCAGGTCGAGCAGAAATCCGCGGAACCCAGCGATCAAGATCGTGGCCAGCGTCTGCGCTTCTTTCGGCCCCCAACCGGGAACGCGCGCGCAAGACTCCAGGGCGCGCAGCCACTCGTTGACCGAACGGTCGAGGTAACCGGGGAAACGTTTGCGATCCTGCAGCGCCAGCACATAGACTTCAAACGACAAGCGGGTTACGGCTTCCCACTGCGGTTTGCTCCACTCGCGCCAGAGGGTGCGGGCAAGCTTTCCGGGCTCGAGATCGGCGAGCTTGAGGTTGGCCATCATCGCCTGCTGGCGAGTGCGGGCTTGACGCACGATCTCGACAACCAGATTCTCCTTCGATTCGAAATAGTGGAGGAGTACGCGCGGGCTCGAACCCACGGCCGCCGCAAGCGGACGCAAAGAGAGCTCGGCCAAGCCGTGCCGGCAGACATAATCTACCGCACGGTCGAGCAGCTCGGCGCGCCGCGCTTCATCCGGGGTTCTCGACACCCGCTATCCTAGCATACTTGAAACAGTTGTTTCAAGTATTAGCGAAGGCTACATCGTCTAATTCGGCAGAGTGCTTGGAAGCAGCGTGAAGCCGCCGGTGTATCCGGCGTAGTCGACGTAAGACGCATTTCCGCTGGCCGATGGATACGACCGGACATCTATGAGCGGGTAGCTCTCGTCGATCGTTTCGTCGGAAATA
>DATAWH010000063.1:0-2138 GCA_036267315.1 Candidatus Cybelea sp. | reverse complement strand
ATGGCCGAGACCCTCATGCCGGCCGACCTGCAACGCATCGTTGCGCACGAGCGGGCGCATATCCGTCGCTACGATCCGCTCGGCAATCTGCTTGCGCGTACGATCGAAGCGTTGCTGATTCTCAATCCCTGGGTGTATTTTGCCGGACGCAACCTTTCGCTCGAGCGCTAAGCGGCCTGCGACGACTGGGTCCTCGAAAGCGCCGGCAGCGCCAACGACTATGCTGCGTGCCTCGCGTCGCTGGCCCAATCGGTTTGTCCCCGCCAATCTTTTCTCTTGACGCCAACCGCCTTTCACTCGCGGCGGACGCTCGTCGATCGCATCGAGCGCTTGAGCTCGGGCGAACCGCGGCGCTTGACCATCAACGCCTTAACCATCGGAGGTACCATCGTGCTTTTCGTCATCGCTACGATCGCGCTGCAGGCGCTCTCGCCGGCACTCGCTCTCACTTCGGGCACGCCGGGCGTTCCCGGCAACACGCTCGCATCGGCAGCGTGCACGCATCCCAACGTGGAGGCGTCGGTAACCGATCCGCAGCCGCCGGTGCTCCCGCACGGGCTCAAGGCGTCGGGAACCGTCGAGGTCTCAGTAACGATTGCGCCAAACGGAACGGTCACCCGAACGTCGGTAGTCAAATCGAGCGGCAGCGCGACGATCGACGATTCGGTCGTTGCCGCGGCACGCAAGAGCAAGTACTCTCCGAAGGTCGCGAACTGTGCACCCGTCGAGGGCAGCTACATCTTCCGCGCGGACTTTACGCCGCGCCCCTAACCGCGCCGTTATCGGGGGGCGGGCGGCTCCCAGAGTTCGATGCGATTGCCCTCGGGGTCGACGACCCAGCCGAAACGGCCGTACTCGTGATTATCGGTTTTTTGCAAAACGGTGACGCCCTCGGCGCGCAGCTTGGCGAGCAGCTCGTCGAGGCCCTCGACCCGGAAGTTGATCATCACCGGCTGCGCTCGGTCCCAATAGTCGTCATCCGCATCGAAGATGCTGAAAAGCGTCACTCCATTCGGGTCGGGATCGTCCGAGCGGCGAAACATCGCGCCGACCCCGGGCCGATCGACGATCCCGAGGTGCTCTGCGTACCAGCGTTTCATCGCCTCCGGATCGCGAACGCGAATGAAGATGCCGCCGATACCCATTACGCGTGCCATTTTCAGGGCCTTCGCCGCCGCTGGCGTTAGACCACCTCGCTCAGCATTGCGAGAAGGTCGGTCACGCGCCGCTCGCCGAGTGCTTTTACGGTATCTTTCTGCGCCGTACGCCAAAGAGAACGGGCCCGTTCGAAGGCACGGCTCCCTTTCGCAGAGATACGAACCTCGCGCCGGCGGGCATCGGCGACGCCGGCACGCATGGTGACGTACCCGGCCGTCACGAGCGGGCGAAGGCTGCGCGTAGCGGTGGAAACGTCCATGTCCAGCTGGCCCGCTAGCTCTGCAACCCCCCAGCTCGGCTTCGCCGAAAGCGCCGTTAGCATCGAAAACTGAGAGCTCGTAAGGCCCGACGGGGCGAGGGCTTCGTCGTAGCGACGGGTCATCCGTCGCGTCGCGGCCCGCAGCCCGAGGCAAGTACAGTTCCGCGGGTCGTCCAGCATTATTTGACTCTACAACTAATCGCGACGACGCCGCAATGCCTTGACAACGGCCACTTAGTTGTATATACAATCAAAAGATGCCGATACCTCTCGTGTTTGGAATCAACGTTCTGATGGGCCTCCTCGTTTGGAGCATTGCGGTCGCCCTCTACCTCTGGCCGGTGTTGCGTCGCCTACCTCGCGCGGATGCCTTGCGGCCGCTGCTCCTGCTCCACTCCTTCCGCTTCATGGGCTTGGCGTTCATCGTACCGGGCGTGGTTTCGCCCGACCTACCCGCCGCATTCGCGCGACCGGACGCCTACGGCGACTTGATCGCCGCGATCCTCGCGTTGATCGCGCTGGCCGCCCTTCGGACCCGGGCGGCAAACGCATTCGTGTGGGTATTCGGGGTGTGGGGCAGCCTCGACCTCATCAATGCGTTCTACCAAGGCGGCCGCCACGCTCTCGCGCCGGGACAACTCGGAGCCACCTATTTTATCGTGACGTTTTTCGTGCCGCTGCTCCTGATCACGCACGCTCTCGTCTTCCGCCTTCTCCTGCG
>DATAWH010000062.1:0-5825 GCA_036267315.1 Candidatus Cybelea sp. | reverse complement strand
CAGGCTACTGCGCGTAGCAGCGCCTCCTATACTGTTCGATCTTTGGGAAGAGATATGCGGCCGGCCGTCTATCTGAGCACGGACTCGAAGTCACAGGGTGACGCGGCGTACCGGCCGCAGACCCCCTTCGACAAGGGGGTGTGCCCAACATATCAGGGTGACACGGCCCTTCGACAGGCTCAGGGTGACACGACGCGTACCGTCCGGAACGTCGCGCGGACGTCTTCGGAGAAGAGCGCAGGCTGTTCCCACGCTGCGAAGTGGCCGCCGACGTCGTGCTTCTTGTAGTAGACGAGCTTGGGATAGGCCTTTTGCGACCAGCTCTGCGGCGCCGTGTAAATTTCGTGAGGAAAGGCGCTCACGCCGGTGGGGATCGTTACCCCCTTCACGTCAAAGAAGTCGAGCTTGTTCTCCCAGTACAGCCGCGCCGACGAGATTGCCGTCTTCGTAAACCAGTACATCGTGATGTTGTCGAGCACGTCGTCGCGCGAAAGGCCGCCCGGGTTTCCCGCGAACGCCGGAGCAATCATCTCATAGCTGTCTTTGTCGTGATCGAGTATCCAAGCTGCGAGGCCGATCGGCGAGTCCATCAGGGCGTAGAGCGTCTGCGGACGATTGGTCATTTCCACGGCGTAACCGAGGTGGTGCGTGTAGAAATCGGCGAGCTGCTGGTAAGCGCGCAGCTCGTCGCCCGAAAGACCGGCCGGCGGCGGTACGTTCGCCTTGGCTTTGGCGAGAAGATCGGCCGGCGCCGTTCCCGGCATGTTGCTGTGAATCGCCAACACTTGCGTAGGCGCGAGCAACGCCAGCTCTTGGGTGACCGACGCGCCCCAGTCGCCACCCTGAGCGACAAACTTCGGGTACCCCAGGCGCTCCATCAGCACGACCCACGCCTTGGCGACGCGGATTGGATCCCAGCCAAGCGTTGTGGGCTCGGGGGAATAGCCGTATCCGGGTATGGACGGAATGACGAGGTGGAACGCGTCGTTCGCGTTTGCGCCGTGCGCGGTCGGGTTGGTAAGCAAATCGATGATCTTCGTCTGCTCGATGTACGAGCCGGGCCATCCGTGGGTGACGATCAGCGGTAACGCGTCGTCGTGTTGCGAGCGAACGTGGATGAAATGAATGTCCTGGCCGTCGATCTCGGTCAAAAACTGCGGATACGCGTTGAGTTGTGATTCGGCTCTGCGCCAGTCGTAGTCGCCGCTCCAATAGGCCGCGAGCGCCTGCATCGTCGCAAGCTGGACTCCTTGCGACTGTTCGGGAACGAGCTCTCGCGTCGGCCAGCGCGTCGCCTTGATGCGAGCGCGCAGATCGGCGATCTCCGAATCGGAGACGTTGAGTTTTGGAAATGGGCGGACGGCCGCCGTTGCGGTTCCGGGTTCCCCAACCTGCGTCATGGTACCATTCCTCTCAGACGTGTTTTTGGTGGATCGCGCGCAGCCCGCCATCGCAAGCTGCACCGCCGCGAGGCTCATCGTTGTGCCGTTGACGAAGTGACGACGGATCACTTCAGCGCCCTTCGCGTGACGACGTTGCAGAACCGCGGCGGATTATGGGTAACGCCGGACATAGCGGTGGCCTCCTCTGGCGGGGCGCATTCGGTTCCGCCGGCACGGGTCGGTTCCTGCTCCCTTGGCAGGCGAGTGCGACCTCGTGCGTTTACTCCGTCACGATATGGGGAACCGCGTTTCTTGATTTGAAGGCTGAACGACCGGGCCCCGCTTTGAAGAGCCCCCTGCGCCATCCGCCATTTCTGATTTACCTCGGCGCGAGGTTCTTTTCAGAGTTCTCGTATCAAGTCGCGGCCGTGGTCATCGGCTGGAACATCTACGCGCTCACGCATAGCGCGTTCGATCTCGGCATGGCCGGGCTCGTCCAGTTTATTCCGACCGCGCTGCTGGTGTTCGTTACGGGATCGGCGGCCGACCGCTTTAGCCGTCGCCGCGTCATGCAGGTTTGCCAAATCGTCCAGGGTCTCGTTGCGGCGTTCCTCGCGTGGGGGAGTTTCGAGCACCGGCTGACGGTCCCGGCGATCTTCGCGGCCGTGGCCGTACTCGGCGTGGCCGATGCCTTCGAGAGCCCGGCCACGTCGGCGCTGCTCTCGGCCGTCACCGAGCGTGGCGCGTTGCCGCGAGGGGCCGCGCTCTCATCGGGCGGACTCCAGTTCGCTACGATTGCCGGGCCTGCTCTGGGCGGATTGCTCTACGCGGTCGCTCCGTCCGCACCGTACGGACTCATGTTCGCGTTCTGGGCCATCGCCGCGATCCTCAGCGGTTCGATCGTGGTGTCCAAGAGCGCCGCTGCACCGCCGGCAGTATCGCGCTCGTTTCGAGATCTCTGGGCCGGCGTGGATTTCGTCCGCAAGGATCCCGCAATCTTGGGGACGATCTCGCTCGACCTCTTCGCGGTGCTTTTCGGCGGCGCGACGGCACTGCTGCCGATCTACGCGCGCGACATCCTGCACGTCGGCCCGCTCGGCCTCGGCGTGCTCCGCGCCGCCCCCGCCGCCGGTGCGCTGTTGTTGACGGTGGCGCTGGCGCGGCGGTCGATTTCTCGACGAGCCGGGCCGCGAATGTTCGGCGCGGTGATCGTCTTCGGATTGGCGACGATCGTTTTTGCGGTGTCGCGCTCGTTCTGGCTTTCGCTGTGCGCGCTAGCGGTTCTCGGGGCCGCCGATACGGTCAGCGTCGTGATTCGCTCCTCGCTGGTTCAGCTGCGGACGCCCGATGCGATGCGAGGGCGCGTGGGCGCCGTCAACTTTCTCTTCATCAACGCGTCCAATCAGCTCGGCGCTTTCGAGAGCGGGACGGTCGCAGCGCTGCTCGGTGCGGTGCCGTCGGCCTTACTTGGCGGGGTCGCCAGCGTAGCGCTGGCGTTTCTCTGGATGTGGCTCTTCCCGTCCTTACGGACCATGGAAAAGTTGGAATAGCTACACCGGCGCCACTCCAGAGTCGTTTAAGCGTGGTTCGAATGATGGGCGTAGATCGGGCAGGCCTCTTCGAACTTGAGGAGACCGTGTTGCGCCGCGGGCCAGCTGCCAAAGAATTGGAACGCGCCCACGGCGACGAATGCGATGAGCACGGCGAAGAGCGCGGGCATAAAATCGAGACCACGCGCGGACCGGTTGTCGAAGTTCATGCTTCTGCTAGTTCGAACCCAACCTCGCCCGCCGCAGTTTCGGGCCGCCGGTAGGATGGTGATTAGAGTCAAGTAAAAGGGCTGGGAATGACCTCGATACAACCGCGCGCGACGATACCGGTTCTCGAGACGCCGCGGCTGCGGCTGCGCGGCCACCGGCGAGACGATCTTCGCGCCTGCGTCGCGATGTGGAGCGACCCGATCGTGACGAAGTACATCAGCGGGCGCGCGTCGACCGAGCAGCAGACGTGGTCGAGAATCTGCACGTACATCGGCCATTGGGCGCTCTTGGGATTTGGCTATTGGGCGATCGAGGAGAAGGGCTCAAATGAGTTCGTTGGCGAGGCCGGCCTCGCCGATTTCAAACGCGACGTCTCTGCGTCCCTGAGAGGCCGCCCCGAACTCGGGTTCGCAATCGTTCCCCGCGCGCACGGAAAAGGCTATGCCACCGAGGCGGCGCGCGCGGCACTCTCTTGGGCCGATGCAAACGTCGCGCAGCCAACGAGCTTCTGCCTGATAAATCCGCAAAACGCGGCGTCACGGCGCGTCGCGGAGAAATGCGGCTACGAAATTCTCGAGGAGAGCCTTTACAACGGGGAGCCGGTCTTATTCTATACGCGGTCGATCGGCGGCGGGTTCCAGCGCCCGTCGAGCGCTTGAGGCCGCGGAGCGTAGAGCCGCAACGTTAGCCCAAGCGCGCCGCTTTGGGGCGCCGGCAGCCAGTTCGATTCCCTGTCGCTGCCGGGGCTCTCGTTCTGAATGTAGAGATCGAGCGATCCGTCGGCGTTGTACTCGAGCTCGTCGCGATCGCCGATCGCGAAACGGTCGATCGAATTGGCGATCTGAAAGCCTTGCGCATCGTACATCGTCAGCGACCAAAACGCACTGACCGGAGGCAGTTCTTCCTTTTTGAAGTGCAGGACGTAGCGATTTTCCCCCACGACCGGCGCGCCCGAACGGTCGGCGACGTTGAGCGGATAGATCGCGTCCTCGGGTTGGTTTGCGCCCAGCCCGGCCAGCGCGACGATCGCGCGCTTCAAGTAATAGTCGCCATAGACGCCCATCGTGTCGGTATTCATCTCCCAGCCGTTCGCGACGCGCGCCAGGGTCGGCATCTTTTCCAGCATCAGCTGCATTCCGGCCGCGGCCCCGGCCGTCAGCGTTTCGGCGCTCACTTTGCTTGCGTCGAAGCTCTTTCCGGCTTCAATCCCAATCCGCGCGATGCGAGCGAGAATCGACCAGTCGGTCAAATGAGGCGGGTTGGCTTTCATCAGCTCGGCGCCGTAGGCGAAGTACGCTGCCGCTGGCATGTCTTGTACCTGGCGCAGCGGCTCGGTCTTTGTGTCGACGCTCGGGTCGGCGTGCTGCTCGATCGCGCGGGGTGCCTTGCCCCAATCAACGAGCGCGGTGATGGTATATCCGTCTTGAATGCGATGGACCGCGCCGTAGTCCCCGACGCCGTTGGTTTGAGTGCGTCCGATAATCCAAACGAACGGCGTCGGTGCGTCGATTCGATCGACGCCCGCAGGCAAATCGCCGTTCCAACCCGGCGGTACGATCGCAAAGCTCGCCGCGCCGGTACCGTTGGTCCGCTTGCCGGGAACGGCGAAAACGTCGGTCCACATATCGAGCATCGGCAGCAGAAAATAGCGGCCCCCGGTATCTGCCGTCGACAAGATCGCGGGGCCATCGGTAAGATCGAGCCACGCGCTCGAGTAAAGTGTGTCGAAGTTTGGCCGTACTACGGCGCGCATCTGCGCGGTTGGAAACGCGCGAACGTGTGTGAATGCGTTGGCGGGGCCGCCGATCGGATTGACCTTCGCGTCGGCGTTGGTCAGCTGCTTTCGGGTGATATCCATCAGAATCAGCGGGTAGAGATATGCGTACGCTTCTCGGACGATAGTCAGAGAATCGCCCAGCGTCGCGTTCGTGGCGGAAGTGGGAGACACGGCGATGGTCCTTTCTGGAGGTTTCGGGCCGACCTCGGCTCTTGACGAAGCTATTGGACGTAGATGCCGTGCCGCACCGGCCAAGGCAAGCTGAAGCCTATTCTAAAGCGGGAAGACGATGATGCTGCCGGTGGCGCCGTGGCTGTTTGTGCGCAGGCGACTTAGACGTATCCCTGAACCAACGCTCGATGGCGACGAAGGAGCAAGTGCAAGCGGCAATCTTTGCGCGGGAAGGGTTTCGTATCAAGCTGGAGCTTTTCGATGAAAAGCGCCGCCCACTGCCGCCGTATGAGTACCCGGTGATGGCGCCGCAGCGATGGAAAGTCTCCGATTGGAAGAACGCGCGCCTCGAGGCGTATCGCCTACTCGTCAAAAGCGCCACCGTTTATCGCGGAGACGGTACGCCGATCCCCCGCGATTTGCAACTCGGGAACCTTCGGGATACGTACTACGAAGCAGCGTACGAGACGTTGGATCCGGCCGGCCAGAGCGGCGGAAACGTACCAAAAGCTCGACCCGGCCCCGAGCCTGGTATCCCGGCAGCGCGGCTGCCTCGCCGACGGTAAGGACGCTCCCAGGAGCAGGTGCGCTGCCTCCGGCGTCGCAGTCTTTCTCAACCGCGCCGTGGTCGGCGTGGGTGGAGACGTCGATGCCTTCAAAGCTTCGATCTGCGTTCTTTTTGTCGCGTTCGACCGTCGCGTGGTTTCTTGCGGCGCTGCTCGCGAGTTGCGGACA
>DATAWH010000061.1:0-15563 GCA_036267315.1 Candidatus Cybelea sp. | reverse complement strand
ACCCGCTCCTCCGCCGATTGTTGCGAGCAGCCTTGGAGGAGCGGGCAGGACGGCCACCGCGCTCCTTGCGCGCACCGAAGCGATCAACGCCTCCAAAGCAAAAGGCTATACCGGCAACGCGTGCTCGGAGTGCGGTCAGCTGACCATGGTGCGCAACGGCGCCTGTGAAAAGTGCGACTCGTGCGGAGCAACGTCCGGCTGTAGCTAGCCGTGTCACCCTGAGCCTGTCGAAGGGTCGTGTCACCCTGAGCCTGTCGAAGGGCCGTGTCACCCTGAGCCTGTCGAAGGGTCGTGTCACCCTGAGCCTGTCGAAGGGTTGTGTCACCCTGAGCCTGTCGAAGGGCGACCTGGCTATCAGGTCCGAAATCGTAATTGATCGCGCACTACGCAGGCCGGAGGACCCTTACATCCGGTTCCTCGAAAGTTCGCCCGCAACGAGCGCTTTAGCGGCGTAGATGCGCTTCGAGACGATCGAAGTACTCTTCCATTCCGGCTTTCGTGCCGCCCGACATGTCCCCGGCCTCCGGCGCTAGATTGAAGAATGTCTGCTGGACGGCGATTGCCGTTTTCCCGTTATCATCTTCGAACGTGACGATGCGGCGCGTGTCGCACAGCTTGGTACCGTTCCGAGTGAGGCTGCCGGACGTAACGAGGCGTTCCGGCTCGACGATTTCTTCATAGATACCTTCGACTCGACTCGTGTTTCCGGAGTGCTCGATCTCGATGCGAAAGCTCCCGCCCGTCCGGAGATCCGCCTCGAATACCGGTACGGTGGCACCCGCCGGCCCCCACCACTTTGCAGCGTGCTTCGGATCGGTCCACGCTTGCCAAACAATCGGTCGCGGAGCGTCGACTACACGCTGGAAAGTCAGCACCTCGTCCTTGCCGTCAGTCTTCATGAAGATTCTCCTCGCTGCAGCGCAGTTACGTATTCATCAAAGCGATCGAGCCGTTCTTCCCACTCGCGCTCGTAGCGCTTTAGCCACCGCATCGCGTTCTTGAGGGGCTGGGGTCGAAACGCACACGCGACCGTGCGCCCCTGTTTCCTTCGGGTGATCAGGCCGGCGTTCGACAGCACGTCGATGTGCTTCATCGCCGCCTGAAGGGACATCGGAAACGGCTCGGCGAGATCGCTGACGGAGCGGCCGCCCTTACGCAGCATCGCCAGCATGGCGCGCCTCGTTGGATCGGAAAGCGCCGCAAAAGTACGGTCCAGAGGAGTTGCGGAATACTCAACCATTTGGTTGAGTATAGGGCAGACCTCGGGGGTTTGTCAAATGCCGCCGTTCGCGCCATCCTCGAATAGAGGCGCCAGCGGCCTTTATCTCGCGGCTGCAAAAAGCAAAAGAGGAGCGAGTGATCGCCCCTCTTTCCCGCTTGGTAGGCGGCTTCTATTTCAGCAGTTTGCCGAAGTTGCCAAAGACCATCGCCCCAATGCCGGTCATCTGATCGTAACCCGGTCCGGCGCTATACGCGCCGATCGAACCGGAGGTGATGTCGCGCAGGTTGGGTTTCTTTTTCGATCCGTAGCCATTTTTCGCCCAAAGCGAATAGAGCGTGGGATCGAAGTTACCCGAACGCGAGTTCCGCATTTGATTCATGATCGTGAGGCCGGCGCCGAAGATCGGCGACGCGAGCGAGGTTCCACCGATCGGCCCTTGGAAGGCGCCGTCGAAGTACAACGATTCGCCCGTGAGCGGGCTTGCGTCAAATGAGATGTCGGGAAGATTGCGGCCGCCCTTGATGACGTTCGTAACCTTCTTCTGATACTTCGGAAGCTTCATGACGACCGAGACGCCGCCGCCGGTCGCGCCGGTGAAATCGCTCCAGCCGACTTCGGCTGTCTCTTTACCGGTCGTGTGATCGACGGTGAGCGCCGTTCCGCCAACGGCAACCTGGTGCGGATCGTCGGCCGGCGTTCCAACCGTCGGTTTGCTGCCGTTGCAACCGTAGGTCTGCGTCCCGTCGTCGCCGGTGGCTGAATGGAACGTGATCCCCAGCGCAGCGCCTTGCTTGAAGACCTTATCCGCCGCTTTCGGGAACGTCGGAATGAACGCGGTCTCGCACTCACTATAGCTGGTGTTGACCGTGTCGACGAAGTTGTCTTGAACGATCTGAGTGTACATGTCGATGAAGTAGCGCAGATCGGGGGCCGACGGCACTTCGTACGCATAGATCGCCGTACCGGGAGCGATTGAGACCAGCGTCTCGATGTCGAGCGTCGCCTCAACTGAGTCGCCCGAAAGTCCCGGCGGCGGTCCGCCGTCGACGAGCACGCGCGTCGTCGCCGGCCCGGTGCGGTTCACTTGGAAATACGAGAGATATGCGTTGACGTCGGTGTCGAGAAAGTCCGCATCGCCGACGAAGGCGGTAGCGCGGCCTGTGCCCGTCAGCTTTGCGGGGATCGTGTAGGCCGCGCGATAGACGCCCGGACCATAACCCGAGTCGGGGCCGAAGAGCGGGGGCGAACTCGCGCGGTGCACCTGAGCGGCCGGAATGACGCGATGGCCCGGCTTGAAGACGTACTGCGGGCGCAGGCTGTGCGCGCTGTCGAGGCCGACAACCGCGTACACCGTGCGCGCGAGCGTGGCCGGGATCGTCTCCGGACGAACGTTGACGTACCGGAGTTGCCCATCGGCACGCCGGACGTCGTGAATCTCCGTCGAGAAGAGTTTCTCAGCAGCGGGCGCCGGTGCGCTCGCGTCGATCGTCGTTCGGTTCGTAAACGTATGAGTGATCGTGAAGCCGGCCGCCTGCAGCTGGCCGATCGTCGAATCGTAATCCGCTTGCGTCGGTCCGAACTGCCGCGTGAACTGCTGGGGTGTCAGGAAGTGATGATAGCTTCCCGAGCCCGGCGTCCCTTGCGCTTCGATGAGCTGATCCAGCTTGGCTTCGTTGTGATAGTTGAGAACGACGGCGAGATTGACGCGCGTCGTGTCCGTAGCACGCCCGAGGTCTTGCATCTGGCTCGAACCAACGGACGGTGCTAAACTCGTTCCGGCACCCGAGCAAGCTGCAAGGACGGCGGTCACTGCAGCTAAACCCAGAGCGCGGCAAGTAGATACTGGGAAACGCATCCTGCGTGCTCCTTACTTTCAAACAGTCGAGGTTTGTAGAGTTTTGTCTGGGACGTTCGCCTTCGATTGCAAACAGCGGCTTTCATGCTTGAACGACCCGTCGCGCACGCGTATGGCGGCGGCGCTCGCCTTGCTCCACTACAACGTGATCGCAGCGTTGACGTGCCAACACACGGGTGCGCCGGTGTCGATCGTCGTAACGCTTGCGCGGCGCCTTCGGAAGGCGCTCGCTTGGCAGCTGCGAAATGCTCCAGCGATGACCGACGATGCCCTGCTTCCTTTCGTGCAAAAAGCCAAGGCGCACGGGATCGCCGACGAGTCGCTCGTCGGAGTGCTGCGCCAGAACGGCTGGTCCGAACGGCGAATCTATCGCGCGCTCTCCGAGTACTACGCCGGCGCGCTGAACGTTTCGATACCCAGCCGCCCGGGCTCGACTGAAAACGCGCGCGATGCCTTTCTCTACCTGCTGAACTTCATTACGCTGGGATTTTGGACGGTCGCGCTTTGGCAAATCTGGGACGATCTCGTCAAGCGATGGTTTCCCGATGCACTATCGCTTCCGGCTTACTCGTCGCTGCGCGAAGATATCGCCTGGCAGATCGCCATTATCGTCGTCACCTTTCCGCTGTTCGTCGTCATCCACGCGCTGATCGAGCGCGAGCTCAGCCGCCGGCCCGAGCTCTATTTTTCGCCGATTCGCCGCTGGCTCACGTACGTCGCACTGGTGCTTTCGGCGATCACGATCGTCATTGACGCGGCGCTGACGATCCAGAGCTGGATCCTCGGGCATCTCAGCGCTCACTTCATCCTCGATACGCTCGCATTGCTCGCGATCGGCGGCGGCGTTTTCGCCTATTACCTCCTGACGATCGATCCGCCCAAGACAAAGCACGCCAGTCCGTGACTCCGGCGCGGCTGATCGGCGGCGCAGCAGTTGTTATCGTTGCAGCAATCGTCGCGGCGGCGTTCCTTTCGATCGGGCCGCCGAGCCGCGCACGCGCCGAAGCGCTCGACCGGCAGCGCCTTCGAAACCTCGGCGACATCGCCGCCAACCTGCACGACGACTACAGCGACGGGGGAACGCTCCTGCCGCTTGTGCTGACTGGACCTCAGCGCGATCCGACGACCGGAAAGGCCTTTGAGTATCGTCGCTTAACGAGCGAGCGCTACCAGCTTTGCGCAATCTTCGAACTGCCGACGCCCGCGAGCCGCAACGACACTCCGGCCACGTCGTTTTGGCGCCACCCTTCCGGCCACCACTGCTACCGGCTCGATGTCGGCGCGCGCGTTGAATCGACGCTCTGATTTCGCTTAGGAGTAGCGCGGCGTAACGTCGAACTGCGTTTTGCAAATGAAACGCTCGTATTTTGCCGCTTGCGCGGCGGTCATTTGCATCGCGGCGCTGCAGTCCGCCACACCGTCGCTCGTTCGCGCCGCAGAACCAAAAGGCGCGGCGGCGCAGCTGATGAGCAAGCTTTCCTGGCGGAGCATCGGCCCGTACATCGGCGGCCGCTCCGTTGCGGTAGCGGGCGTCCCCGGCAAAGACGTCTTCTATTTCGGCGGCGTCGAGGGCGGCGTCTGGAAGAGCACCGACTTCGGCTTGAGCTGGTCGAATATTACCGATGGCAAGATTCCCGGCGTTGCGAGCCCGATCGGTTCGCTCGTCGTCGCGCCATCCGATAGCAACGTCATCTATGCGGGGACCGGCGAAGCCGACATTCGCGGCGATTTCGACACCGGCGACGGCATCTACAAAACGACCGACGGCGGCAAGAGCTGGTCGTACGCGGGGCTGCGCGAGACGCACATGATCGCCCAGCTCGTTATCGATCCGCGCGATTCCAAGGTCGTCTATGCCGCTTCGATGGGGCACGTTTTTCGTTCGAACGCCGAGCGCGGCATCTTCAAGACCACCGACGGCGGCAAGTCGTGGAGAAAGGTTCTCTACGTCGACGATAAGACCGGCGGCGGCGACCTCGCGATGGATCCGCACGATCCCAGCGTCGTCTACGCCGCGATGTGGCAAGCGCAGCGCGTGCCGTGGAAGCTCACCAGCGGCGGCCCCGGCAGCGGGCTCTACAAAACGACCGACGGCGGCGCGCGCTGGGCGAAGATATCCTCCAACCGCGGCTTCGCGACCGGCACCCTCGGCAAGATCGGCGTCTCGGTCGCGGCAAGCAATCCGCGCGTCGTGTATGCAACCGTGCAGGCTCTCAACGGCGGTATCTTTCGCTCGAACGACGGCGGCGCGTCGTGGAAGCGTACGAACGCTGAGATGAAGCTGCGCCAGCGCGCGTTCTATTACACGGCCATCTACGCCGATCCAACCGATCCGCAAGTCGCCTATGCACCTGAGGTCGACGGCGTCTACAAGACCAGAGACGGCGGCAAGACGTTTTCGAATATCGACATGCCGCACGGCGACAATCATATCGTCTGGATCGACCCAAAACGTCCGACGACGCTGCTGGTCGGTAACGACGGCGGCGGAACCGTCTCGGTCAACGGCGGTGAGAACTGGAGCAGCGAACAGAATCAGCCAACGGGACAGTTTTACCACGTCGCGCTCGACGATCAGTTTCCGTTCCACGTCTTCGGCGCGTCGCAAGACGAGGGCGCCTACGAAGGCCCGAGCGCCGCGGTCGGCCCGGGCATCGGTCCGGGAGAGTGGCACACGGTTGCGCTCGGTGAGAGTACGTTTGTGGCGCCCGAGCCCAACGATCCCGTGGTGACGTACGGCAGCGGCTACTACAGTTCGTTCGTCCGGTTGAACCGGATCACGGGCGATGAGAAGAACGTCAGCCCGTGGCCGCGCTACATGTCGGGCTCGTCGTCGGCCCAGACGAAGTTCCGCTTTGGCTGGACGCACCCGATCTTCTTCTCACCGGCCGATCCGCGCGAACTGCTCGTCGCCGCCCAGGTCGTCTTTTCGAGCATGGATCACGGCCAGACGTGGAAGATCATCAGCCCCGATCTAACGCGCAACGATCCGTCGACCGAAGGCCCGAGCGGCGGCCCGATCTCCCTCGATCAAACCGGCGCTGAAGCCTTTCCGGATATCGCCTCGCTCGCGGTCTCGCCGCTGGACGCAAACGTGATCTGGGCCGGCTCCGCCGACGGACTCGTGCACGTTACCACCGATCACGGCGGCAACTGGAGCCTCGTCACGCCGCCGGCGCTGCCGCAGTGGGCGCAGATCAGTTCGATCGAACCGTCGCACTTTGCCAAAGGCACCGCCTATCTCACCGCCTCGCGTTACATGTGGGACGACTACCATCCCTACGTCTACGAAACGACCGACTACGGCGCGCACTGGACCGCCCTGAGCAACGGGATTCCAGCGGACCAGTACGTCTTCGTCGTGCGCGAAGATCCGCGCGAACCGCGGCTGCTCTTCGCCGGCACGCGCAGCACGGCGTACGTTAGCCTTAACGGCGGCCAAACGTGGCAACCGCTGACGTTGAACCTTCCCGGCGTTCAAGTCCGCGATCTCGCCTTCGACGCCCGGGAGGACGAGCTCGTGGCGGCGACGCACGGACGCGCGTTTTGGATTCTCGACCACGTCACGCTGCTCGAGCAGCTCGCGCACGAGCCGTCGCCGTCGACGGCAGCGCTGCAACTCTTTACCCCCGACACATCGTGGCTGAGCAACGCCTACAGCGGCCCCAGCGGGATCCCCGAGTTCGGCGACAATCCCGCCTATGGCACGGCGGTCTACTTTAGTTTGCCGCCCGGCTACGACGGACGAACGCCGCTCACGCTGAGCTTCTTGGACGCAAACGGCGCGACCGTCCGCAGCTTCTCGCTGCACCCAAAGACGCACGAACGCAAGCTGACCCCCGAACAAGAGGACGCACTCGACTCGAACCAGTCCCGCGCGCGAGCGCTCCAGCGACTCACCGGTGTTGCCTCCGGTATCAATTTATTTCAATGGAACATGCGCTACGCGCCCGCCTACGACGCGCCCGGCTGGCGTCCGGACTTCACCGACGACTGGCCCGATAACGCCGATGGGCCGACGATTCTTCCCGGCACGTACGCCGTCGCGCTTCGTTACGGAGCACAAACACTCCGAACGGCGGCCGTCGTGCGCCTCGATCCGCGTTCTCACGCAACTATCAACGATCTTCAAATGCGACTCGCGCTCGAACAGCAGATCGTTGCAACCATCGATTCGTTGGATCGCGCAATCGCCGCTGCAATCGCAACGCGCGGGAAGGTTGCAACTTCTGCTAACGGCGAAATTCAACAACTCATGGCAACGGAAAACGACTCGAGCGAAGCCGACACCATGCATGGAACGCGAGTGCGCGAGCAGTTGGGCTTTTTGCTCAACTCGCTCGAAGGCTCGTACGCGAAACCGACGGCGGCCGAGTACGACACCTATCGCGACCTCTCGGCGCTTGCCACCGCCGGAGAGGCTCGCCTGAAAGGAATGAGTGCGCATTGAGGAATTTTTATCTTTACGCAGTCGCAACTGCGACGCTGCTTTCGGGCTGCGCGCAAAGCGCCGGAACGCTACCCAACGCAGCGTCGAACGCGACCGCTGCGAAGCCGCCGGCTGCACGGCAAGCGCAGATTACACTCGGCGCGCTGCCAAAATGTCGGAGCGAACGCCACCGCAAAAACTACGTGCAAACCTCAACCCATCTGAAGGTGGCCGGCGGCGCGCTCTGCATCGGCGCGTTTCACGGCTTTGGTGGAACGCTCGAATATCCGTCGGTCGAACGCCCCGTCGAGCTCACGAACCGGATCACCGTAACCAATCTCTACAACGAGCCGGAGCTCGGCTCGGGGACGCCGCTCATCTATCTCAACCTCCACTTCGACAAGAGCGAGCGTTTTGGCGCGATCGTCGTCACTGCAGGCGGCTTGGAAAGCAAGAAGTTCGTCGCGGGACAATCCTATACGGCTTTGGGCCAGGTCCTCGTCGGCCATCTCGCGTTCCGCTTCACGCCCTGCTACACCGTCGCGACGAGCGGCGCGCACGGCGGACTTCTTCCCAACGTCGGGGCAATCTTCGATAACGCCATTATTACGGGCAACGGCTTCGGCGTCGTCGAGATCTACCCGGGCACGCAAGCCTCAGAGGAGTGCGCGGGAACCTCGAGCTAGTCCGGCAAACCCATCGCCCCATGCCGTTTCTACGCTGCTGTCTGCGCACGTCGCTCGCCGCCCTAATACTTCTCGTACCGGCCGCGTGCGCACAGCACGGGGGCGCCCTTCCCGCCGCGGTGCCGGCACCCACGGCGGTCGTTCCCGATGCCAAACCACCCAAGTGCAAGGGGCAGAAGACTACCGATCAATACGCCTCGCTGACCGAGACGCTGTCGAACCAGGGTGGATCGCTCTGCGTTCCCGCGTTCGGCGGCTTCGGCGGAACGGTCACCTATCCGCCGGCGAGTCCGTCAGCGCAGCTCGGCCTTACGACCAGCACGACCAACTACGATAATATGCCCAACCTCGGCAGCGGCACGCCGATCTTTTACATTCAGCTCGCGCTGCAAAGCGCGACCAGCTTCGGCAGCGACGCTCCCGCCGGCGGGGGCCTCACCGCGAAAGAAATCAAGCCCCACCAGCCATACACGGTTTACGGCCAGGCGAAGGTTCTCGGTTTTCCGGTAAACTTCGGGCCCTGCTTTGAAAAAGCGAAAAAAGGCAAATACGGCGGCGTGCTCGGCGGCGTAGGAACGCTGCTCGAAGGGGTCAGCATCCCCGCCGCAGCCAACGGCGTTCTCGAGATCTACGCCGGAAAACAGACCGCGACGAGCTGCTCGTAGTTAGCCCGAGACTTGCGCGATCGTGGAGATCGCCGGTTCGCCATCGACGGCCGGGACGATGATGCCGGCGAGGTTGAGCGGATCGTAGGCGCCGACGCGCACCTGCGCGCTCTCGCCCGTGCGGCGCACCGCACGTAAGGCGTCGACCGCTTCGGGCAGCGCGAACTGTTCGCCGACGAATCCGGCGACGAACCTTCCACCGCGAATCTCGCCGCGCGCTTCCATCCGTCGCAGAACGAGCAAGAGCTCGCGCCATCGAGGCGCGAGCGACTCGCGCGCGATGACGTCGCGGAACACGATGCCCCAGCGCGAGAGCAGCCGCCGCGCGAAGCTTTCGGCGTCGATGGTCTGCGTCGCGGCTTGGAGCAGCGTCCAGCGCCCGCTCGACGATCGCGGTCGAGCGCGCAATCCTCGTTCGCCAAGACGCCGCTTTGCGTCGCTGAGCGAACGCAGTGCATCGAAGCCGTCGGCGGTGATCAATCCGGCGGCGACCAGCTGCCAGAGCGCCTCCTCGACTTCGCTCGGTAAACGTTTGGTGGCCGCAACGATCTCGGCAAAGAACGGCGCGCGCAGCTCTTCGACGGTCTGCAGAATTTCGCGCGCCGCGTGCGAGAGCGCTTCGCCCGGGTCTTTGCGGCGAACGATCAGCTCGTCGGCGTTCGCGCGCAAAAAGAGCGAGATCGGCGCGAGGCGCGTCGGGCGGACGCGGCGCGAGTTTTCGACGTCGCGCGGTTCGAGCGCGGGGTGGGGCGAGAGGCGCCCCCACATCACGTCGCCCGAGTAGCAAAGCCGGTCGAGAAACTCGGGCTTGTAGCCGGCCACGCGCGCCGGCAGAATCTGTCCCTCCCACGCGACCGTGGGAATTTCGTAGCCTTCGAGCTGCCGCACGATCTGCAGCGTTCCGTCGATACCGTGCAATCGCGAGCCCGCGGCGACGTGTTGCCAGCGCTGCAAAAAAGCCAGATACTGCGCCGCCGTCACCGGCTCGATCTCGCGCCGCAAGCGGCCCACCGTCAACCGGTGGATGCGCGCGAGCACGCGGCGATTGCACCACTGCTCCTCTTGCGTCGAACTCAAGAATCGTCCGTGCAGCACCTGCCCCTGCGTCTCCAGGCGCAGCAGCGCCGCGGCGATCGCGGAGCTGTCGAAGTGTAACCGATCGGCCAGCTGCGCGACCGTCATCGGTCCGCTGGACTCCAGCCAGCCGCGCAGAATTTCGGTAACGGCCTCTTCGCTGGTTTCACTCGAGGTCTCGTAGGCCGCGCGCGCGAGGTCCAGACGTTCGGCGCAGGTCCAGAAAGGTTCGTCGTTCGACGAGCCCACCGCGACCGTCATCGCGCGGCGTTGCGCGACGAGTTCGTCGTACCATGCCTGCATCTGGCGCGCCGGCGGCATCACGATCAGCGTCGAGAGCGCGTCGTGCAGCTCGTCGGCGTCGCGAATGACCGGCCACGACTCCTGCGCGACCGTCGCAATCGCTGCCGGGTCGAGAATGCCGGCGCCGTCGACGTCGTCGCGAATCGTCCGGCGCAACTGGACGGCGCGCGCCCGGCGCTCCTCCAGCGGCGCGTCGTCGAGGTAGGCAAACGGATTTGCGTTGAGGATCTCGTGGCAGAAGACCGACGGCTCGGGCGTATCTACCGCGACGGTCTGCACCGTGCCCGCCTCGATCTCGCGCAGGATCGCGACGAAGCCGTCGATGTCCATCGCCTCGTGCAAACAGTTCGAGAGCGTCTCGCGCACGAGCACGTGATCGGGAATGCGAATCGGCCCAGTGAGGTTTTCGGGACAGGCGGCTTGATCGGGGAAGATCGCGGCGACCAGATCGTCGGCCCGCATGCGGATCAGTTGCGGAGGCACCTTGCGGCCGCCGCTGAAGCGCAGAATAGCCAGCGCACGCGTCGCGTTCCAGCGCCAGCGCGCGGCAAACATCGGCGCCGGCAGCAGCGCTTGCGTCAGCGTCTGTTCGGCGCTCGCCGAGCGCACGAACTCGAAGACGACGTCGAGCGGAAAGGCGTGCTGATCGGTGAGCGAGAGCACGATGCCGTTGTCGGTCGCGGCGGCCTGCAGCTCGAGGTTGAACGAGCGGCAGAACTTCTTGCGCAGTGCCAGGCCCCACGCGCGATTGATTCGTGCCCCAAAGGGCGTGTGGAGGATCAGCTGCATGCCGCCGCCTTCGTCGAAGAATCGTTCGGCGACCAGCGTCCGATCCGTTGGAACGGCGCCCAGGATCTTCTTTCCGGCGCGCACGTAGGCAACGGCCTGCTCTGCTCCCGCCGAATCGAGCGCGCACTCTTCTTGCAGCCACGCGATTGCCGCTTCGTCCGAGCGTTCGTCAATCGCAACGCGGACCGCGCAGACCTCACGCGAGAGCTCGATCGTGCGCCCGCGTCCTTCACCGTTCCAGAACGGAATCGACGGCGGCGCGCCGTGCGCGTCCTCGACGCGCACCACGCCGGCCTCGACGCGCCGGATCTTCCACGAGTTCGTGCCGAGCAAGAAGATATCGCCGGCCATGCTCTCGATGGCGAAGTCTTCATCGAGCGTCCCGATCACGTGGCCTTCGGGTTCGACGATGACGCTGAAGTTGGCGGTATCGGGGATCGCGCCGCCGCTGGTGATCGCGGCGAGGCGCGCGCCGCGCCGGGCACGCAGCTTGCCGTTGACGCGATCGTAGTGAAGGAACGTACCGCTGCGCCCACGGGAGGTGGCGATCCCGTCGGCGAGCATCGTCACGACCGCGTCGAAATCGCTACGCTCGAGATCGCGATACGCAAACGTGCCGCGCACGAGATCGAACAACGCCTCGACGTCCCATTCGTGCTGCGCGCACGATGCGACGATCTGCTGCGCGAGGATGTCGAGCGGCGCCTTGGGAATTTCCAGCGCGTCCAGCGCCCCGCGGCGAATGCCGCGCACGAGCGCCGCACATTCGATCAGCTCGTCGCGCGTCGTCACGTAAAAGATGCCCTTGGGGAGCGCCCCGACCCAGTGGCCCGAACGACCGATGCGCTGCAGCGCCACGGCGATCGCGCGCGGAGAACCGAGCTGCACGACGAGATCGACCGAACCGATATCAATGCCCAGTTCGAGCGACGCCGTTGCGACGACCGCTCGCAGCTGACCGTCGCGCAGACGGTGCTCGACGTCGAAACGCAGCTCGCGCGCTAAGCTCCCGTGGTGCGGCATCACGAAGCCCTCGCCTAGGCGTTGGTTTAGCGCGAAGGCGACGCGTTCGCTCATCCGGCGCGTACCGACGAAGATCAGCGTCGTGCGATGCGCGCGGATTTGATCGGCAACGCGATCGTAGATCTCGCCCCACATCTCTTTGCTCGCGACCGGCCCAAGTTCGTCGCTGGGAACCTCGACGCTCAGCTCCATCGCACGGCGATGCCCGACGTCGATCGTCGTCGCGCGATCGCTGAGGAATCGCGCCACGTCTTCGAGCGGCCGCACCGTCGCGGAAAGCCCGATGCGCTGCGGCTTTGGCGCGCCGTTCTGCTCGACGAGACGATCGAGCCGCGCGAGCGTTAACGCCAGGTGGGAACCGCGCTTGTCTGCAGCCATCGCATGAATTTCGTCAACGACGATCGTCTTGACGCCGGCAAAGAGCGCGCGCGATTTCTCGGCGGTCAGCAGAATGAAGAGCGACTCCGGCGTGGTCACCAGCACGTGCGGCGGCTTGCGCAGCATACTTTGACGCTGAGCCTGCGTCGTGTCGCCCGTCCGCACGGCGGTGCGAATCGGCAGCATCCCCACGCCGCGCTCGATCGCCAGCGTCGTCAGCGCGGTCAACGGCTTCTCGAGGTTCTCGCGCACGTCGTTCGTCAGCGCTTTGAGCGGAGAGACATACACGACCAGCGTCTGGTCCCCCAGCGTTCCCGCCACCGCTTGGCGAACGAGGTCGTCCAAACAGAGCGTAAAGGCGGAGAGCGTCTTTCCGGAGCCGGTCGGCGCCGAAATTAGGACGTCGCTGCCGGCGCGGATGGCCGGCCAGCCGCGGGTTTGGGGTTCGGTCGGTGCGGTGAAGGTCGCGTCGAACCACTCTTGCACCAGCGGGTGGAAAAACTCACGCATCTGCGCAATCTCTTCGACGTCGGCCCTCGCGCTCCAGGCTCGGCCGGCGTGACCGCACGACCTGCTGGGGATAAACATGTATGAAATACCGCATCCTGCTCACCGCTCTACTTTCATTCGGCATCATTCTTTCGCCGCAGACGGTACTCGCCCAGATGGACCAAACGACCGCCGCACCGTCAGCGACCGCCAATCCAGTGCAGACCGAGACGCCGCAAGCGAGCCCCAACCCCTTCGAGAGCCCGAGCTCCGCAATGCCGGGCACCGAAGTCGTCACCCAGTCAGGCAGCAATCCCGGCGACTGGGGCCTGATCGGACTTCTGGGCTTGCTGGGACTGCTCGGATTGCGCCGGCGGAGGTGACGTAAGCTGCGCGCCGTCACGCTCGCGCTGGTTCTCGCGCTGGTCGCGCTGCAGCCGGCGCTCGCTGCGCCGCAGCCGGGCGGCGGCGCGTTGCCCGTGCTGAGCTTTGCGGATATGAGCCGGCTGGTCGATTTGGAAGAACCGGCAATCTCGCCCGACGCCAAACGGGTCGCCTTGATCGTCATCACTCAGGATCTCAAACACGACGCCTATCTCAATAGTTTAGCCATCGTCGATCTCGGGACGAAGCGCAGCCAGACGCTCGTGCGCGGTAAAGCGGTCGCGGTGCCGCGCTGGTCACCTGACGGCACGAAGTTGGCCTACCTGGCCCAAACGACTGGTGACGAACACCAGCTCTTCGTGCGCCAAAACGGCGTCTCGCGCCGGCTGACCGCGGCGAAGGGAGACGTCGTCGACGAGGCGTGGAGTCCCGACGGCCGAGAACTCGCCTTCGTCGCCGCCGATCCGTCCGGCGACGCGCCGTTCTTCTATGCGGGCGACAACGACTACACGGCGACCTCGCTGACGCCGCCCGAACATCTTTGGATCGTTTCGGCCAACGGGGGCGCGGCGCGCCGGTTGACGAGCGGGTCCTGGACGATCGCGCCGACCGACCCCGGCGGCATCTTTTCGCCCCAGATCGCCTGGACGCACGACGGCCGCGCGATCGCGCTGACGCGCGTCGCCAACACCTTTAGCGGCGACGACGAGTACTCGACGCTCTGGCAGGTCGACGCGCGCACCGGTGCGCTGCGCAAACTGACCGCGCACTCGGCCTTCGAACTGAGTCCCTCGTACTCACCCGACGGCTCCCGCCTCGCGTTTTGGTATCCGCAGGGCGGCGATTGGACGGCGGAAACGACCGTCCGTATCGCGACCGCCGGTCGCGATGAACCGCTCGCTCCAAATCTCGATCGTAACGTCGCGGCTTCGCTCTGGTTCCCCGACGGACGGTTGCTGCTGTGCGGAGCCGACGCCACGCAGAACCTCTTTTGGATTGCGGGTACGGGCGGCGGTGTGATCCCGATTCCAATGGGCGAAATTCACCCGATCTGCGATCCGTATTCAAGCAGTACGTTTGACGGCGGAGCCGCGGCAAGCATCGCAAACGACGGGACGATCGCCTTCATCGCAACGACGGCTTCGACCGCGCGCGAGCTGTACGTTCTGCGCAACGGATCCACGCAACCGCGGCAGATCACGCGTTACAACGACTTTCTCACGCGCGTCGCAACCGGACACATGAGCGAGCTGCGCTGGTCTGGACCCGGCGGCTTTGCCGAGGACGGCGTCGTAACCGATCCGCCAAACGCCGTACCCGGCATGAAGTATCCGGTCGTGCTCCTGATTCACGGCGGCCCGGGGCTCTCGAGTTCGCGCGATTTCGTTTGGGAACAGTGGCCGCTCGCGCAGATGATCGCCTCGCGCGGCTACGTCGTTTTTTCGCCAAACTACCGCGGAAGCGATAACCTCGGTAATGCGTACATGACGGCGATCGTTCACGATACGGTCGCCGGCCCGAGCTCCGACATCCTCGCCGGGCTCGACGCGTTGAAAGCGCGTCCCGAAGTCGACGGCAGCCGAGTCGCAGTCTCCGGCTGGTCGTACGGCGGCGAGCTGACCTCGTGGCTGATCGGCCACTACCACTTCTGGCGCGCGGCTATCTCCGGCGCCGCGGTCAACAGCGAGTTCGACGAGTACAACCTCTCGACGTCCAACGTGCAGGATCGTTATCCGTTGGGGGCCTCACCTTGGACCGGCGACGGGCAGCGCATCTACCGCGAAAACTCGCCCATCACGTATTTCGCGCAGATCACGACTCCAACGCTCATCTGGGGAACGACCCAGGATCCCATCGTACCGATCACCCAAGCGTACGCACTCTTTCACGCATTGACCGAAAACCACGTGCCGGTTCGATTTGCGGTCTTCCCCGCAACCACGCACGGGCCCGACGGCCCGCGCCAAGCGGCCGAGCTGACAAAGCTCTGGCTCGAATGGCTCCATCTTTATCTCCACTAGTGTTACCCCGTGTGTCACCCTGAGCTTGTCGAAGGGTCCCGCGGTGTCACCCTGAGCCTGTCGAAGGGTCGAAGGGTGTGTGTGTCACCCTGATATGTTGGGCTCACCCCCTTGTCGAAGGGGGTCTGCGGCCGGTACGCCGCGTCACCCTGTGACTTCGAGTCCGTGCTCAGATAGACGGCCGGCCGCATATCTCTTCCCAAAGATCGAACAGTATAGGAGGCGCTGCTACGCGCAGTAGCCTG
>DATAWH010000060.1:0-9479 GCA_036267315.1 Candidatus Cybelea sp. | reverse complement strand
CGCGGTATTCCAAGCGGGTGTACGGTGGCAGCAAATTGCCGAACACTGGGACGCATATCTCGCTGCCTTCGAAAACTTCGATCCGAGCCGCGTCGCGCTTTACGGCGAGCTCGATATCGAACGCGTGCTGCAAACCCCCGGTATCATGCGAAGCGCACGCAAGGTTCGCGCAACGATCGCCAACGCGACCGCGCTCCTGCAGGCCGATCACGACTACGGCTTCCAAAACTACTTGCGTTCGTTTACGACCTACACGGAGCTCGTGCGCGACTTTAAGAAACGCTTTTCATTTATGGGCGAAATGAACGTGTGGTACGTGCTTTTTCGCACCGGCGAGCCGGTTCCGCGCTTTGAAGAATGGATCGAGACGATTGCCGGCGATCACCCCCGCATGCGCGAGATGGTCGACCGCGCGCGAGAGGCAGGCCGTTCGCCCGAACGCTCAGGGTGAAGGCGACGCTGCCGGCGACCCTTCGGCCGCGGGCGAACCGGCCGGCGCGGGCGAGCCGCCGGGCGCCGCGCCGCGATTACGTCGAACGGGCGGCAACAGGTAGATACCTAAAGCCGGTGCGTAGTTGAGTTCGGGCACGAGCTTGCCGTCGTAACCGAGTTTATTCAAGTCGTCGGCCGTCGCGGTGGCGACGTGTCCGCACGAAAGTAACGCCGGCACGACGGTCGGATCCCCGGGATCGAGCTCGTACCATGTGCCGCTCTTGGCGACGTGCGCCGTGATCGTCCAACTCGGAGCCGGCGCGCCGTTTGCGAAGTGTTTGCGCAGCTCGTCGAGCGCCTGCGTTGCAAGGTTCTTCACCTCTCCGGTACACGTTGTCGAGGTGCGCAACTCAAACGGCGCCTTGGGCGGCGTCGTCGGCAGCTTGTACACGCGGAATGCTTCTTGGCCCGGCTGCGGCTGGCGTGCGACGATGTACAACCCGACCGCCGGCATGAAGGTGAGTTGCGGTACGAAGAAAAGCGGACTGCTCGCCGCGTAGAGTTTGCGCTGCGTCACATCGTCGGCCCGCGCGATGTGCAAGGCGATGCAGCCCGCAAGTGCGCGCAGCGTGCCCGCGCCCTTAGGTGTAATCGCGAGCGCGTAGGTCGTGCCCAAACCGTGATAGGTGACGGTCGCATCGCTCCACACCGGCGACGCCATCGTCGCCGGATAACCAGCCGCCGTACGTTGCGCTTCGATCGAAGCGGCGTACGCTTTGAGTTCGCTTGCGAGTTGCCGCGCCTTGGGCACGTTCTCGCTGCTGCACGTGGCGGCGTTCGTGCCGACGGCAAACGGATCGGCCGGCGGTGTCTGCGGCAACGGTGAGAAAAACTGCCGGAATCCCCCACCACCGCCGGGACCGCCGCCCGGTCCGCCCGGGCCTCCCGGCGGACCACCGGGACCACCGGGGCCGCCGAAAAATCCGCCGCGTCCACCGCTGCCGCGCGCGTGGAACGCGGTACCGGTCTGCGTCGTCGTCGTGCCGGGTCCAAACTTGACCGACCAGGTGGCCGAAACGGTGCGCGGCAGCAGCGGCCGCGCGATGTTGGGAATGACGTACCCGCCCGCGGTCGTAAAGGCGACCGCGTTGGCGGGGCTGGCGAAGACACCCGAGTAGGTGTTCGTGATGTTGGTGGCCGCAAGCGTCAACGTTCCGACGTGCAGATTCGCCGTGACGCCCGCGTCGTAGGTCGTGTACGCCGGCAGATTGTTGGGATTGTTTGTGCTGACGTGCTGCGCGTCGGCGAGCCACTCCAAGATCGAGTGCGGCGCCTTGTAATCGAGCACCAGGCCCGCCTTCTGCAGCGGTACGTTGGGCAGCTGTTGACCGGGAATCGTGATCGAGAACGGATTGTCGAAGATGTAGGAGGACGAGTTTGCCTGCGCGCCGGTCAGATTGTAGTACGGCTGAATCACGAGATCGCCGACGGTGAGAAACCCGCTCACCTCGGCGCCCTGATAGAGGCGCTGCACCCCCGCGATCGGCGTCGTGAAGTAGAGCTGCTGCGGGAGAAACTGCTGGTAGGACGGCGTGTTGCAGCCCGCGGGCGAGTTGTAGATCTGCGTGACCTGGGCCACGTAGCCCAACGGAAGTTGCCCGAGCTGCGTGAGCACGCCGCCGTTGACGTAGACGGGCAGCAGCACGCCGTTTTGCACCTGACGGTAGAGGGTCAAGGAGACGTTGCCGCCGTGCAGCTGATGGGTGTAGCTCAGGCGTAAGGAGTTCGAGGAGCTGTTCTGCGGATTCTGGCCCGGAGCGTTGCCGTAGGCGACCTTACCGTTGCAATCAAAGCGCAGCGAAGCCGGGTCGGAAAGAATTTGCAAGCGTCCCTGCGTCGCCGCGGCGCCGCCCAGCGCAAAGCTCGCGCTGTAGGTATCGCGCGTGGTCGGCTTCCAGGTCGCCGCGACGCTGGCTAGTTCGGAGAGGCCGGCGTTACCGGTCGCGGCGCTGACGCCCACCGAGTCGGCCAGCGTCAGTTTGTCGCTGGAGTGGATCGTATCGGTCGCCTGCAGCACGTCGTACTGCGTGGTCGTGTAGCCGGTGTAGTACAGCGCTGCTTGGGGTACGAGCGGCGTCGTCGCAAACTGCGACGAGGCGCCGTAGGCCTGGAAAGAAATCGTGTGACGCTGCTGCGCCGGCAGGGTCGCGTTGAGCGAAAAACCGGTGCTCTTCGTGTCGCTGGAAAAGCCGTTGGGCGACGGCAGCCCGTTGACGTAGCGCGCCAGCTGGTCGTTGAGGCTGCTGGAATCGAGCGAAAAGACCGAACCCTGCAGCTGGGTCGCACCGATCAGCGCGTTATCGGTCAGCGAGTACATCTGCACGTTGCTGTCGTCGGTGTTGTTGGGCCCGTAGCCGCAGGGCAGCGTCGTCGCCGGATCGCCGTTGTACCGCAGGCAGACGACGTTGGTGTTGCGCGTCGAGTTCATGAAGAGGCCGGTCAGCGAGTTGGAATCGCCAAACTCATAGCGCGCGGTGATCAAGTTGCCCGAGATCGTGCTGTCGCCATCGTGCACGTAGTCGAGCCCGCTGGCGTCGGTGTAGAGGTCCCCGTCGACGAGACTGGGGTTGAGACGGTTGACCGTCTGCACGGCAATGCCGAGCTTGCCGAGCGAACCGGTCTCGCCGACGGAGTAGTTGTAGCGCCCATAGCTGCCAGTCGAAAGCTGCAGCTGGGTGACCCAGCTCAGCGTCGGTTGCAAGGTGCTGAAGTTGACCGAACCGGCGAGGCCGCCCAGCGACGCGCCCTGGTGCACCGACGCGCCGCCGAAGAGATCGGTCGCAAAGCCGCCGAGGTTGCCGGCCGAGCCGGGCGCGTTGAGCGGAATGCCGTCGAGCGTGAGCTGCGTTTGGCTCGCGTCGTGGCCTTCGAGTGAAATCGTTTGGGTGGCGTCGGAATCGTCGCTCGAGGTCGAGACGCTCACGCCCGAAAGCTTGTTGAGCGCGTCGGCAAGATCGTTGGAGAGCCGGCGCTGCGGCGAGTTCGCGTCAATGCTCGTGCTGGAGATCGTCGCGCTCGATCTGGCGGTGACCGTACCGATCACTTTGAGGTTTCCGGTGTCGAGCGCGAGCGCAAAGTCGACGGTCACCAACCGGCCGTCGAGCACTTCGAAGGACTTCGAGGTAAGGCTCTCATAGCCGCGCTTGACGATCCGGGCGCGGTAGATGCCGTCGGGGACGTCGGTGAAATCCACCTTGCCGCTACGCGTCGTAATCTCCGAGGTGATCACCGGCCCGTCGAGCAGTACGCGCGCCAGCTCGAGAGGCTGCTTGGTCTGCGCGTCCTGTACCACGATGACGATCTCGCCGGTATCGGATTGCGCGATCGCCGGCACGGTCGTCCAGGTCAACAGCGCGGTGAGCACAGCGCAAGCAGCGGCGAGCGATCGTCGGAGCATCTACAAGCGCAGATTATAGGGAGTGCGCGCCGGGCCAGCCTGAAACCGGGCTGAGAGCGGGTTAAATGGTGATGGTAACCGCGGTGCCGTGCCCGGGCGCGCTGTCAATCGCGATTTCGCCGCCGGAACGCTCGACCGCGCGCTTGGCGATGGCCAGGCCCAAGCCGCTGCCGGTGATCTCGCCGCGCTGATCGCCGCGATAGAATCGCTCGAAGGCGTGCACCCGCTCGGCCTCGGACATGCCCGGGCCTTCGTCGCTCACGGTGATCGTCGCGTGCCCGTTGCTGCGCGCGGCGCGCAGGTGGATCGCTGCGTCGGGCGCATACTTCAGCGCGTTTTCGATCACGTTCCACACCGCTTCGGCCAGCTCGCCCTTATCGGCTTGCACGCTGGCGACGCCCTCGACGCTGTAGTCGATCATCCGCCGGTCGTCGAGCCGGCGGGCAGCGTCGACCTGACTGCGCAGCAGTTCGGCAAGGTCGACGGCCTCGATGTTTGGCGCCGCTTCGGAATCCAGACGCGCCAGGCGCATCAAGCGGTCGATCAGGCCGCGCATGTGCTCCTTCTCGAGCGACATCGTGGCCAGAATCGTGCGGGCGATGCGCGGCTCTTCGATCGCGCCGCGCCGCAGCACGTCAATGTAGCCGGCGATCACGGTCAGCGGCGTGCGCAGCTCGTGGCCTGCATCGGCGGCGAACTGGCGCATTCGCTCTTCGGCTTTGCGGCGATGATCCATCGCGGTCGCGACGCTGGCGGCGGCTTCGTTGAACGCCGCCGTCAATGAGGCGATCTCGTCGCCACCGGCCATCACGAAACGCCGCTGCGTGTAGTCGCCGCCGGCCAAGGCTTTGAGCGAATCGCTGACCTCGTTGATCGGCCGCAGCGACTGCTGCGCGAACACGCGCCCGATGAACCACGAGATCACGATCGCGATCGCGGCGATGGTCAGCACGATGCGCCAATACGGTACCAGCGAAATGATCAGCAGCGGCAGCGACGGCGCGAAGCCAACGTAACCGCCTTCGACGTAGGTGACCGAGAGCGGTTCGAAGCGGGTGGGATCGGGCGGTATGGCGGGAAAGCCGACGCGAAACTCGTGCACGCCCGGCGGCGGACGAACGGTGCTCTCCTGCGGATTGCGCAGCGACGGCGGGATGAAGTGCGACATGCCGCCCGCAGCGAGGACCTGGCCGAGCGCCTTGGGGCGCAGTGTCTTATCGCCGGCGAGATAGTTGCCCTTGAGATCGTAGACGGTGATGCGCATGCCGATGCCGGCGAGCGCGTTGACGATCTCGGGGGCGGCCTGTTGGAGCGTCATGCCCTCGCGGCGATACTGATCGACGAGGATGCGCGCCTCTTCGTGTTTGGCGACCATCACATCGCCGGAGAACTTCCACAGTTCGAATACCAGCGAAATGGAAGAGGCGAGGATAACGACCAAAACCGTGACGCCTAAGAGCGCCGCGTAGAGGGCCGCCAGCCGCGCCGCAAGTTTCACCTACGCGTCAACCCGCGTGAGTGGAATAGCCGAGAAACCGCACCCGGAGGATTACTGCGATAGGCCGTACCCTACCCCTCGGACCGTGCGAATGAAGGAGTGCGGCTCGCCCGGCCGGTCGATCTTCGCGCGCAGGTACGAGATGTACGTTTCGACGATGTTTGGACCGCCTTCGAAGTCGTGGCCCCAGACGATCTCGAGCAGGTGGTCTTTGCTGAAAACGCGGCGCGGTTCGCGCAAGAACACCTCGAGCAGATCGAACTCGCGCTGGGTGAACTCGAGCACTTCCTTGCCGCGCCAGGCCTCGCGCGTGCCCGGATTGATCGAGATATCGTGCCAGCGTAGCACGTTCTCTTCGATGAGTTGAGGCCGGCGCAGTTTGGCCTGCAGACGCGCGATCAGCTCCTCGAAGACAAACGGCTTGACGAGGTAGTCGTCGGCGCCGGAGCTGAGCGAGCGCACCTTATCCTCGGTGCCGCCCTTGGCGGTGAGCATGACGATCGGGGCCTGGGTGATTTCGCGCAGTCGCGGAAGCAGCGTGACGCCGTCGATCTTCGGCATCATGATATCGAGGACGATCAGTTCGGGATCGAAGACCTTCACCAGTTCGAGGGCGGAGAGGCCATCGGTGGCGGTGCGGACCTCGTAGCCTTCGCGCGAGAGGCCGAGCTCGAGCATCTCCCGGACCATGCGATCGTCGTCGATGACCGCTACGCGGGCATTCGGCATAGTTAACATTTCTACGCTGCATCGTGCGTTCTCACCCTTGGAGGCGGCTGAACGCCCTTCGGGGGCGCCCCGAACTAGGCCGCGCGGCCGGGACGCCAGCGCTCGATCCGCTGCCCCGAAACGAGCGAAGCCTGGCCGAGGGCCTCGAGGGGATGAGCGACGATGCGAACGCCCTTCCTTTGTAAGGCGGCCACCATGGCCGCATCGGGCTGCCAGCGGGCAAAGAGGTGGACCTCATCGGTTCGGACCGAGCCGGCCAGGGTGACGATAACCTCGTTGAGGCCGCACTCGCGCTGGGAGATCAGCTCCTCGACGACCTCGCGATGGAAGCGTGATCCACTCCAGCCGGCGGCCACGATCAGCAGGCGCGACAGCTCCGTTGGGCCGGCCGAATCGAGATCGACGACCGCGGCGGCGACCTGCGAAGCGAGTTCAAAACCGGGCTGCGCGTGCAGGGTCGCGTTGCGGATGGTGGCGGCCGGGCCGGCCGTCAGGAGCGCGCCGGCTCCGATCAGATACTCTTCCATGATGGCAGTTTGGCAGCGCACAGTGCCATCTGGCTGGCAGACTACCAGCGGCGAGCGGTCAAAGTTGCGTCCGAATCGGCGCCCCGCGGCACGAAGAAATAGACGACGACGGCGAGGTAGAGCGCAAAACTGACGACCGGCAGCACGAGGCCGACCAGCGTTGCGGCCACGTAGACGACCCAGCCGGTTTTATAGCCCCGGATCGTCGCGTCGATCGTCGGTTGCATTACCTCCGGAGCGAAGGCGTTCGTTCCCGCCAGATGCCAGAGCATCAGGTTATAGAACGTCGCGCAGGCCGAAAGCACGAGCCCATACAGCACGGTCGCGGCCGAATACGTGGGATACGAACCGATCGTGGTCGTGGCGAACGGAATCAGCACCGTTCCCGCAAGCAGCAGCAGGTTCCAAAAAATCGTCTTACGATCCACGTGCGCCACCAGCCGGAAGAGCGCGTGATGGTTCTGCCACATGATGCCGATCACCGAAAAGCTCAACGCATAGGCGATCAGGTTGGGCCACAAGTGCAGCAGGCTAAACGTCAGCTCGCGATTCGTCGGATTGTGCAACTCCGGGAGCACGAAGCCAAGCGCGAGCAGCGTTATCGCAAAAGCAAAGACGCCATCGGAAAATGCCTCAAAACGCGCCTTGTTCATGGCAACAACCTCATCCGAGCAAACGTAGGCGGCGCGCCGTTCGCACGGCCTCGGCATTTCCGTGACAGCCGAGTTTTGCGATGGTGTTAGCAACGTGCACGCGCACGGTGTTGACGCTGCGGGCCGTTTTTTCAGCGATCTGCTTTGGGGTCAGCCCCGCTTCAAGCATTTTGAGTATCTCCAACTCGGAGCGCGTCAGGCCGTTAAGGGGAAGGCGATCCAGAGCCGCGTTTCTAGCTGCGAAATCGACCGCTGCGAGCAGATTTGCAACGTCGGCGTAATCGAGCCCTCGAAGTCGATCGGTCAAATCTCGAACCCGCTCGGAACCGGTCGCATCTCCGCCCCGAATTCGCGACATTATGCTTCCGGCCGCTTCTTCCACCGTCCGAATTACCTCGTCCGTACTCGAATGGAGCTGACGAAGGATACGGTCTGCGACCTGCGCTCTTCCATTGATTGTCTCGGTCAGCGCACAGAACGCTCGGGTCACCGCGATGGCGCGCACGCGGAAGGCCCGTCGGGTTCCCCGACCGCTTCAAGCCATCGACAATTTCTGCCGCGAGCCGCGCAGCCTCGTCGTGCTTACCGTCCACCGCGAGAAATAACGCGTATTCGGCCCCGCAGTGAAAGCGATCGAAGCTAAACGTCATCTCCTTCCAACAGGAGGCCAATAGCTTGTGAGCCTCGCGGAATCGCCCTTCCCACGCCAACCGCGAGGATCGAAAGATCGGCAGGTATTTCGCGGCCACGTCGGTCGCTCTCCCAGAACCGAGACGCCGTTCGACAGCGATACTTTTTTCTATATGCCCTCTGCGCATCTCCGCGCTTAGAGTCTGCAGAAGGGCCGTTTGAAGAGCAAATGCATCGCCCGCTTTGGTCGCCGCCGTAGCCGCTGCCTCGGCGAACGTGAGTTGCTGCTCGACGTCATCGCGTTCGTGCAGCACCACATTCGAAAGGACCGCCTTGATGCGGCTCGTTAGGCCAAACAAGTGCAGGCTTTCGGCTAACTCCGCAGATTGCGTCAATGCCTCGAACGCTCTCGACGCCATTCCTAAATGATGGTATGCGATCCCGATTCGGTGCAGGACTTTTGCGCGAACGCTTTCCGAGTCGACCTCGACGAGCAATGCCTCCGCGAGCGCTGCTGCCTCAGAGGCTCGCCCAAGGTCCCCACTCGTCGCGCGTTGTCCCGCAACCAGAGAGATAGCCTCCGCCCGATATGCTGAAGACTGCTCGGCGTCGTTGGCAACATCACTCAGCACCTCGCCTACATCGCGGTTTTGGTTCGCCATCAATGCTGCAAGCCGCAAACTCGTATTTGCGACGAGGTCCCGATTGCCGTCCGCTTGGCTTAGAGCACGCCTCAGCAGCGACTCTGCACGTGCGAACCTCCCCGAAACCGCTTCGAGAGCACCTTGGAGAGCGAGGGCCGTCGAATTATTCCGCCTCGTGATATCGTCAAGTGCTTCCACTCCGCACATGACGACATCGCTTCTCGCTCGTTCTAAAAGGCTAAACCCGTGCCGTTCGAGCAAGCGCAGCACGTCGGTACTAGAACTCGCGGCTGCATAAGCGGCGATCGCGTGCTCCACATCTCCCGACACTTCGAGCGCACGGGCCGCTCGCCCGTGAACCTGTTGCTGTGCGCGCTTTCCGGCGAGCGCACTCTGATGCTTTAAGAACTCCCGGAATAAATCGTGGCACTGATAGACGCCGCGTGATTCCTCGTAAATGAATGCGGTTCGCTCGCGGAGTCGCTCGATGGTTGGTAATGCGCGGTCGAAGCCTGCTCGCTCCAGCACGTCGACTTCGATGGACGGCAACGCAACGGCGACCTCCAGCAACTCCCGCTCGCCGTCATCGAGCGCAACGTAGACCTGCTCGGCCAGAAACCGATAGATCATCTCTCGCGTAACGGCGGATACGCTCCGAAGGTCTGCCGATCGCGTCGATGTGCGCAAAGCGAACGTTAAAGCTGCCGGCCACCCTTCGGTCAAGTCGAGCAAGTCTTGCAACTCGTCGTCCCGGATCGTCAGGCCGAGGTCGCGCGCAGCCTGAGCAACTTCTTCGAAGGTAAAGCGCAACTCGGCTTCGTCCACCGGAAGTTCCGCGTCGCGGTAGGCGAGCCAGCTGCCGACAGGTAGGCCCGCGGTAGAACGCGACGCGATAATCCAACGAACGCG
>DATAWH010000059.1:0-1700 GCA_036267315.1 Candidatus Cybelea sp. | reverse complement strand
AGTGGTCGCCTGGCGGAGAGGGAGGGATTCGAACCCTCGAGAGGCTCAACACCTCTGCTCGCTTTCCAAGCGAGTGCCTTCAACCGCTCGACCACCTCTCCGGGGTAAATGCGGTTGGCGCTCGCCTAGCGAACTCCTCGGCCGTCATGCTCTTGACGTTGATTCGGCACGGACCGACGGAGTGGAACGAAACGCGCCGCTTTCAAGGGCGAACGAATCTGCCGCTCTCGGCGAGCGGACGCGCGCACGCGCTCGCGGCCGCCGGCGCGTTGCGATCTGAGCGGATCGAAAGAGTTTATTCCAGCGACTTGCAGCGCGCGCTCGAAACGGCGACGATCGTCGGAACGCCGCACGCGGCGGACATCGTCACCGACGAGCGCCTGCGCGAGTTTGATTTCGGCGATTGGGAGGGGCTGACGTGGGTCGAGATCGTCGCCCGCAATCCACACCTCTACGAACGTGGGCCGACGGCGGCGAGCTACTACGCGCCCGAAAACGGAGAAACGTTCGAGGCGGTCTGCAAACGAGTCGGTGCATTCCTCGACGACCTGATGGCGCAGCGACTCGAGCGAGCCGTCGTCGTGACGCACGCGGGCCCGCTGCACGCGATGTTTACCGTGCTAAAGCTCTCGGCGTCGTCGCCCGGGGAACATCGCCTGAGCTTCGCACCCGGCAGCATCTCGCAGCTGCGAATCGAGCCTGGCGAAGCCAAGATTCTGCGCGTCAACGATCGGCGGCACATCGTTGCAAGTTGATCGTCGCTGGATCGTGCTGCTCGGCGTTCTCACTACCGCCCAAGCGGCACCGCAGCGAAGCCCGCTGCCGCAGCATCTTACGATTCCGCGCGCCTTCTCGCCGCGGCTGCTGCGCGCGCCGGATAACCCGATCAGCAATCCGGGGTTCGAGACCGGCCGGGTCGACGGCGGCTGGTATCTGTGCGGGAACGTCAAGGCCTACGTGACGCGGCAGCACCCGTTTCGCGGACGCTACGACGAGTACTCCGGAACGCCCAGCGGCGCCGGCGAACCCGCGGGCGATTCGGGCGTCTGCCAACAGGTGACGATTCCGGCCAACGCCGTGCTGACCGCGCACCTCTACCAGCTCAGCGACGAACGCGACACGACCTATGCCTATCAAGAGGCCGATCTGATCGATACCGGCGGAAACGTCATCGTCAATCTCTACCGCTCCTCGAACCACGCCAATGCGTGGATTCGCGGGACCTGGAACCTGGGTGCCTACGCCGGCCGCTCGTGCTGGCTCTATTTCGGCGTGCACGGGGACGGCGATTCCAAGCACTCGACGCAGCAGTTCGTCGACGAAGTAACTTTAGGGCCGCGGCACGAATAGTAGGGGGTATGCAGTCGCGCAAAATGATGTGGGTCGGCGTAGGAATCGGCGTGGTTGGCTTGGCCGCTGCGTTGACGTATGCGATCTTCCGGTTGGCCTCCGACGAGTCTCGTGAAGATCCGACGACGCAGCGCATTCAAGACCTGATCGACGAAGCGAACTCTCTGCTCAAGGCGCTTGACGAGCAGCGACACAGCGCCTAGCGACGGCTCCGGCCCGCAGGCGGGCGACGAACTCGAGATCGAATTCACCGACGTACTCGCAAACGGCCAAGGGGTGGGCCGTGCGGGGTCGTTGGTCGTTTTCTGCTTCGGCCCGCTGCCGGGCGAGCGGGCGCGAGTCCGGATCGA
>DATAWH010000058.1:0-5749 GCA_036267315.1 Candidatus Cybelea sp. | reverse complement strand
GAACGTCCGAGCCGAGGGCGGCCTAGTCGTCGCCTATCTTAAAGTTTCCACCGACTCTGGCCGGTCCTTCGGCTCCGTCAACTGCGCGGATGCTCTCTTACTCCGAAATCCGCAGCGCCGCCCAAAAGGTGGGCGACTTCGTTACCAGATCCGGAACCTGGAGCCTTCGGATGGCGTAATCTTCGGTCGCGTCCCGCCCCACCATCTGCGAGCCGATGTTGACGTACGGGTTCTTCTTCGCGACGTAGATCTGATGGCCCAGTACGCCGCCCCACACACCGGTCAGCACCAAGTACGCTAGCAGCACAACAGCGACGAGCTTAAGGCCGGCATTCATGGTTTGAAAAACCGGTTGTAGTAGAAGAAAAGCGAGTCGCGCACGTACCCTTCCGATTCGTAAAGCGCCTGAGCCTTGACGTTGTCGATCGCGGTACTGAGCGTCAGGCCGGCCGAGCCCGTCTCCAACGCGTGCCGTTCGGCGCGTTGCATCAGCGCCCGGGCCGTGCCCCTCCGGCGGCCCGACGGCTTCACGAACAAATCGTTGAGCACCCAGAAGCGACGCATCGCGCCGGAGAGAAAGAACGGATAGAGGTTCACGAACCCGGTCGCTTCGCCGTCGGCTCCGATCGCAAGAAAGACCACCGACTCGCCGGCGATCCAGCGCTCTCGCAAAAAGCGATACGACGCCTCGAGGTCGGATATCTCCCCGTAAAACACGCGGTATTGATCGAACAGCGCAGCGGCGAGCCGAACCTGCTCGTCGGTCGTCACGCGCACGATCTCCATCATTGGCGCACCCGCAGCGGCGAGCCGGTGCTGATCGCGACGCCGTAAAAGAGCGCACCCGAGCGTTGCAGAATACTCGTTCCCTTCCCGCCGGCAGGATAACTCCAAACGCCCACCCGGTCGCGGTACTCGCCCTTGACGGCGTACGGCGCAATGACGTGTGAAGCGTAGATCGCCGATTGCCCGATCGTTTTTTCGCCACCCAGCGGCGTTGTCCCGACGACGGTCGCATGCGTCCCCGAGATCGTGAGCCGATAGAGCGCGCTGCCGGCGGCGTCGATCGCGCCAACGGTCACGCGCGTGCCGTCCCACGCGACGGTACCCGGTTGTTCGATGTGCTTGTCGAGCTCGAGCCTTTTCAGCGCTTTTGCCCCCTTTGGAAGTTCTGCGAGAACGAAGCCGCTCCCCGACGTCGTGCGCGGTCCATCAACGAAAAGGTTTCCTCGGTCGTCGAAACCGCAGGACGTCGCGCCGCTCATGCTCGCCAGATCGTAATACGTCCCGAAGTCGCTCGGGCCGGTAAAGATCGCGAGCGAATTGTTGATTCCGTCGGCGACGGCAAGGTTTCCGGTCGTCGGATCCACGCTGCAGCCGTTGGGATGGCCGCCCTTTTTCGTGTCTTCGTAAAAGGTCGCCGATGGGCTCGACGCTCCGTGCGCGTACTCGACGATTGCCCCCGTCTGCGTGCTCGTGACGTACACGTTTCCGGCGCTGTCGCTGCACAAGCCGACGGCGCCGGCGATACCGCTGGAGATCTTGTTGATGAGCTTTCCGTCCGGATACGTAAAAGCGTATGCATAATTTCCACCCGACTCGGCGACGTATAAGAAGTCGCTTCCCGACGACGCTGCCGGCTTTGCCGCCGCGCGCGTCGCCGGTGCAGCGACGTTCGGCGTCGCCGGAACCGCGCAGCCGCCCGCGAACGACGCGATCGCTACGACGGCCAATCGAAGTCTTCTCACCGCTGCGCCGCGCTCAGCGCCACCCCGGAAATTGTCACCTCACCGCTCTCAAACGGTCCGAGAACGGCGTCCGCCGGACCGCCGGCCGGATACGGCCAACGGCCTACGTTTGCCGTCGAAGCCGACTGTGCGAAAAAAGCTCGCTCCGTCAGGAGCGTCTGCGTGTACGGCCAGTGACCGGAATAAGCGTTTTTCCACCACTTGATCCGCGTCGCGCCGGCCACGCGATACGACCCGCCTTTGAAGGTCAAGCGGTACAGCACGCGCGTAGCGGGATTTGAAAGCGTAACGTAGGTGCCGTCCCACGCGACGTCGCCGAAGGCAACGAACTTGCTTCGCAGCGCAAAGTTCGTAAACTCGCTAGCCCCACGGCGAAGCTCCGCCAGTTCGTTCTCCGAGCCGGTGCCATCCACGAAGAGGTTGCCGCGATCGTCGTATCCGCAGAGGCCGAACGTGGCGATCGCCGGATCCCGGTACCAGGTCGAGGGCGCCTTGGCATCCGGGAAAATCGCAACCTCGCCCGCGCCCGATCCCTCCTGCGTCACCGCGAGGTTACCCGTGCGCGGATCCACGGCGCACCCTAAGGCGATGTCGCCGGCAGCGAGCGTCTGCGATGGTGACGTGCTGCCGTGCGCGTACTCCAGCACGCTGTACCCGTCGGGCACGAAGACGTTCCCGTGTTTATCCGAACACAGGTTGTTGCCGCTCACTCCCAAGCTGCCCACGAGCTCGCCCTTTGGATACGAGAGCATGAAGACGTTATCGCCGGTGGCAACGTACAGCAGGTCGGAACTCTTTGCCCGCGCCTGCATCCACGCCGAAGCGCCGGCGCCCCACGGCCCCGCGAGCGGCGGCGAACCCTCGCATCCGCACAGCGCCGTTACGGTTACGATCGCAACGAACGCGGCCGCACGCACCCTCACGCTTCACCTTCGATTGCGGCGAGCTTTGCCAGAATAAGGTCGAGCTTCGCTTCGGTCCCGCGCGCTGCGCCGGCGCGAACGCTCGAGAGCGTATCGAAGGTGGTGCCGACGCCGTGCGCGAGTTGAACGAGCGCGTCGTACTCGTCGGGCGCGTAGGCTTCTCCATCGCGCCTGGCCCCGCAGATCAGCGTTCCCACCAACCGTCCGCGCGAAATCATCGGAAAGGCGAGCTCGCCGTCGAGCTCCGATCCGCTGACATCGTGCAGGTGAACCGGTTTTCCCCACGCACGCAGCGCGACGATCGCCGGATCGTTCTCACCGACGACCCGCCGCGATCCGTTCGACGCCGCGTACGCCGGACTACCGTCGCTCGTGTAAATTGCTACTTCCTCGGCTGACGTGTGAGCCTTCACCTCGGCGCCGGCTCGATCGAGGAGCACCTGTGGATCGCTGATGTACGATGACTCGTGCGCGAAGCGTCGCAGCGCTGCCTCGTCTTCGTGCCGTTTGCGAAAAAAGACTCCGTCGACGAGGCGGTCCGCGACACCATGAATGTAGCGCATCGAGAGACCGAGCGCCAGCGCAATGATCATTCCGACGATGGCGCTGGTCGTATGGCTCGCGTGCGCCAACCAGTCGTTGGCGGCCCACTCAACCAAGATGAAGACGCCGATGACGAAGCCCGAGACGATCGCAAAGACCGTCGCCTTGTTGAGCACGAAGCCGATGTCGATCATTCGCCGGCTCAGCGCGACGTAGGTGAGCACGATCGGCACGATGACGTAAGCGAGGTTGAGCACGATCGCGAGTTCGGTCGCTACGCCGTAGTCGGTCTGGAAGACGACCAGCGCGCTATAGGTCGCGTAGAGCGCGAACAACAGCGCGATCGGAAGCAGCGACCACGCGGCGCGTTGACGCTCCATCGCGCTGCTTGCGGCGATCGCGAGGGCGCTGCACGCAATTGCCGATACGACCGCGAGATCGAACGGAACTCCCCACAGCGGCGAGAGTACGAGCGGCGCGGGATCGAGCCAAAGCGTCAGCATCCCCACGACGAAGGCGAGATCGACCGCAACGGCAACCGCAGAGCACGCGTAACACGCCCACAGCGCGATCCGGCGCGGACCGCGGATCTGCGCGCCGGCGAAGCCGGTAGCGAACCGTGCCCAAAGCGCTACCGCAATGGCGCCCGCGGGAGCGCAGAGACCGGCGAGCACGTACGGCCACGCCCAAGGCGCGCCGAAACCGACAGTCGGCGCGCCGACCGCGGTTCCGATCGCCAAACATAACAACGTCCCGCAGAGCAGCAGATTACCCGGCACGAACGCGCGGCGCATCAGAATGAGCCCGGCGAAGATCACGATCAGCAACGTTCCCGCCGTACTGATTGGAATGTCGGCACGCTCGATCGTCAGGGCGCTCGGAACGACCGTAAGGTGCACCGTAGTCGACCCACGCTTGACGGTCAGCGCGATCGGGCGCTCGGAGACCGGTTGTGAAAGGATGGCAAAGCGTTCGAGCAGGGTCGCGTGCCGCAGATCGATCGCGTCGTTGCGGCGCAGTCCGCCCTTCCCCGAGGCTCCGGTGGGATCGACTGCCTCGGCGGTAACCATAAACGGCGTGGCCGAGGCGGCGAACTGAGCGCCCCAGAAACCGAACCACGGCGGCGCGCCCAGCCCGGCTTCGTTGACGATCAGTACGACCATCGCGACGCCGGTCGCGACACACAGCGTCGCCAAAATCGCTCGCCAGCGATTACGGCGAGCCGGCTCGCCGTCTAAGGCAGCCGGTAACGTGCGAGCGGAGACCATCGAAGCTCTTGCTTCGGTCCCAGCCGCTCGGTTTCATCGTGCGCGCGCGCGGCTGACGGGATACTCCCGGTCCGACTGCGTAGCAACGCAGACGCGTTCGCATCCGTGCGAAAGGAAGTCAATCTTGACGCAAATCTCACCCAAGCTCGACCCGAGCCGCACGGCGCTGCTCGTCATGGACTACCAGCATGGAATTCTCGGCATGATAGAAACCGCCGGCGCGCTCGTCGAGCGGGCACAACACCTCATCGAAGTCGTGCGCGAGCGCGGCGGGCACGTCGGCTACGTCCGCGTCGCCTTCACGCCCGAGGAACTCGCAGCAGTACCAGAAACCAACAAAGGCTTTGCCGCCGCCAAGGCTTCCGGTCGCGCTCCCTTGCACGACGCCCCCGAATCGCAGATCGACGAACGCATCGCAGCGCAAGAGGGCGACATCGTCGTACGCAAGCGTCGCGTCGGCGCATTTTCGAAGACCGATCTCCTCGAGCAACTCCGGCAACGTGACATCGACACCCTGATTCTCGCCGGAGTCAGCACCAGTGGTGTCGTGCTCTCCACGCTGCGCGACGCCGCCGATCGCGACTTCCGGCTCTTCGTCGTCGGGGATGCCTGCGCCGATCCCAACCCGACCGTCCACGAAGTGCTCGTACGCGACGTCTTCCCCCGTCAGGCCGGCGTCATTTCAACCGCGGAGCTCGCCGGGATCCTCGGGGCGCCTCCTACTCGCTGACGACCGAGCCCAGCGGATAGCTGAAGTTGCCCTTGATCTTCCCGTCGGGAGCGCCTCCAGCGGGATATTTATAAAGCAGGACGTCGCCGCCGCCGAACGAGCCATTCAGCGAGTTCGGTCCGACGATCGCGCTGCCCAGAACTTCGTACTGGGCGATGTCAGTCGAGCTCTTGAGCGCGATCTTCTTCACGATCTTTCCGCCCGCGCCGGTCGTTTCGTAGATGGCCGATGTCTGCGGCTTGCCCGGCGCTTGCGCTTCTTGATCGCCGATCAGCAGATACTTGCCGTTCCACTGCACGCCCCCGGGAAAATTGATCTTACCGCCGGTGAGCTTGAGATTCGTAAACGTTTTCTTGCCCTTCGGAAGCTCGGCGAGCGAAAATCCGTAACCGTCGCTCGAGGGCTGCCCGTCGACGAACAAATTGCCCTTGCCGTCGTAACCACACCAAAAAACTTCGAAAATTTTCGGATCGGTATAGATCTGCGGGGTACCCGTCGCGTGGGCGTAGATCGCGACTGCTCCGGTGCCGCCGCTGA
>DATAWH010000057.1:0-4009 GCA_036267315.1 Candidatus Cybelea sp. | reverse complement strand
CGCCGGCTCAAGCTGCGTAAAAAGTCCGTCCAGAAGGGCTCGGCTTCACTTGGGCCAACTGCCACCCCAAGAATTTCCCTTGTACCATCGGTGTTTACGCCAACAGCAATTATTACTGCGACCGAAACGATGCGCCCGGCCGAACGGACTTTTACATACGTGGCATCGATCCAAAGATACGGCCAATCGCCTTCGATTGGGCGATCGAGAAACGCATGAACACGCTCGTCGATGTCAGCGCACAAACGCGACACCTGGCTCTTGGAGATGCCAGTCATGCCCATCGCCTTGACGAGGTCATCGACCGATCGCGTCGAGATGCCCTGAATATAGGCTTCTTGAATCACCGCGACGAGGGCCTTTTCTGCCGTACGCCGCGGCTCAAGAAAGGCCGGAAAGTAGCTCCCCTGCCGCAGCTTCGGAATCTTGAGATCAATGGCTCCGGCGCGCGTTTCCCACAGGCGATCGCGGTACCCGTTGCGGGAGTTCTCGCGCGGCACGCCACGCTCCCCATACGGAGCGCCGCAACGGCCCTCCACATCGAGTTCCATGAGCCTTTGCGTGGCGAACTGGAGGATGTCACGCAACAGATCGACGTCGGCCCCCTTCTCGGAGCTCGGTAAGTGCGATACTGGATTTGGTCATCGTGGGTTCCTTTCGGTTGGGTCGTTTGCTTTTCAAAAACAACCTTCGCCGAAAGCCACGGTGGCCGCTTTCTATGCTAGAGAAGCAGCCGGTTCATACACCACGGGCGGGGACACGATCAAAAAAAGAGACCGGCTCATCACAACCGGTCTCTTTTACACATGCCTGACTGTCGTCCAAGGGAGCTACCCGAGCATTATGACGCCGGAGGGCGAACCCCCATTCCCGGTCCGAATCCACCGCGGCGATGCCCTATCCATTTCGCCGAACCCCAAACGAAGACACGTGCGAGGGCGTAAAAGAAGGTGGCCGCAGATCTCAAGTCGGTAAGACGGACCCTTGTGCGGGTGCATCTACGGCTACCTGCAAGGCGGGGTCGATTTCGCCTTTCACGAGATCACCTAACACCAACGCCCTGGAACCCAGTACCAGCCGCTGCCCTCCACGTGCCGCCAGTGCCCCGCGCACCACGCGCCGGCGTGGTGGACGTAACCTCCCGACACCCAAATGTACTTGGCGCCGTTCCAGCGCCAGTGGCCGCCAACCCAAACGTAGCCCGGACCTGGCGCAACTGGAACCGCTTCGACGGCGTGATAAGGCGGTGCAACCTGAACGTAGACCACAGCAGCCGACGAAATCGTCGCAAATCCGAAGGCTAGGACTGCAGCTATGAAGACATTCTTGATCATGTCGAACTCCTTCTAGTGACGACGGCATTTGCCGACGCACTGTTGTGAAGGGTAACACTTCCCGGTTGAATACCCACCAACCTAGCCTATGGCACGTTGAGAGGCCGGCCGCACCCACGACCCTCTATGGAGATTAGGGCAGGCTTTCGTGGCGCGGCGAGCCTAATGGTCGCGAGGAAAAGGGAGCGGCTCGACCACGACGCAAAAAACTTCCGTGCCGTGATCGGGACGCGATGACCCGACCCGGTGTAGTCGGTCCTCAGAGGGGATGGCCGAGCGTGGCTGTCCCCTCGCCATATCTGACGGGTGCGCCGCTCGAAAAAAGAGCGCCCGCTAAATGCGAGCGCTCCTCGGGGACGTCGATCGATCGGCTTAAGGTTTGGGTTTTGACTCGGCGCTACCCATTTGCTTGCGCGCTCCCTCGAACAGTCGGCGTCGTTCGATCGCGGCGTTCGCGGCCTTCTCCTGGTCGTGGAGTGCCTGCCACTTTTCGATTGCGTCGTAGAGATCGGCGCCGATGATCTCGGCCTCAAAGTCAACCAGGCTCTCGAGGTGCGTTAACGTGTGCAGCGCAACGTGGGTGGTTTTATATTTGAGGAAGGACTTGCTCCTTGCCTCACGCTCAGCTTCGTCGTTCTTTATATGCGCGATGGCGGCAGCACGCAGCTCGGCCTCACGATCATTTTCAGGATTTTGAGTCCAGTCGACCGCTGCGTACTCGGCCTCGCGCGCAATGGCCATGGCTTCCTCGAGCGCACTGGACGTCGCAGCTTTCACCTTACTCTTCATTTGGGAACCCCTGTTGCGGCGTTGAAGGGTGACGGCGGCACTGAAAGTCCGGCGACCTGAGCCACGCGGCGAAGTCACGGCAGGCGTTCGTCCAGCGTCGCCGCGCGGTATCATCTGAGACGGGAAAAAGGATCACGTTATCGTGCTCGGTCATTACCGGCGCGTCCCGGGAAAAGCGACAACGTTACCCGGTAGACCGAGCGCGGCTGGCTCCGATTCCGAAGGTGCAGCGCGGTTTTCTTGTGGTGCACCGCGATGCAGCAGAGTCGGAAGAGGACGCAGCGGCAGCACGGAAAGCCACTCTGCAAACTCCGCCTCAGAATCACCGCCCTGGTCGCGGCGTCGAGACGGTCGAACATTTCGAAGAGCTCGGCTCTCTCGGAGTCGCGCGCGCGCCATACGAGCTCGGCCTGAGATTCTGGATCAAGTCGGTCGAAGAGTTCGACGACGTCTCGCGAGGCGCCTGATAGCGGCGCTTCATGGGGTACGATTGCGTTGTTCATTTTCGGAACCTCCATTCCTGATTGGACGGTCGGAGGGTCGTTACCGGGCGCCCCCGCCGATAGTGATTAAGCGGTTACGAGATCATTGAGGTGAGGGACAACGTCATCGAAGGCTTGCGCCGGCCAAACGTAGCCCATGAGCACGGACAGGGATTTGTGGCGCGTGGTGCGCGCGATCGCGTCGAGCGAGACCTTGGCCTGCGCCGCGACGGTTACGAAGCCGGCTCGCAAGCTGTGGGCGCCGAAGTCGCCGTCTAGGCGCGCGTTGCGGGCCAGCTTTTGAACCAGATTCGCGACGTCCTGGCCGTCGAGCGCGCGTGCTGAGAGCTGCTTCTGAAGCGAGAACGTCCGAAAGACGGGGCCGGAGGTGATGCTGGCGGCGTCGATCCACTGACGCAGCGCGCGAACGCGCCGGCGCCGTCCTGGTCGGTTTTCGAGCGGCGGATCACGATGCGTAGCCCCTCGCGGCAGAACGTCAGATCCTCGATCGTGAGCGCGGCGAGCTCGCTGCGACGGAGCGCGGCGGCGAAGCAAAGGAGCAGAATGGCGCGGTCGCGCTTCGCCTTCAGGTCGTCGCCCCGGATCTCGAGCAGCATCGCTCGCAGATGGTCGAGTGTAACGGCGCTTTTCTTGACCTGTGCGGCCCCGATGGTCCGTCCGATGCCCCGAACTACCCTGCGCACGATTTCATGCGTTGTGGGCGACTCTAGGCCTCGTTCTTTATGCGTCTGCGAGATCGCCGCCACGCGCCGCTTGATCGTTGCGAACTTCGCGCGATCCGCCAGGTCCGTAAGGTACACGGTGAGGGTCTGCGGTGTCGCCGGTAGCCACGCGTACCCCCGCTTCGAGCAGTAGCCTTCGAAGTCGCGCCAGTCGGAGGCGTAAGCGCGCCGCGTCGCGGTGGACTGAGACGCCTCGACGAACTCGCGGGCGCGATCGACGACCCCGTCGACCTCGCATAGGGCTGAGTATTCGCGGTTATCGGCGCTTGCGCCGGCGGGGAGGACTTGCGGTAGAATATTGGAGGTCATCGGAGATCCTTTCCGGTGGCTCGGCCTCGGCGAGTGACTGCTCGTTGAGGCCTTCCTTCTATGCTACCAAAAACTAATCTAACCCCGTAAGCTTCAAGTCCGGGACGGAGGCGCTGTCATTGCTGACCGTGTGGTTGAGCACCCCGGGAGCACGGGTAAGTATGCCGGCGTGAGTATGCTGGGAGCAAGAGCCGATGCGGCTTGATGACCGTACCGCCTACGCGCTTATTATTCTGGCCGAGCGCGGATTAAAGATTCATTCCTTTGACGGCTACACTCTAAGGCTGAGCTACAACGCCGCCGCTGACACCGAGGCCGAAGCCGGGAGAACCGTTTGCATTAGCGAGTTGGC
>DATAWH010000056.1:0-42324 GCA_036267315.1 Candidatus Cybelea sp. | reverse complement strand
GTGGAGATGTGGGGACTCGAACCCCAGACCCCTTACATGCGAAGCAAGTGCTCTACCAGCTGAGCTACATCCCCACGGATCCCGCCAAAGCGACCTGGAGGATTGTACGCGCCGGGCTGGGCACCTGTCAAAACCAATGGGAAGACGCTCGGGTGTTTACGGCTTCTTGATCGTCGCGTGCGCTGCGCTCGCGCTAGGCGGCTTGGCGGTCTGCCAGCCGTTGCGGGCCGCTGCGGCCGGACGCTGCAACAGCCAGACGATCGACGAGGGCTACGCCAGAATCCGCGACTACGATCGGCACGGCCCGGGGAACAGTACTGCGAAGCTCCTTGCTCGCTATGCCGACATCGCCGAGGTCGTCGTGACGATGCAGGAAGAGCGGCAGATCCTCAAGGGTGTCTGCTCGGACGATCCCGTGCGGGACTCGTTTTTTGCCGAGCTTGCGGCGACCATCGCCTGGGCCCTGGCTCTTCAGGCCGACGTGGCCGCCAAGCTCAACTCCTCGTGTCCGGCAGCGGCACAAGCGCTCCCCACGATCATGCTCGCCGATGCGTGGCTCGACATGGCCAACATCATAAATGAAGGCAACGGTGCCGTTCCGCAGATCTTCAAAGACGTCGTGCCCAAGGTGCAGACCAGGGCTGCGACCGTCGGCCTCACGCTGCCGGCGTGGGCGGACACCTCCGCGTACTGGCGGGCCGGAATCCGTGACAAAGCCAAAGCGCTTGCCGCTACCTGCCCAAGCCCGACGCCTCCGCCGGGGGCAGAGGCTTCGCCCAGCCCTTCTCCGTTGTAGCGGGATTTTGCGAATTGTTCGCAAATGAGGAGCCTCAATGGCCGGCCGAGCGGAGTACGTCACCCGTCCGCGCGAGTGGATCAGCTCGATCCTCGCGCGCGAGCCGCGTTTTCTTTCGGCGGCGCAGATCCATCAGCGCCTCAAGCGCATTGGTGCCCAGGTTTCGCTGTCGACGGTCTATCGAACGCTCGAGCACCTCAAAACCAAGGGTGACGTAACTGAGCGCGCCGAGGCCGACGGCGAGGCGACCTACATGCTCTGCGGGCCGGCTCCGCATCACCACCACGCGATCTGTCGTTCTTGCGGCCGCGTCGAGGATGTCGACTGTGCGGCGACCGAGCAGTTTGCCGAGTCGCTGCGAACGCTGCACGGTTTTCAGATCGACGGCCACGCCATGGAGTTTTTCGGAACGTGCCGCGAATGCGAATAGTCGCATTCGCCTTGGCGCTGGCACTGGCGGCCTGTGCGCACGGCTCGTCGCAGAGTCAGGGTGACGGCCTAAAAAAAATTAAGGTCGCGACGACGATCTCGACGCTCAACTCGTTCGTGCAGGCGGTCGGCGGAGATTACGTCACCGTCAACAACATCGTGCCGATTGGCGCATCACCGGAGACGTTTGCGCCCGCGCCGCAAGACGTGGCGAGCGTTGCCGATGCGCAAATACTTGTCGAAAACGGTGCCGGCCTCGAAACGTGGCTCGATCGGCTGCTGCACGACGCCGGTGCCTCCAAGCTTCGCATCGTCGTCTGCGCGCACGGGTTGCCGGTAAAGGGTGTCAACCCTCACCTTTGGATGGATCCGGTCCTCGCCAAGGCCTACGTCGAAAAGATTCGCGACGCGCTGATCGCTACCGATCCGGCACACTCCACCGCTTACCGCGTCAACGCTTTTCGCTACAACGCCAGGCTCGACGAGCTTACCGCGCAGATCCAGCGGCAGATCAATCTCATTCCCCTCTCGCAGCGCTACATGATCGTCTATCACAACGCGTGGCAGTACTATAACGACCGCTTCGGAATCACGACGCTGGGCTTCGTGGAGCGTAATCCGGGCCAGGAACCCAATCCGCAGCAAATCGCTCAGCTTATCGATCTGGCGAAACAGCATCACGTCAAAGCGCTCTTTAGTGAACCGGAATATAGCCCGAAAATCCTCGAAACGATGGCGCAGGGCGCCGGTATCAACATCGTCGAGAACCTGTACGACGATTCCGTCGGCACCAACCCACAGGTGGCGAACTACATCGCGATGCTAACCTACGATACGAACGTCATCGTGCAATCGCTCAAGTGACCCTTCGGCAGGCTCGGAGCGACTCGCCGGCCGTCGCGGCTCGCGATCTCGTCGTGCGATACCACGATTTCACCGCGCTGGTCGGCGCGACGTTTACCGCTCACTACGGCGAGGCGCTCGGCATCATCGGGCCAAACGGTTCCGGCAAGTCAACGCTCCTCAAGACGATCGCGGGCCTTCTGACTGCTTCGAGCGGCGAGCTGCGCGTCTTAGGATCGGTCCCACAGAAACTGAAGGCGGGATCGATCGCCTACGTCCCGCAGGTCGAAGCGGTTGACTGGTCCTTTCCGGCGACGGTGTGGGACGTCGTCGCAATGGGCCGCTTCGCGCAGCTGCGGTTCTGGCAGCGATTTGGCGCGCACGATCGCGAAGCCGTACGAAACGCAATCAGCGTCGTCGGCATGGAGCGGCTCGCGGACCGTCACATCGCGCACCTCTCCGGCGGCCAGCAGCAGCGCGCGTTTGTCGCGCGCGCGATCGCGCAAGAACCCGAACTGTTGCTGCTCGACGAACCAACCACCGGCGTCGATGCCGCGACCGAAGAAGCGATTCGCCAGATCGTTCGGGATCTGGTAGGGCGCGGTTTGCCGGTGTTGATGTCGACGCACGATCTCGATCGGGTCGACGACTGGTTCGACCGGCTCCTCGTGCTCGACCGCCGCGTGCTGGCACTCGGCACCCCGCGCGAGGTCGTCGAATCGGGCGCCTACAGTGCCATTCGCGAACACACCCACACGCACGGCCACCTGCGCCACGATCACGAGCCCCATGCGGCCCACGCCGCGCATCCAGAAATTCGCACGTGAGCTTCGACGCGCTGACCGTGCCCTTTCACTATGCCTTCATGCAGCGCGCATTCGTCGCGGCGTTGGCGGTCGGACTGCTCTGCTCGACGATGGGCACCTACGTAATCCTGCGCAAGCTGTCGTTCATCGGTGACGGCATCGCGCACGCCTCGTTTGCCGGCATCGTCATCGCCTATCTGCGAGGCGCGAACTTTTATATCGGAGCGGGCATCGTCGCGGTGCTCACCGCGGTCGGCATCGGCTTCGTGCACCGCCGAGGACGAATTTCGCTCGACACCACGATCGGCGTGCTCTTCACCGGGATGTTCGCACTCGGCGTCTACCTGATGAGCCAGCAGCGCAGCTACGCAGTCGACCTGCAGAGCTTTCTTTTCGGCGACATCCTTGCGGTGCAGCGGCAGGATCTCTGGTTGATCGTTGCCCTGAGCGTTATCGTCGCGATCGCCGTTGCGGTGCTCTTTCGTGGCCTGCTTTACACGACGTTCGATCCGGTCGTCGCGCAGGCAAGCGGAATTGCCGCGCCCGCGTACGAGTACACGCTGCTGGTCATGCTCGCGTTGACGATCGTCGTCTCGCTCCAAGCCGTCGGCATCGTCCTCGTGGCCGCGCTGCTCGTTACACCAGCTGCGGCCGCATACCAGCTGACGTCGCGGTTTTCGCCGATGATGGCGCTCGCCGCTCTCTTCGGCGCCGCGAGCACCGTTGGCGGACTCTATCTTTCGTATTACGTGCGCGCTTCGAGCGGAGCCACCATCGTTCTGCTCGCGACACTGCTCTTTTTCGCGGCGATCGGCGTTAAACGCCTCATACGCATCTAGCGTGTCGGCCCTTCGACAGGCTCAGGGTGACACGCGCGGCCCTTCGACAAGCTCAGGGTGACACGCACGGCCCTTCGACAGGCTCAGGGTGACACGCGCGCGGGGCGCCGCTAGTCCGGCGCGCGGAGCACCTTCCACGTATCGGTACCCGCGGCTTCGAGGAAGCCGGCCAATTCCAGCGCGTCGATCGCCTCGCGCATTGCGGCGCGTTCGTTCTTATTCGGCATCCCGGCCCACCGCATCGCGAGGTTATTGAGCGAAAGGGTCGTTCCGGGGATGAGAGCGTCGCGCAGAAACTGCTGCGGCAGCTTCACGCGTTCGAGGCGGCGCGCGATCGGTTCGAGCGCTCGATCGAACGAATCGCTCACGACGGATTGCGTCGTGCGGAGAAACGCGCGACGACCACCGGGTCGGCGAGTGTACCAAACCACTCGCCCAGTGCCGTACCCGCGGTCTGCCACGGCACGCCGTTGACGACGGCGGCGCGGCGTTTGATTCCACGAAGGATTCGCCGCGCGACGCGCGCCGGATCGGCGGCGCGCACTTCGTTCGATCGCACGATCCCGATCGAAGAATGAAACTCGGTATCGACGAGTCCCGGATCGACGTAGGTGACCGAGATGCCGCGTTTGCGTAGCTCGCGCCGCAGCTGAATCGCCGACGCGCGGAGCGCCGCCTTTGCCGCCGCGTAGGCGCCGTACCGCGGTAACGGCACCCGTGCCGCCCCCGAGCCAAGAAAGACGAGTTGACCGTGCGTTGCTTCGAGCGCTCCGGCGGCGGCGCGCGCGATTCGCAATGGCGCGGCCGCGTTGAGCTGCCACTGCGCGTCGATCTCGGCGTCGCTCTGCTCGAGCAGCAATCCGAACGTTCCGGCACCCGCGTTATTGACGACGACGTCGATCCGGCCGTACGCTTCGAGAGCCGTCGTCACGATTCGATCGGGCATCGCCGCGGCTGTGACGTCACCGGGGAGCGCCAAGGCCTCCCCGCCGCCCGCGCGAATTGAGTCCACCAGCCGCTCGAGCCGTGGCGCGCGACGCGCGACGGCGACGAGCCGAAAGTCTTCGTCTGCGGCAAGGCGTGCCAACGCGGCGCCGATGCCCGAGCTCGCGCCGGTAACCACCATCACGCGCTCGTGCTTAGGCATTGCGCTTGTCGCGTTCAGGCATGGTTCTCGTAGTACGCCCGGTACTCGCGCTCGATGCTGCGCGGCAGCCCCTCGTAGTGCTCGGCTTCGCTCGCGATCGGCGCCGGCGGCGCAACGACGTCGCGCCGCTCGGCGGCAAACTGCGACAGCATCTGCGAGATCGGCTTTTCACTGCCGTCGTTGCGCACGATTCCGAAGCGCAGCTCGTGCGGGGCGCGGTCGAACGGCGGCAGCGGCGCGAGCGCGAGGTTATAGTCGGCCCAGCACCACCAAAAAGCGCCGAGCGCGCCGCGCGCGTGAAGCCGGTCGATCGCGCCCCACCCGTACGTCGCCATCTCGTTGTCGTCCAGGCAGGCGAAGCCGCTTACGCGATTTGTGCCCGGCGGGCACTGCGGATTTCCCAGCTCGCTGAAGAGCACCGCTTTTCCGCTAAACGACTGCTGCAACTGGCAGAGAAACGGTACGACGTTGGTATCGAGGCGACTTCGCGCAAAGCCGCTGTAGACGGAGTATCCGTGCATGGTCGGAAAGATCCACGGCTGCGCGATGCTCGAGGGGCGAATGTTGCGGTCGTGGTCCAGGTCTTCTCCGTGCATGCCGCCGGTCGAGCCGGCGCCTGAGGCTTCGAGCAGCGTCTGCGTGAGGCGAACGCTCCACTCGGCGGCGTCCTGCGGCCGTTCGGGTGCGCGCAGATTCGAAAACTCATTGCCGAGGTCCCAGGCGAGCATCGCCGGGTGCTCTTGTACCCGCTCCCCGACGGATCGCGCAAAAAAGACTTGCGCGCGCAGCAGATACGGATCGGCGTAGAAATCGCCGATCCCGCGATCGACCGGGCCATCGCGCGTAATCGTTCGAAACCGCAGCTTTGCCGCTTCGCGCTCCAGCGTCCAGGCCGGCAGCCAGTTGACACCGCTCATGTGTCCGCAGAACAGCGTCGGCATCGCCCGCAAGCCGGCGTCCGCGATCGCATCCATGACGGCGTCGAAGTTCCGCAGTGCGGCCGAATCCATCGAACCGGGCTCGGGCTGGAACGCTTCCCACATCAAAAAAAAACGGACGACGTCGATGCCGAGACCTTTGATGCGCTTCATGTCTTCGGTGATCTCGCTTCGGTCGAAGCGCTGCCACATGTACATTGCGCTTCGGCTCGGCCAATAGTTGATTCCGAGAAGAAATCGCGACATGGTAATGCCCTTCGACTCGCCGCAGGATGACAACCTGGTAGAAGCCGCGAAGCGCGCAGCGATGGCCCAAGCAGGCAGAGCGCCGATCGTCGGCATCATCATGGGCAGCCGCTCCGACTGGGAGACGATGTCTCCGGCGCGCGACACGCTCGGCGAGTTGGAGATTCCTTGCGAAGTGCGCGTCGTTTCGGCGCATCGCATGCCCGACGAGATGTTCGAATACGCCGAGACGGCGGCCGGGCGCGGCCTGGCAGCCATCATAGCGGGCGCCGGCGGCGCGGCGCACTTGCCGGGAATGACCGCCTCGAAAACGCTCGTTCCGGTCATCGGCGTTCCGGTGACGTCGCGCGCGAGCGGCTTGGACTCATTGCTTTCGATCGTCCAGATGCCGCCCGGCGTGCCGGTTGCCGCCATGGCGATCGGCGGCGCGGTCAACGCAGCGCTGTTTGCCGCGCGCATCGTCGCCCTGAGCGACCCCGCGGTCGCCCAGCGGCTCGCCGCGTACGTGACGCGGATGCACGACGCCGCCGCCGCAAGCACGCTCGATTGAAGACGGTTCAAAGAATCGGCGTCATCGGCGGCGGACAGCTGGGCCGCATGTTCGCACTCGACGCGAAGCGGATGGGTTACCACGTGACGACCCTCGACCCGCAAGAGCATTCACCGTGCGGCCAAGTTGCCGACGACCAGATCGTCGCGGCCTACGACGATCTTCAGGCGATCGAAGAGCTGGGCCGGTGCAGCGACGTCATCACGTACGAATTCGAGAACATCGCGATCGAGTCGGTGCAGCATTTGGAGTCGCTCGGTTATCGCGTGACGCCGGGAAGCAGCGTACTTCGGATAACACAAGATCGCTTGCTCGAGAAAGAGTTCGTTCGCGCGCAGGGGCTCGAGACGACGGAGTTTGCCGCCGTCTCGAACGCCGCCGATCTCGAGCGTGCAGCCGAGCAAATCGGCTTCCCGGCGGTGCTGAAAACGGTGCGCGGCGGCTACGACGGCAAAGGCCAGTGGCGCGTCAACTCGCTCGCGAAAGCTCGGGACGCGTTTCCCGCCGCGAAAGGCGCGCAGCTGATCTTCGAACGGCTCGTGCCGCTTGCGTGCGAGCTCAGCGTCATCGCGACTCGAGATGGCCACGGCAACATCGTCACCTTCCCCGTCGCGGAAAACACGCACGACCGCGGCATCCTCTCCACGACGGTCGCACCGGCGCGCGTCGATCCGGCGATTGGGGCGCGAGCCGCCGATATTGCGGTCGTCATCGGGCGCGGCCTGCAGATCGTCGGGACGTACTGCGTCGAGCTCTTTCTTTCGACCCAAGGGCGCCTGCTGGTCAACGAGATCGCGCCGCGCCCGCATAACAGCGGCCACTACACGATCGACGTCACCCCCTGTTCGCAGTACGAACAGCACGTGCGCGCGATCTGCGACCTCCCGCTCTCGGCGCCGCGCCTCTTTACCAATGCGATCATGATGAACGTTCTGGGCGCGGGCACGGGGGATCACCTCGACGGCGTCGCCGACTTGCTGAGCGATCCCGCGATCGTGCTGCACGTCTACGGCAAACGCCACGCCGTCGAATTCCGGAAGATGGGGCACTTCACGATGCTCGTAGACGGGCCGGTCGACGACGCGGCCATCGCTCGCGCCAAGGCCGCGCACGCAAAGCTGAGCTGGTCGACGTGCTGACGGGCTGGGTCGGCGAGGCGTTCTACGTCTTCGTCACGCTGCTCGCGATGCTCAATCCGGTTGAGGCCGCTGCCGCGTTCGCAACGCTCACCGAGGGACGCTCGGCCGAAGATCGGGCGCTCATCGCGCGGCGCGCCACGATCGTTGCCGGCGCCGCGTTGTTGATCTTCGGCTTCGTCGGCGAGGCGCTGCTCAAGGCTCTCGGCGTCGAGATCGGGGCCTTCAAAATCGCCGGTGGATTGCTGCTGCTCAAGGTCGGCTTCAACATGGTCTTCGACGAGAAGACCGATCGCCAAACCGCCGACCAAACGAAGCGACTTCCAATGCCCCCAGCCGACCCGTCGGTCTTTCCGCTCGCGATCCCGATCATTACCGGACCCGGCGCGCTCACCGCGAGCGTTGCGCTCGTCTTTCCGAGCGCCAACCACCGTTTTCTCAACGCCGGCATCTTCATCGTCGTCGCGGTCGTCGTTTTTCTGATCACCTACGTCTCGATGCGAGGCGCCCAGCGCTTGACCAAGATTTTCGGCGAGACCGGCGTCGACGCGATCGGCCGCATCGTCGGAATTATCGTCGCGGCGATTGCCGTTCAGCTGATCATCAACGGCATCAGCAGCCTGACCCACTTCACCATCTGAAACGCCGGCTGGAACCGACAGGACTCTGCTCGCGGCCGCTGGGAATAGGAGCGCGATGATCATTCGCGCCGGCTCCCTCTACGACGGTACGCTCGAACCGCCAAAAACCAACGTCGACCTCGTCATCGAGAAGGGGCGTATCGCCGAGATTCGCGCGGCCGGCGGCAGCTGCGATATCGAAGCAAAAAGCGTCACGCCGGGCCTGGTCAACGCGCACGCGCACCTCGAGGCCAGCGGCGAACCGGATATGATGGGCATGATCAAAACGACGACGCCCAGCCAGCGCCTGCTGCGGGCGGTCGAGAACGCGCGCAAATCGATCAAAGCGGGCGTCACGACGATTCGCGACGTCGGCAGCTCGCATCACATCGCCGCCGACGTGCGCGACGCGATCGAAGAAGGCCGCGTACCCGGGCCGCGAATGCGCGCCTCCAACGCGGTGCTCTGCATGACCGGCGGACACGGCTGGCCCGTCGGGCGCGCCGTTGACTCGCCGTGGGACGCGCGAAAGGCCGTGCGGGAACAGATGCTCGACGGCGCCGACTGCATCAAGCTGATCGCCACCGGCGGCGTGCTTACCAAGGGCGCGGTACCCGGTAACGCGCAGTTGACCTACGACGAACTGAGCGCCGCAATCGACGAGGCGCATCGCCACGGTCTGCGCGTCGCAGCGCATGCGATCGGTACCGAGGGCATCAAAAACGCGCTGCGCGCCGGAATTGACTCGATCGAGCACGGCCACCTGCTCGACGACGAGGCGATCGAACTCTTCAAACGCCGCAACACCTATCTGGTGCCGACGCTCAGCGCACCCACCTGCATTCTTGCCAACATCGAAAAAGGCGAGCAGCCAGGGTTCGTCGTCGATAAGGCGCGCACGGTCAACGAAGCGATGCTGACCAACATTCGCCGCGCGTACGAAGGCGGCGTGCGCATCGCCGGCGGCTCGGATTCCGGCACGCCGTACAACTATCACGAAGACTACGCGCTCGAGGTCGAGCTGATGTGCTCGCTGCTCGGCATGACGCCGCAACAGGCGCTGCACGCCGCTACGAGCGTCGCCGCCGAGCTCATCGGCCTGCACAAAGGAGTGCTCGCGGTCGGAGAACCGGCCGATCTTCTGTTGCTTCGCGGTGACGCCGGGAGCGACGTGCGGGCGCTCCGAGAACCGCAGCTCGTGCTCAAGAACGGCCTGATTCAATGAAACGCCTCGCGGCCGCTTGTGCGGCCGCGCTGGTCTGCCTGTGCGGCGTGACCGCTCCTTCCGGTTCGAATCCAACGCTGCTCGGTCAGCCGGTGTCGGGCAGTCCGATTCGCCACGTGATCGTCGTCGTTCAGGAGAACCGCACCTTCGACAATCTCTTTGCCTCGTCAGTGCTCGCTAACGGCGCCCCATACCCCAATGCCGACGCGTCGCAGACGGCGATCGTCGACGGTGAGAAGGTCCCGCTCAAGCCGGTGCCGCTCGAGAACCCCGGCGATCCGAGCCACACCCATCTGTCACTGCTCGACGAGTGGGACCACGGCAAGATGGACGGCTTTGCCAACGATCGCGTTCACGCGATCTTTAGTTTGATCAAGGTTCCTCCAGGTTTTGCCTACGCGTACGTGCCGGCTGCGCAGACCGCTATGTACCACCGGCTCGCCGCACGCTACGCGCTCGCCGACGAAAACTTCGCACCGCGCCTCGTGCCGACGTTCCCGAGCCACTATACGCTCGCGACGGCGCAGAGCCGCATCGCGGGTAATCCGAACGATCGCATTTGGGGCTGCGACGCGCCGCCCGGAACGACGGTCCCGATCTTCGGCGCAGGCGAATCGATCCTGACGCCGGGCGTCTTTCCCTGCTTCGACCAGCCGACGATCGGCGATCTGCTCGACGCGGCGCACGTTACCTGGCGCTACTATACCGGCCCCGAGAACGACCGCTACAATCAGTCGGTCAATATCTACGAAGCCTTTCGCAAAGTTCGTTACGGTGCGGATTGGCGGCGCAACATCACGATACCGTCGGGAAAAATCCTGACCGATATCGCCGCCTGCCGCTTGCCGAGCGTCTCGTTCGTGATGCCGAGCGCCATGGATTCCGATCACGCCGGGACGCTGAGCGCGGCCGGCCCGGGATGGGTCGGCTCGATCTACCTCGCGCTCGCCGAGACGAGCCGGGCGAGCGCGCCGTGCAACTACTACAAAAACAGCGCGATGATCGTGACGTGGGACGATTCGGGCGGCTGGTACGATCACGTCGCGCCGCCGCCGGGTCCAAACGGCACGACCTGGGGTTTTCGCATTCCGATCATCGTGATTTCGGCGTGGGCGCGCTCGAACTTCAGCGCCGCCTATCGCAATGCCAAGCCCTTCGTTTCGCACCGGCGGCGCGAATCGACGGCGATCACCAAGTTTATCGAAGTGAACTGGGGGTTGGGAAACCTCGGGCAGCGCGACGTGAGCGATGACGACCTCAGCGACCTCTTCGACTTCACGCGCCAAGCACCGGTGCCGCCCATTTCGCGTTTGACGGTAAGCGACCTGATTCTGCGGACGCGCTTCAATCTTGCGCTCGCCGACGCCGACTCGCGCCCGGTCGACGACGACCGATGACGGCTGCAAGCGCAAACCTGCGCGGCCTGCGCCTGGCGGTGCTCGGAGCGATCTCCTGGCCGTCGCCGCCGGCGGGCTACGGGCCGTGGGAACAGATCGCCTTCAACGTCGCCGACGGCATGCGCCGGCGCGGCCTCGACGTCACGCTTTTTGCAACCGGAAACTCGCACTTCGAAGGGAAGCTCGCCTCCGTCGTTCCGGTCGGCCTCAACGAAGATCCCGCGCTCAACGGAGACGTCTTTACCGCACTGCATATCGCCGCGCTCTTCGAGCGCGCCGGAGAGTTCGAGCTGCTGCACAACCACCTCGATTGGAAACCGCTCACGTACGCGCTCGCGTCGAAGGCGCCGCCGATGCTGACCACGGTTCACGGCTTCTCCTCGCCCCAAATTCTGGCCGCCTACTACGCCGGCGCGAAACGGAGCTTCTACTGCTCGATCTCCAACGCCGACCGCGATCCCGGTCTAGAGTACCTGTCGACGGCGTACAACGGGATCGACCCGTCGCACTTCCCGCTGCGCGATACGCCGGGCGAGTATCTCTGCTTCCTCGGGCGATTTCATCCGGAGAAGGGGACGCATCTGGCGATCGAGGTTGCGCGCAAGGCCGGCGTGCGGTTGAAGATCGCCGCGATCCCTCAAGACGACGCGTACTACCGCGAGCTGATCGAGCCGCAGATCGATGGCGACCGGGTGCAGTTTCTCGGCGCAGTGCAACGCGAAGCGCGTTACGAACTGCTCGCAAACGCGCTGGGGCTCGTCCACATGACGACCCGCCCCGAGCGCTTCGGAATGACGCTGATCGAAGCGATGGCCTGCGGGACGCCGGTGCTCGGCGCACGGATGGGTTCGATTCCGGAGATCGTCGTCGACGGCGTAACGGGGTTCTTGTGCGACGGGGTCGACGAGGCGGTCGCGAACGTGCCGCGGCTGGGGACGCTCGATCGCCGCGCCTGCCGCGCGCGCGTCGATCGGGAGTTCACCATCGAGCGGATGGTCGACCGCTATCTCGCGGCGTACGGCCGCGCCCTCGATTTCGGCCTTCCGCCTCCGCCGGGCGAAGCCGCAGCGCAGTGGAGGCGCCACGACTGGTGGGATCGTCCGATGGGCTACACGGAGATTGGCGACAAACCCAAGAACTTAGGGTTCTGATGAAGGACCGAGCGGAGCGTGATTATTCGGGGCGCTCGCTCTTCGAAAAGCTCGAAATCTTTGCCGAGGCGCACGTGGCGATCGTCGGACTGCACGACGAGATCTTCGTGGCCGGTTTGAATGAAGGGCTCGCGAAAGCGGCCTCGCAGTCGCTGCGAACGTCGTACGATCTCATATTCGTACGCATCGACGCGCCGGACGATCTAACGCGCATCTCCCGGGCGGCACCTCACCTTCACGCCAACGGCGCGTTGTGGATCTTCCATCCGAAAGGGCGCGGCGCAAGCCCCAGCGATTCGGAAGTGCGCGCTGCGGGGATCGCCGCGGGTTTGGTCGACAACAAGATCAGCGCTTACACCGAGAGCCACACGGCAACGCGCTTCGTAATTCCGCTCGCGCACCGCTAGCGCTCGGCGAAGACCTCTGCGGCTTCCAGCGCCTGATAGGTCTTGCTCGTCAGCGCGTGGTCAACGACGCCGGCGATGAAGCGCGACGCCGCCCGCAACCGCGCGAGATCGACTCCCGTTTCGATGCCCATCTGCTCGAAAAGGTAGACGACGTCTTCGGTTCCGACGTTACCGGTCGCACCGGGCGCGTAGGGACATCCGCCCAGACCGCCCGATGAGGCGTCGAACTTGGTGATTCCCTGCTGCAGCGCGGCATACACGTTGGCCAGCGCCGTGCCGCGCGTGTCGTGGAAGTGCATCGCGACGCGATCGAGCGGAATTTTTTCGGCCAGCAGCGGAACGAGCGTTTCGACCTGGCTGGGAACGCCGGCACCGATCGTGTCGCCAATCGAAAGCTCGTCGCAACCCATTTCGAGAAGTTTGAGACAGACCTCGCGCACCATCTCCGGCGTAACGCGATCGCCGAACGGCGAACCGAACGCGGTCGAGACGTAGCCGCGAACCCAGACGTCTTCGCGCTTTGCCGTGCGCACGACGTCCGAAAAGGTCCCCAGCGATTCGTCGATCGTCATGTTGATGTTTTTTTTCGTGAAGCTTTCGGAGGCCGCGGTGAACACCGCGATCGCGTTGGCGCCGGCGATCCAGGCGCGCTCGTAACCGCGCAGGTTGGGAACCAGCACGGGATAGCGGACGCCCGGCGCCTTACGAATCCGCGCGAAGACCTCGGCTGCGTCGGCGAGTTGCGGTATCGCCTTGGGGCTGACGAACGAGGTCGCTTCGATCCACTGCAATCCGGTCTCGGAAAGCAGATCGATGTAGCGGACCTTGTCGGCGGTCGAGATGAGGGCGCGCTCGTTCTGCAGTCCGTCGCGCGGGCCCATCTCAAAAATCGTAACGCGTTTGGGTCGTGTCATCGTGCCCTGTAGGAAGACCCGCTCGGGGTCAGCCCAGTTCCACTAGCGGCGTGCCGGCCGTCACGATCTGCCCTTCCTTCACCAAAACCGACTTCACGGTCGCATCGGCCGAGGCCGCGATCCGGTGTTCCATCTTCATCGCCTCGAGAACGACCAGCAGCGCGCGTTCCTCGACGCGGTCGCCCTCGGCGACGGCCACCTTCACGATTTTTCCCGGCATCGGCGCGACGATGCCGCCGGGCGTTGCGGCGTGCTGCGCGGCTGCCGATGCCGACGTGCCGGGCGGCGCGGCGAACGCGAAGCTCCACGCCCGGCCGTCGTAGTGAACCGTGAAGCGGTCTTTTCGTTCGATGCTGCGCCCGGCGAGCGATTCGCCGTCGAAGGCCGCGTGCACGCTATCGCCGCGCCGAGAGGCGCGAAGGACACCCCTCACGTCTCCGGAGAGTTGCCAGCTTCCGTCGGGTTGGCGATCGGCGGTCAGTTCGACCGGCCAATCACCGGATTGCAATCGCAAGGGTACGCCGACGCTTCCGAGGCGCCAAGGGGCGCGGTTTCCGGCGAGCAGCGACGCGGCGCAGAGGAGCACCGCCGCCTTCGGGGGCGCGGCTTCGGTAAAGATCGATTCGTTCAACCGCGTCTCGAGAAAGCGCGTTGTCGTTTCGCCGGCTCGGAAGGCCTCGTCGCGCGCGATCCACAGCAGCAGCGGTACGTTCGTACGCACGCCGTCGACCGTAAAGTCGACGAGCGCGCGTTCGAGCCGCTCGATCGCGGCGGCGCGGTCGCTGCCGAAAACGATCAGCTTGGCGAGCATCGGGTCGTAGTAATGACTCACGACGCTGCCGCTCGTCACGCCGGCGTCGACGCGGATGCCGGGGCCGTCGGGCGGCGTCCACCGCACGATCGTTCCGGTCGACGGGAGCATGGCGTTGGCGGGGTCTTCGGCGTAGATGCGCGCTTCGATCGCCCAACCCCGAGGCCGCAGTTCGTTTTGCGCGAGCGTCAGGCGTTCGCCCGACGCGATGCGCAGCTGCCAGTGCACGAGATCGAGATCGTACGCGAGCTCGGTAACCGGATGCTCTACTTGCAGCCGCGCGTTCATTTCGAGGAAGTAAAACTTTCCCTCGTCGAGCATGAACTCGCAGGTCCCGGCGTTCACGTATCCGACCGATTCTGCGGCGCGTACGGCTGCTGCGCCCATTTCGGCGCGCAGTTCGGCGCTCAGCGCGACCGACGGCGCCTCTTCGACGATCTTTTGATGGCGCCGTTGAATCGAGCACTCGCGCTCGCCCAGATGCAGCGTCGTTCCGTGTGCGTCGGCCAATATTTGAAACTCGATATGGCGCGGATCGCGCAGGTAACGCTCGAGCAAAACTGCGTCGTCGCCGAACGCCGCGAGCGCTTCGCGTTTGGCCGCTTCGAGCGCTTCCTCGAACTGGGCTCCCGATTCGACGACGCGCATGCCGCGGCCGCCGCCGCCGGCACTCGCCTTGATGAGCAGCGGATAACCGACACGATCCGCCTCTTTGCGCAGCGTCGCGGGCGACTGGTCGTCGCCGTCGTAACCGGGTACGGTCGGAACGTCGAACTCGCGCACGCGCCGTTTGGCTTCGATTTTGCTGCCCATCGCGGCCATCGCTTCGGGCGACGGCCCGACGAAAGTGAGTCCGGCGTCGCGCACCAGTCGAGCGAAGGGCGCGCGCTCGGAGAGAAAGCCGTACCCGGGGTGCACGGCATCCGCGTTCATCGCGACCGCCGCGGCAACGATCGCCTCGCCGTTGAGATACGAGTGCGTCGCCTCGGCGGGGCCGATGCAGCGCGCGTCGTCGACGAACTGCAGGTGGTATGCGCCGGCGTCGGCCTCCGAATAGACGCCGAGCGCTACGATACCCATCTCCCGGGCCGCGCGTGCGATGCGCACGGCGATCTCGCCGCGGTTGGCGATGAGCAGGCGCCGGATCAGGATTCCAAATCCTTGGCAAACGAGGGCCGCCGCCGTTCAAGAAACGCGCGCAAACCCTCCTGGCCCTCGGCGCCTGCGCGCTGCTGCGCGATCGCGCGGGCCGTGATCTCGCGGCTCTCGTCGTAGGTACAATCCATTACGCGCCGGATCAGCAGCTTCGCGGCGCTGACCGCCGACGGCCCGGCGGTGAAAATTTCTTCCAGACAGTATTCGACCGCTGCGCCGAGCTCGATCGGCGGTACGGTTTTGTGAACCAGCCCGATGTGGGTCGCGGCGTGCGCGTCGAACTTCTGTCCGGTGAGAAAGAGCGCGCGCGCGTGGGAAACGCCGATCTTGGCGATTACGAACGGTGAGATGACGGCCGGGATGATGCCGAGTTTGACCTCGGTGAAGCCGAAGACGGCGTCGTTGGCGGCGATGACAATGTCGCAGACGGCAGCGAGGCCGGCTCCGCCTCCCAGCGCCGCACCGTGGATCTGTCCGATCACCGGCTTGGGACAGTTGTCGATCGCCCGGAACATGTCGCTCATGCGCTTTGCGTCGGCGATGTTGGCCTCGACGCTCAGATCGAGCGAGGCTCGCATCCAATTGATATCGGCCCCGCCGCAGAAAACCGTCCCCTCGCCGTCGAGCACGACCGCGCGCACGTCCCCGGCAGAGGCAATTTTCGTGAAGACGTCGTGCAGCTGCTCGATGACTTCGGCGTTAAATGCGTTGCGGACTTCTGGGCGGGCAAGCGTTACGCGGGCGATGCCTTGCGGCGAGACGGCCAGACGGATGCTTTCGGCCATGGGCGGCGGGTTCGCGGCTTCATCCGGACGGGCCTCGCGCGCGTTATACTTTGAGAATGAAGAGTACCCGACTCCGGGCGATCTACCGGTACGCGCTGCTGACGCGCGCGAGCCACTGGCTGTGGGTACTCGCCTTCTTCGTCCTCATCGGAAGCGGTTTGCAAATATTTAACGCTTCGCCGAACCTCGACGCGTCCGATAAAAGCGACCCGGCGCGCCGCGTGCTCGCGATCGGCTCGCCGGCCGATGGCGTCGGCACGACGACGCTCTTCGGGCACACGTTCGTAACGACGGGCTGGCTCGGCTGGACCGACGACGGGAGCGGCTCCCGCGGCCCGCGCGCCTTTCCGGCGGCGATCATCATTCCGGGGTATCAAGACCTCGCCTCGGGCCGGCGGTGGCATCTCTTTTTTGCCTGGATCGCGGCGTTGTGCTGGCTTGCGTGGCTGATCTCGACGGCGGTGAAGGGAAATCTCCGAGAGCTTCTGCTGCGCCCGAGCGATTTGGCCAAGCTCTGGCCGATGCAAGCGTACTATCTCAAGCTTCGCAAAACGCCGCCGCCGCACGGCATCTACAATCCGCTGCAGAAAGCGTCGTACACGCTGATCCTCTTCGTCGTAGCGCCGCTGGTGGTCATCACCGGCCTGGCGCTCTCGCCGGGCATCGACGCGATCGCCAACCCGCTAACGGTCGTCCTCGGAGGACGTCAGTTTGCGCGGCTGTGGCACTTCGCCGGGATGCTGTTGCTGATCGCCTTTTTTGCGATCCACACGTTTCAAGTTGCAACCCAAGGTGTCCTCAACCAGATGCGTTCGATGATCACGGGCTGGTATCAACCGGAGTGAAGCGGCGAATCTTTCTCGCGTCGGCCGTCTCGACGCTGGCCGGGTGCGGGCCGATCGGTTCGGCGCTCAACGACAATGCAAACGTACGCCGTCTGTTGGCAACGGCGGAGCGGGTGAACCATGCGGTCATCGGAACGCGTGGATTGGCGCGGCAGTACAAGGACGCCGACGTCGATCGCAACTTTCGCGTCAACGGCTTCGCGACGCCCTCGGATGCGCAGTACCAGCGGCTGGTCACCGGCCACTTTACTTTCTATCGGCTCGTGGTCGATGGAGCGGTAGAACGTCCGCAGGCGTTTTCGCTCGCGCGGCTCGCGCGCATGCCGCAGAGCGCGCAGATCACGCGTCACGACTGCGTGGAAGGGTGGAGCGCGATCGGCAAGTGGGAGGGCGTTCCGTTGGCAGCGCTGCTCGCAACCGTGATTCCGCGCGAGGACGCGCGTTACGTCGTCTTCCACTGCATGGATAACGACGGGCAGGGCAACCTTTACTACGAGAGCCTCGACCTTCATCAAGCGCGCCATCCGCAGGCGCTGCTCGCCTTGCGGCTCAACGACGCGCCGCTCGATCCCGACCACGGAGCCCCGGTCCGCCTCCGCGTCCCAACCCAGCTCGGTTACAAGAGCGCGAAGTGGATAGCGCGAATCGAAGTCGTTGGAACGTTCGCGAGGATCGCGCGCGGCCAAGGCGGTTACTGGGAGGATCAGGGCTACGATTGGTACGCGGGTATTTAGTTTAGCGGCACTGGCACTGCTGCTCGGTGCAAGCGCGGGCGACGGCGATCTCAAAAGTTCTCTTCAACTGACCGCGGCCGTATATTTCGCGCACATCGATTCGATCGCACCGGTCGCCGGGCGCGACACGACCTTCGACTACTATCAGCGGCTGCTCGACGACGCCGACCAACTCTCCGATCCCGCCGTTCCGGCGGGGTACGCGCAAGCGCAGTGGGCACAGACGGTGAGCCGCACGGCACAGCTCGATCTGAGTTTGGCCAAACAGCTGCTCGCCTCGTCGGTCACGCCGTTTGACGCGATGGGCTCCATCCGCGGCCTCGGCGAGACGTTCGTACGCTCGTCGAAAGACGGAACGATGCAGCCGGTCGCCGTGTACGTGCCGCCGGATTATCGGCCGGGTCGCCCGGCGTCGCTCGTCGTGCTGCTTCACGGGCACCCACAATCCGAGACGCAGCTGCTATCGCCTCCGTACCTGGCGCTGCTCGCGGCCAAAACGAACACGATCGTCGTCGCCCCGTGGGGACGCGGGTACTACGATTTCCGCGGCTCCGTCTCCGACGTGTACGATGCCTTCGACGCCGCGATCCGAGCGTTCGCGATCGACCCTCGCAAACGATATCTTGCCGGTTACTCGATGGGCGGCTTCTCCGTCTTCGAAGTCGCGCCCGTTCATCCCAACGACTGGTCGGCGGTGATGTGCATCGCCGGCTCGCTGCTCGGTTCGGACGCGCCGCCGGTGCTGGCGATGCTGCGGACGGTTCCGTTCTACGTTCTCACGGGCAGCGACGACGAAAGCATTCCGACGCGGTATCCGGCCTCGACCGCCGCCTATCTGCACGCCGCGGGGCTCGACGTCTCGTTCTACTCTCAACCCGGCGGAATACACCGCATGATCACGCTGCTGCCGATTCTCACCCTCGCCTGGAACGATATGCTCGCGCAGATCGTGCGTGCTCCGCCGGAGAACCTCGGCCGCATCCAACTGCCGGCTTCGATTCCGATGAGCGCGCTCAAACCGTAACCGGCAACACCTACATGCGGAAGACGCCGAACTGCGTGCGCGGCTGCGGCGCGTGTGCGGCGGCGTCGAGACCGATCGCGATAACGCGGCGGGTATCGAGCGGGTCGATGATTCCGTCGTCCCAGAGACGCGCGGTCGAGTAGTAGGGATTCCCTTCGCGTTCGTACTTCTCGAGGATAGGCGCTTCAAAGGCGCTCTTTTCTTCAAGCGTCATCTCGCCCTTGACCGTGGATAAGACGCTGGCCGCCTGGGGGCCGCCCATGACGCTGATACGCGCGTTTGGCCACATCCAGAGTTGTCGCGGCGCGTACGCGCGGCCGCACATGCCGTAGTTCCCCGCGCCGAAGCTGCCGCCGATGACGACGGTAAACTTCGGAACCTCGGCGCAGGCTACCGCCATCACGAGCTTGGCTCCGTCTTTGGCGATGCCGCGGTTTTCGTACTCGCGGCCGACCATGAAGCCGGTGATGTTCTGCAAGAAGAGCAGCGGCGTTCCGCGCTGCGTGCAGAGTTCGATGAAATGCGTGCCCTTGAGGGCGCTTTCGCTAAAGAGAATGCCGTTGTTCGCGAGGATGCCGACCGGGTGCCCCTCGATGCGGGCAAAACCGCAGACCAGCGTCGTGCCGAAGCGCGACTTGAACTCGGCGAACTCCGAGTCGTCGATCAGGCGCGCGATCACGTCGCGAACGTCGTAACCGGTGCGGCTATCCGCAGGAATGATTCCATAGATTTCGCGTGGATCGAGCTTGGGCGGCGCGGGATCGCTGCGATCCCACTGCCGCGGCAGTTCCAAGTGAAGGTTGCGCACGATCTGACGCACCATCGCGAGTGCCTGCGGATCGTCGTTGGCGAAGTGATCGGCCACGCCCGAGACGCGCGTGTGGACGTCGGCTCCGCCGAGATCTTCGGCCGTGACGATTTCACCGGTCGCTGCCTTCACCAAGGGCGGTCCGCCCAAAAAGATCGTGCCTTGGCCCTTGACGATCACCGTTTCGTCGCTCATCGCCGGGACGTACGCACCGCCGGCCGTGCACGAGCCCATCACCGCCGCGATCTGCGCGATGCGTTTGCTCGACATGCGCGCCTGATTGTAAAAGATACGGCCGAAGTGATCCCGGTCGGGGAAGACGTCGGCTTGCAGCGGTAAGAATGCGCCGCCCGAATCGACGAGATAGATGCACGGGAGGTGGTTCTGTTCGGCGATCTCCTGCGCGCGCAGGTGCTTCTTGACGGTCATCGGGTAGTACGTTCCGCCTTTGACCGTCGCGTCGTTGGCGACGACGACGCAGTGCTGCCCCTCGACGAGGCCGATGCCGGTCAGAATGCCGGCCGAGGGCGAGCCGTTGTCGTACATGTCGAACGCCGCCAATGCCGAGAGCTCGAGAAAATCGGAACCTGGATCGATCAGGCGCTCGACGCGTTCCCGCGCGGTCAGTTTGTTGCGCCGGCGGTGCTTTTCGACCGCCTCGGGCCCGCCGCCGCCGCGAACGCGGACCAGCCGCTCGCGCAGCTCGGCGACGAGATGCTCCATCCGTTGCGCGTTTGCTTGAGTCTCGGTCATCGCGCCGCCATTCGGCGCCGCACGCTTAGAGCCCGGTTAAACGTCGAGAGCTCGCGCGGGCGAGCGCGGCGGTGGTGCGGAAGTCTTGCGACGATGGCGGCCCAGACCAAGACGGACGTCGGCGGCATCGTGCGCCCGGCCGGCCCACTCGATCGTTCCAACGCACTCGCGCCGTATGGCGGCGTGCTCGGAGAGCGTGAAGCCGCGCATTTGCTCCGCCGAGCCGGTTTCGGCGGCACTCCGGCAGAGATCGGGCGCGTCGTTGGGACGACCGCCGCGCAGGCAGTCGCGGCGTTGCTCGCGCTCCCGGCGACGACTTCGATAGCGCCGCTGCCCGAGTTCGTCGCGGCGGGCCATCCGCAACGGCGCGCGGTGATCTTGGAGCTGCAGTTGTGGTGGCTCAATCGGATGCTGACCGCGTCACCGCTGCAAGAGAAGATGACGCTCTATTTTCACGGCCACTTTACGTCGCGAGCGACGCCGCGCTTTCCGTGGACGACCTACGATCAGAACGCGCTTTTTCGCCAATATGCGCTGGGCAATCTTCGGGAGCTGACGCGTCAGGTATCCAAGGGCGCCGCGATGCTGATCTATCTCAACGGCGCGGCCAACGTCGTCGCGCATCCCAACGAAAACTACGCGCGCGAACTAATGGAACTCTTTACGCTGGGCGTCGATAATTATACCGAGCAGGACGTTCGCGAATCGGCGCGAGCCTGGACGGGGTGGCAGGTCGACCGGCGCGACAATCTCGTCAGCTTCAACCCGGCGCTCCACGACGGCGGGCGCAAGCAGTTTCTCGGCCAAACCGGAGACTTCGACGGCGACGACATCGTCAACATCATCTTCGAGCAGCCGCAGTGCGCGCGCTTTTTCGCCGCCGGCTTGCTCAACTGGTTCGTCTACAACGACCCCGAACCCGTGCTCGTCGATTCCGTGGCCGCGCTGCTGCGCAAGCACGATTTCGAGCTGTCGCCGGTCGTCGGCACGATTCTGCGCAGCAACGTTTTTTATAGCGCCCGCGCGTATCGCGCCTTGATCAAGAGCCCGGTGGAGTTCGCGATCGGCACCTACAAGACGCTGGGCCTGAGCGAGCTCGATCCTAGCGTGCTGGCGGCGCTGCAGCAGATGGGCCAGCGCCTCTTTTTCCCGCCCACCGTCGCCGGCTGGCCGGGCGGTCAGAACTGGCTGACCAGCGGTACGATGATCGCGCGACAGAACTTTCTAACCCGGCTCCTGAACTCCCAGACGCTCTCCTCGTCGTCGTGGCTGCGCGGCCTACCGGTTGCACCGTCGACGGCCGCGAAGCAGCTCTCGCAGAACCTGTTGCAAAGTGACGTCTCGCCCGCGTCGCTCGTCGAGTTCGAAAGCTATCTTGGAGGAAAGGGCAGCGCGGCGCTGGCCTCGCTCTCGGTCGAAAACTACGATCAACGCGTGCGCGGTGCGGTGTACCTCGCGATGGCGACGCCGGCCTTTCAACTGAATTGATGGAAACCGACCGATAACATGAAACGCCGTTCCTTTCTGCTCGCCGCCGCTTCGGGTCTCGCCGTCGTTGCCAACGGCGAACACGTCTTTGCCAAAGCGCTCGCGCAGTCCCCGCTGCCCGGCCTTCCCGGCTCGCAAGGCCGCTGTTTAGTCCTGATCAACCTGTACGGCGGCAACGACGGGCTCAACTGTGTGGTGCCGCATGGCGACGACCGGTACTATCAGCTGCGTCCGGGATTGGCGATCGATCGCGGCAGCGTGCTGACGATCGATAAGGACGTCGGGCTCAATCCCGGTATGCGCTCGCTCAAGGCGCTCTACGATAAGGGCGAGGTCGCGATCGTCCAAGGCGTGGGCTATCCGAATCCGGATCACTCGCACTTTCGCTCGACGGAGATCTGGCAGACCGCCTCGCCGGAGAGTTATCAGCACACCGGTTGGCTCGGCCGGTACTTCGACGAATCGGAGCTCGCGCGCGACAACCTGTTCAAGGGCGTCGCCGTGTCGAAGGTGCTTCCGGAGGTGCTGGTATCGGAGCACACCGACATTCCCGCCGTTCCCGGGATCAATCAGTACTCGATGATCGCCGACGGCAATACCGTCGCGCGCGATGCGTTTTCGCGACAGGCGCGCGACCGGCGCCTGCCCTTCGCCTCGCCGTATTTGGCGCACGTGATGGAGATCGAGTCCGACGCGCAGAGCAGCTCGGAGGAACTGCCTCATTTGATCGCGGGCTATAAGAGCCGGGCCACGTATCCCAGTACGGGCCTGGGCCGAAGTCTGGCGCTGGCGGCGCAAATCGTGGGGAGCAATCTCGGCACGAAGGTCATCTACGTCGAACACGGATCGTTCGATACGCACGTCAGCCAGAAAAACACGCAGAATCAGCTGCTGACGCAATTTTCCAATGCCATCGGCGCGTTCTACGACGACCTCGCCGCGCACGGCGACGATCGCCGCGTGCTGACGATGACGTTTAGCGAGTTCGGACGGCGCGTCGAAGAGAACGGCAGTCGCGGAACCGATCACGGCGAAGCGTCGCCGCTCTTTCTCATCGGCGGCGGCGTCCGTGGCGGCCTGTACGGAGCGTTACCGGACCTGACTGCGACGAATATGGGCAACGTGCGCTACTCCGTCGATTTCCGCAGCGTCTACGCCACCGTGCTCGAGCGCTGGCTCGGGCGGCCCTCGGCGCAGGTGCTCGGCGGAGCGTTTAAGCAGCTTCCCGTCCTCGCGTAGCGAATAGCACGACGCTTGTCTTCGTCAATACTTTTCCTGGGCAGCGGGGGCGCCCGTTTCGTCGTTGCGCGCCAGCTGCGCGCTTCGGGCGGCATGTGGATGCGCTACGGTCCGACGCAAATTCACGTCGATCCCGGGCCAGGAGCGTTGGTTCGCGCGCTGTCGCACGTACCGCCGTGCAATCCCCGCGAACTCGACGCGATCGCGCTCTCGCACAAACATCTCGACCACTCGGGCGACGTCAACCCGCTGATCGAAGCGATGACCTCCGGCGGGTTCCGGCGGCGGGGAACGCTGCTGGCGCCCGCCGACGCGATCGATCGAGAGCCGGTCGTCCTGCCGTATGCGGCGCGTTACGTCGAGCGGGTCGAACGGCTGGAACCGAGCAGCGGTCCGTATAACGTCGGCGAGGTCGACGTCTTTACATCAATTCGTCACGTACACGCGGTCGAAACGTTCGGGCTGCACTTCGTCTACGGCTCGCTGCGGGTCGCCTACCTTCCGTGCGGACGGTATTTCGAAGGCCTCGCGGAGGATTACGCGGCGCGCCGGCCCGACGTGCTGATCGTCAACGTGTTGCGGTTCGTCGACAAGATGGACGTCGACCATCTGCGTTGGGAAGACGCCCGCCGCCTCGTTGCCGAGATTCGACCGCGCGTCGCTGTACTCAACCACTTTGGAACCAAGATGCTCGAAGCCGATCCGCCGAAGCTCGCATCGCAGCTCGAAGACGAACTCGGCCTTCGGGTGATCGCGGCTTACGATGGCTTGGAGCTCGATCTCGATACGGCGGTCGCCGCCGTAGCGGGTTAGAACGGCGGGCGGGGCGCCGGCTGAGGCCGCACGGGTAAACGAACGCTGCCGCTCAGCTCGGCTCGCACGCGAGGCTGATCGTCCATCGAACCGCTGTACAAATAGACCGAGCCGTTTTTGGAAGCGGCGGTGACGACCGGTCCTCCTCCGTGCACCGTCGCCTGTTTGGTCGTCGGATCGCCGCGCACGTCGGCTTGATCGTTGAAGTTGGAGACGACGTGCCCCGAACCGCTAAAGGCGCCGATCTGCGCGCCGCCCTGCACGCCCAGCGCGACGTTGCCGTGCTCGGACTCAAAGCGTGCGAGTCCCGGTTCGAAGTGTCCGTTGTCGTAGACGATCGATCCATAGGTGCTGCTGGCTTGAATTTGATGCGAGGTGCAGCCCGTAAAGAGCATGTCGCCGACGGCCGAGCGTACGCGAAGGCGGTCGAACGTCGAGCCGAACGCGTCGATGCGGCCGCGCAGAGATTCGACGAAACCGGTTCCGTCGACGCGATCGAGCGAGATTCCGGCCGAACGCACCTGCGCCACGAAGACGCCGTGATAGTTCTCCATCGTGAGGTGGCCGGTGTGCATGTGCGCGATCACCATGACCGTGCCGCGGGGGATCGTGATCGTGACCTTTCCGTTTCCGTGGACGACGACGGCGTCGTGCTGGCTTCCGGGGAGTTCGGGAAGGACGAAGGTCTCGGGCTCGAGCGTCACCGGACCGTGTTCGGTCGCAATCCGCTGCCACGAGATCTGCATCTGTTTGGGGATGCCCGGGTCGACCTCCGACGGGGCCAGATGGCGAACGTCCAGAGGGCCATCCGATGCGATCGAGACCGATTGCCGGTCCCAGGTCTGGATGGTCAGCCTTCCGCGGTTGACGTGAACGTTGAGCACGGGTGAGGCGCCCACGTCGAACTGCTCGTCGGCCCGCACGGGGGCCGCGAACCCCAGGCAACACAACGTCACCAGAAGCGTCAAGATCGCTCCCTGCTGCCATCCTCCGCGCACAGAGATATTGTATCGGTCGCGGCCGCGTTCCATCATGAAAGGCCGGTGAACGGAAGCCCAACGCGCGGTAAAACTACGCGAAAAAGGGCTCCTCCGCCGGGCGCTTTGCCGGCGGTTGCCTCGCCGCCGTGGACCCGGGCGATCGAGCGGACGATCGCGAGGCCCAGCCCGGTGCCCGGCACGTCCCGCGAGCGGGCCTTGTCGGCGCGGTAGAAGCGCGCGAAGACGTTGCCCAGATCTTCCTCGGGAATGCCGGGTCCCGTATCGGCGACTTCCACCCAGGCCGAGGCGCCGTTGCTGCCGACTCGAACGTCGATGCGGCCGCGCTCGCTGAACTTCAGCGCGTTGTCGACGAGGTTGCCGATCATCTGGCGAATCAAGTTCGGATCGCCGTAGACCGTCGGAGTCGCGCTGTGTGAAAACTGCAGGTCGATCTCTTTTTCCGCCGCCCGGTGCGAGGCGTTCTGGGTGACTTCGCTCGCAATCTGGGCCAGCGCAAGCGGCTCTTTGGGGATCTCGTCGCCGCGATCGGCCTTGGCGAGGGTGAGCATGCCGTTGACCATGCCGGCAAGATCGGCGCTCTCGCGGGTGATCGTCTCGAGACTTTCACGACGAATCGTCTGATCTCGGTCGCCCCAACGCAGAAGCATTTGAGCGTTGGCGTTGATGGACGTCAGCGGAGTCTTGAGCTCGTGCGACGCGTCGGAGATGAACTGCCGTTCCCGCGCGAACGTTTCGCCGAGGCGCGAAAGCAAATCGTTGAAGCTCTGCGCGAGGCGCCCGATCTCGTCGCGGCGCCGCAGCAAGCGGCGCCCGCTGTCCGCGAATGCGCCCGAACCGGCGGAGAGCGCGAGCCGGTCGGAACTGATTTCGCGCATCTCTCGCGACAACTGATTGATTGGAGTCGTTGCTTGCGAGGCCAGCACGATCGACAGAATAACGACCGCGAGGGCCGTCCCTCCCAAGACGATCGCAATCGCCTCGCGCGCGCTTGTAAAGGTGCGCTCGAGCGTGTCGAGCGGCTCGGCGACGTGGACGATCGCCGCCCCGGCGCCTTCGCGCAAATAGCGATCCTCCACCAGGAAGGTGCGCGTCCCCAACGAGATCCGGCGGAACGCTCGATCGTGCGCCGGCGTCAGCGCGCGATTTGCCGGAATCGTGAGCGCGCCGAGATTCCCCGTCTTCGCCAGCGGATAGCCGTTAAGCGAGTCGACCTGCACGAAGCTGTTTTCGGAGTTCCACGTGGCGAGGTTGTTGCTGTTGAAGAGAAACTGCAGCGTCCCGTGGGAGGGATCCTCGATCGAGAACGGCGTCGTCGACTGTTGCGCGAAGGCGACGATCGCCCGCATCGTCGCGTTGACGGTCGCCTCTGCTTGGTCGTAGAGAATCTGCTGAAACCGCAGCACCGTAATGACGCTCATCACGCTCAACGCGACGATCAGCAGCGCCGAGTAGCCGATCGCAATCTGCCACTTTAAGGACATCAGGTTAGAAGCAGCGAAAAGACCAAGGCTAATCCTTGATGGTGTAGCCTACACCGCGCACCGTGGTGATGAGCTTATCGTCGAACCCGTCGTCGATCTTACCGCGAAGATAGCGGATGTAGACGTCGATGAGATTGGAGTCGCCGAGGAAGTCGCTTCCCCAGACGCCGTTGAAGAGCTCGTCGCGCGTGTGCACCTTATTGCGATGGAGCAAAAGGTATTCGAGCAGCGCGTACTCCTTGGCGGTCAGCGCGATCGGCTTCTCGCCGCGGTGCACCTCGTGACGGTCGCGATCCATTACGACGTCGCGATACTCGATGACGTTGCCTTGCGGCGTGCGTTCCCGCAAGCGCGCGCGGACGCGCGCCAAAAGCTCCTCGGTCGAGAACGGTTTGGTAACGTAATCGTCGGCGCCGACGTCGAGACCGGCGACGCGGTCGGGAACGCGGTCGCGAGCGGTGAGCATGATGATCGGAACCCTGCTCTTGGCGCGAATGCGCTTGCAGACTTCGATCCCGTCCATGCGCGGAAGCATCAGGTCGAGGATGACCAGGTCCGGTTCTTTGAGGGCTTTCTCCAGGCCGGCGAGGCCGTCGCGTGCGACGTCGACCTCGTAGCGCTCGTGCTCTAGCTCGAGCTGCAGGACGCGGCTGATCGCCGCGTCGTCCTCGACAACGAGGATTCTATATGGACGCCGTTGCGGCGCTACGCGATTCTCCATGGAGATACATTATCGGAGGTTCTCCCGTGCGGACCTGTGAGAGAGCGCAACCGCGGGTTGGGAAAAGGTGAAAAGTGAGAGCCAAACGGCGATGGCCGCGCCGGCAGCGAGCCACTCCCACGTTGCGGCGTTCGAAAAGGCTCCCGCGAGGTTGGTGACGATCGCGTGGACGGTATGCGTGAAGAGCGAACCGCCGCCCATGACGAGCAATGCAACCAACCAGACCGCGACGGCGCCCAGTGCGCCGGCGACGGCGATCTCCCAGAACGAGAACGGCGAAACGGGCCGATACGCGGTGGCAAGCAGAATCGACGAACGCAGTTCGGCCGGCGGCTCCTCCAGCGGCAATGCGAAAAGGGCTCGATCCAACGCGTCGAGCGAACGCTCATCCATACTCATGATTCCGTTACCTCCGTACCTTCCAAAAGCCTGCGCAGTTGTTCCTTGGCCCGAAACAGATGCGTCTTTACCGTTCCCATCGGCAGCCCCAAGACGTTGGCGATCTCTTCGTACTGCTGGCCTTGCAGGTGGAAGAGCGTGATCACCGCGCGGTACTTTTCGGGAAGTGCATCGATCGCGCGGCGGAGCCGGGCAGCGTCGTCAGCGGCGATCGCCTGCTGCTCAGGCCCTTGTGCCGGATCGGCACGATCGGGCAGTTCTTCGCTCGAATCGCGCTTGCGCCGGCTGAGCCGATCGCAACACGCATGGTATGCGATCGCGAAAACCCACGTCGAAAACTTGGCGCCGGGCTTAAACGTTCGCAAACTGCGAAAAGCCTTGAAAAATGCCTCTTGCGTGACGTCACGCGCGTCCTCGGTGTGGTGCAACATCCGATAGGAAAGGTGATACACTGCACGGTCGTATCGCTCGACGAGCGTCGCGAACGCCTCCGGATTTCCCCGGAGGGTCATCTCCACGAGCTCGCCGTCTTCGGGCATCGCCTTCATTGCGGTAGCGCGGGTCTCCGGGCGCTCCGCCAAAAGTGCCGACACGCATCTGGTACGCGCGTGGGGGGCGCATTGTTTCGAGACGAACCGGCCCCTACAGCCGGCAGCGGCGCGAAACATGGAGGGCGCTGGGACGTAACTAGGACAGCATCAGTCACGGAGGTTCGACCCGATAATGATCAGCATTTTGCACAAGACCCTTCCCGGCGGCGACGCGGCCGAGCGCCAAGGGTCCTCCCTGGAGACCGCCGAGCGGAACTCCGCTCAGTCGCTGCGGCCCACCTTTGACGGCTGGGGTCCCCGATTGAACGGAGGGCTCTAGCAGTGGATGACAACTTCGTCCCCGCCATCGCCATCGTTGTCGTGTTCGGCTTCCCGTGTGCCGTCTGGCTCGTCTCACGCGTCCTGGCTCATCAGGAGCGGATGGAGATGATGCGGCAGGGCTTCATGCCGCCGCCCGACTCGCGGGACATGCGTAAAGCGATGAAGCGCGGCTGGGTTCCCGGGGCTGCCCCCGGACCCTCGATGGATCAATACGAGTATCAAAGCAAACTGGTTGCCCAGCACCAGATGCGCAGGGGCATCCAAGTGGCCTTCATCGGCTTCGCACTCTTGATCGGCCTGGGTTTCATCGGATATCGGGGCGACGGAGTGGTCGTGCCCGGTCCCTGGCTCCTCGGCGGTTTGATCCCGCTCTTCGTCGGGGTAGCGCAGATCATCAGCGCCGTTTTGAGCGGCGCGAGCATCTCGGTTCCCTCGAGCCGGCCGCAGTATCGAGCGAGCTTCACGCCCTCCAGCCCGCAAGCCGGGAACCGGCCCGAGGGTGCGGTGCCGCCTGGGCCGACGTACGGCGGCTGGCGGCCGGGTCCGACTCCCGAGATCGAGAAGCCCGCGTCACCTCCGGACTATCGCAGCTGACCCTGCGCATCAGCCGAGAAAGAATTGAAAATGCCGCCGGCTTGTTGCCGGCGGCATTCGTCTTATTAAGATAAAGACGACGTTACTTGCAGGAGACCAAGGCCATGGCCCATCCGGCCGCCGTGCGAGTCCTGACCAGATATCCATCTGCAGTCCGATCGTATACCTGATAGCCCGCTCTGAGTGCGTCGGCTAACGATTTGAAGACGATAAGACCTGCCATCTGCGGACCCTCCTTTCTACTTGCTACGCTCTCTATACAGTATAACGGCTTTTGTCGCAAGACCGTTCACTCGTTCTCGGAGATTTTTCTAAGAATTCGCAGAAAATACGATGGGTATGATGGCCCTTGACTCGCATGGGCGCGTTCACACGACAACGGTGCACGCGCGAATCGATCTTGCAACGGGCGTGACGCTGCTTACGCTCGAGGCACCCGAACTCGCCGCCTCCGTGCGTCCGGGGCAATACCTGATGGCGATTCCGCCGAGCGGAGAATCGGCGGCGACTGCGCTCGCCGTCTATGACGTCTCGGGCAAGCACGCAAGCATTCTCTTCTTTGTGACGGGCAAGCGCACGCGCGATCTCGCGACTTTGACGCCCGGCGCCCTCCTCGACGTCGTCGGACCACTGGGCAACGGCTTCGATTGCGCGGGCGGCGAGCGCGACGTCGCGATCGTCGCGGGCGGAGTCGGCATTGCGTCGGTGTGGTTGTGCGCCCGAGCATTGCTCGCGCGCGGAGCGCGGGTACGGCTCTTCTACGGCGCACGCACCGCCGATCTGCTCGTCGAAACGCAGCGCTTCGCAGATGCCGGCTGCGAGCTCGTGCTTACGACCGACGACGGAACGCGCGGCGAACGTGGTCTCGTCACGGCCGCGCTTCGGGCCGCGGCGCCTCCCGAAGCGATCTTCGCGTGCGGCCCGTCACCAATGTTGCGCAGCGTTGGAGAGATCGCCAACGAACTTGCGATTCCGGCGCAGCTATCGCTCGAGGAGACCTTCGGCTGCGGCGTGGGGGGCTGCTGGGGATGCGTCGTACCGCTTACGGCGAGCAGCGTTCGGGCGCCGGGTTTTCCGCCGGCGCAACGCGGCGGAAGCGACGTCGTATACGCTCGAGTATGCAAGGAAGGCCCGGTCTTTTTGGCGGACGAGTTGAGATGGTGAACGCAACGCCGGATCTTTCGGTGAAGCTCGGAAAACTTCGCCTGGCGTATCCGACTCTGATGGGAAGCGGATGTTACGGCTCGGGGGAAGAGTTTGCTCCGTTTGCCGATCTCTCGAAGATCGGCGGCATCGTTCTCAAGAGCGTGACGCGCCTGCCGCGCTTGGGCAATCCGACGCCTCGGCTCGTGCACACGCCGGCGGGGATGCTCAATGCGATCGGCTTGCAGAACCCCGGCATCGAGTGGTACTTGGAGCGCGAGCTGCACAAGTATCGAGGCCGCCCCTGCAAAATTATCGGGAGCGTCGCGGGTTTTTCGCTCGACGACTACTCGTACGTCTCCCAGCGGTTGGCCGAGCGCGACGAAATCGAAGCGATCGAGCTCAACGTTTCGTGCCCGAACGTCGCGAGCGAAGGCGAGACGTTCGGCTGCGACCCGGACCTCACCGAACGGGTCGTTGCCGCTGCGCGCGCGACAACCGACAAAACGCTGATCGTCAAACTCTCGCCCAACGTAACCGACATTACCGCGGTGGCGCGTCAAGCCGAGCGCGCAGGGGCCGACGCGCTGGCGGTCGTCAACACCGTTCGCGGGATGGCGATCGACGTCGACCGCTGGCGTCCGCGACTCGGCAACGTCACCGGCGGACTCTCCGGTCCCGCGATCAGGCCGATCGCCGTGCTCGCGGTCTACGAGGTCGCGCAAGCCGTCGGCATTCCGATCGTCGGACAAGGCGGCATCGAGACCGTCACCGACGCGCTCGAGTTTTTTTTGGCCGGCGCGACGGCGATCTCGATCGGCACCGCCAACTTTACCGATCCGCGGATTCCCGAGCGCATCGCCGCCGAGTTACGAAGCTACCTGACGCGGCGCAACCTCAGTTCGATTTCCGAGATCGTCGGACAGGCGAACGCCGGCATAACCAGCGCCCATCAATACGAAGGAGATGAAGGTTGAAGCGATGCCCCCGCAACTGATCGTTGCCCTCGACGTGCCCACCGCGCGGGATGCCGAACGGCTCGTCGACCAGCTCTACGAACTCGACGTGATCGTCAAGATCGGTTTGGAAGCGCTGTGCGGTTATCCCGAGCGCATCTTTTCCTACTGCGAGGCGCGCGACGTGCGCACGTTCGTCGACGCGAAGCTGCACGACATTCCCCGAACCGTCGGCGCGGCGATCGCCCAACTCGTGCGCCCGACGGTGCAGATCGTGAACGTTCACGCGCTCGGCGGCCTGGAGATGATGCGTGCCGCCGTCGACGCGGCCGCGCAACGAGCGAGCGAACTCGAGCTGCCCGCACCTCAGGTCTTCGCCGTTACGCTGCTCACGAGCATCGCGCCGGAGGACCTCAACGAGCTGGGGCTGCAGGGCGGTCCCGGCGAGAACGCGATCCGCTTAGCCGCGCTGGCGCGCGACGCGGGCTGCGCCGGCGTCGTCTGCAGCGCGCAAGAGGTGCAGGACCTCAAGCGCTTCTTCGGTGACGATTTTCTCACGCTCACGCCCGGCATACGCCCCTCCGGCAGCGCGCACGGCGATCAGAAGCGCGTGACGACGCCTTCTCAGGCGGTCGCGTCGGGCACCGATTACATCGTCGTCGGGCGCCCGATCGTCGAAGCGCCGGATCCGGTGGCCGCGGCCAAGGCGATCTTGGAGGAAATGAGCGTCCGCGCGTGAGCGCGCCCTTCGATCTTCACGCGCAGCTGGTCGAGCGCGGCGCGCTGCTGCAGGGACATTTCCGGCTGAGCTCGGGGCGGCACAGCGATCGGTTCGTGCAGAAGTTTCGGATACTGGAAAGTCCGCAACTCCTCGAACGGGTCGCCGCGGCAATCGCGGAGCGCTTTTGCGAAACGCGGCCGACGATCGTCGTCGGATCGGCGGTCGGCGGCATCCTGCTTGCCTACGAAGTCGCGCGCCAACTCGGAACCAACGCAATCTTCGTCGAGAAGGAGAACGGCGAACCGGTGCTTCGCCGGGGCTTCGCGCTCGATGCTTCCGATCGCGTCCTGGTCGTTGAAGACGTCGTAACCACGGGACTCTCCGTTCGCGAAGTGCTCGGCGTGGTTCGCTCGCGCGGCGCGAGCGTCGTGGGCATCGGCATCATCGTCGCGCGCAGCGAACCCGAGTTCGACGCGCCCGCGAGCGCGCTGCTGCATCTGCCGATCGTCTCCTACGACGCCGCCGATTGTGCGAAGTGCCGGGCCGGCGAACCGATCGCCGATCCGGGATCGCGACGCGCGTGACGGTCGAGGTTCGTCTCGCCGGGCGCACGGGCGCGTCCGCAGCGGTGGACCGGGAGTTCGTAAAGGTGCTCGGCCGCCGGTGCGTGATGTCGAGCGTCGGCGAAATGCGGCCGGCGAGCGAGAGTACCGCGATCGTCGCCTTCGACCGGCTCGTCGACCTCGTCGACGCGCAGTCGAACGTCACCTTGATCGCGCAAAACGGCGAACGCCGCATCGGCTTTCTCCTCTTGCTGGACCGGCTTCCCGACGAAGTCACGCTGCTCGATCAGGCTTTCGTTGCCTACATGGCCGTCGAACCGGATTGCCGGCGAAACGGCGTCGGAGCCGCGCTGCTCGCGGCGGCCGAAGAAGAGGCGAGAAAGCGCGGTTTGCCGCACGTGGCACTGATGGTTACCGAAGAGAACCAGGCCGCGCGCGTGCTCTACGAACGCGCGGGCTTCCGGACCGAGCGCCGGCTCTTGTGTAAGCCGCTGTGACTGCCGACGTCTGGCGGCGCATCGGCTGGATTGCCGGAACGATCGCCGTCCTCGCCGGCGCGATCTGGCTGGCGGCGCATATACCGCGCACGATCTCGATCTTCGTTATCGGCGCTTTCATCGCGTTTGGCGTTCAGCCGGTTGCGGCGCGCCTCGAACGGCGGATGGCAAAGCCCCTCGCCGTTGGAATCGTCTTCCTCGGATTGCTCGTGCTGGTGGCCGTCTTTTTGGTGATCGTCGTGCCGCTGACCATCGCGCAAACTCAGGTGCTCGTTGCCAATATCCCGGCGTACGCGGCAACGATTCAAACGTGGCTACTCTCGGCGCAGGACTCCCTGGACCGCTATCTTCCCGCGGTAAAGCTTCCGCCGGGCTTTAACATCGGGCGGCTCGGAACGGCGCAGATTTCGAGCTTCGTCACCGACGCCGTCGCCTCGCTCGGCGCGATCGCGCTCAACACGGCGACCGGATTCTTCATCGCCTTCTCCTCGATCATTCTCTCGGTATTCTTCCTGCTCAACAATACGCAAATTGCCGAAGGCTTTGCGGCGCTCTTTCCGCCGCGGCGACGCGAGACCGCTCGCAAGCTCGCAGCCGAGGTTACCGAGGTCTTCGGCAGCTACATCTCCGGCCAGGTGATCGTCAGCGCGATCACCGGCGCCGCGATCGCGATCCTCACCGCGATCCTCGGTTTCAAGTTTTCCTTGATCATCGGCCTGATCTCGGCGGTCGCTTATGCGATTCCGATCATCGGCATGCTCATCGCGGAGTTGATCGCCATCCCGCTCTCGCTGCCGCAGGGCGTGGGGATGATCGTGTGGGTGCAGATCGTGATGTTCGGCATGGCGCGCATCAGCGACAACGTCCTCGTCCCCAAGATCATGGGACAGTCGGTCGGCGTCTCGCCGATCGGCGCGATGTTCGCCGTCTTCGCAGGCGGCGAGCTCTTCGGAATTCCCGGGCTCATTCTTGGGATTCCCGCAGCTGCGCTCATCAAGATTTTGTGGCGTTACTTCATGGCGCCGTGGATCACGGCGCAGCTCGAAAAAAACTAAGGCGCGGCAACGACCCCGCTCGGATCGGAGTAAAGGACGCTGCCGCAGGCGCGGGCCGCGGCGAGCCGCTGCGCGTTGGTTTGCGGGGGAAGATCGCTTTGCGCCACCGCGACGAGCACAACTCGCAGGCTGCGCGCGCGATCGCACGGCCGGTCGTCGGGCAGATCGCGCGTGAACGTCGCGGGCGAGAGCACGTTGACGACGCCCAGGCGCAGCCCTTCGCCGCCGATGCGCTGTGGACGCGTCGTTGCGATCCAGCGATAGACTCCCGGCGTTGTCGCTCCCACCCGCAGCGCATCGTCGTAGTAGTCAATCGCATGGCGGCCGGCATAGTGCATCGTGAAGACCACGGCGAGGCCGATCGCCAGCGGCCGCAGCCGGCGCAAGGCGGCGGCGCGCCCCGTCGCCGCCGTTAACGCCGCACCAACCGCCGCGGCGAGCAGCGCAACGTGGGTCGAGCCGTCGTTCCAAAAGATCGAGAGAAGGGACCAGACGCCGAAAACGGTGGACGCAAGCAGCAGCGTCGTACCAAGTAGCGTCCATTTCCGTAAAAAGATTCCTAGAAGCAGCGCGCCGAGGACGACCGCCGGCGCCGCAAAACGCAGCGAAGCTCCCGTCGCGAGCTGAGCGACGGACGTCTCGTAACCGAACGGCAACGCCAAAAAAATCGCGACCGCCGCGAGAGCGGCCCAGCCGAGCCGCCGCCGATTCGGAGCGATCAGCGGACCTACAATGGCCGCGCACAGCCCCAGCAGCAGAAACGGTGAGACGCGTCCCGCGACCGTCGCGAGCAAAAGCAGCGCCGGGAGGCCGTGTGCGAGAATCGTCGACGCGTACGGATGCGCGTACGAAGCACTCGCTGCCGGTGAAATCATCGCGCTCTTCGCAAGGAGCGCGTCGCGCGCGATCCACGCGGTCAGCGCCGCACCGGCGGCGCAAAAGACCCCAAAGCGCGCGCGCCCGGCGACCAGCGCGACGAGCGTCAAAAGCCAGCCCTGCGGCTTGACGAGCGCAGCGATCGCGGCGGTTCGCGCGGCGCCTTCGCCTGCGTTTGCGCGCAGCGTCCAGAGCGTCTCCAGAAAAAAAGCCGCAAGCCAGACGTCGTTCTGAAGGGTGCCGCCCTGAATGGCGAGGGGAAAACACGTCACGGTCGCCGCCGCGAGGGCGTCTGCGTACAACGGCGCCACACCCAACTCCCTCGCCCACGTAACGATGCGAAAGCCCAGCAGCGCGAGCGCACACAGCCCGCTCCACGGCAGCGCGAACGGGCCGCCGGCCGCGTACAGCGCTGCGGCGAAGAGCTCGGAGGCCGGGGGATACCACCAGTAGCGCGTCGCGGTGGTCCAGATCGAGTGCGCCTGTACCCACGAAGCCGCGTTTGGCAAGTGGTACGAGAGCGAGTCGCCGTCGAGCAGCGGGCGCATCAGCTGCGGCCAGGCAACGAGCAACAGCGCGGCAACGAGCACGTAGGGCGGGTCGGGCAAGAGCGTCGTTCCGACAAAGCGTGGCTCGCGACGACGAATGTCGGCGATCGCAAGGCAGAGCAGCAGCGCTCCAAAACAGGCGGCGGGATAGAGCAAGTTGACGGCGCCCAGACCGCCGGCGATGGCGATGCCCAAAATCAGCGAGTCGCGCAGCCGGTCCGGAAAATCGTATCGCGCGCTTTGCCGCAGCATTGGCGCGGCGGCGTACAGCCCGAGCAGCCAGAGCGCCGCGAGAACTTGCGGTATCAACGTTCGCTGCGGCTACATCGTGTCGGGCGCGCCGACGCCGATCAGCGACAGCGTCGCGGCGAGGACGTTCTTGGACGCCAGGCAGAGCGCGAGGCGAGCGAGGCGCAGATCCCGTTGGCTGCCGAGGATCTTGCATTCGGTATAAAAGTGATGGAAGTCCGAAGCGACGTCGCGCGCGTAGCGGGCGAGCCGATGGGGTGCGAGCCGCTCGACGACGCCGGCGACGACGCCGGGAAACTCGGCCAGGCGTGCGATCAGCGCGAGTTCGGCCGGGTGCGCGAGCAGTTCCAGTGCCGCCGTCGCGGCCGCCTCCACGTCCTCCGGCAACGCCCGCCGCAGAACCGACGCGATGCGCGCGTGCCCGTACTGCACGTAATAGACCGGATTTTCGTTGTCTTTTTCGACCGCGAGACTCAGATCGAACGTCAGCGGCGACTCGGCGGCCGGCATGATGAAGAAAAAGCGTGCTGCGTCGACGCCCACCTCGTCGACGATCTCGTCGAGCGTCACGATCTCCCCGGCGCGTTTGCTCATCGAAACGTGCTCGCTGCCGCGCATCAGGGTGATCTGCTGGGCGATGAGGACTTCTAAGCGGCCCGGAAACTCCAGCGCCGTCGCTAGTCCGCGCAAGCGTTCGATGTACCCGTGATGATCGGGGCCCAGAATGTCGACGACGCGATCGCTCGCCTTGAGCTTTTGATAATGATAGGCGACGTCCATCGAGAAATAGGTGGGACGCCCGTCTCTGCGCAGCAGCACGCGGTCCTTGTCGTCGGCGAACTGGGTCGCGCGAAAGAAGAGCGCGCCGTCGTCTTCGTACGTCAAACCGAGCTCGCGTAAGCGATCGATGCCTTCGCGCACCTTCCCCGTTTCGTGCAGCTCGCGTTCGCTCTGCCAAAGATCGTACTCGACGCCGAAACGCCGCGCGGTCTCCTTCTGCGCGGCGACGAGCCGGTCGCGCCCCGTCGACGAAAAATACGAAAGCCACTGCGATTCCGGTGCGTCGATCCAGCGCTCGCCGTCGCGTTGCGCGATCTCTTCGGAAATCGGAACCAAATACGAACCCGGATAGCCGTCTTCGGGAAACGGAAACTGTGGATCGAAACGCTGGCGATACCGCGCGTAGATCGACCGGCCAAGCGCATCGAGCTGTCCGCCCGCGTCGTTGATGATCCATTCGACGAAGACGTCGTAACCGCAGTATCGCATCGCGTTGACCAGGGTGGCGCCGATGGACATGGACCTTCCCTGGACGACGACGAGCGGGCCGGTCGGGTTGGCGCTGCCGAACTCGATGGAGACGCGCACGCCGTTGGCAGGCGACGCTCCGAAGCGATCTTTTTCGCGCAGGATTCGCGCCAGCTCGCCGTGCCAAATCGCTGGGCTCAAGCGCAGGTTTACAAATCCGGCGAGCGGTTCGATTTGCGAGAAAAGTTCGCGAAGCTCCGGTGCGCGGTCGCCGGCGTCGGCGACGAGCAGCGATGCAACCTCTGCGGGAGAACGGCGGGCCGTCTTTGCAAGCGAAAACGCGACGTTGGTCGCGAAGTCTCCGAACTCGGGGCGGCGCGGAGCTTCAAAGGTGACGGTGGCGCCCGCGCCGGGATAGCGGCGCTCGACGGCCGCTTCGATCGCTGCAGCGAACGCGCGCAGCGCGCCGGCGAGCGATCTCGTACTTGGGGCGTCCGTCGAGGAACTCATCGCACCCGCTCTTCGCCGTTCGGTAGAACTCCGACCCGCGCGAACGTGCCGCCGCCGCGCGATTCGATCCAACCGTCGAGCTCGAGCATCGCCAGCATTGAGAGCGCGGCCTGCGCGGAGACGCGCGCCGAGGCGACGATGGCATCGAGATCTGCCGGGCCTTCGTCGAGCGCGCGGAGGATTGCGGCGCTCGCCGGGTCGTGCGCTTTGCCGGCCCCGCGCGGCGCCGAAACGAGGTTCAGCCGGCCGAGCGCCTCGAGCACGTCACCCGGCCCGCGAGCCAGCGTTGCGCCGTCGCGAATCAGAGCGAGGCAGCCCTGCACGTGCTTTCGGTCGACGTCGCCCGGCACGGCCAGGACCGGTACGCGTCCGGCCGCCCAGCCGGCGGTGTTGAGCGCCCCGCTGCGTTCGGGCGCCTCGATGACGACGACGGCGTCGCAAAGCGCGGCGACGATGCCGTTGCGCTGCAGAAACTGGGCCGGCCGAGCGGGATGATCGGGCGGAAAGGGTGAGAGTACGGCGCCTCCGGCGGCCACGATTCGCTCGGCCAAGCCCCGGTTTCGCGTTGGAAAGAAGCAGTGGTGACCTCCGCCGAGCACGCCAACGGTCGGCGCAGCGGCCTCCAGTGCGCCCTCGTGCGCGGCCGCGTCGATGCAGGGCGCATTCTATTCCACGACAAACAGCGGCCCGATGCGAGTCGCTTCTTATGCCCGCGTGTCCAGCGCAGCCCAAGCCGCTAAGGGGCAGTCTATCCCCGAGCAGTTCGCGCAGATCGCGTCTTTCTGCGAGGCTCGGAGTTACCAAATCGTGGCAAAGTACGAGGACCCAGGTGTAACGGGGATGACCATGGACCGTCCTGGGTTCCAGAAGATGCTCAAGGCGGGGTTGGCAGGCGGATTCGACGCGGTTGCTGTGTACGACACTTCCCGTTGGTCGCGGTCCAGCGAAGGCGCTCTGGTTAAGGAGCGGCTGCGCGACGCAGGCCTTCGCGTGATCTTCGTGGCGCAAAGCCTGGGAGACACCGAAGACCCATTTCAGGATGAGTTCGTCGAGGACGTTCTGGCTGCCGGTGATAAAGCATTCGCGCGCAAACTTCAGAAGGAGATTCCCGGTCGCATGCGAGGCGCTCTCCTGCGCGGAGGCAAGGGTGCTGGGGGGCGACCGCCGTTCGGCTATAGGACCGTCTTTGATCTGTCGAACGGAAAGGCAGATTCGCGGATCGCGCCAGATCCCGAGAAGGCTCCTCAGGTGTTGCGCGCCTTTGAACTCTATGCGAACGGAGCGAGTACGCGCGACCTTGTCCACTACCTGCAACCATACGGCGGTCCATCTAGCCCCGTAAATGTTTCGCGATTCCTCCGTAACGTCAAGTATGCAGGAATGGCTGTTGTCGGACGCACCTCCAAACGTAAACGCAGTGGCAAAGTAAAGACACGTTACCTGCCGCGTGAGGAATGGACTACGCGAGACGGAGCGCACGAAGCCATCGTTCCTCGTGAGCTTTTCGACCTTGTCCAGGGTCTTCTCGACCTGCGATCGATGGGTAGGGAACGGACGCGCTCGCAACCCAGCGTCAACCCCTTTCCGCAGGGGCTGCTTAGGTGCGCGAACTGTCACGGCGTAGTAGAGTGGCACAAGTCTTCCAAGCCGCCCTATCCGACAACCTGGACATTTATGTGCAGGGGACGACGAAACAAGGGGGCTGAGCGCGGGGCCGAGGGCTGCAAAGGCAGTATTCGCGTCGAGAAGGTAAAACGCGCTACCTATTCTCATGTTGGCTGGCTCGTCGAGGGCGACAACCTGAAACGGCTTATCACGAACGCGCCGAAATCGCCAAATGCCGAGCTAGTCGAGGCCGCGAGGACACTCCGCAAAGCTATCTCGCAGCGCGACAACCTTATTGCGATGGTGAAGGAAGCCGGAACTTCAGCGGCTCTCATTGCTTCTTATAAAGAACTCGAAGAACGGACGATTCCCGAAGCGGAAAGAAAACTTGCCGCTCTGCGCGCCATTGAGCCACCCAGGCCCGATTACTCGAATCTCATCACGGATGCGTACTTCGTCGTGCGCTCACTCGAAGGCTTAGAGACGCCGCAAGCGGTGCATAAGGTTCGCTCAATCCTGACTAGGATTTTCTCCGTGATCGAGATAGACTTTCCGGCGGCGGCCGAATCGCGTGATCTTGTCCGCAAGCTTCGGTCTAAGAAAACATCGGCCCCCGAGAAGGCATCGAGCGCCTTTCGGCTCGCGACTCTTCAGTCGAAGGGCGAATACATACGCTTTAACTTTACCTGGGATCGACGCGCTGAACTCGTCGCTCGCCTTGAGGCCTCAACCGAGAGTTTGCGTTCCCTCCAGGCGGCTAGTGATGCCCAACAGGTGGCAACCTCACCCCAGGTAGAGGTTGACGAAGAAATGACTAAGGGATTCGGTACTACCGGGGGATCCATTCACGACGTGTCCCCGTAACGCAAGCGTCAAACGAGATTTGACGGTAGGTGTGTGGTGGTCGCGCGCGCGAGCGGGTCCCATCTTTGCTGCAACCCATCCCCCCTCGCAGTCGGACCGCATCTTATGCGGCCGCCGCGAGTAAGCGCATAACCTGGACGCTGCTCCAGGTCTTGCCTTTGCGGGTCGCAACACCTCGGGCATCTAGTTCGGCGGCGATCGCGCGTAAGGACTTTCCCTGCGCCCGCAGATCGCTTACGATCGGGACCACGTCGGCATAAGCCTCGTGTGCCATAATCGTCGTGCGCTTACCAGACGCTACTGCGCCCTTGAGGCGTTGTTGTTGAGTCAGACGGCGGCACTTGGGATTCGACGCGCCCAGCAATATGCCGCGCTCTTTCGCAGCCTTCAACGCGACGCGAGTGCGCTCGGAACATGCGCGGGCTTCCTGCTCGGCGACAGCGGCCAAAATGTGCAGCACGAATCGACTTGCGTCCGGCATATCGCACGCACGAAACTCGACACTAGCTTCCAAGAGGTTTGCGATGAAGGCGACGTTGCGCGCCAGGCGGTCCAGCTTAGCAATCAGCAGGATCGCCTTGGTGGCCTTGGCGCGCGCTAGGGCTTGACGCAAGACCGGGCGATCGTTTTTGCGGCCCGACTCGACCTCGCGGTACTCTGCGACCAACTCAAGGCCATTCTCGTGGCAGAACGCTTCGACGGCAGCGCGCTGACCCTCAAGACCTAGACCACTAGCGCCCTGTCGCGATGTGCTGCAGCGGATGTAACTCACAACTTTCGACTTCATATTCTGATGTTACATCAACTGGGACGAACGTACAAGTCGCTGTAGCATATGTTTTTACAGGATTACAGGATTCCATTCCAGACGGGACCGCGCCCATGCGGGCGACTTGCCGGGACGACTCGGCGCGAATGCGACATGGCACCCGACGCGACGGCTTTGAGAGCCGGTCGGGCCGCACTTCGCTCCCGATCGGCGTAGGGTTCCGGATCGTGCTAAACTCCGATCATGCGAGGCAGCAGCGGGACCCGCGCTATACCCGAGGGCTACGTCAAGACGAGCTTCGAGATAACCGAGTCGGCAAAGAAGGCCCTGGAGGACCTGAAGCGAGCCTTGAAGCGCGGCGGGCAAGTGGGAGTCTCCGAAGCCGCGATCGTCGAGGCCCTCATTCTCGCGGCGAAGAGGACAGGGGTAGATGACGCCGTTTTAGCGAGAGTGCTTAAAGGCCGAAAGACGGTTCAGAGGCGCGCCGACCCTGCTCGCCGGTAGTTTACCCTTGGCGAGCGCCTCGGCCGCCCTCAGAGGGCACGAAATGCCTCAGGAGAGGGATTACAGGATTACGGTTCGGCTCCGGCCCACCGCAAAAAAGGGGTCGCCAGAAAAATCTCCGATTCGATTGAGAGGACCGGCAAACTGTGGCATTTCGATCGATCCCACACCCCTTTAAGGGCTTAGCCTTAGCCTCTACGGTGTCTTAGGTCATCAGATCTGGTCATAGGGTCTAATGGGTAAGGGTTTTGCGAAGGGGTGTAAGGGGTCTATAAAAGGGGTGTCAGCCCTACCCTTTTTGTCGCAGCGAGCCCCGCCCGGTTCGACGTAAACGCTCAGCCGGGAATCGCGCCGTCAGCGGAAGGCCGCCAAGGCCTGTTGCAGTTCAACGTACCGAGACTTCCTGACTTTTCGCGGAGTAGCTTCGTTGGCGAGGTCGTCCAGGAACGGCAGCACGGTGGCGTGCACAGCAGTCATGCGCGCGCGCGAGTCTGGCAACTGGTTAGCCAGGACCTTAATAGCCTCACGTACATGATTAGGAGGCGTGTCCGTGAAGGTTATGTCCTTGAAGCCGAGGCCAGACTTATCTTTGCATGAGCCGAGGTCGTTTTGCATCGCGGTGGGCAGGAACTGGTTGTGAAGTTGAATGCCCACCGCTCCCAACTGCGATAGAACGTATGCGTAGGTCGAATGGTATATCTTGCGAGTTAGGATGACAGGCACGGCATTCACGACGAAACCGTTACGGATTACATCCCACAGCATAAGCTCCATGGGGTAGATCCATTCGCGGATGTTCTTAACCTCCACGACGGCCGCGCCTTCAGTGGGCGGTAGAGCGGAAAGCATAACGAATCCGTCCAGCGACCCTTTGCGGCCGGTGCGCGAACTGGGGATCGTAATGCCGTTGACCTCCTCGACGTTGCCCCAGCCGGGACCGACGAAAAAGGCAGGGTTGGAGACAAACGCCTGGTGCACGATATTTTCACCGTGCTTACCTACGGCATCGCTCCTCGATACGGCGGTGTTCCATTTTGTGGCTTCAGCAACGAGAAGCGAGAGGCGGGTTTGGAGAACGGCGGGGTCTACGGTAGCCAGCGTGTAGAACTGACAGGGAGCGCCAGCAGGTCGCAAGGGCAGCAAAGTGCCGTCGTTTTCCATGGTCCCTTGGCGGGCAGTTGAAAGTGTACCGGGCGTGGGCAGTTGAAAGTATACCAGCCCGAGCGTCGTGATGTTTGTCGCAGTAGTT